>NZ_JBHRXI010000024.1:0-2500 GCF_042648365.1 Lutimaribacter marinistellae | reverse complement strand
ACACACCGCCCGTCACACCATGGGAGTTGGGTCTACCCGAAGACGGTGCGCCAACCCTTACGGGGGGCAGCTGGCCACGGTAGGCTCAGCGACTGGGGTGAAGTCGTAACAAGGTAGCCGTAGGGGAACCTGCGGCTGGATCACCTCCTTTCTAAGGATGCGTCTAGATTGATTTTGTCGTCGCCAACGCGCTCAAGTAGCGAAGCGGTAGCGCAAACCAACGTGACGCACTTAGCAAGATCAGCAATCAAAGCTGATCAAACTCCAAGGACCAGGCCGTCCTCATATCTCTTCAGGAAATCAGGGTCTTGCAGCGGTGCAGGATCCGGCAAGGGGCCTTAGCTCAGCTGGGAGAGCGCCTGATTTGCATTCAGGAGGTCAGGAGTTCGATCCTCCTAGGCTCCACCATGAATGAAGGCCCTTGCTTAACCACGTCGGGGCCGGCCCTTCTCGGCATCCTTGCTGCGCAAGGAGCCTGCCAGGGCGACGCCGATTTGCCTGTTGGCAAATCAGCTGGGTCGGTAGCTCAGGTGGTTAGAGCGCACGCCTGATAAGCGTGAGGTCGGAGGTTCAAGTCCTCCTCGACCCACCACCGTTCGCTTTGCGCAGCAAAGTGTAACGAAGTGACAGTGCCTTCGCGTGAGCGAAAGTCACGAGAGCGACGAAGCGGGGCCAACCTCACCGATTTGACCGTAAAACACTGTATTGAGTGTTTTGCCGTCCAATCGGACGCATACAATTGACATCGTTTAGAGAGAAATCAATCAACACTGTTTGATGGACGCCGAGTGTGGCGTTTATCTCAGTCGTTCCCGCCAGGGTTCTGGCGGGCGGCTTTCGAACCGAGTGCTTCCTCGCTCGTTCGAAGGTATCGCGGCTGAAACGAACAGAGTTGTCCAAGTCAAGTACACTAACCAAAAGTGCCCGCCTTGCGGGCACGGGAAAGTGATGCTTTTGGTCCGGAAACGAGGGTCGGTTGTTCCAGCTTCCGATCTCAAGAGGTTCAGTCCTTCTCTTTCTGGATCAGATCAAGCGCGAGAAGGGCGTTTGGTGGATGCCTTGGCAGCAAGAGGCGATGAAGGACGTGATACTCTGCGATAAGCTCTGGGGAGCCGAGAATAGGCTTTGATCCAGGGATCTCCGAATGGGGCAACCCACCTGAATGTTCTCTATTGTCGGCCATGCCGGTCAATAGGGTGCATGAACAGGTACTTAAGACCTGAATACATAGGGTTTTAAGAGCAAACCCGGGGAACTGAAACATCTAAGTACCCGGAGGAAAGGAAATCAATGATACTCCCCTAGTAGCGGCGAGCGAACGGGGACCAGCCGAGCCTTGAGAGTGAGAAGAACATGTTGGGAAGCATGGCCATAGCGGGTGACAGCCCCGTATTCGAAGCTCGATGGGACGTATTAAGTAGGGCGGGACACGTGAAATCCTGTCTGAAGATCGGGGGACCACCCTCGAAGGCTAAGTACTCCTTGCTGACCGATAGCGAACCAGTACCGTGAGGGAAAGGTGAAAAGCACCCCGACGAGGGGAGTGAAACAGTACCTGAAACCGAACGCCTACAATCAGTCGGAGGCTCCTTGCGAGCTGACGGCGTACCTTTTGTATAATGGGTCATCGACTTGGTCTCACGTGCAAGCTTAAGCCGTTAGGTGTAGGCGCAGCGAAAGCGAGTCTTAATAGGGCGTCGAGTTCGTGGGATCAGACCCGAAACCGAGTGATCTAGGCATGGCCAGGCTGAAGACAAGGTAACACTTGTTGGAGGGCCGAACCCACATCCGTTGAAAAGGATCGGGATGAGCTGTGCCTAGGGGTGAAAGGCCAATCAAACTCGGAGATAGCTGGTTCTCTGCGAAATCTATTTAGGTAGAGCGTCATCCGAATACCCCGGGGGGTAGAGCACTGGATGGGTAATGGGGCCCCACAGGCTTACTGATCCTAACCAAACTCCGAATACCCGGGAGTACTAGATGGCAGACACACTGCGGATGCTAACGTCCGTAGTGGAGAGGGAAACAACCCTGACCGACAGCTAAGGCCCCCAATTCATGGCTAAGTGGGAAAGCAGGTGGGACGACCAAAACAACCAGGAGGTTGGCTTAGAAGCAGCCATCCTTTAAAGATAGCGTAACAGCTCACTGGTCTAAACAAGTTGTCCTGCGGCGAAGATGTAACGGGGCTCAAGCCATGAGCCGAAGCTTCGGGTGCGAAAGCACGGTAGCAGAGCGTAGTGTGATAAAACCCATTCCCCCTTCGATCCGGCAACGGATCATTGGAGGGCCGGGTTTGGCGATGAAGCGGGCGCGTGAGCGACCCGTGGAGCGATCACTAGCGAGAATGATGACATGAGTAGCGACAAAGAGTGTGAGAGACACTCTCGCCGAAAGTCCAAGGGTTCCTGCTTAAAGCTAATCTGAGCAGGGTAAGCCGGCCCCTAAGCCGAGGCCGAAAGGCGTAGGCGATGGGAACCAGGTCAATATTCCTGGGCCA
>NZ_JBHRXI010000023.1:0-8346 GCF_042648365.1 Lutimaribacter marinistellae | reverse complement strand
GCGACTGGAACGATTGATCGTTCCAAAGATCAGTTGGGCAAAATTTATCAATAACTTAGCGACCGGAGAACGTTCGACCCCGGTCCTGCCCGCTCCGCCACTTGACCTCGCCAAATCTTTCTCCGCTGGCCGCCGCGGCCGGAATTTCTTTTTGTTTTCGAGGGTTGTAGTGGTTGGGCTATTCACCTCGTCCGGCATAAACAGGCCCGAAACCGTTCTCTGAGGCCCAAATTCTCTGAATCTGATGACTGCGCCAATTTGGTGCAAAGCTTGTACCGCGCTGAAATCAAACTGCTTTTCTGACTGGCAACCTGAACACTTCGATGCCAGTGGCGCTCGGTAGATGGAACAGAAATCGAACGTTCGCTGGTCGCTCGAAGCTGTACATGACTGCTGACCTGCAGCACTCCTCGAAGCACGACAGGAAGGGCGGAATGCGGACCTTCGCTGCAAGTGCGTTGGCACAGAGCCCATCTGACGACAGCAGCCGTTCAATTGAAGTTCAAATCCCCAAACCCTGCAAAGGACTTATGGCCGCGGCAAGCGCAATCCTACCAAAGCGAAGCCCCGAATGATTGACCGTTGCGTTTAAAGCGCCAATGGTGGCATTCGGGGGGCCGTATTCGGCTACGCTGCCTTGACTTGGTTCTTTTGACGCAGAATTGGCACGGTTTCACTATGCAACGACGTCAGTTGATTCACTCGGTATCACCAGTTTTTCCTATCGGCTTGGGATGTATGAATTTCGGAGGGTTTTATGGACCATCTTCGGAATTCCAAGCGCGGGAAACGCTTTCCCATGCGATCGACTTAGGGGTCGAGCACCTCGACACAGCCAACATCTACGGACTGGGCGTCTGTGAGGAAATCCTTGGACGGTTTCTGTCGCCGGCGCATCATCACACTCGCATTGCAACCAAAGCCGGGATTTGGCGCGACCGTGAACATGGCAATCGCGGTTTCAACAACAAGTCAGACTACCTCCGAGAGCAGCTCGAAGGCTCGCTGCGACGCCTAAAACGGGAACATGTTGACCTGTTCTACATTCACCGTCGAGATCCGGATGTCGAAATTGAAGACGTCATGCAAACGCTTTTGGAGCTGAAGAAAGAAGGCAAAATCGGGGGGATTGGTTTCTCTGAAATCTCACCGTCCTCTCTTCGACGGGCAGCCACGGTTGGGACCGTTGATGCGGTGCAAAGCGAATATTCGCTCTGGTCTCGCCTGCCTGAACTCGGGCTTTTGCAAACATGCCGAGAGCTGGGCGTTGGTTTTGTCGCCTATTGCCCGCTCGGGCGGGGTATGTTGACCGACTATATCCCCGATCCAACCGCATTTGCGGAGAAGGATTTTCGAAAGAACAACCCGCGTTTCCAGGAACCGAACCTCTCTTTCAATTTGGCCAGAGTCACGCAATTCCGCGCATACGCCGCCGATCATGGTGCATCGACTGCCGCCATGGCGATTGCTTGGTGCCTGGCCCAAAACGACAACATCATCGCGATCCCCGGCACCCGCTCGGCACGACACCTTGAAGAATGCATGGAGGGGGCCCGCATTGCTCTGACAGAAGAGATGAAGGTCGAGATCGAGCACATTTTGCCCGTTGGCTGGGCACACGGCGACCGATACTCGAAGAGCCAATGGAACGGGCCTGAAGGGTATTGTTGACGCGTCAGTCAGCGCCTCTCACCGGAATGGGCGCATCAGGGTCTGGATGGAACAGGCGCTGGATCAGGAACATCGCCACGGTCAGGCCGACGCCGATGAGGTCGGAGACCCAGCCGCCTTCGATCATGAAGAGCGCGGCCACGATAAGACCCAGTCGGATAAACCAAGCAGACCGGGTGCCCATGAACCAGCCTTGCACGCCCGATGACAGGAGGAACACGCCGACGATCGCCGTAACGCCCGCGCGTCCCACTTCGAACCACGAGCCGTCCATCAAAAGGGCGCTGTTGTAGAAGAACATGAACGGTACGATGAATGCAGCGATGCCGATCTTGAAGGAAGCGACCGAAGTCTCCATCGGGTTGGCCCCGCTGATCCCGGCGGCTGCGTAGCTGGCCAAAGCCACGGGCGGCGTAATGGCCGACAGCACAGCGAAGTAGAACACGAAGAAATGCGCGGTCAGCTGTGGGATGCCCAGCTGCACCAGACCCGGTGCAACCACTGATGCAGCCACGGCGTAGGCAGCTGTGGTTGGCATGCCCATGCCCAGCAGGATCGCGATGCACATGGCGAAGAACAGCGCCAGCAGTTGCGATGTGGCCGCCAGATCCAGAAGCACAGCCGAGAAACGCGCGCCGACACCGGTCAGGCTGATCACGCCCACGATGATACCCGCACAGGCGCAGACCGCGATGATCTGGATCGACATGATGCCGGCCAATTCGAACGCTTTTAGAATCGACCGTGGCCCCATGCGGAACGGCGTCAGCCAACTGACGACCGCTGCCGCCACCGTTGCCAGTGTGCCTGCCCTGATGACCGAGTAGCCAAGGAACAGAGCGTAGATCAGGATGATGATCGGAATGAACAGGTAGACCTGCCGAACCATCTTGTTGAACTTCGGCAGTTCGTCCTCGCGCATGCCGCGCATGCCCAGCTTGGCGGCTTCGAAGTCGACCATGAAATAGACCGACACGAAGTACAGAATTGCCGGAATGATCGCCGCGATGGCGATCTCCTGGTAGGGGATGCCCGTGATCTCTGCCATGATGAAGGCGCCTGCGCCCATGATCGGCGGCATGATCTGGCCACCGGTTGATGCCGCAGCCTCGACTGCGCCTGAGGTTTTCTTGTGGTAACCAACCTTCTTCATCAGCGGAATAGTGAGAGAGCCGGTCGCCACCACGTTGCCCGCCGACGTGCCGTTTATCATGCCCATCAGGCCGGATGCAAAGATCGCCACTTTCGCCGGGCCGCCGCGCGCGCGACCAGCTGCGGCGAAGGCAAAGTTCACGAAGTAGTCGCCAACCTTTGACGCCTGCAGGAAGGCCGCAAAGATGATGAACAGGATGATGTAGGTCGAGGACACGGCCGTCGTCGGCCCCAGAATGCCAGCATCGGAATAGACATGGCCAAAAAACCGCTGCCAGCTGTAAGCGTTTTCAACCGCGAGAATGCCGGGCAATAGGTGGGCGGTGAAGGTGTATATCAAGAAAACGGCAGTGATGATCACAAGCGCAAGACCAGCCACGCGGCGGGTCAGTTCCATGATGAGTGCAGCACCTGCAGTGGCCGCAAAGGCAACCCCAATCGGCACCTCTGCCGTGCCCACAGAGTTGCGAGCGGCGGTGGAGTAAACCACAACGAGATAGAAAGCTACGACGAGACCGCAAAGCGCCAAGACAAGGTCGGAGAAGGCAAAACGATTGCGCTCCACCCGATCGACCCAACCGATCACAATCGCGGCAAATGTTGCCACGAGCAGGGGCAGACCGAATTGCCAGATCTCAGCTTCGAAGATGCCGGTATAGCTCGGGAATGCCGCGAGACGTTCGCTGCCTTCGGGCAAGGACATCCAGATCACACGGCCACCGACTTCAGCCGCATCGCCGGAGGCGAGGAAGTTGGCAAAGCCAAAAACGGTAGATGCAGACCAAGCAACCGGGATGAGTAAGGCGGCCGAGACCATTTGCAAACCCGATCCGCGTGCAACAAAGCCGGGGCCAAATTGGCTGGAAGCGTACAGCAAGAATCCGAGCGCCAGGGCTCCGCCGATGTGGAGGATGCGGAAATTCCATGTCTCCAGTGGGAATTGCGGCAAGAACCATAGCCTCTCGGACCACGTTGTGCGCACGGCGCGCGCCTCACGTGTGAGCGCAGCGGCTTGATCCCGTGCCGCATCCAGTGCGGCGATGCCGGTCGCAATTTCGTCGGCATTTTCAGCCGTCGCCATCGTCTCTTCGGCAAGGGCTTTAAGACGGCGCACCGAATTGCCTTCGAACGCCTCGCCGACGGGCCCGAGCGTTGCGCGCAAATCGGCAAAGGCTGCATCAGCGGCAGCATCGGCGCGCTCTGCTTGGATGGTTGTTGGCAAAGCAATGAGGTTCGAAAGCGAAACGCCGTTCAGGGCGATCATATGCAGCGCGGCGTAGAGAGTGGCCACAGCAGCGATGATGAAAAGACCGCGGCCTTCAAACAGGCGACGGTTTCCTTCGATGGGCTCTTCGTCCACCCCATCTGCAATCAGGTGATCGTCCTCGTGTGCTGTGTCTTTCTGAACCATCGTGTCGCCAGCCTGCTTACAAAATACCCGCGCCCAAGTGTGTCAGGCGCGGATACGTTTGTCTAAAAGTGCCTCAGGGGCAAAAGCGATCAGCCGCCGTGGATCATGTCCGCCGGAATGTCAGCGCCAGCGTTTTCCATAAACCACTTGGCCGCACCGGGGTGCCATTTCATCACGGTGTTGCGATCCCAAAACTCAGGCAGAGTGGAGCGCGCCGCCTTGTGCGTGGCAACCATGCGTTCGTTGTCAGACATGACCGCATTCACAACCTCGAAAACGAAGCTTTCAGGCAGGTCGCAGTTTGCGATTGCGAAGTTCCACATCGACACGGAGCGCGCAGGCGCCTCGAGGGTCTGGTAGGTGTCGGCTGCGATATCGAACTGCGCCACTGGGAACGCGGCGGTGATTTTCGCTTGCTCTTCTTCTGTGAACTCGATGATGTTCACGTCGGTTTGCACTTCAAGCTGCGAAACAGCCGGAACTGGAACACCAGCGGCAAACGCGATCACGTCGAGCAGACCGTCCTGCAACTGTCCACCCAAATCTGACCAGCCACCGTTGCGGCGTTCGAAATCCACACCCAGTTCTTCCATCATGCGCGGAAAGTAAGTGTCCGATGTCGAGCCCGCCGGGCCGAAGCCGATTTTCGCACCAGCCGGGATGTCAGCAATGCTTTCGATGCCAGAAGACGAAAGGGCCGTAATCGAGAACGGCGTCTGGTACATCGGGAACATTGCGCAGGCGCCCGTCATTTGCAGACCCGGTGCAATGGGGTTGTTCCCAGCAATAGACTCTGCTGCGGGACCCATGGTGGTCATGCCGAATGCCAGATCGCCCGCATGGACGAGCGACATGTTTTGCATTGGGCCACCGGTGACTTCAGCACCACCAGAAACGCCGGTCGCCTCAGAAACGATGCCGCCCCAACCGGAGCCATATCCGAAATATGTGCCACCCTGAGAGCCGGTCCCGATGGTAAAGCTTTCCGGCCAATCAGCGGTGTGGCCGTCAGCGAAGGCTGCGCCTGCAAAAAGCGTCGTCGAAGCCGCCAGAGCGACGAGTATCTTGATGGTCATGTGTTTCCTCCCGAGATGTGAGCTCTTGCGGCCGAAATGGGGATCAAGCCGCACGTGTCTAGCCATTCAAAAGATTCTAGTATTTTTGTTTTGCTTGACACCAGCGCCTTGGATGCATCGGCGGTTATACAAATTATTGATATAATGTGCCTCACGCAGTCCGTGAAAGCTCCAGCAAGTTCTCTTGAAGAACTCGCAAGAACGCGTCACGGGACTCATGCCGCGTTTCTCTGAGCCAAACTGCTGACAGAGCAAGGCTCTGTTTTGCAATATCCGTCGACCCATTCAAGGTTACAAAACTGACGCCTCCGACCGCCAGGCGCGAGGCCCATTTGGGAACAATTGCGAGTCCAACGCCTGTGCTGACCAGGCTGACGATCGTTTGTTTTTCTTCGGCGATTTGGGCAATCCGGGCTGTGTATCCCGCCTCGAGAAACAGCTTTATCGTCAAATCGTGGCTATGCGGCCGAGAGGCGCGATCCGGAACAATTAAGGGCTGATCGGCAAGATCCGCCACAGACACCATTTTTCGCGCTGCAAGGGGATGATCCTCTGGCATGGCAACAACAGCAGTTTCCGAAAAGATCGGCATAAATTCTAGCCGTCCGTCCGGGACTTCCGGGGGGCGAACAATCGCGATGTCCAAACGGCCCGATAACAGTCTTGGCAGCAAACGAATTGTCTTTTGCTCCAAGAGCTCGACGTCGATTTCGGGAAAAGCTTCGCGGACCTTCGGAAGAAGTTGCGGCATCAATCCCGCAGCGGCGCTGTCAATAGCGCCGATACGAAGAATGCGCGACTTACCTTTGGTGCCCTCACGAAACATGCGCTCCATTTCATCGGCGCGCTCGACCAAGTCGCGCGCCTGAGCGACGAACTCGCGCCCTGCATCCGTTAACGCTACATGCCGCGTTGTCCTGACAAGGAGTTGCCCACCGAGTCCCTCCTCCAGGAGCTTGATGTGTCTGCCGAACGAGGCTGGGAGCATGTCAAGTTTCTGGGCAGCCCGACCGAAATGCTGTGTCTCGGCCACGGCAATCAGACATCGAAGTTGGCGCAGTTCCATCTCGACCCCATTATATGAATTTTTTATATGATACAGCTGCGATTGCCTGACGTCCATCAAACACGGATACACCTACGAAGCGTTATCAAAGAGAATGTCACATGACTTCGCTTCCAAAGGGGAAAGACATGAAGACCTACAAAATCGCTGCAATTCCTGCCGATGGGATTGGACCCGAAGTCATCGCCGCAGGAGTCCAGGCCCTTGAAGCGCTTGCCAAGCGCGATGGCAGCTTTCGGCTTGAGTTTACGCATTTCGATTGGGGCTCAGAACGCTACAAGCGCGAAGGTGCGTTGATGCCTGAAGATGGGACGGAAACGCTCAAAGCTTTTGATGCGATTTTTTTCGGAGCGGTTGGCGCGCCTGATGTTCCCGATCACTTGACGCTCTGGGGTTTGCGCTTGCCGATCTGCCAAGGCTTTGACCAATACGCAAACGTGCGTCCAACCCGCATTTTACCTGGAATCCAGGCGCCTTTGGCAAATGTCGGGCCCGGGGACCTTGATTGGGTGATCGTGCGCGAAAATTCAGAAGGTGAGTATGCCGGAATGGGCGGTCGCGCGCATCGGGGTCTTCCGGAAGAGGTCGGAACAGAGGTCGCAGTTTTTACACGGGTCGGCGTAACCCGCATCATGCGTTACGCTTTTCAACTCGCCCAATCCCGCCCCCGCAAGCTGCTAACGGTGGTGACCAAATCAAACGCTCAGCGCCATGGCATGGTCATGTGGGATGAGATCGCAGAAGAGGTTTCAAACGACTTTCCTGATGTAACATGGGACAAAATGCTCGTGGACGCGATGACAGTGCGAATGGTGAAATCCCCTCAGAGCTTGGACACAATTGTCGCTACGAACCTACATGCCGACATCTTGTCTGACCTCGCAGGTGCGCTGGCCGGGTCTTTGGGCGTTGCCCCAACGGCAAACATCGATCCGGAGCGGCGGTACCCTTCCATGTTTGAACCGATTCATGGTTCTGCGTTCGACATCACTGGGAAAGGCATTGCCAATCCAGTTGCAACATTCTGGACAGCCGCGCAGATGCTTGAACATATCGGCGAGGCCAATGCCGCGCAGCGGCTGATGCGGGCCGTCGAGAAGGTATGTGCGGACGGCGTCATGACGCCTGATGTTGGCGGCGACGCGAATACACAAGACGTGACGGATGCAATTTGCGATGCAATCAGGGGTGACAACATTTAGATAGGCTTCCGCCAAAAAATGTCGGGCTAAGCGCTATTCTCAGGCGTGCTGCAGTGCTTAGCCCGACGCAGCCTGCTCTATTCAGTGTGGTACCCAACCCGCTCTCCACGAACCACATTGAAGCTGCGCCGCAACACAGCCAGACAAGCCATCTGTTGAGCTTTCGGCATTCTGCATATCGAACCAGAGTTCAGCGTAACCCAACGTAGTGTCAGTTGTCCTTAAGGCCCCTCTCGTCTGTAGTACTGACTAGGCCGACTAGCTGCAGCGAAAGTCCGGTTTACGGTCCGCAGTACAGAAATCGAAGCGCCTAGCGAACGACAGCTTTGGGCCGCTAGCGGAAGTGCTCGCGCTGCTCCGTCCGCTCCAAAGGAAACGGCTCCAGCGCCCTTGCCAACGTCACCTCCGGCCCCTGATGCCCGTCCAGGATCGCCTCGACGATGTCGGGCGCGAGCAGGGTCAGGCGCAGGACGCGCGTCATGTATGAGGAGGCAATCCCCTCGCGCTCCGCCAGTTCGGCGATGGTGGCGTACTCGCCCGACTCCAGCATCTTCTTCCATCGGAACGCGCGGGCCAGCGCCTTGACCAGAGTGCTGTCTGTCCGTCGCGGCTGCACGGGACCGTCCGGCAACTGCATCTCCTTCCGCCCGCCGCGCTTCACGACGCGGAAAGGGACATGGAGCGTGACCGTCTCGGGGATCTGCGCGCCGCGGGTCATTCGGCTGCCATCGTCTGCTCGGTCTGCATCTCGCGGACAAGACTGCCAAG
>NZ_JBHRXI010000022.1:0-4406 GCF_042648365.1 Lutimaribacter marinistellae | reverse complement strand
GCTCGTGCGTTCCGGTGGAAGCGGATGCTGGAGTCGGGCGAATACGCCACCATCGCCGAACTGGCCGAGCGCGAGGGGATGGCACCCTCCTACATAACGCGCGTTTTGCGCCTGACTCTGCTCGCGCCCGACATCGTCGAGGCGATCCTTGACGGGAAGCAGGGGCCGGACGTGACGCTGGCGAAGATGCTTGAACCGTTTTCGTTGGCGTGGACGGCACAGCCGGACCACTTCGGCCAGATTGGCTAAAGCGGCCGTTCGTGCAAACTGCGGTGACCGACCGGAACGAGCCCATCGCGTCACTTGCTGCGCTCCGTTCGAACTGGTGCAATGCGCGATATGCGGACATAGCCTGTAATGACGCGGGGCGACTAAGATCGTTCCCTGGGAGCCGCCCTGCCGCATCGCAGCTTCACCGAACCGGCCGTCGGCGCACTGCGCAGCATGATAGGCTGGGCGACCGACGGCACTGCCGACAAAACCGCCGTTGCAGTTGCGTGGTTTCCCTCCCGCTTGTAGCTTCGAGAGCATTCAATTCAGGGAACACAACATGTTGCAGGTCGATGAAGAAATCACGGACATAAAACGGCTTCGAGAACTGCTCCCCGAGTACAAGGGTTCTAACACTGACCTAAAGGTTACTGATCGAATAAATGCTGTTGCGAAGAAATTTATTTCCTGCGCGCCGTTCGTGATTGCCGCGACCAAGGCATCACAAGGATTGATTGATGTATCGCCCAAGGGCGATCCGGCCGGTTTTGTCGAAGTGTTTGACGATAAGACGCTCATTATTCCAGATCGGCTTGGCAATCATCGCGTTGACGGTTTTGTGAACCTTTTGACCGACCCAAATGTTGGTCTCATCTTTGTGGTGCCTGGTCACGGCGATACCCTTCGCGTTGCCGGCGAAGCACGCATTGTGAAAGATCGGAAGATTAGCGAACGCCTGTCCATAAACGACAAGCAGCCTTTGCTTGCTATGGTCGTGGATGTCGAAGAAGTCTTCATGCACTGTTCGAAGTCGTTTATTCGCTCGCGGCTTTGGCATCCTGACCATTGGCCATCACGAGGTACGGCACCCACGCTTGCTGAATGGGTCGTCGGCACAGTTGATCGGGAGCAGACAGTCGAAGACGTTCAGGTCATCCATACGGATGACGAAGAGAACCGGCTTTACTAAAAATTGTTTGGACCGCTTCGGGCTCCCTGCTGCCATCCGACTAATTTTGTCAGGAATCGTAGTCGCGTCTCACGCTGAACGACCGGGCCGCGGACAAACCGGGCCTTGGAATTTCGAACTTCGCTGACCCTGCATCCTTTCGCACACGTCGCATCGAATTCGCGCGGCACTGCAGCGGAATTCCCGTTTCTGGTAAATCATGCGAAGAATTTTGGCCGGAATCCAAACCGACCCTTAACCGCCATCATCCACACCCACTTGACCCGGAAGGGTATCCCGGTTCTGTCTGTGCACGACAGCTACCTTGTGGATTGTCAGCAAGTTGGGGAACTCAGGCAGGTCACGGCGAATGCCCCGGAGGAGGAGGTGGGGAGGCCCCTTCGGATGGAACGCCGCCATCTCGGTGCTGACGTTTCATCGCGGACTGAGTGTCGGTTTGCCGCTGCCAGCCAACTCCTGGGATACCGGCTCCAGATTAGCGACCATCCCAACAAGGGTTAAGGATCAAAACCAAATACTCAGAGTTCGACCGCTGCATTCCCAGTAGCTTTCGCCGAGGGGAGAGTATTCGTCGCTGCCACCAAGGAGCGCCGCGAAGAAATAGTCTTCACGTTCCTCGGCTACGATCAGAGCGAGATACATAGAAGCCGCCTGAAAGGACTGGCTCTTAAGGCTGTCGAGGCACGTCTGGTGACTGGCAAGGGTAGCGACACGCCCTGGTTCCTCCTGTTCCCGCGTTCGTGCCATCTCGGCGAAGAGAGCCTGCTTTCCACCTTCGGAGACTTCCAATGCCGCCCTTTGGCTGATCGACGGTTCCAGGCCCTGTGCCGCCGCCAGCCAGAAGAAAGGAAGTGCCTGATCTGTATCTCTGCGCACACCAAGGATTCCCCAGGTGAAGAACATTCCCATGAAGTGAAGCGCTTCCGGATCCCTGCGCATTGCCGCTTTGCGCATGTACATGACAGCAAGTTCGTCACTTTGTTCTTCGACGGCAAATCCCACGGCGTACAGTTCGCCAAGCCTGACCATTGCTTTGAGATGCCCGCCATCCGCGGCCTTGCTGTACCAACGCACGGCCTCTTGCAGGTCCGTTTCCTTGCCGAGCCCGTTTTCGTATGCAAACGCCAGGACATACCGGGCTCTGGCATCGCCCTGCTGCGCCAGTATCTCGAGTGTGCTCAGGGCTGCGGTGTAGTTCCCGTCGAAAAACGAGTCGATCACCTTCTGTTTTGTGCTTTCGTCCAGGTCGATAGGGGCTTCGGATTTCTCGCCTCGCCAAGTGCCCGAGCACCCGTTGATCGCGTGGTAGTCACCGCGCCATCGACCATCGGCATACGCTCCGGAGAAATCGCCAACGTCCTTTCCCTGTATCAAGAAACTGCCGGTCACCTGGTTCCCGTTTAGCTTTGCCTTTCCGTAAGTGATTTCCTGACCGTCCGAGTTGGTGATGACCCCCCTGACAGTCAGCGAGGGCAAGACCTCAAAGGTTCCGGAGCCATCCAGGCAAACCGCGCCATTGGCTCCCTGTTCAGTTTCGTGGGTGTACTCTACCGCATATCTGCCGATCAGTTCGGATTGCTCGGCTGAGGTGTCATAACCCGTCAATCCGACCCAGAATGTTACACAAAGCCCGAAGGCTTTCCTCGATGGGAACGATCCAAGCATCTCACACCCTGAACGTTGATTTTCGCCAACCATCGACATTGACGGCGGATGCGCCGCTCCTGAAACCCGATGCGAAATCGAACTCCGCCAGGATCACTTCGTTCCTGTCGGAGTCGATGAACCCCCATTTGCCGTTGCCGGAACATTGCTGCTCGCAGCTAGCCTCAGGTTCGGGCCTCCGGTGGTACGAAGGTCGGTGGCCAAGCCTTGTCGCCGACAAGCGCCAGATAAGCGGAACGCCTCGCCAGACCTGCAATTCCGCCCTGGCGCAGCAGTTGAAAGTTTGGTTTACAAGCAAATTCTTGCTCCCTTTGCATCGAGTTTTGCGGCACGAAGGGGGGACCCCGCGTTGATTTTGATCAAGGTGGGAAACTGGTTGGAGGCAACCAACGCCGAACGAGAATTGATCGGCAACTATGGGCGCTGAGTTGCCTTGCGGCGATGCAGCAGCGCTAGCCTGACACGAGCGCCGGCAGCGGCCATTCGCAGGATGCAGATTCTCCCCCGACTTCAGTAAGCCGGCCGGGCAACCGGACCTGCCTTCACAAAGAGCGGACGGAATGACGGTTACAACATGACAGACGACAGCCTTCCGACCCGGCGAACTCTACTATACGCTGGCGTCGTCACAATTCTCGTGCCACGGATTGCCCGCGCGAACGTCCTCGACATCCTTTGGGAAGACCTGATTCCCGCTGGCGTGCCCTATGCCCAGATCATCGGAAAGGGCGACATGGATGTCGTGGCCGATACATGGGCACCAATCTTCGACGAGAACGCCACCAAACTGAATCTCGAACTGGATGGCGCTCTGGTCCGGCTGCCGGGATATCTCCTGCCACTAGAATTGACAGCAGCCGGCGTAACCAGCTTCGTCCTCGTTCCCTATGTCGGAGCCTGCATCCATGTCCCGCCCCCGCCACCGAACCAGCTTGTCTTTGTAGAAGCACAGAAGCCATGGCCGAACGGGTCGCTTTGGGAGCCCATCCTGGTGACAGGACGGCTGACGGCGCAGATGCAATCCACCGCAGTCGCCGAAATCGGCCACAGCCTGAGCGCGACAGATATTGAAAGGTTCCGCTGGTAGCCCCTCCCGGAATGGCGAATGAACTCCGGCAAACGGCCAGATCATTTTCGACGGCAATATCCCGCGGCCCGATTATTCAGACGTGTCATAGCGAACGACTGAATAGTTGAACGTTCGATTTCTGTTCCATCTCGACGAGTACCACCAGCGTCGAAGTGTTTGGCCCGTTGCTCCGCAAAGGCATGGTTTTTCAGCACCTTGCAAGCTATTCACCAAATCGGCGCAGTCATGAGGTCTGGAGAATACGGCCCTTGAGAGAACTATTTTGGCTGTCTTGCGCAGGGGCCAGTGCTCGCCCCGTCCCGTATAACCCTCGAAAACAACGGAAAAATCCGGCCGCAGCCGGAGCGGGAGAACGCTTTCGCGGGGGCAAGTGGCGGAGCGGGCAGGACCGGGGTCGAACGTTCTCCGGTCGCTAAGTTATTGATAAATTTTGCCCAACTGATCTTTGGAACGATCAATCGTTCCAGTCGC
>NZ_JBHRXI010000021.1:0-1846 GCF_042648365.1 Lutimaribacter marinistellae | reverse complement strand
GGTCGATCGGAGCGGTACTGCGGCTTCGCAAAGGAGGCAGACATGACGACCCACGATCCGATCCCCGCGCGCCTCGCGGCGCTCAAGACCGCGACGACGCCGGAGTTGAAGGCGCAATGGCGCGAGCTCTTCGACAGCGAGCCACCGCCGTTCAACCGCCGCTACCTGGAGAGCCGGCTGGCCTACCGCATCCAGGAACTGACCTATGGCGGGCTGAAGCCCGAGACGGTCCGCCGGCTGGAGAGGCTGGGTGAGGAACTCGATGGCAGCGACCGGAAGAAGAGCCGCGTCCGCCCCGACACCATGCCCATCGCCGGCACCCGGCTGATCCGCGAATGGCAAGGCGTCGAGCATGTCGTCACCGTCACCTCGGACGGCTTCGACTGGCAGGGTCGCCCCTACAAGTCGCTGTCGGCCATCGCACGGGCAATCACCGGGACCCGCTGGAACGGGCTCGTCTTCTTTGGGTTAAAGCGCGGTGGCCGCAGGCCAGCGGAGGCTCCGGTGGAGCCTTCGCAGCGCTGTACGCACGACGCGCAAGCGTCGGGCCGGGAGAAGCGTCAGCGAGGCCGGGGATGACCGATGTGAAGATCAAGCGCCGCTGCGCGATCTACACCCGCAAATCCACCGAGGACGGGCTGGAGCAGGAGTTCAACTCGCTCCACGCCCAGCGGGAAGCCTGCGAGGCCTATATCGCCAGCCAGCGCTCCGAGGGCTGGGCGCTGGTCCGTGATCAATATGACGACGGCGGCATCTCGGGCGGCACGCTGGACCGGCCCGGATTGAAGCGGATGCTGGAGGACATCGAGGACGGGCTCGTCGACGTGGTGGTGGTCTACAAGATCGACCGCCTGAGCCGCTCGCTTGCCGATTTCGCCAAGCTGGTCGAGGTGTTCGACCGGAACGGCGTGACCTTCATCTCCGTGACGCAGAGCTTCAACACCACTACGTCGATGGGGCGGCTGACACTGAACATCCTGCTCAGCTTCGCCCAGTTCGAGCGCGAGGTGACCGCCGAACGCATCCGCGACAAGGTCGCTGCCTCCCGGCGCAAGGGCATGTGGATGGGCGGCGTACCGCCCTATGGCTACCGGGTGGAGAACCGGAAGCTGGTCATCGACGAGGAACGCGCGGCGCATGTCCGCTGGATCTTCGCCCGCTTCCTCGAGATTGGATCGGGCACCGAACTGGCACGCGAGGTCGCGAAACGCGGCATCCGTACCCCGAAGGGCAACCGGATCGACAAGAAGTACCTCTACCGGATGCTCAACAACCGCGCCTATGTCGGCGAAGCGGTCCACAAGGGCGACAGCTACCCAGGCGAGCACGATGCCATCATCGACCGCGAGACGTGGGACCGTGTCCACGCCATTCTACAGGAGAGCCCCCGAAAGCGCGCCGCCCGCACCCGCGCCGAGACACCCGCGCTGCTCAAGGGGCTGCTCTTCGGGCCTGACGGCGCGGCCTTCTCGCCAACGCACACGCGTAAGGCTGACCGGCGCTACCGCTACTATGTCAGCCAGACGGTGCTGAAGCATGGTGCGGGTTCGTGCCCGGTCGGCCGCGTGCCGGCGGGCGAGATCGAGGCGACCGTCATCGACCAGCTGCGCACCGTGTTCCGCCAGCCCGAAATCGTCGCGGGCACGTGGAAGGCCGCGCGCACAAACGCCGACGACATTTCCGAAGCCGACGCGCGCGCAGCCCTGCAGCAACTCGACCCGCTGTGGGACGAGCTATTCCCTGCCGAACAGGCGCGCATCGTGGCGCTGCTGGTCGAGCGCGTTGACATCTGCACGGATGGGCTGAACGTCCGGCTCCGCGTCGATGGCCTTGGCAGTCTTGTCCG
>NZ_JBHRXI010000020.1:0-756 GCF_042648365.1 Lutimaribacter marinistellae | reverse complement strand
CGCGGTCTTGAGCGCCGCGAGGCGCGCGGGGATCGGATCGTGGGTCGTCATGTCTGCCTCCTTTGCGAAGCCGCAGTACCGCTCCGATCGACCGGGTTGTGTAGCCCAGATCCGCCCGATCCGGCGCCCGTTTCCAACTTTCTCTGCTTCAAACGGACGAGGCTACAAAAGCTCGATCAACATGCATGTGTCGGTGATTGTCGGGAGATGTCATAAAATGAATATATTCCAATAGTTTAGGATGGATATTATATTGACTTTGCTAGGCCCGCATCGTTTTGCGCACGCGCTTGGCCCGTATCGGTGGAGGGTTACATGACCGTGGCGCCGAAATTCGGACGGCACACCACGGGGCGGGGACAAATGCCAGGCGCAGTCCGAAAGGCCGAAGCGCGTCCCCCGGCACCAGACCCGGTGTCGCAAGTAGCGGCCGACCTTGAGGCGAGGGTCGTCACGACCTCGGGGGCCTGAAGCGACGGGGCGGCTCCGGCCGACACGGACAGCCGAAGGCAGTGGGACCGGTCCCGGCAAGATCGCTGGGGCTGCTCGTCCTATGCCTTCGCTCAAGGGCTCACCAGCCGACAGGAACTAAGGAAGCCTTCAACTGGCAATGAAGCCAGGAGAGGACACGCCCACAGCTAAGTCACAAGGGCGATGCTGAACAACGCGAGCCCGGGACAGGTCGTTTACGAGCCGTTCTGCGGATCGGGCACCACGCTGATCGCGGCCGAGACCTGCGGGCGGGTCTGCCACGCG
>NZ_JBHRXI010000019.1:0-2097 GCF_042648365.1 Lutimaribacter marinistellae | reverse complement strand
CCCATAACCCTCACCCTCAACACACAGACCGACGAGGACCAGGACCCCGCAACCGACACCCCAACAGACGGAACCGCAACCGCAACGCGACAGATCGAGATCGGCGCCACAGAGGATATCACCCTCTCCGCCCCCGCCCGGCTCACCGCCGCCGAGGACGATGGCGTGGCCAACTCGACACAGGGCGTGGCCGTGGACCTGGGGATCGAGATCGACATCACCGATGCCGATGGCTCGGAGACCGCCGACCCGTCCGACCCCCGCTTCGCCGCCGTGGTCACGGTGCGCCTGGCCGGCCTGCCGGCAGGCGCGACGGTCAATGGCGGCACGCTGGCCGGCGAGCTGTGGACCGGAACCGTGGCCGAGGCCAACGCGCTGGTGCTGGGCCTGCCCGGCGATTACAACGGCGCGATCCTGAGCAAGATCGAAGTGCGCACGCCCGAGGGCGTCGAGAGCTCCAGCCAGGGCATCGTGATCACCCCGACCCCCGATATCGAGATCGACGGCACGGTGGTGACCGACGAGACCGACGCCCCGGTCGAACTGCTGCTCTCGGCCTTCATCTCGGTCCTGGTCAGCGATCCCGACGAGGCCGTGACGGCGCTGTCCTTCGCGCTGCCGGGCCTGCCCGCGGGCACCGCGGCCACCGACGGCACCGGCGCACCGGCAGGCCGGTTCGACACCGCGCCCGACGGCACCGTCACCTTCCGCTTCGACTGGGCGGCAGGCGACACGACGGATCCCGGCGACGTGCGGCTGATCCTGCCCGCCGACTTCTCCACCGAAAGCCCCGCCACGACGCTCGCGGCAACCCTCGAGGTGACCACCACCGACGGCACCGCCAACGGCACCGTGCCCGTGGTGGTGCACCAGGAAGGCGACCTGGCCATCGCAGATGCCACGCTGGCGCTGGCCGAGACCGACGACGTCGTCACCTTCCGCCCGGCCGACAGCGTGCTGCCCGCCGCCACCGACCTCGACGGCTCCGAAGCCGTCGCGCTGGTCGCGGTGGTCTTCACCGGCCTGCCCCCCGGCGCCCGGATCTCCGAGGATGGCGGGGCCAGCTTCACACCGGCCCCGGCCTCCGGACCGGCCTTCCTCGGCACGCTGGCCGCCTATCGCCAGCTGCTGATCGAACTGCCCCGCGACTTCTCCACCGCCAATCCCGCCAGCACGCTCTACGCCGATATCGGCGCGATCACCGACGAGGGCGGGCTCGGCCTGGCCCGGCTCGACGTGACCCTCGCCTTCGAACCCGACGTCACACTCGCCGCGCCGGCGCGGCTGACCGCGATCGAGGATGGCGACGGCATCGACGGCCAGGGCGTCACCGTCGCCCTCGGCATCGCCGTGGCCGCAACCGATGCCGACGGCTCCGAGGACACCACCACCGTCGAGATCGCCTTCGCCCCCGGCGCGCTGCCCACCGGCGCAACCTTCTCCACCGGCAGCTTCGAGACCGCAACAGGGCTCTGGACCGGGTCGATGGCCGCGGCCCGCGCGCTGGCGATGACCCTGCCCGGCGACTGGTCCGGCACCCTCGACTGGACCGTCACGGCGATCGGCCCAGAGGCCCGGGTCGCCACCGATCAAACCCTCCTGGTGCGCCCGGCCGGCGATCTCGAGCTTGCCGCCGACGAACTGGTCACCGCCGAGACCGACGCCCCGGTCACCCTCACCCCCTCCGACGCCTGGACCGTCGGCACCAGCGACAGCGACGGCTCCGAAGCCGTCACCGGCGTGGTCCTGACCCTGCAGGGCCTGCCCCCCGGCGTCACCAGCGCCGGCGTGCCCGCCGCAACCATCGCATATGACCCCGCCGCCGGCGGCACGCTGACCTTCACCGGCACCCTGGCGCAGTACCAGGCCCTCAGCCTGACACTGCCCACCGATTACTCCACCGAAAGCCCCGACGCCGACGGGCTGACACTGGCCGGCACACTGCGCGCCGCAACCAACGAGGATGCCACCGGCGCCGCCATCCCGCTCAGCCTCCGCGTCACGCCCGAGGGGGATGTGACGATCGATGACAGCCTGCCGGACACGGTGCCGGACGAGACCGACGATCCGACGCCGCTGGTGCCGGCGGAGCTGCTC
>NZ_JBHRXI010000018.1:0-1556 GCF_042648365.1 Lutimaribacter marinistellae | reverse complement strand
GATCGAGATCATGTTCGGCAGGCTGAAGGATTGGCGACGTGTCGCAACCCGATACGACCGCTGCCCGAAGGTCTTCCTATCAGCCATCGCCCTCGCTGCAATTGTCATCTACTGGCTATGAGATGCCGTAACGGGCCGGACGCTTCACGACCGTTACCGCTTGCCGGATATCGGAATTGCAGCTGCCATTCCCGTATCAGATTTTATGGAGGTTGACGGGATGAAGCTGTTTGTCGGGCTGGACGTATCGCTGGCGAAAACTGCGGTTTGCGTGCTCACGGAGCATGGAAAGATTATAGAAGAGGTGGAGGTGATCAGCGAGCCGGAGCCGCTGATCAGCTTGCTCGAGGGTCTCGAAGGAACCGTTGAAGCGGTCGGTCTCGAAGCTGGTCCGCTGTCGCAATGGCTGCACCGTGCGATGAAGGAGATCGGCCTGCCTGCCGTCCTGATGGAAACCCGGCAGGTGAAGGGTGCACTCAAGGCCATGCCCATCAAGACCGACAGGCGCGATGCGGAAGGGATCGCGCGCCTGTTGCACCTCGGCTGGTTCCGACCGGTCCACTGCAAGTCGGTCTCTGCTCAGGAAGTGCGCGCGGTTTTGGCGGCGCGCAAGGCCATCCAGGGGAACATGATCGCCTTGGAGATGTCCCTGCGCGGGCTGCTTAGGAACTTCGGGCTCAAGGTGGGCGCCATCTCGCGCGGCAGGTTCGAGGCACGGATCTGGGAGCTGGTCGAAGCGAACACGATGCTTGAAGCCGCGGCCGCACCCATGCTGCGCGTTCGCGCGGCCTTGCGCCAGGAACTGGCAGGGCTGGAGAAGCTGGTCCGACAGATGGCTTCCGAAGACCCCGTTTGTCTGCGCTTGATGACCATGCCGGGCGTTGGAGCCGTCGTCGCACTTACCTTCCGATCCGCCGTCGATGACCCGTCGCGCTTCCGTTCTTCGAAGAATGTCGGTCCTTGGGTTGGTCTAACGCCCTCTCGCAGTCAGTCTGGAGAGCGGGATGTATCAGGCGGCATCACCAAAGCCGGGGATGTGAACCTAAGGCGTGCCCTGTGTCAGGCTGCTACGGTCATGCTGTATCGCGGGCGTGGCAACGCACTCCGGACATGGGCATCCCATGTTGCCAAACGCCGCGGACGGAAACGCGCGATGGTTGCCCTGGCTCGCCGTATTGCTGTCGTGTTGCATCGCATGTGGATCGACGGATCGACCTTCAGGATAGAGGTTGCGCCGACCAATTGAGCCTGACCACTTCGCCTGCCTGATTGTAGGCTCACGAGGTCCCGAAGGGACGCGGTTCCGGTGATGTCGGGGTCTGGACCGTCGCCAGCCACGCTGAGCACGCCAATGAGATGGGCACGCCGGAACTGCATCGAACCAGCATCATGTCGGCAGCCGTCGCGGCTGACCACGGACCGAAGCATGTTCCCCAAGGATCTCACGAAAGAGCCGCGAGACGTCGAGCGGATCGACCGAGCAGGAATAGCCCGTCGGCGGGACCAAATCGCTTGGCCGAAATCTCTTGACTGAGAGAGACCCGTTACCGAAGTCC
>NZ_JBHRXI010000017.1:392490-433037 GCF_042648365.1 Lutimaribacter marinistellae | reverse complement strand
GCCGCGAGACGTCGAGCGGATCGACCGAGCAGGAATAGCCCGTCGGCGGGACCAAATCGCTTGGCCGAAATCTCTTGACTGAGAGAGACCCGTTACCGAAGTCCTGACCCTACGCGCTCGGCAAGTCGCTGATCCCGGATGACAAATCGCAATTTCTCAAGTTTCAGTATGGCAGGGAGCTTGGATCTCGTTATCAATTTCACCAAGCGTTTCTTGGTCGAAAAACCGGTGACACGCT
This sequence comes from Lutimaribacter marinistellae, assembly GCF_042648365.1. NCBI lineage: Bacteria > Pseudomonadati > Pseudomonadota > Alphaproteobacteria > Rhodobacterales > Roseobacteraceae > Lutimaribacter > Lutimaribacter marinistellae. The sequence goes on along the minus strand of NZ_JBHRXI010000017.1, from coordinate 432,799 downwards.
TTACCCTGCCGCTTGGCTGCATAGAGCGCGATATCCGCCGCGTGCAGGATCTGCGCTCCATCAGGCGCGCGGAATTGAGCCGAAAGCGCCGTTCCAATGCTCGCCGAAATGCGGCAGATGTCATCGCCAAAAGGTATGGGCTCCTCCAGCCGCGCGATGAGCCTATCTGCGATGCCGTTCAACCGATCGCGATCATGCAGGTTGCGAAACATCAGAACGAACTCGTCCCCTCCGATGCGTGCCACGGTGTCGTCATTCCGGGTTTCTTCCACCATCAGCCGGGCAACATGTTGCAGCACGTGGTCCCCTGCGGCGTGACCGAGCGTGTCATTCACGGATTTGAAGTAATCAAGATCCAGATGCATCAAGGCGAACGGAGCACCGCTGGCCAGCAAGCGCGAAAGGATGTGGTTCATGGCTCTTCGGTTTTTCAAGCCGGTCAAAGTGTCGGTAAACGCCCGTTCTTCGGCAGCGATCATCGCACCCTGCAAGCGCTGATTCAGCGTACGAGATGCCTCCATGGCTGCGGACTTTGCCTCGACCAGGTAGAGGAGCTCGATCGCCAAATCCGTCGCCGAGAAATCTGCGCTGGAGAGGTCATAGTCTTTGACGGCCTCCAGGATAGAAATGCCAAAGGACAGGTTGACCACTGCGCCCTCGCCTCTGTCCAAGGGAACAATCTGGCCTTTCAAGGCGGTTTCCGGCTCGTCTCGAAAGCGCAGGTGGAGCTTGGCACCAGTCGATTCGAGCAACCCTGCCATCGAGGTGACTGAACGTGGCCGGATCAGCGCGAAATGGTCCAGAAACGGCTCACCGATCATGAGGGTTTCCGGGCGCAACTTCTGCAGCGTCGGACCGACATGCGTCACACGCCCGGCTCTGTCGAGCATAACATTCATCGGGCAGAGCCGGGCGAGCAACAACGACAGATCCTCTCGCCTCATCCCGTTCTCACCCCCAACTCAAAGCTTCGTCCTTCCGAAAATGCGCTTTCGACCAGCGTGATCGAGATAAGTTCCCCCTCACCCGCATGCCCCTCGTGTTCCAGCATGACCAAAGCACCGTAGTCGTCCGCCATGGTGCGAAGGATTCCCATCATCACGTACGAATAGCCCGGCAATCCCGGATGGCAGTTCAGAGTGAACCGGCCATGTGCATGTTCGTGCAGTTCGAGCGCCGGCAGTACCAGGTCCGAAACCGCAAGCCTTGCCCTGTCCGACAGATCATCGAGCGAGTGTAGGAACTCCAGGTAATTCACTCCGCCGAAACGCAACAACCTGCGCAGGGCCTCGGTGCTCGGGTTCGAGACGAGATACGTACCGAGATCTTCCAGTACCTCTTCCTGGGGCCGAGCGAGTTCCGAACAGATGGCGTCGAGCAGGCGGAGGGAAGTAGCGTCGTCATAGAGGAGCATTGCCTCGAACTCTACGAAGCCCAGCTGTGCGGCTTCGGTTATCCGAATCCAGCGATCGTGGCCATAATTGCCGCAAACGAAGGATTGTAAGGCTCTGTTGACCAGCCCGTGCATGTCCGTCCCCAGGTTCTGCGTTAACGAACTGTGCCTGGAAAATCCTTAACAAACCTCCAACACTTGACTTCTTTAGCGTCAATCACCCGGCGCAAGGACATGACCGCCGATAAAAAGAGCTTCCACACCGGACGGCGCGACAGAATATTCGCCATCCAGGGCGGCAGTCAGATCCTCGACCGATAGTGTCGGCCAGACCTCTTTCAGGGGATCGAACGCCCCACGCAATCGGGGTGCCTGGGGACGGTCATGCAAGATGTATGTCACGTCTACCTGCTGCTCGTCGACCCGGCTCAATATCATGCCTTGGGCATCCGCGGGTGCATTGGGCATGAAGGTACCCCGGATCAGCACGCAGCCGGGACGGCCATCAGGCAGGCTGCGCTGACACCCATCGATCAACGCCTCCAGTCGGAACTCCGGCAGACCTGCTATGTCAGAAGGGTTCAGCATTGCCCCCTCGGGACGGACGGGCAACAGGGTGAGCAACCGTTCGACTCGCCCCGGACGCCGTGCCGTAAGCGCCCCGCGATCATACGCAAATCGGCTTTCAGCCTCGCGCGCAAGCGCGACAAGGTCGGTCAATTCAGGGTCGGCCTGCGCCTCTAGCCGGGCAAGAGCCGCACGCCCTGCGCGCCCCCAATCGTTATGCATCTGCCAAAGCGGCAGTTCGCTCGCCTCCGTTTTGCCTTGGGCGAAACGGTCAAGCTGGCTATTGGCCGACATGCGATAGATCTGGACTGCAGGTGTCAGCCAAAGTGCAGAACCGAAGATGACGGCACCCGCCATCGCGACATTGATCATGCGAATGTACGAGGTCCAGCGCGCCCAAGGCGTCGCCAGCGCATAGAGTACGCAATAGGCCATCAGGAACGCCGCCACATATGCGGCCAACCAACGCTCCGGCGTCCAGCCATAGGCCGTGACCCGCAACACGATCGCCCAGAGTGCAAGCCCGGCCAGAAGCGGCACAAGTACGGCGAGGATTCGCGTGGCAAGTCGCAAACCGGGGCTTTCGACCTCGTGCGCGCGGTCCCGATCAAGTGCGGTCGAGATGAGGGTGATCGCGGCAATCGTCACCGCCATCAGTGTTCCTGCGGAGGAAAACTCGCCGAAAAGACGGGACAATCCGCGCAAAGGCAACGCCGCCAGGAACACCACGATGACGCCTAGAACCACGGGAACAAGCAGCCGTGTCAGGCGCAGCACGAGGAAAGGCGACAGCCTGTCCCGCAACTCGTGCAGAACAGCCAGAGCAAGTCCCATCACCGCACCGCTGAGCGTGAAGACGAGCCAGTCAGTGCGCAGCAATTGTTGCAACACGTCAATTTCGACCAGTTCCAACAACGCGCTGGACAGAAAGACAACTAGCCAGAATCCCAGCACGAAAACCGCTGCCAGGGCGTATCGGACGGTCAGTGTCCACGCCGTTTCGAACAGTTGCGCGTATGAGAAAACAGCGCTTCTGTCCTGTGCCCAGACCGAACAGAAAGGCGTTGCGAAAAAGACAAGGATCGCCCAGCCGACCAACATATGTGGCCTGTCAAGCACCTCGGTCGAGACCTCGTAGCGAAATCCGGCGACACTCAGCAACACGGTGGAGGGAACAACAACGAGAAGCGCGACCCACAAGGCCCGCGCCAAGGGGACCGGCCCGGCCAGAGCAAGCGCGACCGTGGCATAGCCGGTAACAAATGCGAATGCCGCCACGAAAAGCGCCGGGTCGATACCGGGATCGGTCCAGTGTTCGCTCAGCACCCACAACGCAGCGCCGGCGACCGCCCCGGCGAGCGCCATCAACAAGCGGTTCTCGATCTTCTGCCGGTCGCCGTCCATGTTCCGCGCCCTTTTGCGACTTCTCACAGGCAGCGTATCGACAGGCGGTGGCAACGACCAGAGAAAGGGCGCAAGGTCATGCGCGATTCAGCGGTCAGAAATCGGTGGGCGCGCCACCTTCGGACTTTCTGCGCGCGACGAAATCGGCAAGCTCTTCACGGATTCCGTCTTCCATCGGCGGCGGCTCGAAGCTGCCAATAATCTCCTTGAACTTGTGATGGGCGCGCTCGGCCGTCCAGATTCCGCCTGCCGCTTCCCAGCCTTCGTAATTCTTCCAGTCGCTCAGGAACGGCTGGTAGAACGCCGTGGTGTATCGGTCCTGCGTATGTTGGATTCCAAAGAAATGCCCTTCGTTTCCAACCGCCTTGATTGCGTCCAGCGCAATCTCGTCGGGGCCGGTCGCCACCACCTCCGGCTCCATGTAGCGCTGGATCTGCTGGAGAATCTCGCAATCCATGATGAACTTCTCCGGGCTGGCAATCAGCCCGCCCTCAAGCCATCCCGCCGCATGATACACCATGTTGGAGCGGCTCTGCACCGCAGCCCAGAGCGAATTGGACGTCTCCCACATCGCCTGTCCGTCCGGCACGTTTGCTGCGCAAACACCGGAGGAACGCATCGGCAAACCGTAGAACCGGGCCATCTGCCCTGTCATCTGGGTCGAGCGCATGTATTCCGGCGTCCCGAACGCGGGTGCACCGGTTTTCATATCCACGTTCGAGGTGAAGGTGCCGATCACGCAGGGAATACCTGGGCGGACGTACTGGAACAACGCGATGGCGCACAGCGCCTCGGCCAGCGATTGCGCAACGGCACCCGCCATCGTCACCGGGGCCATCGCCCCGGCCAGGGTAAATGGCGTCACCACGATTCCCTGCCCGCGCCGGGCCATCCGAAGGCAACCGTCGATCATCGGGTGGTCATGCTTGAGCGGCGACGTGGAGTTGATGTTGGTGTACATGCGCGGCGTGGCCTCGAACTCCTCGTCGCTCCACCCGCCGCCGATCCGCACCATCTCCATGACATCCTCGACGCGTTCCTTGCCGAGGCTGTAGGCATGCATGACCTTGTCGCTCAAAGTCAGCTTGTCATAAAGCACGTCGAGATGCCGGATGCTGGCATGGATATCAACCGGCTCTACCGGATAACCGCCGGCGAAATGGATGCAGTTGAAGTACTGCGTCAGCTTCAGCAGGTTGGCGCATTGCTCGCGCGTACCGGGCACCTTCCTTCCGATCTCCATATCCCAGTAATTCGGTGGCGACGAGACATTGCCGAATAGCAGCTTGTTGCCGCCGATCGTAATCTTTCGGTCCGGGTTGCGCGGCGTGATGGTGAATTCGCTTGGGGCCCGACCTACCATTTCCATGACGAAATCGCGATCCATCCGGACAAGGTCGCCCTCGACGCGGCACCCGGCTTCGCGCAGTATTCCCAGTGCTTCTTCGTTCAGGAATACGACACCGATCTCTTCGAGGATGCGCATCGCGCCGTCATGGATCGCCTGAATGCCGTCCTCGTCAAGCGGCTCTGTCGGACGGTCCGTATTGACCGGGATGCGCCAAGGCATCTGGTCGATCACCGCCGCCCCACGACGGGCCGCTGCCCCCGCACGACCACCGCCGCGTCGCTTGCGCGTCATAACATCTGCCATGGCAAAAACCTCCCACGCCGCCTTGTCCTCCAGAAGGCCAAAGCGTAGCGGCACCTGCCGTTCCGTTTGCGACGGGCGCAGTCGTTTTTGAGATCAGAGTCCGGAAATCTCGCTGCTGGGCCGGATCGCTTCCAACCATGACGGGATATGGCCGATATGCGGCAGGACGACATCCGCATGCGCTGAAAGGTCTGCCTCGCGTGCGATACCCGTCAGCACGCCAATCGTCCTCATACCAGCCGCTCGTCCTGCCAGAAGGTCGTGCAGGCTGTCGCCCACCATCGCCACGCGTTCCGGCGCAATGCCCACGTGGTCGGCAAAGGCCAGCAACTGTCCCGGCAACGGTTTCGCCCCGTAACCGCTGTCGAACCCGGCAATGAAGTCGAACCGATCCTGTACGCCTGCCGCCCCGAGATGTGCCAACGCCGGGGCCTCGGCATCGTTGGTGGCAACCCCGAGGCGCAAACCGCGGGTCCGCAGATCGCTCAGAAAAGTGACCAGTTCGACCGCTTCGACCTGCGGCGCACGTTCTGCCTCGTCATTCAACATGTCGACGATCTCGGCGCTGCTCATCCGCGGCAATTCAGGATACAGAACCTCGGCGATCTCGGCGGGCGTTGCCGCGATCACCACACTGTCGGGGGCAAAGGTTCCGGTCTCAAGCTCGAAGCCAAGCCGCGCACCAATCCGTTCGGCGCGGCTTGTGTCACCCTCGCTGATCCGCTCGATCAAAGCGCGCGCAAAGGCAGACCAGGTCGCTGCAAAATCAAACAGCGTGCCGTCCTTGTCGAAAATGATCGCCTCGATCGTCATCTCGCCTCCGATCAGGTCCAATGCGTGCCGGCCGCGCCCGCCAACATCGCCCGCGCTCGCTCCGGCCGGTCATAGGCAGTGCCCGTCGCATCACAAAAGGCGACCACCCAGAGATCGTCCATCACGAGGAAATCCAGAACGGAAACCAGGAAATCCCTATCCCCTGCCCGCGCGCGCAGGTCTGCCTCCGAGGCGCCAGTCGCGCCCAGGAAGACGGGCAACAGGTCTTCATTGGCGACAAGCCAGGCAAGTACGCCCAACGCAAGCGTTTCGGCGGCATCGGCGGAATTCGGCATATCGGGGATGGGTCCACGGTTTCGGAAAGGGTTTATTAACCAGTCTAATAAAGAGTTCGTAAAGAATTGGAAACAACTCTCGGAAGGGCTCTGGCGGTGAAGGGAAAGATACTGGTTCTCGACGGCGTCTCGACCAATCGTATCATGCTGAAAGTCCAGCTTGGGGCAGCCTGGTACGACGTTGTGCAGGGCGACCGGCTCGAGGGGATTGAAAAGCTGCTACGCCGGACCCGGCCCGACCTGATCCTGACGGCGATGAGCCTTCCTGACGGCAATGCCGTCGAGTTGCGCAAATTGCTGCAGGGCGAAGCCGACCTCGCCGATATCCCTGTCATTGCCATCACCGCACAGAACGACCGCACCGCCCGCCTCAGAGCGTTGGAGGCAGGAATCGATGACGTGATCGGCCAGCCATATGACGATGCGATGCTGCTGGCCCGTATCCGCAGCCTCCTTCGTTGTCATGGCCGCTCCGACGGGCTTCACGAAGGACGCCCCGAGATGGGCCTGTCAGAGCCTGCGGCACATTTCGACGTACCTCGAACCGCTGAAATCGCGCTGATCACCGACTCGGCCGACACCGGCGCTCTTTGGCGAAACTGGCTTGCACCGCATTCACGGCACCGCATCGCGCTGCATCGCGCCGACCGGGTGTTGAAAATGTTGAACCGTGAAAGCCCTGACGCTGTGGTCGTCGAAATCGACCGCACCGGCTCGGGTCTGCGCCTGCTGGCCGACCTTCGCGCCCGTGCCCTGACGCGCAATGCGGCCCTGATCGCTGTCGCTCCCGCTGGAGACGGAACCCTAGCCGCGGAAGCGCTTGATCGCGGGGCCGATGACGTGATGTCCCTAGGCTTCGGTGCCGAGGAACTGGCTTTGCGGCTTGAGACTCAGCTGCGTCGCAAGGCTCGCGCTGATGGGATGCGCAACTCGGTCCGCGAAGGCCTGCGCGCGGCCGTTCGCGATCCGATGACCGGGCTGCATAACCGCCGCTACGCGGCCCCTGCAGTCCACTCACTTCTTCGCGAAGCGCACGCCAAGGGCCAGGTCCTCGCGTTCATGTTGGCCGACCTCGACTATTTCAAACGGATCAATGACAGCTTTGGCCATGCTGCAGGCGACACCGTCCTGATCGAGACCTCCCGCCGCATGACGTCGCTGCTTGCGGACGGGGCCTTGGCAGCCCGCGTCGGAGGAGAGGAGTTTCTCTTGGCCCAACCTGTTCAGACGTCCGCCATGGCAGAGCAGCTGGCGTCAGACCTGTGTCACGCGATCGAATGCCGACCGTTTCTCCTGCCCGCAAGGGGGCAACCACTGTCGGTCACGATGAGTGTTGGCCTCGTTGTCACCGATCACCTCGTCGAAGATCCGCCAGAGGCACTCTTGGCCCGGTTGATGGACCAGGCCGACCGCGCTCTCTATGCAGCCAAGGGGTCGGGGCGCAATCGCGTGTCACGCGCCCTGCCCGCCGCCTGATACTCAGTTCCGTGGCTTGTGCCGGTTGGCCAGATCCTCGATCCTGTCAGCAAAAGCTGCCCTTTCCGGTCCCGGCATCTCGGCGATCAAGGCGACGACGCGCTGTTGCACGTCCAGGTGTCGGGCGCGCGTCGCCTCGCCTTGTTCTTGCAGTACCACCATGATGGGTGCTGGATCGAAGGGCTCGTTGCGCAAGGCTCCCAGCATCGTTTCCAGCGCATCGGCTTGTTCCAAGCGGCGTTCTCCACGTTGATCACGATTTTCCGCGCGCAACGCGCGGCGGTCATCCTCGGGCAATGCACGGTACAGGACAACGCCGAGTGAACGAGGGGGGCCATGACGGTCAGGACCGCCATGTCGAAGCAGTGCGCCAACCGCCACCCCCGCGACTGCCAAGTTCGCTGCCAGAGAGACACCAAGAAGAAGCCGCATCCACAGCGGACTCTTTCGTTCCGAAGCACCCATCAATTTCCCTCCGCCAGAAGCAGCGCCAGGTCCGTTCCTCCGAACAGGTCGGGCTCTTGCTCGCTTTCATAAACCAATTGCGCGGGATCGGGCATGAAGGCCGGCGGTGCCAACCCGACCCACAGACCGGCGGCACAAGCCGTTGCAAGACCTCCCATCCCCGTCCAACCGCCCAAGGCCTCGCGCAGTTGCGCCCAGATCGCGGGGCGGCGTTTGGGTTTGACCCGAGCAGCTTTCGCCCGGCCCGCCTGAACCTGCGCAGCATCCGCGACCATGCGATCGGCCAGCGCGGCAGGCATCCTTTCCCGCCGGGCCGCTGCAAACATTTCGTCGAGTTCCTTCTGGTCTTCAGCCATCAACATACCCCAGCTCATCTCGTCGCTCCTGCAGGCTGCGCGCCAAAGCCCGCTTGCCCCTTGCGGTCAAGCTTTCGACCGCCTCGACGCTGATATCCATGATCCCCGCGATCTCGGGATTTGTCAGTTCCTCGATGTGGCGCAAAACCACCGCCTGCCGCTGTCGCTCGGGCAGGCTCATAAGGGCCAATTGCAGCGCGTCGTTGCGTGCTGCCTCCTGCATGGAATCGGCGGCACTCCGCCCGCCATCCTCGGGTTCGGGCACCTCGTCCAGATGCACCGTCCGCCTGCGCCGTTTGAGGTCGAGGCACAGGTTCAGCACCACGCGGTACAGCCATGTCGATACACGCGCCTGGCCGTGTTGCCAGTCCCCGGCAGCGCGCCAGAGACGCATCATCGCCTCCTGTGCGACGTCCTCGGCCTCGGCCCGGTTACCCAACATCCGCATTGCCACCGAATAGGCCCGCGGGCCAAGTCGCCCGGTCAGCAGGCGCGCGGCCTCGGCATCGCCATTGGCGAACGCCACTATCAGCGCCCCATCGTCATGTGGGTCCGCGGCGGTCACTCCGCCGCGGCCTGTAGCCTTATCCGGGCCAGTGTCCTGCATCGGGCGCGATCACTCCTTCGCGGAATTGCCATGCCGCTTCATGCGGTGGTCCTTCATCCGCGCCTGGGCCTCTTCGAACTCGGCCTTGGAGATGCCGCCGCTGCCGTCGCGGTCGGCCCGATCGAACATCTTTCCGGCGCGCTCGTGCTTCGGCATCTCGGCCGGGTTCAGGAAACCGTCCTTGTCGGCGTCCAAATGCTCCATCATCCTTTGGGCTCGGACGTCAGCCCGTTGCCGAGCCTGGGCCTGCATCTCGTCCAGAGACAATTTTCCGTCGCCATCGGTATCCGCTTCCTGAAACCGCGCAGCGCGATGCCCTTCCATCTCGGCACGGGTGATCTCACCGTTGCCATCGGTATCAAGTTCCTCGAAGCTCATCATCTGGCGCCCTGGCCCCATGGCCAACGCCCCGCTTGCTGTCACCGCCATGGCGGCCAAAACGATCCCCGCGATAAAGCCTGCATGTTTCATCTGTCGGTCTTCCCTTGTCGTGTCGGTGTTGCGGTCCGCCGACGGCTCTTGCCGTCCGACCATACAGCTTCAACGCATGACACGGCCTTCTCCGTCGAAGGAAAACAAAAAATTTTCCACGCGACCGGATGTCTCCTTCCTTCCTGCAGATGAAATCTCTATCTCAGACTTCGACGGACCCAAACGGCCCGATCCCAGCAAAGCGAGGCAGAGCATGAGCGAACAAACCCTCCGCGGCGATCTGGCCGAACGCCCGATCTGGCCCGCCCTTTTTACCGGCTTTCGGCGCAAATGTCCCAATTGCGGCAAGGGAGCAATCCTGCACAGCTATCTCAAGGTGAATGACGCCTGCCCGGAATGCGGCGAGGAGTTGTACCATCACCGCGCGGATGACGGACCGGCCTATCTGACCATCCTGATCGTGGGCCACTTGATGGCGCCACTTCTGCATATCGCATACGTCCAATGGCGCCCCGAGCCGCTTACACTATTCGCGATCTTTGCCCTTGGGTGTCTGGCGCTTTCGCTCTACCTTCTGCCGAGATTGAAGGGAGCGGTGGTCGCCTTCCAATGGGCGCGGCGCATGCACGGGTTCGACAAGACCACCTGACCCTTCGCCGGGTCAGGAGGATACATGAACGGACAAGCCACCACGGTTCAGGACAAGAGCGCGATCAGAAACGCGGCCACAGTCATCGTGCTGCGCGACCGGATGGACGAACCGGCTATCCTGATGGGCCAGCGCGGCGCCAAGGCGGCGTTCATGCCGAACAAGTTCGTCTTTCCCGGTGGCGCCATGGATGCGGGCGACGCGAACATACCGCTGGCAACCCCTCTGCCCGAGATCTGCCGCGAAAGGCTGGTCGAACAGTCCGAGGCAGACCTCGCCCATCCGCTAGCCGCCGCCGCCATCCGCGAACTGTGGGAAGAGACGGGCCTGATACTCGGCACGCCCGGCGAATGGTCGGGCACCGTGCCAGGCGACTGGCAGAGCTTTGCCGCGACCGGTCACCTACCGGCGGCGCATGGCTTGCAATTCGTATTCCGGGCGCTGACGCCGCCGGGCCGGCCCCGCCGTTTCGACGCGCGGTTCTTCCTTGTCGACGCCAGCGAGATCCAGGGCGATCTGGATGATTTCACCCACGCTTGCGACGAGCTATCGCATCTGCAGTGGATCCCGCTGAAAGATGCGCGCAAGTTCGACCTGCCCTTCATCACCGAGGTGGTGCTGGCCGAGGTCGGCGCGCGGGCCCGAGACCCAGAACCGCCCGCCTCGGTGCCCTATTTCCGCAACAATGACGAGGCGAGCCTGTTTCTGCGACTGCACGGTTACCCGATGCCCGACACGCACTAAAGAACGCCTCAGCGCATCCGGCTGATGACGACCGTCACCTCGGGCTTTTTGCCGATTTCAGTTTGCGCCGTCTGGCGTGCGATGCGGCGCAGGGCCTCCTCCAGCTTGTCATCGTCGCGCAGCGTTTTCGGGTCCGCCCGCATCAGGAACTGGTTGAGGTCTTCCTCCATCACCTCGACCAGCGCAGCGCGAGAGTTTCCGGTCTCTGCCAGCCCCATCGTATCGCACCACGGCTCGCCAAGCGGCTCGTCCCCTTCATCGAGGATAACGGTAATCGTGACATGCCCGTTGAGAGCCATCCGGATTCGGTCGCGGATGACCCCGTCCAACGCACCAACCTGTATCGAGCCATCCAGATAGGTCCGCCCCGTCTCGATGTATTCGGCCACCTTGGGCGCATTTCCCGACAGGTCCAGCATCATACCGTTCACGGCAACGATCCCGGTGCGCCCGTTGGCTTCGGCCAGTTTGACATGCTCGCGCAAGTGACGGTGTTCGCCATGCATCGGAACGATCATCTGCGGATCGACGATCTGGTGCATCCGCTCCAGATCGGGACGGTTGGCGTGACCCGATACGTGATACAGGCCCGAGCTGTCATCCACGACATCCACGCCCTTTTCACTCAACTGGTTGATGATACGGATCACATCCCGCTCGTTTCCGGGAATCGTCTTGGACGAAAACAGGAAAAGATCGCCCTCCTTCAGTTCGATCCCGCGATACTTGCCGCGCGAAAGCTGTGCACTGGCGGCACGTCTTTCCCCCTGGCTGCCGGTCACGATCAGCATCAGGTGATTGCGCGGGATGTCCTGTGCCTCTTCCGGTCCGATCACGCGGGGAAAATCGGTCAAGACACCAGTCTCAATCGCTGCCTCGATCATGCGTCTCATCGCCCGGCCAAGCAGAACGATCGACCGTCCGGCCCGCTCTCCGGCCTCGGCCAGTGTCTTGACCCGCGCCACGTTCGAGGCGAACGTCGTGGCGACGACCATACCGTCGGCCTGCTCGACCAGCTTGGTGAGTGCAGGTCCCAGCTCCGACTCGGACCGCCCCGCATGGGTCGAGAATACGTTGGTCGAGTCGCAGATCAACGCCCTGACCCCGGGCTTTGCAATGGCCGACCACAGGTCAGGATCAAAGGGTTCACCAACGACTGGTTCAGGGTCGATCTTGAAATCGCCCGAATGCACGACACGGCCTGCCGGGCTGTCAATGACCAGTCCGTTGCTTTCCGGGATCGAATGCGAGATCGGCGCAAAGCTTACTGTGAACGGTCCCGCAGTCACGGTTTCAGGCCATGGCTCCACTTCACGTACCGCGTCCTGCGGTTGTCCGCGCTCCTCCATCTTGCGACGGGCAAGATTCGCCGTGAAGGCACGGGCGTAAATCGGCGCGCGTAGCTCTTCGTAACACAGCGACACGGCGCCCAGATGATCCTCATGAGCGTGGGTGACGAAGATCGCCTCCAGCCGGTCCCGGCGCTCTTTCAGCCAGGTCATGTCGGCAAAGATCAGGTCAACCCCCGGTGTGCTGTCCATATCCGGAAAGGCCACGCCAAGATCGACAAGGATCAGTCGCTCCTCATCGGGTTTTCCATAGCCGTAAACATAGGCGTTCATGCCGATCTCGCCGGCGCCGCCGAGCGGTAGGTAAATCAGTCGTTCATTGCTCATGCCGAGCCATTTTCCTTGTTATAGCGATGAATCACGGTCAGGCCGTGCATCGTCAAATCATCCTCGAAGGCGTCGAACAGGTCGGCGGTCTGCTGAAACAGCGGGGCCAGCCCACCTGTCGAAACCACCTTCATCGGTGTGCCGTACTCGCCCTTGATGCGCGAACAGATCTCACGCACCAGCCCGACATATCCCCAGAACACGCCGGATTGCATGCATTCCACCGTGTTGGTGCCAATGACCTTTTGCGGTTTCGAGATGTCGACATGCGGCAGGGCCGCCGCAGCCAGGTGCAAGGCTTCGAGGCTCAGGTTCACACCCGGCGCGATCACCCCACCCACGTAAGCACCGTCACTTGCCACCACGTCAAAGGTCGTCGCGGTACCAAAATCCACCACGACCAAATCGCCGCCATGGCGGTCATAGGCACCCGCCGTATTCACCAGACGGTCCGGGCCGACCTGCGTCCCCTCGTCCACGCGCGGGGCAAAGGGCAAAAGGCATTCGGGCTTGCCCACGACAAGCGGCCGGCACCCAAAGAACCGGTCGGCAAAGACACGCAGGTTGAACACGACACGCGGCACGGTGGACGAGATGATGACGTCCGTGATGTCCGGCTCGATCCCATAATGCTTCAGAAGGGTAGAAAACCAGGTGAAATAGGCGTCGGCCGTCCGCGCATGATGGGTCGACGTTCTGAGCGTGCACAGGAAACGCTCGCCATCCCAGATCGAGAAGACGGTGTTAGTATTGCCGCAATCAATGGCCAGCAGCATCGCCCGCCCCCTTCAGAAGTAGATGTCCGCAGCCGGTATGCTCACCCGGCCTTCGGCGGTGTTTAGGACAAGGTTGCCCTGCTCGTCCACCGTCTCGAACGTTCCGGTGGTCTCACTGCGCCCGGTACGCGCGGTGATCACTTCGCCCAGTCTTGCGGCCCGGTCCAACCAGGCCAAACGGATCGGCCCAAAACCATGCGTCCTGAACTGCGTTTCGAACCGGGCATAAGCCGCGGCCAGTTCGGTCAGAAACTCGTCTGGTGTCACGGCCACACCTGTCTCGGATAGGAGTGAAACCGGCCGAACCGCTCCGGGTTCCACCACCTCGGGCGCGGGCGCTTCGGCAAGGTTCACGCCGATGCCGATGGCCAGATGCCCCAGTCCCTGACCACTCCCACTGCTTTCAAGCAGGATACCGGCCAGTTTACCCCCGTTCAGCAAGACATCATTCGGCCATTTCAGGGCGAGGCCCTGCGCCCGCCCGGTAGCAGCGACCACGGCGTCGAACAGGGCAAGGGCCGCCACGAAACTGCGCAACGCCGCCTGTGCAGGTGTTCCCTCGGGTCGCATCACGAGGGTCGAGGACAGGTTTCCCGCCGGATCAGCCCATGCCCGGGCGCGTCGTCCGCGGCCTTTGGTCTGCCGCCGCGCCATGATCCAGACCGGCCCCGCCATCCGTGGAGCGATCCGTGCAGCCTCGTCAAGTGTGCTGTCGACCTCCTCCAGCACGTGCAGACCATATCCGTCTGGCCACGCGCTCATGATGGCTGTCCTGTTTCGCGCCGGGTTCTGCAAACGCCCAAGGTTCGTTCATTGGACACCGGGCACCCGCATAAAGTACCGACGCTGCCGGCGCGCCCTTTCGGCATCGGATCAGTTGACAAGCGTCGCTGCCGCTGCCGCTGCCGCACCTTCGATGCCGAACTGGTACACAACCCCGACGAGCATCAGCGCGGCAGAGGCCATCAGTGCCCCCCAAAGGATCGGCGTCGACCGCGTATCGATCGGCTGATCGTTTTCGGCCCCGAAATACATGTAGAACACGATCCTGAGGTAATAATACGCCCCGATGACCGACGCGATGGCCGAGGCGATCACCAGCCCAGTAAGATCCGCCGCAACACCTGCTTGCCACACACCGAACTTGGCGAAAAAACCCAGCATCGGCGGCACGCCCGCAAGCGAAAACATCAGGATCAGCACTGCCAGCGCCGCGCCGGGTTCGCGCCGCGCGTATTGCCGCAAGGCGTCGATATCGGTGACCGGCTTGCCATCGCGCTCCATCATCAGGATAAAGGCAAAGGTGCCCACGTTCATCGTGACATAAACGGCAAGGTAGATCAGCATCGCCTGCACACCTGCCGCGGTCCCGGCCGCCAGACCGATCAGCGCATACCCCATATGCGCGATGGACGAAAAGGCCATCAGGCGCTTGATGTCGCGCTGCCCGATCGCCGCGATACCGCCCAGGAACATCGACAAAACCGACAGCAGAACGATAACCTGCTGCCAATCCGCCACCGCGCCGCCAAAGGCGTCATGCAGGAGGCGGGCGAACAGAGCCATCGCCGCAACCTTGGGTGCCGTGGCGAAAAAGGCGGTAACCGGTGTCGGTGCACCCTCATAGACGTCCGGTGTCCACATATGGAACGGGACGGCCGAGACCTTGAAGGCCAGGCCCGATATCAGAAAGATCAGACCGAATAGCAGACCAAGCGAAACTTCGCCCGCCGTCGCGGTCTGGATGATCCCGGAAAACAGCGTCGTGCCGGCATAGCCGTAGACAAGCGATGCACCGTAGAGAAGCAGGCCCGAGCTCAAAGCGCCAAGCACGAAATACTTGAGACCAGCCTCGGTCGATTTGGCGCTGTCACGACGCAGCGAGGCAACGACGTAAAGCGAAAGCGACTGCAGCTCGAGCCCCATATAGAGCGCCATCAAGTCGCCGGCGCTGACCATCATCATCATCCCGACAGAGGCCAGCGCGATCAGCACAGGGTACTCGAACCGCAGCAGGCCGCGGCGATGCATGTATTCCTGGCTCATCACCATGACGATTGCCGCGGACAGCAGGATGGCAACCTTGGCGAAACGGGCAAAGCCGTCATCGACGAACATGCCGCCAAAGGCCACGTTGACGCCCTCGCCGCTCATCGCGATCCAGATCGCCAGCACGGCCATGATGCCGGCAGTTACCCAAGTCAGGACCGGGGCCAGCGCATCCTTTGTCGTATAGACCGCGCCAATCAATGCCAGCATGGCGTAAACGGCCAGGATGACCTCGGGCAGGATCACGCTCAGATCGGACTGGATCATCTCCGTCCCCCTCAATTCGCAGCGTGCTGGGTCGCGGCCTCGGCCGCCGCCAGCGCGGAGTCATAGTTCTGTACAAGCGCCTCGGTCGACGGACCGATCACATCGGTCACCAGCGACGGGTAGACGCCCAACAGGATGGTCATCACGATAAGCGGGGTAAATATCGCCCGCTCGCGCGTGTTCATGTCGGTGATCGCCTTCAGGCTCTCCTTGATCAGGTCGCCGAACACGACCCGCCGGTAGAGCCACAGCGCGTATCCCGCCGAGAAGATCACACCGGTCGCGGCCACGGCGGTCACCCAGGTGTTGACCTGGAAGGCACCCATCAGAGTCAGGAATTCACCGATGAAACCGCTCGTGCCGGGCAAGCCGACATTTGCCATGGTGAACAGCATGAAGACCAGCGCGTAGGCAGGCATCCGGTTCACCAGCCCGCCATAGGCGTCGATGTCGCGCGTGTGCATCCGGTCATAGATCACGCCGACGCACAGGAACAGCGCCGCCGAGATGAACCCATGGCTAAGCATCTGGAAGATCGCGCCATCGACACCCTGCTGGTTCGCGGCAAAGATACCCATCGTGACAAAGCCCATATGCGCGACCGAGGAATATGCGATCAGCTTCTTCATGTCTTCCTGCACCAGCGCAACCAGCGAAGTGTAGACCACAGCGATCGCCGAGAGCCACAGGATGAAGGTGCTCATCACCTCCGTCCCCACCGGGAACATCGGCAGCGAGAAACGCAGAAACCCGTAGCCGCCCATCTTCAAAAGGATCGCGGCCAGCACGACCGACCCCGCCGTCGGCGCCTGAACGTGCGCGTCGGGCAGCCAAGTATGAACCGGCCACATCGGCATCTTGACCGCGAAGCTCGCAAAGAAAGCGAGGAACATCAGGGTCTGGGCTCCGCCGACGATATAGAGGCCGAGCACCGAGAACCCTTCGGAGGAGAACTGATGACTCATCAGCGCCTCGATATCGGTCGTTCCCGCATCGGCATACATCGCAACCATGGCCACCAGCATCAGAACCGAGCCGAGGAAGGTGTAGAGGAAGAACTTGAACGACGCATAGATGCGGTCCTTGCCGCCCCAGATACCGATGATCAGGAACATCGGGATCAGCCCCGCCTCGAAGAACAGGTAGAACAGCACCAGATCGAGCGCCATGAACACGCCCAGCATCAGCGTCTCAAGCAGCAGGAACGCGATCATGTATTCCTTGACGCGGGTCGTGACCTCCCAACTGGCGAGGATGGTCAGCGGCATGATGAAGGTGGTCAGCAAAACGAACAGAACGCTGATGCCATCCACGCCCATCTTGTATTTCAGGCCGAACATCCACTCGGCCTCTTCCACCATCTGGAAGCCCGTGTCGTTCGGATCGAAACCCGTGTAGATCCCGATGGAGACGAGGAAGGTCACAGTTGTCGCAAACAGCGCCACCCATTTGGCGTTCTTTTGCGCCGCGGCATCCTCGCCCCGCAGGAACAGCGCAAGAATGGCCGCCGCGAGCGCCGGGATGAAGGTGACGATGGAAAGGATGTTATCCATTATTGCGCTCCCCCGCCGATCGACATCCAGGTGACAAGCGCGGCGATGCCCAGCACCATGTAGAAGGCATAGGTGAAGATATATCCCGACTGCGCCCGGCCCGCGAGGCGGGTCAGGTAAGGCACGATCCCCATCGACACGCCGTTGATCGCCCCGTCGATCGTGTTGCCGTCACCCCGTTTCCACAGGAAGCGCCCGATCATCACGGCGGGTTTGACGAAGACGACGTCGTAAAGCTCGTCGAAATACCACTTGTTTTTCAGGAACAGGTAGAGAGGCCGCTGGTTCTCGGCCAGGCGACCGGGAAGCGACGGGTTAACGATGTAGAACAGGTAGGCCAGGCCAAGCCCAAGAACCATCGCCACGAACGGCGAAACCTTGACCCATTTCGGCGCCGCATGCGCATCGTCCAGCACGGTGTTGTCGGGCGCCATGTACAAAGCCCCCTCACCCGGTTGCCCGACAAAGGCGTAGTGATGGTCGCCGCCATGCCCGTCTCCGTGTTCCTCGCCATGTGCCTCGTCCGAGGCGTGCGCACCCTC
Source organism: Lutimaribacter marinistellae (assembly GCF_042648365.1). NCBI lineage: Bacteria > Pseudomonadati > Pseudomonadota > Alphaproteobacteria > Rhodobacterales > Roseobacteraceae > Lutimaribacter > Lutimaribacter marinistellae. Next base: position 415,080 of record NZ_JBHRXI010000017.1, on the reverse strand, counting down.
CTCGGCATGGGCATCGGTCGAAACCGTATCCTCGCCGGAGGCTCCATGCGCCGCGTCCTCGCCATGCGCTCCGGCTTCGGCGACGGGGATCCCGTAGAACTTGCCGACCTGGTCCGCGTGACCAAAAAAGTTGCTGTACCAGATCATCCCGGCAAAGACCGCGCCCACGCTCAGCACACCGAGCGGAACCAGCATCACCCTGGGGCTTTCATGCGCGTGTTCGTGCGTATGCCGATCACCCCGCTGCTCGCCGTAAAAGGTCAGGAAGATCAGGCGCCAGGAATAGAAAGAAGTCATGGCCGCCGCGATCACAAGAAGCCAGAACCCGTATCCCGACCCACCGGCATAGGCGCTTTCGATGATGGCGTCCTTGGACAGGAACCCGGCAAAGCCGATGGTCGTCAGCGGGATACCTACACCGGTGATCGCGAGCGTGCCGATCATCATCGCCCAGAAGGTATAGGGGATCTTCTTCCGCAACGCGCCATAGTTCATCATGTCCTGTTCATGATGCATCGCGTGGATGACAGAACCGGCCCCGAGGAACAGAAGCGCCTTGAAGAAGGCATGCGTGAACAGGTGGAACATGGCCGCCGAATACATGCCGACACCGGCCGCCACGAACATGTAGCCGAGCTGCGAACAGGTCGAGTACGCGATCACACGCTTGATGTCCGTCTGGACAAGCCCCACGGTCGCCGCGAAAAACGCGGTCGTTGCGCCCAGCACGGTGATAAAGGCCGCAGCACCATCTGCGAACTCGTAAAGCGGCGACATCCGGCAAACGAGAAACACGCCCGCCGTGACCATCGTTGCGGCATGGATCAGCGCCGATACCGGTGTCGGGCCTTCCATCGCGTCGGGCAGCCAGGTGTGCAGGATCAGCTGCGCCGACTTGCCCATCGCACCGATGAACAGCAGGATCCCGACCACCTCGACCGCCGACCATTCACCCCAGAGGAAAGTCAGCTGTGTCTCCGCCAACTCGGGCATCGCGGCGAAAATGTCGTCGAAGCTGATGCTGTCGACAAGGAAGAACAGCGCAAAGATCCCCAGCGCATAGCCGAAATCGCCGACCCGGTTGACGATGAAGGCCTTCATCGCCGCGGCATTTGCGCTTGGCTTGCGATAGTAGAACCCGATCAGCAGATAGGATGCGACGCCCACGCCTTCCCACCCAAAGAACATCTGAACGAGGTTATCCGCCGTCACCAGCATCAGCATCGCGAAGGTGAAGAACGACAGGTAGGCAAAGAAGCGCGGTTTGTACGTCTCGCCGGTCCGAAAGTTCGCGTCATGATCCATGTAGCCGAAGCTGTAGAGATGCACGAGCGCCGATACTGTGGTCACCACGATCAGCATGATCGCGGTAAGCCGGTCCAGACGGATCGCCCAGGAGGTTGAGAGCGAACCGCTTTCGATCCAGCGCAGGATCTCGATCTGCTGGGTTTCGCCGTTGAACGAGAAAAAGACGATCCAGCTCAGAAGGCAGGCGAGGAACAAAAGCCCGGTAGCCGTCCAGAGCGCCGCCTTTTCACCTATGAACTTCCAGCCGAAGCCGCAGATGATCGCGCCCACCAGCGGGGCGAAGAGGATGATGGTTTCCATGGCGGCTTACCCCTTCATCACGTTGACGTCTTCGACCGCGATGGTGCCGCGATTACGGAAGAAACAGACAAGGATCGCCAGACCGATCGCGGCCTCGGCAGCGGCCACCGTCAGAACGAAGAGAGTGAAGACCTGGCCGACCAGATCCCCGAGAAAGGCGGAAAAGGCGACAAGGTTGATGTTCACCGCAAGCAGCATCAGCTCGATGCTCATCAGCAGGATGATCACGTTCTTTCGATTGAGAAAGAGCCCGAAAATCCCGATGACGAACAGCACCGCCGCCACCGTCAGGTAATGTTCCAATCCGATCATCTAACGTCCCTCCGGGCTTGCTACCCGTTGCAATATCCATTCGCCACCGAAACCGCGGTGATGATCCCCGCAGCGGCGACGTTCCGGGAGCGCGCGGTCACAGCCCCTGCCCCGGTTTCACGTCTTTCAGTTCCATCGCCTTGGCCGGATCGCGATAGATCTGAGCAAGGATGTCCTGCCGCTTGATATCGCTGCGGTGGCGCAGGGTCAGCACGATGGCCCCGATCATCGCAACCAGCAGGATCAGACCGGCCAGTTGGAAGAGCAGGAAATACTGGTCATAAAGGATGACGCCCAAGGCCTCGGTGTTGTGGCGTTCGGTCGGCACGGGCTGCGCCATGTTCTGGGCGGCAAGCGGTGCGCTTTCCCACGCGCCAAAGGCCATGACGAACTGCATGAGGATGACGACACCGATCAGCAGGGCCAGCGGCATGTATCGCGCCATTTCGGCCTTCAACTCGGCGAAATCCACGTCCAGCATCATCACGACGAAAAGGAACAGAACCGCAACCGCGCCGACATAGACGATCACAAGAAGCATCGCCACGAACTCGGCGCCCAGCAGCACGAACAGCCCGGCTGACGAGATGAATGCAAGGATCAGCCAAAGCACCGAATGAACCGGTTGGCGCGAGATCACGGTAAACAGGCCCCCGGTGACGGTGCTGATCGCGAAGAGGTAAAAGGCGAAGGCGCTCATTGGTCGGTGTCCTCTTTCTCGTCCATCACTTCCTTGGCCAGGTCCAGTGCACGGGTCATCGCGGGAATGCCGGCAAAGACCGACATCTGCCCGATCGCCTCGACGATTTCCTGCTTGCGCGCGCCCGCCTCGATCAGGTGGCGCACGGTTTGGCGAACGGCCGTATCAGCCTGCGCGCCCTGCATGGTCAACCCGGCCAGCGTCAACAAAAGGCGGGTCTTGGCGTCCAGCCCCTCCTTGTTGACTGCATTGCCGAACATCATCTCCATCATGTCCTTGGGCATGGTCGGCCAAAGCGCCTCGAACCCCTTGGGCGAAAAGCTTTCGAGCGCCGGGTTCATCGCCCGCGCCATCTCATGCGCCTGCTGCATCATGACCTCGAAGGGGTTCCTGGGCGTCTCGCTCATCGGTATGGCGCATCCAGTTCGAGGTTGCGGGCAATCTCGGCTTCCCACCGCTCGCCATTCTCCAGCAGCTTCTGCTTGTCATAGAACAGCTCTTCGCGTGTCTCCGTCGCGAACTCGAAGTTCGGCCCCTCGACGATGGCATCAACCGGGCAGGCCTCCTGGCAAAAACCGCAATAGATGCACTTGGTCATGTCGATGTCATAGCGCGTGGTGCGTCGGCTGCCGTCCTCGCGCGGCTCTGCATCGATGGTGATCGCCTGCGCGGGACAGATCGCCTCGCACAGCTTGCACGCGATGCAGCGCTCCTCGCCATTGGGATAGCGGCGCAGCGCGTGCTCGCCCCGGAACCGCGGCGACAGCGGCCCCTTCTCATGCGGATAGTTCACGGTTGCCTTGGGCGCAAAGAAGTACTTCAGCCCCAGCTTCATGCCCTGCCAGAAATCCTGCAGCAAAAAGTACTTGGCTGCACGGGTATAGTCGATCTGCGTCATGCTTAACCTCCAATCGGCCAGCGGGCGAAGGCGCCCCAGAACCAGTCGAAACGGGCCGCGAATGCGACAAAGACCACCCAGAAGAGGCTGAACGGAAGGAACACCTTCCATCCCAGCCGCATCAGCTGGTCATAGCGATAGCGCGGCGTGATCGCCTTCACCATCGCGAAGAGGAAGAAGAAGAATGCCATTTTGGCGATCATCCACAGAACGCCGTCAGGCAGCCCCGGGATGGGCGACAGCCAGCCACCGAAGAACAGCAGCGATGTCAGCGCGCACATCAGGAAGATGGCGATGTATTCGCCGGCCATGAACAGCAGGAACGGCGTCGAGGAATACTCGACCTGGTAGCCTGCCACCAGTTCCGACTCCGCTTCGGGAAGGTCGAAAGGAGGCCGGTTCGTCTCGGCCAGCGCCGAGATGAAGAACAGGAAGACCATCGGCAGATGCGGCAGCCAGTACCAGTTGAAAAAGCCCAGATTGCCGTCCTGTGCCGCGACGATGGCACCGAAATTCATCGATCCGGTCGAGATGATGACGCCGATGATGATCAGGCCGATGGACACCTCGTAAGATATCATCTGCGCCGCCGAACGCAGGCTCCCCAGGAACGGGTATTTCGAGTTCGAGGCCCAGCCCCCCATGATCACGCCGTACACCTCAAGCGAGGAAACCGCGAAGACATAGAGAATGGCCACGTTGATGTCGCTGACGACCCACCCGTCGTTGAACGGGATCACCGCCCAGGCCATCAGCGCCAGAACGAAGCTCGCCATCGGTGCAAGGATGAACACGGTGCGATCCGCACCCGCCGGGATAACGACCTCCTTGACCACGTATTTCAGCGCATCGGCCACCGTCTGCAACAAGCCATAGGCGCCCACGACGTTCGGCCCGCGCCGCATCTGAACGGCGGCCCAGATCTTGCGGTCGCCGTAGACTAGGAAGAGCATCGATAGCATCACGAAACCCACGACCGCCAGCACCTGCGCCAGTATGATCAGAGCTATGCCGCCCGGGGTGGTAAAGAATTCAGCCATAGGTCCTCACACCGTGGGTATTCCGTTTTCCGCGCAGTTCTGGACCACGATCTCGGCGTCGATGGTCTTCAGTCCCTGCGGCAGGGATGGCGAGATGGTGTAAACAGCATCTGCGCGCCACACGCCACCCTTTTCCTCGATATTCGTGCGCAAATGCCGCGCGAATCCGTAGCCCCGGATCAGCGCGTATTGAGCGGCTGCACATTCGGCGTAATCATCCACATCCTGTCCGTCACGCGCACCCGTCATGGCGACGTCGAAACGCACGAGATCTCCGTCCAGCAGACCCGTATCCACCCCCAGATATTCGGGCGTGAACGGCACTTCGTCCCGCGCCGGAGGCTCGGCACAGGCGGCAAGGGCCAGGACAGGGATCACCACGCTCATCCTCATTCCGCCGCGATCGGCGCCTCCGCCCGAGCACGGGCGTTGCGCGACAGTTCCGCCATCAGCTGGCTCGACCGCGCGATCGGATTGGTCAGGTAGAAATCACCGACGGCGTAGCGGAAGCTCGCATCGCCCAGCGGCCCCTCTTCCAGCGGCGACAGTTCGTTTTCGGCCACCTGGTCGATCTGCGCCAGGTGCGGCACGGCCTCGACAAGCTTGGTGCGCAGCTGCGCGAGCGTGTCGTAGGGCAACGCCTCACCCGCCTCGGCGGACAGGGCGCGCAGGATGGCCCAGTTATCCTTGGCCTCGCCCGGGGCGAAGCCGCAGCGCAGCGCAAGTTGCGGCCGGCCCTCGGTGTTGACGAACAGGCCCGGTTCTTCGGTCCAGGCCGCGCCCGGCAGGATCACGTCGGCCCGGTGCGCACCACGGTCGCCATGGCTGCCCTGATAGATCACAAAGGCGCCCTCGGCGATCTCGACCTCGTCCGCGCCGATGTTGTAGATCACGTCGGCCTCGTTCACCGCATCCATGCCACGCTCGGTAACCGCGCCGACATCCATGGCACCAACGCGGCTTGCAGCGGTGTGCAGCACCAACACCTTGGCCCCCGCCCCGCGGCACAGCTCGAGCGCTGCAGCCAGAACCGCCGCACCGTCCGCCTCGCGCAGTGCGCCCTGGCCGACGATCACGATGGGCGCCTTGTCCGCGATGTCCTTCGCCGCCCCGGCGGCCTTCTGCAGGGCCGCACGGTCATCACCCAGGTGATCGTAATCATAGGTCAGGTCGACCTTTGGCCCGATCACGCCCACTTGGGCGCCGCGAATCCATGCCTTGCGGATGCGCGCGTTCAGCACTGGCGCCTCGTCGCGCGGGTTGGCCCCGATCAGCAGGATCGCACCGCTCTCGTCGATATCCTCGATCCGCGCGGTCCCGACATACGCCCCGCGGTTGCCAGCCGGCAGTTTCGCGCCATCGGTTCGGCACTCAACGACGCCGCCCAACCCTTCGATCATCTGCTTGAGTGCAAAGGCGGCCTCGACCGAAACCAGGTCACCAACGATTCCTGCAGCCTTTTCGGCGCCCTTGAGTGCAGTCGCAGCCTTGCCCAAGGCTTCGGGCCAGCTGGCAGGACGCAGTTTGCCGTTTTCGCGAATATAGGGCCGATCCAGACGCTGTCGGCGCAGACCGTCCCAGACAAAGCGCGTCTTGTCGGAAATCCACTCCTCGTTCACGCCATCATGGTTGCGCGGCAGGATCCGCATCACCTCGCGCCCCTTGGTATCCACCCGAATCGAGGATCCAAGCGCATCCATCACGTCCACCGTCTCGGTCTTGGTCAGCTCCCAGGGCCGCGCGGTAAACGCATAGGGTTTCGATACCAGCGCGCCCACCGGGCAAAGGTCGATGATGTTGCCCTGCAGGTTGCTGTCCAGCGTCTCACCGAGATAGGCGGTAATCTCGGAATCCTCACCGCGCCCGGTCTGACCCATCTGGGTGATGCCGGCCACCTCGGTCGTGAAGCGCACGCAGCGCGTGCACGAAATGCAGCGCGTCATGTGGGTCTCGACCAGCGGGCCGAGATCGAGATCGTCAACCGCACGCTTTGGCTCGCGATAGCGGCTGAAGTCCACGCCATAAGCCATTGCCTGATCTTGCAAATCACATTCGCCGCCCTGGTCGCAAATCGGGCAGTCAAGTGGGTGGTTGATGAGCAGGAACTCCATCACCCCCTCGCGCGCCTTTTTCACCATGGGCGAGTTCGTCTTGACCACCGGCGGCTGGCCTTCCGGTCCGGGCCGAAGGTCGCGCACCTGCATCGCGCAGGAGGCGGCGGGTTTCGGGGGCCCGCCGACGACCTCTACAAGGCACATACGGCAATTGCCCGCGATCGAGAGCCGCTCGTGATAGCAGAAGCGCGGGATCTCGATCCCGGCTTCCTCGCAGGCCTGGATCAGCGTCATCGCGCCGTCCACCTCGATCTCGTGACCGTCGATATTGATCTTGCGGAGGTCAGACATGGTCTAGTTCGCCCTCAAATACACGCCGATCGCGCTGTTTCTGTCTATCTCCGCGCGCCCCAGCGCGCAGAAGCTTTCGGGTTTTTCATAACTGACGCCGTTGGCGGCCAGATAGGCCTCGCCCCGCGCCCGCATGCGGGCCTTCTCGACATCCGAGTCGATATAGGCCCGGATCTCATCATCCGAGTAACCCATGTCGTTGGCCTTTGATTTCAGGTTCCAGATGACACCCAGCGCTTTCAGGCGGCGGCCATCGATCCGGTCGCAGTAATCGTCAATCTCTTTGGCGACGGCTATGTAATACAGCGCATCGTCGATCTCGGGCACTTCGCTCAACGGCTGCTTGGCGTGAGCGAACACGGGAGCAACCGCCGCAAGGGCGGCAAGAGACATCGTAAGTCGGTTCAACATGACTGGTCCTTTCTCCAGGGAAGGGCCAGTACCTGTCCGATGTTCGCCGTTATGCAATAACAGCCGCCCCGAACCATCGTGATATGAGATATCCGCAATCATGGCCGCTGACAGGTTCCCCGGAACACGAGATCCCCATCGACGATCCGCAATTGCGAGGCGTCGCTGTCCGGACCTACGACCCAGTCGACCCGCGACGTGCCGAAATTGTCGATGCAATAGCGTGTCGCCTGGTAGCGCCCCGCCTCTCGCGCCGCATCCAGCGACTGTGTCGCGTCCTGCACGGTGACCGTGAAATCGGCAAGCGAGACTTTCTTGTCCACTGCGGCAGCCTTCGACGGAAAATACAGCCCATCGAACAGCACGCGGTTCTCGCGTCTTTCTCCACACCCCGCCGAGAGAACGACACCGGACATAGCCGCAAACATCACGATCGCCTTCATTCCGTGCATCCGCACCAGATCCTTCTATTCCGCCGCATGTACGCAGCCATGGCTGCGCCACATGTCGGCGTCCTTCAATTGCGCCCAGCCAAAGGCCCTGTCACTCGGCCCGTTCTCGCGCAGATCGTGCAGCCGCGCCAGAGCCTCTTCCAGCGTCGGGCGATGCCCCCGAGGCACCCACCACATGACGAAATGCTGCTCGCCCAGAATCTCGAACCAGTCCTGCCGCCGCTCGTAGAATTGCTTGTGGATCGTACCCCAGACGAACTGCTCAAGGCTCGGGGCATCCTCCCAAACGGTCAGGTTGGCCACGAACTGCGGATCGTCGCCGATATTGTTCTCGGTGTTGCCCGTTCCCGGCTCGCCCGACCCTTCCATCATCCAGACGAACCCCGGCATCCGCCTGCCCAGCCCGTTTACGCGGTCAAGATTCTCCATGAACTCGGCCACGCGCGGATCGTCAGTGGGCGCCAGAAGGCGGCCGACATTCAGCTCGGCCAGATGCATTCCTCTCATGCCGCCACCCCGCATTGCTCGCTTTTCCACAGCCGGGCGCCCGACGCATGGGCCCATCCGAACGCATGGTCGCTGTCACCATGTGCGGCCAGGTGGTCAAATCGCGCCTTGGCCTCTTCTACCGTGGGGCGATGCCCCTCCGGCACCCACCACAACACCATGCGCAGGCCTTGCGGCGCATACCACTCGTCCTTGCGATCATAGAACTGCTTGTGCACAGTCTGCCAGACAAAGCGTTCGAGGCTTTCGATATCCTCCCAGACCGACAGGGTCGAGGCGGTGCGCGGGTTGCCCCCCAGCGGGCCATCCGCCGCCGTTTGCGCGGCCTCCATATCGGCATCCGACAGGCGCCAGACAAAGCCCGGACTGCGCGCCGCGATGGCGTTCACCCGATCGATATTGTCGGCGAAATCCTTCACGCGCGGATCGTCCCAGTCATAGCGCAGGACACCGATATTGAACTCGGCGATATGATGGCCCCGTGGCTGCATCCCTACTCCGCTGCCATCGCGCCCATACGGCCGGTCTTCTGCGCCTTGATACGGTCCTCGATCTCTTCGCGAAAGTTGCGGATCAGGCCCTGGATCGGCCAGGCCGCCGCGTCGCCCAGGGCACAGATCGTATGACCCTCGACCTGCTTGGTCACGTCGAACAGCATGTCGATTTCCTCGACCTCCGCCTGCCCCTTCACCAGCCGGTCCATCACCCGCATCATCCAGCCGGTGCCCTCGCGGCAGGGGGTACACTGCCCGCAGCTTTCATGCTTGTAGAATTTCGACAACCGCCAGATCGCCTTGATGATGTCGGTCTGCTTGTCCATCACGATCACCGCAGCCGTGCCGAGGCCAGACTGCAGATCGTTGCGGAGATAGTCGAAATCCATGATCGCGTCGCGCATCTTCTCACCACGCACGCAAGGAACCGAGGATCCGCCCGGAATCACCGCCAGCAGGTTGTCCCAGCCGCCGCGAATGCCGCCGCAATGCGTCTCGATCAGCTCCTCGAAAGAGATGCTCATCGCCTCTTCGACCACGCAGGGATTGTTCACATGCCCTGACACGGCAAAGAGCTTCGTCCCGGCGTTGTTCTGGCGACCAAAGCCCGCGAACCAGTCCGCGCCGCGGCGCAGGATCGTCGGCACTACGGCAATCGATTCAACGTTGTTCACCGTGGTCGGGCACCCGTAAAGCCCCGCACCGGCCGGAAACGGCGGTTTCATCCGCGGCATGCCCTTCTTGCCCTCAAGGCTTTCGAGCAGTGCGGTTTCCTCGCCGCAAATATAGGCGCCGGCTCCGTGATGCAGGTACAGGTCGAAGTCCCATCCCGACCCGGCGGCGTTCTTGCCCAGAAGCCCCGCGTCATATGCCTCGTCGATAGCCGCCTGCAACGCCTCGCGCTCGCGGATGTATTCCCCGCGAATGTAGATATAGCAGGCATGCGCGTTCATCGCGAAAGAGGCGATCAGGCAACCTTCGATCAGCGTATGTGGATCATGCCGCATGATCTCGCGGTCCTTGCAGGTCCCTGGCTCGGACTCATCGGCGTTGACCACCAGGTATGCCGGCCGCCCATCGCTCTCCTTGGGCATGAAGGACCACTTCAACCCGGTAGGAAAGCCCGCGCCACCACGTCCGCGCAGACCGCTGTCCTTCATCGTCTGGATGATCCAGTCGCGGCCCTTGCCGATCAGATCGGCGGTGCCATCCCAGTGGCCACGGGCCTGCGCACCTTTCAGCGTGCGCTCATGCATCCCGTAGATATTGGTAAAGATCCGGTCCTGATCCTTCAGCATCGCTTGCCTATCCTTGGCTGTCCCGGCGCATGCGCCAGAGTTGAATGATGTTGACCACCGCGTAGATCAGCCCGCCCAGGGCCGCGAAGTCGAACAAGAGCGCGTAGCGCCCCGGCAGGCCCACCGCTGGCCCCACGAACAGCGTCGCGACCAGCCACAGCACGATCGTCCCGGCGATCACCAGGCTGATGTGGCGCCCCTTGCGGGCGATGGCCTGCTCCTGCTCGCTGGTCATTCGGTCTCCGTCTCGGACTCGTTATCCTGATTGGAGAGCTCGCGCGACTGCGCGATCCAACCGTCCCGCTCGATCCGGCCCTTGAACTTCAGCCTGCTGTCGACCCAAGCCACCTGTTCAGGCGTCCACGCCGCGATCTGGTCGAAATGATAGAACCCCATCTCGTTCAGCGTAGCCTCGAGCTTGGGGCCCACGCCCTTGAGCTGTTGCAGGTCGTCCGGCTTGCCCTCGCGCGCGGCCTCAAGCCGTTGCGGTTCGACCTCCTCGGTCACGCCACCCTCGGCGGCAACTTCGCCGGTTTCCACCGAAACGGGACGGCCCTTCTTAACCGGCGCGTTCTGCGCATCGGCTTCTGTACGCCACACGCTTGCCGCCGATGCTGCTGACTGGCCTGCCACGGCGCTGCCGTCCTCGCCACGCGGCGCGTCCTCACCCCCGGACGCGGGCACGGAATCGCGCGCCGCTTGCTTGTCCAGCCAGGGTGTCAGGATCGGTACCTCGGTTCCGTCGATGCGCTTCACCGTGTCGCCCAGATCAACCGCCAGCGCCACGCTTGCATTGTACTGCGTGCGTCCGCTTTCATATTCGGTCAGGCTGGTCAGCCCCTTGAGCGGTTCCGCGCCATAGCGGCCGTTCTGCGGTCCGGGCACCGGCACCTTGCCGGCCGCCAGTTCGTCGATGATCTCGCCCATACGCTCGGCGGTCAGATCCTCATAATAGTCCTTGCCGATCTGCGCCATCGGTGCATTCGCGCAGGACCCGAGGCACTCGACCTCTTCCCACGAGAATTTGCCATCCGCCGACAACTCATGCGGCTTGGCGGCGATCTTTTCCTTGCAGACGGCGACCAGGTCCTCGGCCCCGCAGATCATGCAGGAGGTCGTTCCGCAGATCTGGATATGCGCGACGCTGCCAACGGGTTGCAGCTGAAACATGAAGTAGAACGACGCCACTTCCAAAGCTCGGATATAGGCCATGTTCAGCATGTCCGCGACATGTTCGATCGCCGGACGGGTCAGCCAGCCTTCCTGTTCCTGCGCGCGCCACAAAAGCGGAATGATCGCGCTGGCCTGACGGCCTTCGGGATACTTGGTGACCTGGGCTTCGGCCCATTTGCGGTTCGCCTCGGTAAAGGCAAAGCTTTCGGGCTGTTCTGGATGAAGACGACGCAGCATCTCTCAGGCTTTTCCTTCTGCAACCAGGCGGCACCCGGCAAAGACCGAGTATTGCGCGCCCAGGAATTCGCTCAGCGTGGACATCACCGCGCCGATTTCACTATCCATCTCCGTCTGCCCGCTCCGGGCCGGCACCACATCGAGAAGCCGCTTTGACAGCCCCTGCAATTGCTGGGCCAGATAGGCCCTGTGCTTGTCGAGCGCCCCGAGGATCGACGCCTTGGCCAACCCGCTTTCAAGCGAATTGAGCCGCGGAACGACCGTGCCCTGCAGCGCACGCAGCGTGCCGGCATCCTCCAGCACGATTTGCGGCGGCCACTGCTCTTCGAGCATGGCATCCGTCGTCACCCCGCGCAGCGCCGCATCAAGCTTGGCAGCCGCATCGAAATTCTCGAAACAGATATCGAGCTTCTTTTCCAGCAGCCGCGTTTCCGACGCTTCGACGAATGCGACCCGCGCGTACCATGCCTGCACCGCGACAAAGATCGCCGCCACCATGGTCGAGCCCGCCAGCAGCAGGTTGGAGCCTCCGGCGCGATGCGTCACGACCACGCCCTCCCCGCGCCCGGACACATCATTCCCGCCTTCGCCCAGGGGCGGCACGCAGTCGGGACTGTCCGTTGCGCCTGTTTCACCGGTCGATCTCTCCGAACACCACGTCCATCGTACCGATGATGGCGGCAACATCGGCCAGTTGGTGGCCCTTGGCGACATGGTCCATCGCCTGAAGGTGCAGGAAGCCGGGTGCGCGCAGCTTGGCGCGATAGGGTTTGTTGGTCCCGTCCGCCACCAGGTACACGCCGAACTCTCCCTTCGGTGCCTCGACGGCGGCATAGACCTCGCCCTCGGGCACGTGGAACCCTTCGGTGTACAGCTTGAAGTGATGGATCAGGCTTTCCATCGAGGTTTTCATGTCCTTGCGCGAGGGCGGCGTGATCTTGCCGCGGGCCAGCACGTCGCCGGGGCATTCGCGCAGTTTCGCAATGGCCTGCCGAATGATCGAGACGGACTGACGCATCTCCTCCATCCGCACGAGGTAGCGATCGTAGCAATCGCCGTTCTTGCCCACGGGGATCTGGAACTCGAACTCGTCGTAGCACTCGTAGGGTTGCGCGCGGCGCAGGTCCCATGCCAGGCCGGACCCACGCACCATCACGCCCGAAAAGCCCCATTCGAGGATGTCATCCTCGGTCACAACGCCAATATCGGCATTGCGCTGTTTGAAGATGCGGTTTTCCGTCAGAAGCCCGTCGATGTCCTCCAGCACCTTGGGGAACTCGTGGCTCCATGCCTCGATATCGTCGAGCAGCGCGTCGGGCAGATCCTGATGCACTCCGCCGGGCCGGAAATAGGCCGCGTGCAGGCGCGCGCCACAGGCCCGCTCGTAAAAGATCATCAGCTTTTCGCGTTCCTCGAACCCCCAAAGCGGCGGCGTCAGCGCGCCGACATCCATCGCCTGCGTGGTCACGTTCAGCAAGTGGTTCAGAACCCGGCCGATTTCCGAATAAAGCACGCGGATCAACGAGGCACGGCGCGGGACTTCGACGCCGGTCAGCTTCTCGATGGCAAGACACCAGGCATGCTCCTGGTTCATCGGCGCCACGTAATCCAACCGGTCGAAATAGGGCAGGTTCTGCAGGTAGGTGCGGCTTTCCATCAGCTTCTCGGTGCCGCGATGCAATAGCCCGATATGCGGGTCGCAGCGCTCGACGATCTCGCCGTCAAGCTCCAGAACCAGACGCAGAACCCCGTGTGCCGCAGGGTGTTGCGGCCCGAAGTTCAGGTTGAAGTTGCGGATCTTCTGCTCGCCTGTCAGCGCGTCTTCGAAACCCTTGGATCCGTCCATCACCGCCGCTCCATCTCTTGCAGTTTCATCGCCATGATCCACAACAGGATCACCGTCCCGATCGGGATCAGGCAGGCGATGGCCCAATACTTGTTCAGTCCGAAATGCGGCAGGAGCTTCACCATCGGAATGATGGTGGCGACGGTCAAGACGATCCAGATCAGCCCTTCCATCAGCTCTTTTCCTTCTCCGCCTTCCCGTCCGGCGCAGTCTTGTCATCCCCCGGCAGGATGTAATCCGCGCCTTCCCACGGGCTCATGAAATCGAACTGCCGGTATTCCTGGACGAGTTTCACCGGCTCATAGACAACGCGCTTTTCAGCCTCGTCGTAACGCACCTCGGTATAGCCAGTCGTCGGGAAATCCTTGCGCAGCGGATGCCCCCGGAACCCGTAGTCGGTCAGGATGCGGCGCAGGTCGGGATGCCCCGAGAACAGGATGCCGTACATGTCGAACACTTCCCGCTCGAACCAGTTGGCCGAAGGGTGGATCCCGGTGATCGACGGGACCATGTCCTCTTCGCGCACGGCGGTTTTCACGCGGATGCGCTGGTTCTGGTACATCGACAGAAAGTGATAGACCACGTCGAACCGCTTGGGCCGGTCGGGATAGTCCACCGCCGTGATATCGACCAGCGAGGAAAACTTGCACGTCGAGTCGAGCTTCAGGAACTCCACCAGCCCGACGATCCGCGCCGGCGACACCTCGAGGTTCAGCTCCTCGTGATCGACGCTCCAGCCCAACACGCAGTCGGGCCGCTTGATCTCGATATGGGCGCCAAGCTCCTTCAGGGCTTCGATCATTCGTTCCCCTCCTCAGCGGGTGATGGTGCCGGTGCGGCGGATCTTGCGCTGCAACTGCATCAGACCATAAAGCAGCGCCTCGGCCGTCGGCGGACAGCCGGGCACGTAGATATCGACCGGCACGATCCGGTCACATCCGCGCACCACCGAATAGGAATAGTGATAATACCCGCCGCCATTCGCGCAGGACCCCATCGAGATCACGTAGCGCGGCTCGGCCATCTGGTCATAGACCTTGCGCAGCGCGGGCGCCATCTTGTTGGTCAGCGTTCCGGCGACGATCATCACGTCCGACTGGCGCGGAGAGGCGCGCGGCGCGATCCCGAACCGTTCCGCATCGTAACGCGGCATCGAGGTGTGCATCATCTCGACCGCGCAGCAGGCCAGCCCGAAGGTCATCCAGTGCAGCGAGCCTGTGCGCGCCCAGTTGATGAGATCCTCGGTCGAGGTCACAAGGAACCCCTTGTCGGCAAGATGCGCGTTCAACTCCTGCGTGGCCACCTCGCGGTCGGCCCCGGCCGTGTTGGCTCCGGTCATCACTCCCATTCCAGCGCTCCCTTTTTCCACTCGTAGGCAAAGCCGATGGTGAGAATGGCCAAGAACACCATCATCGACCAGAACCCGACATCGCTGATGTCACGCAGACCGACCGCCCAGGGAAACAGGAACGCGATTTCGAGGTCGAAGATGATGAACAGGATCGACACGAGGTAGAACCGCACGTCGAACTTCATCCGCGCGTCGTCGAAGGCGTTGAACCCGCATTCATAGGCGCTCACCTTCTCGGGGTCGGGGTTGCGCACGGCCAGCACCACCGCGGCCAGAATCAGGACAAGGCCAAGCCCGATAGCAACGGCCAGAAACACCAGGATGGGAAGGTATTCCCGCAACAGCTCTTCCAAGAGGTGGCTCCTTTCCTGCGCGGGCCTGCGCGCGCGCGGTCAATTGGCGTGTTGACTTGGCTCATTCTCTACTCCCGGCACCAGTTAGGGTCAACCAAGCCAGTCGGCCAGACGCCGGGTTTTATCGACGCAGGCAAGGGCAGTAAATTCACGTTTTTCTATGTGTTACACCCTTACCCTGCGTCCGATCCCGGGACGTTCCCGGACAGGTGGCGTAGGCGTCATTTTCTAAAGCAGCAGATCATGAATTTCCGCACCGATCCGCAGGTTGATCGCGTCCTGCGCGTCGCCATCCACCAAGGCCCAGAGCAGGTTGCCCGTGGGGATATGCGTGATGAACGCCTCCTGCACACCCGCCACCCCGGCATTCGCGGTTTCGGTCACCTGCACCAGGAAATCGTCCGCGCTCGCCCCGGTACCGCCAAAGACCAGCACGTCGCCCTCGGCCGCGTCATAATCCTGGATCCAGTCCGCCCCATGATCCGCGACCCCGAGGTGAAAGAACCGGTCCGCGCCCTCACCGCCGTTCACCCGGTCGTAACCGAAGCCGCCATTTACGAAATCGTTGCCCGCCCCGCCATAGAGCAGGTCCGACCACGCCTGACCGGTCAGGACATCGTCGCCATCCGCACCGATCACGGTATCCGTGCCGAACCCGCCCGAGACGGTATCGTTGCCCGCATCCCCGCGCAGCTCGTCATTGCCATACCCGCCATCGATGCTGTCATCGCCGTCGCCACCATAGACGACATCGCGCAGGTCGGCCTCGGTCGCGCCGCCCTCGATCACGTCGTCGCCTTCGCCGCCAATGAGCGTATCCGTGCCGTCCCCGCCCCGCAGCGTGTCATCCCCGGCAAGACCGTTGAGCGTGTCGGCGCCGTTGCCCCCTTCCAGCAGGTCGGCATCATCGGTCCCCATCAGCGCCCGCGGCGGGTCGGGAAGGTTGGTTTCCAGCTGGAACACCCCTGACGGACCGATGATGTAACCTGATCCGTCGGGAAATATCTGGCTGTTTTCTCCCCAATTATACGCGTCAAGCGGCGCCTCGCTGTCGCTCATCGGCTGCCCTTCGGCATCGAAGACCCGCAACACGACGGTGTTCTCGGGGCCCTCGAACGGAGGCAACTCCTGCGTTGGGTTCCACCACGGCGCCTCGGGCGCGATGTTCTGATACGTGACGACGAAGCCGCCGTTCTCCAGCGGGAAAAGGCGCACATCTTCCTGGTGCTCCAGGAAATACTCGTTGATCCGCGTTTCCCCACGATGTTCCGACCCGTCGGGGTTGTAGATCCGCAGGTAGATATCGGCGCCGGTATCCTCGACCTCGGGCGTGCCATCATCCTCGTGCTGCCTGTCGGCATTGTAGACCAACGCGATCTTGCCATTGCTCAGCGTCGCTGCTTCCAGCATGCCGCGCGCGGGACCGCGCGGAAACGCAAGGTTCTGGATGTGCTGCTGCTCCTCGGGATCGGCAGGTTGCAGCAATTCGCCCTCCAGCGTCAGCCGGGTCAGGAACAGGCCGCCATTGCTGGCATGAGCGTCATCGTTGACGTAGAACACGAAAACCGTGTCGCCCGCCCTGGCCAAGGTAAAATTCAGGTTGTCGCCACGGGCACTGCCCGCTCCGGTCTCGGTCGCATTCCAGAGCGTTCTGTTCACGATGACGCCATCGGCGTCATACAGGCGCGAAACCACACGGTTGCCCACGTTCACCACGGCCAGCACCTTTCCATCGCCGACATCAATCGCGGCATCGCCGCGCAGCTTGTCGAAATCCAGCCGTTCGTAGGTGGTGCTGCGGGTCTGAACGCCTTGTGCGTCATAGCTGACAAGCCGCAGATCGGCCTGCGTCCCGCTCGAGGTCGAGCCCTGCACAAAGATGCTGAACGCCCCGTTGCCGTCATCGCGCAAGTGCCAGGGCGTATAGGCGATCGGCTGGTCATCCGGACCGATCAGTTCGACCTTGTCGACCAGACGGTTGCCCTGCGTGTCCCAGATCGAAACCTGTTTTTGATCGAAAGGGCCCGATGTGACCTCGATCAGGCGATCATCGCCAAGGCGAAAAGTCGTCGAGTAGTTGTTGATTGCCGGCTGCGTCGGCGCGATCGAAAAAATCATGTAGATACCCACCCTGAAATGCCCGGGTCAAACCCCGAAAGAAACATGACGAGTGGATCGGGGCAGCCCCGTGGAACACCTTTTCGACCATCGGACATACCGTGTCCAACTCGTACTGGGCACAAGCGCTAGCACAGGTTGAAAAGCCTGCAAAGACAAAAAGTTAGACCGGCGCGACGCGGCTGGCCAACGCCGCACAACCAAGCCGGGAACGGGTCACGCCAGCAGGTCGAACACCTGATCACCGATCTGGAGGTTGATCCCCCCCTGACCATCTCCGTCAACGAGCGCCCAGAGCAGGTTGCCCGACGGGATATGCGTGATGAATGCCTCCTGCACGCCCGCGACACCGGCGTTCGCGGTCTCGGCGGTCTGGACAAGGAAATCATCCGCCGTGG
Source organism: Lutimaribacter marinistellae (assembly GCF_042648365.1). Lineage (NCBI taxonomy): Bacteria > Pseudomonadati > Pseudomonadota > Alphaproteobacteria > Rhodobacterales > Roseobacteraceae > Lutimaribacter > Lutimaribacter marinistellae. Next base: position 397,479 of record NZ_JBHRXI010000017.1, on the reverse strand, counting down.
CCGCGCCCACGCCGCCGCCATAGACCAGCACGTCGCCCTGCGCCGCGTCATAGTCCTGGATCCAGTCCGACCCATGATCCGCGACCCCGAGGTGATAGAACCGATCGCCGCCTTCGCCACCATTCACCCGGTCATAGCCGAAGCCGCCATTGACGAAATCGCCGCCTGCCCCGCCAAAGATCAGGTCCGACCACGCCTGCCCGGTCAGCACGTCATTGCCGGTGCCACCAACGATCGTATCGACCCCGAAGCCGCCGGAAACGGTATCGTCGCCCGCATCGCCGCGCAGCTCGTCATTGCCATAGCCGCCATCGATATTGTCGTTCCCGTTGCCGCCATAGACGACATCGCGCAGGTCGGCCTCGGTCTCGCCGCCTTGGATAACGTCATTGCCATTTCCACCGTTCAACGTATCGGTGCCGTCACCACCGAGAAGCGTGTCGTTCCCTTCGCGGCCCAAAAGGCTGTCATTGCCCGCGCGCCCTTCAAGCCGGTTTGCCATGGCATTGCCTGTCAGGACATCATCGCCCGTCCCGCCCGTTCCGTGCTCGATGACGACGCCGTTGGCGATGGTCAGCCCGCCATAAACCCCCTCGACGTAGGACACGAACCCTCCGCCGCCGTCTTCCTGCAGAAGTGTCGCCGCCCGCAGGTCGATCACGGCCTTGGCGCTGCCGTCATGCCGGATCACATCGGCGCCACTGGTGTCCCAGATCGCGGTATAGCCGGTACCGCTGGCGTTGGTGTCGGTAAGTGCATAGCTGTCATCGCCATTTGCGAAACTGGTGTTGGCCCCGTATTTCTGCTGGATCACCGCGATATCAAAGGCCATCGGCGTGCGCGAGATCCCGTATTCCAGCGTACCACTGCCGCCGACCGGCCCGTCCGCCCAGCCCTTGTTATAGGACATGACGGTAAAGACCTCTTGATTGAGAGAGAATTCACCGGTGTCCGACGAACTGCGCACCCCCTCGAACAGCTGACCGTTCCCGCCGCCATTGTCATGCGGATGCGCCAGGCCAAGCCCGTGCCCGAACTCGTGAATGAAATTGGAATATCCATAGGCACCCGGCGCAAGCAGCCCCCCGGCCGCATCCGACCAGAAAGTGGGGTTGGTGTTGAACCAGCCTTCGCCCTGCAACTGACCCAGCGCCGGATCAGGCGGCCCCATCTTCCCCGACAGACCGCTGTCCAGGAACCCCTTGCCAAGGACAAAATCCGCGGCTGCGCGGCTCGACACTTCTTCGAAGGTCAAAAGCGAGAATTTCGAGTATTCCGACAGCGCCGCCGCCGCTTGCTGGCGCTCATAGGCCGTCCAGTCACTGTCGGTAATTTCCTGCATGACGCTTTCACCCGCGTCGGCAAAGAAATAGCGGATATGGGTCTTGTCGAACTGCACGCCCCAATCGACGCCTTTCAGCGGGTCGGGCGCAGGGGGCGGTGCCAGTTCAACGATGTTCAGCCGGAATTCACCCGTGGTCGAGCGTGATCCCGTCGCCTCGAAGTAATAGGTGCCGCTGGTCTCGATCTCGAACGCGATGAAGGCGTTGCGCGTGATGCCGTTGTCATCGTTCTCGGCCAGAACCGCCAGCCCTGCATCGCGCAGCCGTATCAGCGGATCGCCCAGCGCGTTGCCATTGTCGCCAAAGGCGTCGAGTACCGCGTAGTAGGATTTTCCGGCTTCAAGCTCGACCGCATACATGTCGATGTCATCGACGAAATCGACCGTGCCGATGACCGGCATGTTGACTTGCGCCGGTGCGGCCAGGTTGGGAATGTCGCCCACCGTGTCGGCGCTGTAATTCACGGCGTTCAGCGCGATCTGATAGGCGCCGGTGGTTTGTCCGCCGCCGCCGAACCCGGTGGCCTCGACGAAATACAATCCGGTGCGCGTGGCGGTAAAGGCCAGAACGCTGTCCAGCGACTGGAACTTGTTGTCATTGTTCAGCAGCGCGTTGCCGAAATCGTCGCGCAGCACCAGCAACGGATCCCCCAACCCGTCGATCGGCAGCGCCGACATGCTCACTTCGTAGCTCTGGCCCTGCGTCAGGAACATGCGGAACCAGTCGGTATCGCCCGCCGCGCCGATCTCGGCATTGAGCCGCATGCCGGTGGTCAGCTCGATATTGGTGAATCCGCCTCCGGGAATATCGTTGCCCGGGCCGAACGCGGTGGGGTCTTCCTCGGGGAAGCCCACGCCTTCGAACGGGTCGATGGGCAGGGGCGGATCCTCGTTGCCAAAAAGATACTCCGCATCGGCGATATCCAGTGCCAGTTCATCGATCTGACGCAGCAGGTCGTTCTTGGAAAATGGCATCGGCTTGCCGGTATACGGGCAGTCCGCATGCACGGGGCGGAATTCGGCACAGATATTGCACATTGGAGAAATCTCCGAACAACGAGGACCTTGAAATCAGCAGGCGGATCAGGCGGTAACGGGTGTCATGCACCTGCCGGGCAACAAACTATTCGTTGCCGCAAGCATATGGCATGTTGTCGCAGCGGCATAGCCCCGTCTGCACCCGCCCGATCACGCAAGAAGGTCGAAAACATCTCCCCCGATCTGGAGGTTGATCGCGTCCTGGCCGTCGCCATCCACCAGCGCCCAGAGCAGGTTGCCAGACGGGATATGCGTGATGAACGCCTCTTGCACGCCAGCGACTCCGGCATTCGCAGTCTCGGCTACCTGCACCAGGAAATCGTCGGCCGTGGCCTCGCCTTCGCCGCCACCATATTCGAGGACATCGCCCTCTGCCGCGTTGTAATCCTGGATCCAGTCGCTGCCGTGATCCGCGACCCCGAGGTGATAGAACCGGTCGGCATCATCCCCGCCATTCACCCGGTCATAGCCGAAACCGCCATTGACAAAGTCATTGCCCGCCCCGCCAAAAATCAGGTCCGACCACGCCTGCCCGGTCAGCACGTCATCGCCGGTGCCGCCAACGATCGTATCAACCCCGAAGCCGCCAATGATCGTGTCGTTGCCCGCATCCCCGCGCAGCTCGTCATTGCCGCGGTCTCCATCGATGCTGTCGTTGCCGTTCCCGCCATAGACCACGTCCCGCAGATCCACACCGGGGCTGTTGGCGCCGCGACCAAAGATCAGGTCGTCTCCGTCGCCTGCGATGATCGTATCGACACCTGTGCCGCCGTGGATGGTGTCGTCTCCCGCACCGCCATCCAGCACATCGTCGCCCTCGCGCCCTTCAAGGCTGTCATTCCCGCCATTCGCGCGCAGCACGTTGTCGCCGCCACCCCCCTGAAGAACGTCATCACCCGCCCCCGAGGTCGCGGAGTCGTTGCCCCGTCCGGCATTTACCCGGATGTCGACAGTGGTGTCCGGCGCAATCAGGTTATCGTCGCCCTGGCTGCCGTTGAACGCCATCACCCCCGTCTGTCCCCCGCTCGTCAGACTGCCGGTCAGGTCGGTCGTGCCGGGTGTGTTATGCGTCAGCCCCGACAGCTGCTGGATGTCGTCAAAGCCATCCAGCTGACCCGCATTGGCAAGAACGCCGCCGCCGATCAGCACCTCTACCCCGGTGATGGTGAAATTCTGCATCTGAAGCGCGGTGAAGGTCCGGTTCACAAGGGTATCGGTCCCGTCGCCGCCCTCGATCGTGTCGGCGGACTGGTTGCCGCCAACCACCCGGATCGTGTCGTTCCCCGATCCGCCCTGGATCAGTTCATCGCCGCTGGTCGAATCCAGCTGGTCGTCACCGCCGTTGCCGATAAGCGTGTCGTTACCGGCGCCCGCGTTCATGGTGTCGCCGCCTTCGCCCCCTTCCAGAAGGTCGTTGCCGCCTGAATCGAACATCTCCCAGCCGGTATCGCCCCCGGTGATACGAAACACGTCATCGCCAAGGTTGGACCCGGTGAAGCGCCCCTTGAAGCCGCTGAGATCGACACCGGAAAGGTCGCTCGAACCACCCTCGGAATGCCGGAAAAAGCCTTGGAAATTCGAGGTGGAAGGCGCCTCGTTGGACGAGATCATCCGATCAAAATCATCGAGCTGGCCCGGCGATATGATCATCTCGAGGTTCCAGGCATCGAAGATTTCCATGTTCCGGAAAACGATGTTCTGGATCGATTCAAGGCCGGCCGGCTGCCAGCGCTGCATCAGGGCGGTATCCGTGCCATTCCCGCCGTCCCACAGCCCCTCTTCGCGGTCCGGTTCGCTCCACATCAGGGTGTCGTCGCCATCGTTACCCAATAGCGTGTCGACACCCGGACCGCCGTACAGCGTGTCGTCCCCGGCGCCGCCCAGCAGGCTGTCATCGCCGCGTCCGCCTTCGAGGCTGTCATCGCCTGCATTGCCGTTCAGGATATCGTCGCCGTCAAGCCCCTGCAAAACGTCGTTCTCGACTCCCCCCACGATCGGCGGAGCGTCCGTGCCGTTGTCATTGCCATTCGTACCGGTAAACGATGCCATCGTCTGTTCCTTCTCCCCAGAGGCCCCCACAAGGGCGGCGTGATCTACGCGGGACAGGACGAAAAACGGCTCTCAAATCAATTCGCAAACATCTCGTCCGGCAAAGCCCCCTATGCGGGACGGTGTCAATGTCGCCCGGACCTGAACCCACTCATCCGGCGATCCTATCAAAAACAGGCATCTTTGCCCATGCTTACGTCCTGAACCGTGCCGTACCCCGATTATCGGGCCATCACGCCAGCAAGTCGAAAACCTCTCCACCGACCCGCAGATTGATCGCGTCCTGCGCGTCGCCATCCACCAAGGCCCAGAGCAGGTTGCCCGAGGGGATATGCGTGATGAACGCCTCCTGCACACCCGCCACCCCGGCATTCGCGGTTTCGGTCACCTGCACCAGGAAATCGTCCGCGCTCGCCCCGGTACCGCCAAAGACCAGCACGTCGCCCTCGGCCGCGTCATAATCCTGGATCCAGTCCGACCCATGATCCGCGACCCCGAGGTGAAAGAACCGGTCCGCGCCCTCACCGCCGTTCACCCGGTCGTAACCGAAGCCGCCATTG
>NZ_JBHRXI010000017.1:215343-392480 GCF_042648365.1 Lutimaribacter marinistellae | reverse complement strand
TTGCCCGCCCCGCCATAGAGCAGGTCCGACCACGCCTGACCGGTCAGGACATCGTCGCCATCCGCACCGATCACGGTATCCGTGCCGAACCCGCCCGAGACGGTGTCGTTGCCCGCATCCCCGCGCAGCTCGTCATTGCCATACCCGCCATCGATGCTGTCATTGCCGTCGCCACCATAGACGACATCGCGCAGGTCGGCCTCGGTCGCGCCGCCCTCGATCACGTCGTCGCCTTCGCCGCCAATGAGCGTATCCGTGCCGTCCCCGCCCCGCAGCGTGTCATCCCCGGCAAGACCGTTGAGCGTGTCGGCGCCGCTGCCGGAATGAAGCTCGTTCGCATCGGCCGTGCCGATCGCCCGTACGTCGACCGCCCCGATCAGGCGGTAATTCTCGATGTTCAACATCGTGTCACGACCGGTTTCGGGAAATTCTAGGGCGTATTTCGTCCCCGCCGAAAGATCGGCAAACACCGTGAAGCTTCCGGCCTCCACATCCGGCACATCATCGACCACCCAGTCAATTCCCGCGCCGCCATCCGCCGTATCCCTGCCGGGGCTGTTCTCGAACAGATCGTCGCCGTCGCCACCCTCCATGCTGTCATCCCCGGCGCCGCCGACAAGCGTGTCGTCGCCGCCAAGACCAAACAGGGTGTCATTCCCGTCCAGACCTTCGATCAACTCACCTTCGTTGGTTCCGGTCAGTTCCTCCGGACCATTGGTTCCCAAGACAGGTGTAGACATCACAATCCCCCCGAAAAGCACAGCTACGAAATCGAAGCCTGCCACCGCAGGGGCGATTCCGTCAAATCTGCCTGCCGGGGTCACCCGGTTGGTGACCGGGTGAAAACCGCGTCACGCCAGCAGGTCGAACACCTGCCCGCCGATCTGGAGGTTGATCGCCCCCTGACCGTCGCCATCCACCAGCGCCCAGAGCAGGTTGCCCGACGGGATATGCGTGATGAATGCCTCCTGCACGCCCGCCACACCGGCGTTCTCGGTCTCGGCCCTCTGGACAAGGAAATCATCCGCCGTCGCCGCGCCCACGCCGCCGCCATAGACCAGCACGTCGCCCTGCGCCGCGTCATAGTCCTGGATCCAGTCGCTGCCGTGATCGGCGATACCAAGATGAAAGAACCGGTCGCCATCGGCACCGCCGTTCAACCGGTCGTAACCGAAACCGCCATTGATGAAGTCGAAACCGTCATTGCCAAAGATCACGTCGCCCAACGCGCTACCGGTCAGCTGGTCGTCGCCCGCGTTGCCGATCACCGTATCGGCACCGAACCCGCCGGCGATTGTGTCATTGCCCTCGCCGCCATGCAGCTCGTCATTGCCGTGGCCGCCATCGACGCTGTCATTGCCCGCGCCGGCATATACAAGGTCGCGCAGATCGTTCTCGGACGCGCCGCCCGCGATCTGGTCATCGCCGGCATTGGCGATCAGGGTATCGGCACCGTCCAGCCCGTTTATCGTGTCGTCGCCGTCGCCGCCCACCAGCCGGTCATTGCCGGGCGTCCCCTCGACCAGCAGGCCGCTTTCCTCGAACAGCTGCGACACCACGTAGACCCGCCCGTCCGTGGTGGGCAACTGATCGCCATCGGGTTGCAGCTCCAGCGGACCCGGTGCGCCGATCAGCAGGTCCGGCTCCCCGTCGCCATTCAGGTCGATCGGACCCGAGAGCGAGGCACCGGCCAACTGACTGGCCCCGTCCGCGCCGTCAAGCCGGATCATCCCGTACTGCTCCTGCCCCGCGCCCGGGTAATCGTCGAACCGAACGATCTGGTCGAAGTTCAGCAGATCCGAAGTCGGCCCCTCGTCCGCGCCGGTACGTCCCAGAACGACATAGACCGCGCCATCGCTGCTCCCGGCATTCGAGAACCCGACGACGAAATCATCGACGCCGTCGCCGTTGAGGTCACCCGCCTTGGACAGGTCCGAGACCAGCAGCCCCTCGCCCGTCGTGTCGTTTTCATCGTCCAACGCGACATCCGCCCCGTCGCCCGCGGACTTTCCAAGGATGCGAAAGGCCGCCGCGCCCGCAAGCGTGCCGCGCCCCGTCAGCTGGCCCGCCCCAAACAGGTCGGTATCACCCAACAGGCCATAGACCGCGCCCGTATTGGTGCCCGCATCGCTGTCCAGCAGCGGTGCGCGAATGCCGAGATCTTCGATCCCGTCGCCATTGATATCACCCAGCGTCTCGACGCGGATGCCGGTGGCCGAAAGCTCGCCGCTCGCCTCGCCCTGCAAAAAGACCTGGTCGCGCAGCGTGATCTCGGTCGGGGTCTCGCCCTGTCCGACCGTCAGAACGAACAGCCCGCCCGGCGTGTATTGCGCCTCGCTGCCCGCCGGCCCCTGAAGCTCGCCGCCAAACGGCGAGCCGAGGATCAGCTCGTCGCGGCCGTTCCCGTCCAGATCCGCCATGGCGATCGTTCCGAACAGGCCGATGCTGCCCACGAAATCCGGCATGCTGTCGCCATCCGCATCGGCGACGGTTTCGATGAAGCCTTGCGTAAAGAACCCCTTGCTTCCGTTGCCCTGCACGATATCGCCCGTGAGGTCGATCTCGGCTGGCATGGCGCTGCCACCGTAGATCGCGTAGACACGCCCGTCTGCCGCGACCGGCGTCAGGTTGGGCAGGCCCGGAATGTTGGGCAGCGTCGGCGGGACAAAGACCGACCCGTCGGGATTGTAAAGGATACCCGCCGCCTGGAACGTGCCCAGCGCCACGTCGGCTAGCCCGTCACCGTTCAGGTCGCCACCGCCGGCAAAGGACAGGCCGGTGCGCAGCGTGTCCGCCTCGGCATGGATGACCGTGACGCCCGGGTTGCCGTCCTGCCTGTTGCCCGGCAACGCGGCCAGGTCGATGATGCTGTTGCCCTCGCCGGTCAGGTCCTCGGCGCCCGGACCGCCATACAGGATATAACCGGTGCCGGGACGATGGTCGAAGGTTTCGAACGGGTTTGCCGGGTTCTCGACCTCGACGAAACTGGGTGCCGTCAGGAACACGTCGTCGAACCCGTCGCCATTGACGTCGCCCGCGGGCTTGCCGGCAAGAATGTCGTCAGACCGCTCGCCGATCACCAACAGACCGTTCCCGGCGATCTCGCCCTCAAACGACAGCGCGCCGGGTGTCAGGTCCAGCCTTCCATCGGCAAACTGGTTGGCCAGCGCGGTGCCTCCGTAAACGACATAGACGCCGCCCGCCTCCTTGCGGTTGGCATCAAAGAAATCGTGCCCCGATGCGCTGACCATGAAATCATCGACGCCATCGCCATTGAAATCGCCAATCACCGAAACACCGATCCCAAGGCCCGCGCCGTCGCCGAGGCTGTTCAAGTCGCCATCGATGGTAAAGCCGAACGGGGTCGCGGTGGTGCCGAATTCAGTCAAATCGCGTGCCATGAAACATGCCCTCACAAAATAAATCCAATTGTTATGAGGGCGGAGGCTAGCCGATTCCGGCCGCGTTTCAAGGGGATCACCCGGGCCTCGGCATCCGCTCGCCACCGGTGTCCCTCTCTGGCGCGGTCCCGGCCCCGATGACCAGGTGCGAAAACCAGAGCGCGAAAAACCGTGGCCCGTTTCGTCTCGCTGTTACACCGCCATGCGACAGCCCTCGCCATTCACATCCAACAGGAGACGGCGTCGTGGCGCAGAACAGGTTCTTCGGGTCGATCTGGCGGGATTCCACGCTGACCGGCACTTCGGGTAACGACTTTTTCAAAAGCTTCTTCGTGAACGACCGGATCGAAACCGGCACAGGGCGCGACCTCGTGCTGTCGGGCTTCGGCAACGACACCATTACCGTGGGTGAGCGCGCCACCGTCTTTGCAGGGGCCGGAGATGACGTCATCACGGGCGGCACCGGCCCCCTGCGCGCCTATGGCGGGTTCGGTAATGACGTGATTGTCGGCGGCGATGCCGATGACAGGCTCGATGGTGGCCGGGGCGACGACATCATTGCGCTCGGCGGCGGCAATGACCGCGTGCAGGGCGGTCGCGGCTTCGACACCGCCATCGTCGAAGGATCCATCCTTGCCTATGCGATCACCATGCGCGGCTCCAAGCTGATCCTCGACTCGGACACCGGGCGCGATGTGCTGCGCTCTGTGGAAAAGGTGCAGTTCGACGATTTCGACCTCTACCTCGACGGGCGGAACAATCCCGTCCTCGCCGGCAACGACACCGCAGAGACGACCGAGAACGCCGCCGTCATCATCGCCGCGGCGACACTGTTGGCGAATGACGCCGATTTCGACGGGGACAGCATCAGCATCCTCTCCGTCGACGCCGCCAGCGCCAAGGGCGCGACGGTCAGCTTTGACGGGACCGACCTCGTCTATATTCCCGGAACGCTCTTCGACAGCCTGCCTGCGGGTGAGACGACGACCGACACCGTCACCTACCAGGTCACCGACGGCAAGGGGGGCACCGACATCGCAACGCTCACCATCACAATCCAAGGTGAAAACGACGATCCGCGCCTGCTGATCGAGCCTGCGATCGCCGTTGACGAAAACACCACCGCCGTCGCATCGGGCGCGCTGGCAACGGATGTCGACAGCAGCTCCCTATCCTTCTCGCTCTCCGGCACCGATGCGCAGTCCTTTACCATCGACGCGGCGACCGGCACGCTGGCCTTCGCCACGGCACCAGATTTCGAGGCGCCCCAGGATGCCGACGGCGACAACGTCTATGACGTCACCGTCACCGTCGAGGATGGCGATGGCGGTGCGGACTCCACCGATGTGGCCATCACGGTCAGCGACGTCCCGGAACTCGACGCGCGCATCAACGAATTCCACTATGACAACACCGGAACTGACGTGGGCGAATTCGTCGAGCTGCGCGTCGCCACGGGCCAGGACGCCTCCGGCCTCGGCCTCGTGTTCTACAACGGCGCCAACGGCACGGTCTATCGCACCGAAACCCTCCCCTCCGCGCCCACCCGCAGCGCGAACGGGTACGATTATTTCCTTGTCGAGCTTCCCACCAACGGCATGCAGAACGGTGCACCGGACGGGATCGCGCTGGTCAACGGAACCTCCGTGATCGAATTCCTCAGCTACGAGGGCAGCTTTACCGCGGCCGCTGGCACGGCAAACGGGCTCACCTCGACCGATATCGGCGTGTCCGAACCCGGCAACACACCGATCGGCCAGTCGCTCCAGCGCGACGAGGATGGTGACACCTGGCGCGCTCCCGAAGCCGAGACAAGGGGCGCGGCAAATGACAGCGGCTCGGACCCGGTGCTCGACGCGCCCTATGCGTTCGACTTCGAAACGGATTTCGTGGTTGAGGGTTGGCAGACCATCTCCGTCGATGCCGACACCGCCAACACATGGTTTGCTGACACGTTCAGCGGCGACAATTTCGTCGAGGTCAATGCCTTTGGCGACAGCGCCCCCGCCAATGACTGGCTGATCTCACCGCTGATCGACCTGTCCGCACTCTCCAGCCCCGTCGCAAGCTTTGCCAACACCAAGAATTTCGACGATGGCGGCATTTCCGACCCCGAGGTCAGCTTCCTCTACTCCACTGATTACTCCGGGTCCGGCGACCCCACCGCGGCCACATGGGTCGAACTGCCTTTCAACGCCTCGACCGGCGGCTTTTCCGAGGTATCTTCGGGCGAGATCGACCTTTCCGGCATCGGCGCTGCACAGGTCCACTTCGCGTTCCAATACGAATCCTCCGGCACCGGCGGCGGGTCCTCTTCACTGTGGCAGATCGACGATTTCGCTGTCGAGGATGCCACCAACGCGCCGCCCGCCCCCCTGACCCTGATCTCCGAGGTGCAGGGCTTTGGCACTGCCTCGCCGCTCGCGGGCACCCGCGTCACGATCGAGGCGATCGTCGTTGGGGATTTCCAGGATGGCAGCGCGGGCACCGATGGCGATCTCAATGGCTTCTTCCTTCAGGAAGAGGATCTCGACGCCGACGGTGACAGCCAGACCTCCGAAGGTATCTTTGTCTTCGACGGGTTCTCGCCCGCGGTCGATGTCGCCACCGGCGATCTTGTCCGGATCACCGGTATGGTCGACGAATTCTTCGGCGAAACCCAGATCGACGAAATCGAAAGCGTCGAGGTCATTTCCTCGGGCAATATCCTGCCTACCGCAGCGACACTCAGCTTCCCGGCGGCAGAGGTCACGACCAACTCCGATGGGGTGCTGATCGCCGATCTCGAGAAATACGAGGGGATGCTGGTCACCGTCCCGCAAGAGTTGACCGTCAGCGACCTGTTCACCCTTGGCCGCTTCGGTGATATCGGCCTCACGGCGGGCGGGCTGACGGAAACCTACACGCAGGCCAACGCGCCCAGCGTGGCGGGCTTCCAGGGCTTCATCGAAGATCAGGTCAGAAAGACGCTGGTCCTCGATGACGGATCGACCGCGCAGAACCCCTCCACCATCCCGTTCGAGATCGCGGGCGCAGACGGCAACATCGCAGGCCAGTTCGATGCCGGCGACGCGCTTGGCGCCGGCGACACGGTCGAGAACCTGACCGGTGTGCTCCGTTTCGGGCGCGGCTCCGGCGGGTCGGGCGACGAGATCTATCGCCTGAACCCGACCGAGACCCCGCAATTCGTCGACACCAACCCGCGCGAGGACAGCGCGCCCGATGTCGGCGGCACGATCACCGTCTCCTCCTTCAACGTGCTGAACTTCTTCACCTCGCTCGGCGACGAGGGGCTGACCGCCGGACCGAATGCCCTGAACGTGCGCGGTGCCGACAACATCCAGGAGTTCGACCGCCAGGTCGACAAGCTGGTCTCGGCCCTCGCCGAGATCAACGCCGACGTGTTCGGACTGGTCGAGCTTGAAAACGAGATCGGCGATCAGAACGGCGACGGTCAGTTCGCGCTGGAATACATCGTCGATGCGCTCAACCTCGAAACGGGCGGCAACTACCAGTATGTCGACCCCGGCGTGCCCTATGTCGGCAGCGACGCGATCATGGTCGGCATGATCTACGACGCCGACGCAGTCGCACTGGCCTCGGGCGCCACGGTCGAGGTGCTGACGGATGTCGATCTGCCCGGGCTCGGGCTTGGTATCGGCAACCCCGTCTTCGACGGCTCCGGTACCAGCCGCGCGCCGCTCGCCGCCACCTTCGAGGAGATCGCCAGCGGCGAGCGCTTCACCGTCGCGGTCAACCACTTCAAGTCCAAGGGATCGGTCAGCCCGTTCGGCAACAATGCCGGCATCGGTGAAGGCATCGGCAACAACAACGAGGCGCGGCTTCAGGCGGCGCAGGCGCTCGACGCTTGGCTCGACACCGATCCGACCGGCTCGGGCGACGACGACGTGCTGATCATCGGCGACCTCAACGCCTATGCGATGGAGGATCCGATCACCTTCCTCAAGGCCGAAGGCTACGAGGATCAGATCGAGGCGTTCCTGGCCGCAGACGCGTTCCCGCTCTCCTTCGGCTTCCCCGTCGATCTGGACACCGCCCCCCAGGCCCAGAGCTTCGGCGCGCTTGACTATGCGCTGGCCAACGGCGCGCTGGCGGCGCAGGTCACCGGCGCAGCCGAATGGCGCATCAACTCGGTCGAGGCCTCGGCGCTCGATTACAACACCAACTTCAAACCGCAAAACCAGATCGACGACCTCCATGCGGCGAACCCGTTCCGCTCCTCCGATCACGACCCGCTTATCCTCGGGCTCGATCTCGGCGCACCGGACACGCTGTTCGTCTGACCTCCCGGTCCGGGGCGGGCGACCGGCCTGCCCCGACCCTCCCCGGCCCTTGCCGCACCCCCTGCCGCGCGTTAGCCTTTCGGGGCGCGACCAACTCCCGCGCCCGGGCCGCCCATGTTCGCACTTCTCGCCGACCGTACCTTTCGTCACCTGTTCCTGGCACAGGTCGTTGCCCTGCTGGGCACTGGCCTTGCGACCGTCGCGCTCGGGCTGCTGGCCTATGACATCGCGGGCGACGGCGCCGCCATGGTGCTGGGCACCGTCTTCACCATCAAGATGATCGCCTATGTCGGCATCGCCCCCATCGCCGGCGCCCTCGCCGACCGGGTGAACCGCAGGGCGCTGCTCGTCGCGCTCGACATCCTCCGCGCCGGCGCGGCGCTGTGCCTGCCCCTCGTCACGCAGGTCTGGCAGGTCTACGTCCTGATCTTCGTCCTGCAATCGGCCTCTGCGGCCTTTACCCCGACCTTCCAGGCGACGATCCCCGACGTTCTGACCGACGAAGAGCGCTATACCCGCGCGCTGTCGCTGTCGCGCCTTGCTTACGATCTCGAGAACATCCTGTCGCCGCTGCTGGCCGCACTGCTCCTTGCGGTCATCAGCTATGACAGCCTGTTCCTCGGTACCGTTGCCGGGTTCGCGGCCTCCGCCGCGCTGGTCGTGTCGGTTCTTCTGCCCAGCCCCCAGCCCTCGGCACCGCGCGGGATCTACGACCGCACGACGCGCGGCCTGCGCATCTACCTCGGCACACCGCGCTTGCGGGGCCTGCTGGGCCTGAACCTCGCCGTCTCGGGCGCGGGCGCGATGGTGCTGGTGAACTCGGTGGTTCTGGTACGCGGGCAGCTTGGCCTTGGCGAAAGCGCGCTCGCATGGACAATGGCCGCTTTCGGCGCGGGCAGCATGATTGCGGCGCTGGTCCTGCCCCGGATACTTGAACACCGCGCCGACCGGCCGGTGATGCTGGCCGGTGCCTGCGCCATGGTGGCGACGCTTCTGGCGCTGGCCGCCGCGATCACCGTGACCGGCCTGACATGGCCACTGCTCCTTGCCGCCTGGCTGGCCGTGGGGCTGGGATACTCGACGGTTCTCACGCCTTCGGGCCGTCTGCTGCGCCGCTCCGCCCACCCCGAGGACCGCCCGGCCGTTTTCGCCGCGCAGTTCGCCCTGTCACATGCCTGCTGGCTGGTAACCTATCCGCTGGCGGGCTGGCTGATGACCGCGTTCGGCACCGTTCCCGCCCTCGTGGCGCTTGCCGCATTGGCACTGCTCGGCCTCGCCGCCGCAATGCGCCTCTGGCCCGCCGCCGATCCCGATACGCTCGAACACATCCACGATAACCTGCCGCTCGACCATCCCCACCTGCAAGGCCACAGGCGCCACGCCCACAGCTTCGTGGTCGATGACAACCACCCCCGCTGGGCGACGCGTTTATAGGCTCATGCATTCGCGCGCCATGCCTGGCAAGCTGCCACGCTCCAATCAAAGTATCAAAACGAAACTAACCTGTACTCACTTTCAAACGATACTACCGACAAGGTTGTAAAGAGTGAGAGCACGTAAATGATACCGCGGGCAATAAGGACATTATCCGAATCCGACAGCCCCGTTTTGGTACTCGAGGGCGGGCTCACGATGATCGCGGCCTTTGTAGACGGCCACTGGTGGCGGGTCGGCATATTGACCGAGGACCACAGCACCGAAGGCGGCAGTGTGGGCGACTGGCCGTTCAGACTCAAAGGCCTTGGCATGGCTTCGCACTGGCGACCGATCCCGCCTTGGTTCGGCTAGGCCGTTCGCGTCCCGCCTTGCCCGCACCCCGACACACTTCGCGCCGCTTGCCCCGCATCAGGCAAATGGCCTGGCCGACCAGGACATAAGCCCTTGAGGGCACCGGGACAAGGCGATCACACCGTGAGGAAATGGTGGGTGATAAGAGATTCGAACTCCTGACATCTTCGATGTGAACGAAGCGCTCTACCACTGAGCTAATCACCCGTGAGCCGGGGTATTACCCTCACTCGGCGGGCTCTGCAAGAGGGGTTTTGGGCTCTTCAGAATCGTTGTCGGCCGGAGCGCTCTGGCGGATCTTGGCGACCGTCACGCGGCCATTCGCCTTGTCCTCGGCACGGTTCACGCGCAGCTTTCCAAGCGGTTGCAGGTTCAGCGGGCGACCGTCGGCAATGGCCTCGCCCAGAACGGCCAGCATCGCCTCGACAGCGGGCTTGGCGAATTTCTTCTTCACGCCCGAACGCTCGACCACGAGGTCGATCAGTTCCTTCTTCTTCAGGTCCGGTTCGGCCACGACGGGCTCGGTCGTCTTGACCACCTTGGGCAGGACCGTCTCGGGCGCGGCCTCGGGCAGGTCCAGCGACGGTTTCGCCGTCCGCCGCACCGGGGTCTTGCGCGCAGCGGTGGTGGTCTTGGTTGTCTTGCGTGCCATGTGTTGTGCCTCTTTATCTGGGCTGCTCTTGTGGCCCGACCATAGCGTCTTGTCTCGAAAACCGCCACTGTTTCTCGAAACGGAACCCATATCCTGTGTTTCGGCGGTCTCTTCGGCACAAATCGAGGGCGGTTTGTGCCCATCCATGCCCGTGAGACCGGCACGGCAGGTCGGAACGTGCTATGCTCTGCCCATGACCGATCTCAGACATCCCGACGCCCTTGTCGACACCGCCTGGCTCGAGGCCCATCTCGACGACCCGAAACTGCGCATTTTCGATTGCTCCACGGTGCTCGATTTCAAGACATCCGATGGCCGGCCCTACCGCGTCCTGAACTGTAAACCGGAACACGATGCCGGGCATATCCCCGGGGCCGGTATCTTCGACCTGCAGGCAGAGTTCTCGGACCCTGACAGCCCCTATGGCATGACCCTGAGCCCGCCGGACAAGGTCGCCGCCGCTTTCGCGCGCCACGGCGTGGACGACGAGACCCGCGTCATCCTCTACAGCCGCCGCAGCCCGTCCTGGGCCACGCGCTTCTGGTGGATGCTGCACTGGCTGGGCTTTGACCGGGCCGCTGTCCTCGATGGCGGTTGGGAGAAATGGGCCGCCGAAAAACGCCCGCGCTCCACGACGCCCTGCACCTACCCACAAGGCCACCTTACCGTCAGGCCGCGGCCCGGCGCCTTCGTCGGCAGGGACGAGGTCCTCGCCGCCCTGCCCGAGCCGCAGACCTGCCTCGTCAATGCGCTCGGTGCGGATATCTTTCACGGACGCAACGCCCGCTATGGCCGACCCGGCCGCATCCCGGGCAGCGTCAACGTGCCAAAGGTCGACCTCGTCGATGCACGCACCCATGCGTTCCTGCCGCCGGACCAGATTGCAGCCGCCTTCGCCGCGGTGGGCGCCGACCGCGCGGACCGCCACATCACCTATTGCGGCGGCGGAATCTTTGCCACTGTCGATGCGTTCTGGCTCTACCAGCTGGGCCATGACAAGGTTGCGGTCTACGACAATTCGATGAGTGAATGGGGATCGGACGCAACGCTTCCCATCGAAACCGGGTGACACATGGCCTGTTCTGCCCCCTCATCCCCTTTCGACCGCCAAGGAGCCCACGCCATGTTCAGACCCGCCGCCTGCCTCGCGCTTGTCACCGCCCTCGCCGCCCCCGCCCTTGCCGATCCTGCCACCGAATGCGGCGGCAGCAGCCAGGTCGAGATCGGGGCCTGCGTTGCCGACACGCTCAAACGTGTCGATGCCACGGTCGAGCTGTACCTCGGCTTCGCGCGGGCCTCGGCTCAGGAGCTTGATGACGTCACGGGCCGCAGCGCGGCCGTGCCCGCGCTCGAGGCCGCACAGGCGGCATGGTCGGCCTATCGCGATGCCCAGTGCACTTTCGTCGGCGCCACGTTCGGCGGCGGTTCGGGCACCGGCATCGGGATAGACTCCTGCCGGATCGAACTGGGCCGGGACCGCGCCAAAGAGCTTTTGGCCCAGGTGCAGTAACCGCGACCGGCCAGCCCGGGAACTCATACAGACCAACGAAAAAGGGCGAGCCCGAAGGCTCGCCCCTTGTCTTGACTGGTTTCAGGCTCAGTGCGCCGTTGCACTTGCCGCCGCTTCGGCGGCCTTGGCGGCCGCTGCGGCCGCCGCGGCTTCCTCCGCCGCCTCGTCCCACTCGATGGGTTCGGGCTGACGGACCAGCGCATGTTTCAGCACTTCCGAGACGTGGCCGACGGGGATGATCTTCAGCCCCTCCTTCACGTTGTCGGGGATCTCGGGCAGATCCTTCTCGTTTTCCTCCGGGATCAGCACCGTCTTGATGCCGCCCCGCAGAGCCGCGAGAAGCTTCTCCTTCAACCCGCCGATCGCACTGGCATTGCCGCGCAGCGTCACCTCGCCGGTCATCGCGATGTCCTTGCGAACCGGGATACCGGTCAGCACCGACACGATCGCCGTCACCATCGCCAGACCCGCGCTGGGGCCATCCTTGGGCGTCGCCCCGTCCGGCACGTGAACGTGGATGTCCAGCGTGTCGAACCGCGGCGGCTTCACGCCCAGCTGCGGACTGACCGAGCGCACATAGCTCGATGCCGCCTCGATGGATTCCTTCATCACGTCGCCCAGCTTGCCGGTGGTCTTCATCCGGCCCTTGCCCGGCAGGCGCAGCGCCTCGATCGACAACAGCTCACCCCCGACCGAGGTATAGGCCAGCCCGGTCACGACACCGACCTGATCCTCTTTCTCGGCCAGACCGTAACGGAACTTGGGCACGCCAAGGAAATCAGGCAGGTTCTCGGGCGTCACCGTGACGGCCTCGGTCTCCTTCTTGATGATCTTGGTCAGCGATTTCCGTGCCACCTTGGCGATTTCGCGTTCAAGGTTCCGTACCCCCGCCTCGCGGGTATAGGTGCGGATGATCTCGGTCAGCGCCTCGTCCGTCAGGGTGAATTCCTTGGCCTTCAGGCCGTGGTTCTTCACCTGCTTCGGAACCAGGTGCGCCTTGGCGATCTCGCGCTTCTCGTCCTCGGTATAGCCGGCCAGCGGGATGATCTCCATCCGGTCAAGCAGCGGCCCGGGCATGTTATAGCTGTTGGACGTGGTCAGGAACATCACGTTCGACAGGTCGTATTCCACTTCCATGTAGTGGTCCACAAAGGTCGAGTTCTGTTCCGGGTCCAGCACCTCCAGCATCGCCGAGGCCGGGTCGCCACGGAAATCCTGTCCCATCTTGTCGATCTCGTCGAGCAGGATGAGCGGGTTCGTGGTCTTGGCCTTCTTCAGCGCCTGGATGATCTTGCCCGGCATCGAGCCGATATAGGTCCGGCGGTGACCGCGGATCTCGGACTCGTCACGCACGCCACCCAAGCTGATGCGGATGAACTCGCGCCCCGTCGCCTTGGCCACCGACTTGCCCAGCGAGGTCTTGCCCACGCCCGGAGGGCCGACGAGACACAGGATCGGCCCCTTCAGCTTCTTCGAGCGCTGCTGCACCGCAAGATACTCGACGATCCGCTCCTTGACCTTCTCCAGGCCATGGTGATCGGCGTCCAGGATCTCCTGCGCGCGGCCAAGATCCTTCTTGACGCGGCTCTTCACGCCCCAAGGGATCGACAGCATCCAGTCCAGATAATTGCGCACGACCGTCGCCTCGGCGCTCATCGGGCTCATGTTCTTGAGCTTCTTGAGCTCGGCGTCAGCCTTCTCGCGCGCTTCCTTGCTCAGCTTGGTCTCGGCGATCTTCGCTTCCAGCTCGGCCACTTCGTTCGAGCCGTCCTCGCCATCGCCCAGCTCCTTCTGAATGGCCTTCATCTGCTCATTCAGATAGTACTCGCGCTGGGTCTTCTCCATCTGGCTCTTGACGCGGGTCTTGATCTTCTTCTCGACCTGCAGCACCGACATCTCGCCCTGCATCAGGCCATAGACCTTCTCAAGCCGCTCGCTCACGCTCAGCGTCTCCAGAAGCTCCTGCTTCTGCTCCACCTCGATGCCCAGATGCCCGGCCACGAGGTCGGCCAGCTTGGCCGGTTCCTGCGTCTCACCGACGGCTGCCAGCGCCTCCTCGGGGATGTTCTTGCGCACCTTGGCATAGCGCTCGAACTCGTCCGCAACGGTGCGGATCAGCGCCTGTGTCGTGGTCACGTCACCGGGAATCTCCTGCAGGTACTCGGCCCGCGCCTCGAAGAAGCTGTCATTGTCGATGAAATCGGTGATCTGCACACGCGCCTGGCCCTCGACCAGCACCTTGACGGTGCCATCGGGCAGCTTCAGCAGCTGCAGCACGTTGGCCAGCACACCGGCGCGAAAGATGCCGTCGGCATCGGGGTCGTCCACCGACGGGTCGACCTGGCTCGACAGCAGGATCTGCTTGTCGTCCTGCATCACCTCTTCGAGGGCCCGCACCGATTTCTCGCGGCCCACGAAAAGCGGCACGATCATGTGGGGAAACACCACGATGTCGCGCAACGGCAGAACGGGGTAGGATGCGTTGAGGGGGTCTGACATGCTCTATCCTTATCACTGGCAAGATGGCTCCGGTCCCTCTCCGAGGCGACGCCCGGCCATCTCCTGTCTTGGAGGCTACAAATGGGGCTGAACTGGCCCCGCTTCAACCTCTGTCGCCGATCACAATGACCGACGGTTCTGGCGGGGGCAAGGCACGAATTGATCCGCCCCGCCCGCCGCACCGGTTGGATTACCCGGTTATACGGTTACGCGTTCTCGAGAACGGGATAGTCGGTATAGCCCTCGGCGCCGCCGCCATACCAGGTCGACTTGTCGCCCTCGTTGAGCGGCGCATCCCGGCGCAGACGCTCCGCCAGGTCGGGATTGGCGATGAACGGACGGCCAAAGGCCACGAGGTCCACCGCCCCCGATCCCGCACGCTCTAGTGCAAGATCGCGGTCATAACCGTTGTTGCCCATATACGCCCCGGTCCACAGCTTGCGTAGATCGTCGAACGCGCCGGTACGCGCGCCACCCGTCTCGCCCTCGACCATGTGCAGATAGGACAGGCCCATCCCGTTCAGCCGCTCGATGATGGGGGTATAGGTCGCGACCGGATCGCTGTCGGAAATCCCGTTCGCGGGCGAGAAGGGCGACAGGCGGATGCCCACCCGGCCCGGCTCCCAGACACCCAGAACCGCGTCCATCACCTCGAACAGGAACCGCGCGCGGTTCTCGACGCTGCCGCCATAGGAATCGCTGCGGTCATTGGCGCCATCCTTCAGGAACTGCTCGATCAGGTATCCATTGGCGGCATGCACCTCGATCCCGTCGAATCCGGCCTCCTTGGCGCTGCGCGCGGCATGGGCGTAATCGGCGACCACATCGGCAATCTCGGCCTCCGTCAGCGCGCGGGGGGTCGATGTCTCGACGAACCCCTCGCTGGTAAAGGTCTTGACCCCCGCGGGCTGCGCCGTGCTCGACACAGGGGCCGCGCCGCCCGGTTGCAGATCGACATGCGAGATCCGCCCGACATGCCACAGCTGGATGACGATCTTGCCGCCTTCCGCGTGAACCGCATCCGTCACCTTGCGCCATGCCGCGACCTGCGCGTCGCTGTGAATGCCCGGTGTCGCGATATATCCCTTGCCCTGCGGGCTGATCTGCGAGGCTTCGGTCACGATCAGCCCCGCACCCGCGCGCTGGCGGTAATACTCGACATGCAGATCGCCAACCTCGCCGGTCCGGTCATCGGCCCGGTTGCGCGTCAACGGCGCCATCACCACGCGGTTGGCTACTTCGATATCGCCCGCCGAAAAGGGGTCAAACAGGGGTTCGGTCATGCAAAAGCTCCTTGCTGTCGCGACGGCGCCGCGCGCCGCCTTCGCATCGAAGCTATGGGCGTTCCGGCCGCGAACAACCCCGACCCGCGACAAAGCCCCCCGCCGCTGCGGGAGGGTGGGCGGGGCGATCCGCGCGCATCGCGCGGGAGCGCCGTCCCACCCGACGCCCCCGAACCGAAACAAGATACCGCGCAGGCTCCGCAACCGGGAACCGCGCCTCCGTTTCGCTCACAGCGGCGGAATATCTCCCTCGGCCCGCAGCGCGTGGAACCCGGCTTCCCAGGCATCGAACCGACCCTCGGCAATCGCTGCGCGCATACCGGCCATGATCTCCTGGAAGTAATGCAGGTTGTGCCAGGTCAGCAGCATCCCCGAGATCATCTCGCCCGCCCGGAACACGTGATGCAGATAGGCCCGGCTGTATCCCGTACAGGCAGGACAGCTGCACTCTTCGTCCAGCGGGCGCGGGTCGTCCTGGTGGCGCGCGTTCTTGATGTTCACCACCCCGCGGCGGGTAAAGGCCTGCCCCGTCCGCCCCGACCGCGAGGGCAGCACGCAATCCATCATGTCGATGCCGCGCTTGACCGCGCCCACGATGTCGTCGGGCTTGCCCACACCCATCAGGTAGCGCGGCTTGTCCTGCGGCAGGAACCCCGGCGCATGGTCGAGGCAATCGAACATCGCCTCCTGCCCCTCGCCCACGGCAAGCCCGCCCACCGCGTAGCCGTCGAACCCGATCGCCTTCAGCGCCTCGGCACTCTCTTCGCGCAGGTCGCGCTCCAGCCCGCCCTGCATGATCCCGAACAGCGCATGCCCCGGCCGGTCGCCGAACGCGTCCCGCGACCGCGCCGCCCAGCGCATCGACAGGCGCATCGACTCCGCGATCCGGTCACGGTCGGCCGGCAGCGCCGGGCATTCGTCGAAACACATCACGATATCCGAGCCCAGCAGCCGCTGGATCTCCATCGACCGTTCCGGCGTCAGCTCATGTTTCGAGCCGTCGATATGGCTCTTGAAGGTCACGCCCCGCTCCGTCAGTTTGCGCAACCCGGCCAGGCTCATCACCTGGAACCCGCCCGAATCCGTCAGGATCGGCCGATCCCAGTTCATGAACCTGTGCAGCCCGCCCAGCCGGTCGATCCGCTCCGCCGTCGGCCGCAGCATCAGGTGATAGGTGTTGCCCAGCAGGATATCGGCCCCCGTCGCGCGCACCGATTCCGGCATCATCGCCTTGACGGTCGCCGCCGTGCCCACCGGCATGAAGGCCGGGGTGCGGATCTCTCCGCGCGGGGTCGAGATGACGCCGGTGCGCGCCGCCCCGTCGGTCGCTTTGAGATCGAACGAAAAACGCGCAGACATGCCCAGACCTTTCCCAAGACGTAAAAAACACCGCGGAAGTGCCGCAACCGGACCGGTTTGGCAAGCACCCCGCCATCAACCCGGCCTGATATCCCCGTCCCGCCCTTGCCAAGCGACAGCGCAGGAGGCACTCCTAACATTACCGTAGTCAGTAGCGTATCAAGATCAGGAGCCGCCCCATGAACGAAGACCAGATCCTCGGTCTCATATCCCAGAACATCCTCTACCTTCTGGGTGCGCTCTTCGTGGTCATCGTCGTACTCAAGGGGATCAAGATCGTCCCCCAGTCCGAGAAATACGTGATCGAACGCTTCGGCCGGCTGCACTCGGTTCTCGGACCCGGCATCAACTTCATTGTGCCCTTCCTCGACAACGTCGCGCACAAGATCTCTATCCTGGAACGCCAGCTGCCAACCGCCAGCCAGGACGCCATCACCCGCGACAACGTGCTGGTCGAGGTCGAAACCTCGGTCTTCTACCGCATCCTCAACCCCGAAAAGACGGTCTACCGCATCCGTGACGTCGATGGCGCCATCGCCACCACCGTCGCCGGCATCGTCCGGGCCGAGATCGGGCGCATGGATCTCGACGAGGTGCAGTCGAACCGCGCCGAACTGATTTCCACCATCAAGGCCTCGGTCGAGGACGCTGTCGACAACTGGGGGATCGAGGTCACCCGCGCCGAGATCCTCGACGTCAATCTCGACCAGGCCACCCGCGACGCGATGCTCCAGCAGCTCAACGCCGAACGCGAACGCCGCGCACAGGTGACCAAGGCCGAGGGCGCGAAACGCGCGGTCGAGCTCAACGCCGATGCCGAGCTTTACGCCGCCGAACAGCTCGCCAAGGCCCGCCGCATCGAGGCCGAGGCCGAGGCTTATGCCACCTCGGTCGTGGCGCAGGCGCTGCGCGAGAACGGCATCGAGGCCGCGCAATACCAGGTCGCGCTGAAACAGGTCGAGGCGCTCAACGCGCTTGGCGACGGCGCCGGCAACCAGACGATCGTGGTCCCCGCCCAGGCGCTCGAAGCCTTCGGCGACGCGTTCAAACTCTTCCGAAAGCCCACGTCATGACCGGCGCGCTCTGGTCGACATGGTGGGTCTGGGTCGCGGGCGCGCTGGTGCTCGCCATTCTCGAGGTCCTCGCCCCCGGTTACGTCTTTCTCGGCTTCGCGATCGGCGCGCTCGGCGTTGGCCTCCTGCTTCTGAACACGGGGCTGGGCCTGTCGCTGCCGCTCCTGCTGCTGATCTTCGCCCTGCTGTCGCTTGCGGCGTGGCTGGTGATGCGCCGCCTCTTTGCCCTGCCCAAGGGCCAGGTCACCCGTTTCGAGGACGACATAAACGACTGACCGCCACCGCCCCCGGTGAACCGATCCCCGTTTGACGCGTTACCTCCCCGCACGAGGGCAACACACGGCGGGTGGACGGGATCGGCGAATGAGAGTTTTTGCAAGGTTCGGCCTGATCCTCATCGTGGCCTGCGCGCTGCTGCTGCCCGCCCCCGCGCGCGCGCAGGACAGCCCGCTGGCTTGGTTCGAGGTGGACACACTCAATCCCGGCCTTGGCACGCCCCCCGACATCAACCGCGACAGCCCTCGCGCTGCCGTCGAAACCCTGATGGGCCTGCTCGGTGCCAGGGATTACGAGGGCGCCGCGCATCTTCTCGACCTGTCCGACCTCTCTCCCGGCGAACAGGGTTTTCACGGCCCCGACCTTGCGCGCAAGCTGGGCGTGGTGATCGAACGTCAGGTCGTCATCCCGTGGAACGACCTGACGGACCGCCCCGATGGCTGGATCGCGGGCGCGGACAAGGAACCCGGCACCGGCCGTGTGCGCCGCTCGATCCTCGTCAGCCTGCTCGAACTTGACGACCACCCCGTTCCGCTGCGCCTCAACCGGGTCAAACCGCAGGCCGACGACCCGGTCTGGATCATCGCACGGCAAAGCGTCCGCGACATCCCGCTGCTCTACGACCGGTTTCAACCGACCCGTCTGGAACGCGCCATGCCCGACTGGGCCCGCAAGGAGGGGCCGTTCGGGATGTATGTCTGGGAATGGCTGCTGCTGCCCGTGATCGGCCTTGTGGCGCTGGTTGCGGGATGGCTCGCCTATCACGTCGTCAGCAGGCTGGGTCGCATCAGCGACCGCCGCTTCGTGCAGTCCATCGTGCGCGCCTTTCGCTGGCCCGCCACGATCATCGTGGTGGCCATGATCCTCGGGCTTGCCACCTCGCGGCTGCTTGTCGTTACCGGCCCGGTGTCGCTGGTGGTGAAACCGCTCGTCCTGCTGCTTTACGTCACCGCGATCGCCCTCGCTGCCGTGCTGGTCGCCGACGAGGTGTTCGACCGCGTCTCGCTCAACTCGCCCAAGGATCTCGCCGATCCCGACAATGCCAGCTATCGCAGCCTCGCAACGTTGATCTCGGGCATCCGGAAATTCGTGATCATCGTCGCGGTGATGGTGGGCGCGGGCACGCTTCTCTCCTCGATCGAGGTCTTCAATTCGCTTGGCTACACGCTGCTGGCGGGGGCCGGTGCCATCACCATCGTACTGGGCTTCGCTGCGCGCGAGGTTCTGGGCAACATCCTTGCCGCCGTGCAGATCGCACTGAACCGCTCGGCCCGGATCGGCGACCTCATCGTGTTCGAGGGGAATTTCTGCACCGTCGAGCGGATTCACTTCACCTATGTGCAGCTTCTCATCTGGACCGGAACGCGATACATCGTTCCGGTTTCTGACTTCGTGACCGAGAAGTTCGAGAACATCTCGGCCAGCGAAGAACGCATGGTCCGACCGATCGAGATGACTTTCGCCCAATCCGCAGACGTCGCCGCGCTGCGCGACGCGTTCGACCGGGTCGTCGCGCGCATCGACGACGGCTCGCTTGCCCCCGACTGCGCAGTAACCCGCGTGATCGCGCAGGACGTGTTCGGCAAGACGGTCCGGTTCGAGTTGCCCACCACCAACCAGGCTACCTTCTGGGAATTGGAATGCCGCGCCCGCGAAGAGCTCCTGGCCGAGGCCGCCCGCATCGAGGAAGAAACCGGCCACCCCATCCTGCCCCAAGGTCCCCAGCGCGATCTGCCGGACGGCTGATGCGGGCCCCATACAGGGGGTACCACGATGTACAAAACGGACAAACCGGCCCCGCAGCCATGTACAAAACGGTCAATTCGCAGGGTACCGCCCACTGGACGACGGTTGCGGCATTTCCTATATAATCGCTCGGATACAGGAAACCGAGGACCAGATGACCCAAGCGACCGAACCGCTCGAAGGCGCTCCCCTGATCGCGCCCTCTACCGTGGACCACCCCCTCTACGACCAGGTCGTCGAGGCGTGCCGCACGGTCTACGACCCCGAGATTCCGGTCAACATCTACGAGTTGGGCCTAATTTATACTATTGATATCAATCAGGAAAACGAGGTTCGCGTCATCATGACCCTCACCGCGCCGGGGTGTCCGGTGGCGGGTGACATGCCGGGTTGGGTTGCCGATGCGGTCGAACCCATCGCGGGCGTCAAGCAGGTCGATGTCGAACTGACATGGGAACCGCCCTGGGGCATGGAAATGATGTCGGACGAAGCCCGGCTCGAACTCGGATTCATGTAAAAAACAACGCGGTAGCAAAGGGTTACACACCCGCAGCCGCATCCCTCTTGAGCCACAGGACACGCCCGCCTAGATTGAAATGGCGTGCGAGGATGGAGACACCGATGTTCGGCATACCCGGCAAACAGGCCGTGACCATGACACCCAAGGCCGCAGGCCAGATCGCCAAACTGATGGACAAAGGCGGCCACGCCGGCCTGCGCATCGGCGTGAAAAAGGGCGGCTGCGCGGGCATGGAATACACGATGGAGTATGTCGACACTGCCGACCCACATGATGAAGTGGTCGAGCAGGACGGCGCCCGCATCATGATCGCGCCCATGGCGCAGATGTTCCTCTTCGGGACCGAGATCGACTACGAGGTTTCGCTGCTCGAAGCGGGTTTCAAGTTCAAGAACCCGAACGTGGTCGATGCCTGCGGCTGCGGCGAGTCCATCAAGTTCGACGAAACGCTGAACCAGTCCGGCTGAGCATCCCGAGATTGCCCCGCCCGCCCCCTGATGCTATTGCAAGATCAACAGGATAGGGAGCGAAACTCATGCGGCGCAAACTGGCGGCGGGCAACTGGAAGATGAACGGAACCAGCACTTCGCTGGCCGAGCTCGAGGCGCTTGCACAGGCGCATCCCGCCCCATCGGTCGACGTGCTGATCTGCCCTCCCGCCACGCTGATCGACCGGGCCGCCCGGATCCTGCGCGAATCTTCCGTCGCTACCGGCGGCCAGGATTGCCACAGTGAGATGACCGGCGCGCATACCGGCGATATCAGCGCCGAAATGCTTCGCGACGCCGGCGCAACCGCGGTCATCCTCGGCCATTCCGAGCGCCGCGCCGACCATGGAGAAACCGATGAACGCGTGCGCGCCAAGGCCCGCGCCGCCCTTCAGGCAGGATTGATTGCCGTCATTTGCGTGGGCGAGAGCCTGGCGGAACGCGAAGCGGCGAATACGCTCGACATCATTGGCGGGCAACTCTCGGGCTCGATACCAGACCTCGTGACCGGCGAACAACTGGTTGTCGCCTACGAACCGATCTGGGCCATAGGAACCGGAAAAGTACCGGAAATCAATGAGATCGGAGAAGTGCACGAGTTCATTCGAGCCCGGTTGGAGCGTCGCTTCGGTGCCGGTGTCGGCCGGTCGGTTCGCCTGCTCTACGGCGGCTCGGTGAAGCCATCGAACGCTGCAGAGATCTTTGCCGTGCCCGAAGTGGATGGCGCGCTGGTCGGCGGGGCCAGCCTCAAGGCTTCGGATTTCTCGCCAATCATCACGGCGCTCGAGGCCGCCTAAAACTCCGCGCTTTGCTTGGGCGGTGCGATCGGTGAGAACGCGCAGATGTCCGGCTTGATATCGATCAGCGGCGTTCCGTCGATGCAATCTAGACCGCGAACCACAACTTCGCCCCCGTCAATCCCGACCAGCTTGACCTTTGACAGACCGATCGGGTTGGGCCGCACCGGGGAACGCAAGGCAAAGGTGCCGACCGTGCGCCCATCGCTCTTGGGGCTTTGCGTGACAAGGTCCCTCCGGCTGCGATCAAGCCAGTACAGGACGTCGATCATCTCGAACTTTTCAAGCCCTTGCAGCGCATCGCACCATTGGGGCTGAAGGACAAGCCGACACTCCGGTCCATCCAACCGCCCTTGCCTTGGACAAAGGGACCGATCCGGCCACGGCGTGCGGATAATGCCGATGAAGGCAACGCTTGCATCGGACGACACGGGCGCATCAGCACGAATCTCATTCTCTCGGATATCGGTCATTCGGAAAGACTGCTGAACCCTCCAGCCAAAGGCCAGAGGGTTTCAGGGCTTTGCTGGATCATTTCGCGCCCATCATGCCCTTTTCGCGGGCCAGTTCGCGCATCCGTTTCTGCAACTTTTCGAATGCGCGTACCTCGATCTGACGGATGCGTTCACGGCTGACATTGTACTGGCCGCTCAGATCCTCAAGCGTGACCGGCTGATCCATAAGGCGACGCTGGGTCAGGATGTCCTTTTCCCGATCGTTCAGAACATCGAGCGCCGCAGCGAGCAATTCGCGCCGCGCCTCAAGTTCGTCACGCGCCTCATAATCCTCGGCCTGGTTCGCCTCTTCGTCCTCAAGCCAGTCCTGCCACTGCATGGACCCCTCGCCCTCGGATCCGACCGTGGCGTTCAGAGATGCATCGCCGCCCGACATACGCCGGTTCATGCTGATGACCTCTTCTTCGGTGACGCCCAGATCATTAGCGATCTGCTTGACGTTTTCGGGGCGAAGATCGCCCTCTTCCAACGCACCGATGCGCGCCTTTGCCTTGCGCAGATTGAAGAAAAGCTTCTTCTGTGCCGAGGTGGTTCCCAGTTTCACAAGGCTCCACGACCGCAGGATGTATTCCTGGATCGAGGCGCGGATCCACCACATCGCATACGTCGCAAGGCGGAAGCCCTTTTCAGGGTCGAACCGCTTGACCGCCTGCATCAGGCCAACATTGGCCTCCGAGATGACCTCGGCCTGCGGCAGGCCATAACCGCGATAGCCCATGGCGATCTTGGCAGCGAGCCGCAAATGGCTCGTCACCAGCCGGTGTGCGGCCTCGGTATCCTCGGCTTCGACCCAGCGCTTGGCCAGCATGTATTCCTCTTCCGGTTCCAGAAGGGGAAACTTGCGGATTTCCTGCATGTACCGGTTCAGACCACCCTCGGGCGTCGGCGCCGGCAGATTCCCGTAATTTGCCATCGTCCCTTTGTCCCTCCTTAAATGTTTAAGGACTTAACATGCCATATGTGATCGCTACCACACACAGTCAAGACCGCTGAAGTGATAAGGCAATCAACGCTTGTTGAACGAATTGGTTGCCGTTTTCCGTCGCTAAATCGATTCGACCATCGGATTTTCGCCTCGAAGCGTCAGCAAGAGCAACGTCAGATCTGCGGGCAATTCGCTCTCGAACCGCAAATTTTCGCCAGAAATCGGGTGGTTGAAGCCCAAAACCGCCGCGTGGAGCGCTTGGCGCGGAAAGGACTGCACGGCGTCCTGCGCAGCTTGCGGCAAGGCGTTCGCGGGCAGTTTCCGCTTGCCGCCATAGACCGGATCACCGATCAACGCATGCCCGGCATGCGCCATGTGCACGCGGATCTGGTGTGTCCGGCCGGTTTCCAGCCAGCACTCGAGAAGCGCGGCCACGGACGGCGAACCGAACCGCTCGATAACCCGCGCCCGTGTCACGGCATGTTTGCCGCCATGAAAGGTCACCGCCTGTTTCTGCCGGTCGGTCTTGTGGCGTGCGATCTGCGTGGTCAGGCGCAGTACGTTGCCTGCCTCGAAACTCGCGCCGCGCACACCGCGCAGCCTCGGGTCACCGGCATCCGGCACGCCATAGCACAGGGCGCGATAGACACGCTCGACACTGTGCGCGGCGAATTGCTCGGCCAGCCCATGATGTGCGGCATCGCTCTTGGCCACGACCAGCAGGCCGCTTGTTTCCTTGTCGATCCTGTGCACGATCCCAGGACGCTTGACTCCGCCAACACCGGACAGATCCGCCCCGCAATGATGCAGCAGGGCGTTCACCAGCGTGCCCGAAGGGGTACCGGGCGCCGGGTGCACCACCATCCCCGCAGGTTTGTCGACAACGATCAGGTCGGCATCTTCGTAGACGACCGACAACGGGATCGCCTCGGGTCCGATGTGGCTGTCCTGCGCTTCTTCCACCTCGATCGTCACCTGCGCGCCCTCGGCGATGCTGGCCTTGGGGTCGACCACGACCGTGCCATCCACCGATACGGCTCCCTCACCGATCAGCCGCGCCAGCCGCGTGCGCGACAGCGCCGCCTCGTCTGGCACATCGCGGGAAAGCGCCTTATCAAGGCGGGGCGGCGGTGCGGCCGCGATCGTGAATTCTATCCGGCGGGTGGCCATGTCCGACAATTCCAGTTCGTCCGAGCCTGTAGAGACGCCGCAACTTCGCCTGCTGCGGCGAATGGTGATGCTTCTCACGGCGGTGATGATTGGGGGCGTCATACTGACCTTCGGCCTGATTGTCATCCGCCTGTCGGACCGTACCCCGACCCTGCCCGAAGATGTCGAACTGCCCGACGGCGCGCGTGCGCAGGCCGTAACGATCGGGCCGAACTGGTATGCGGTCGTGACGGCCGATGAACGCATCCTGATCTTCGACAAGGCCACCGGTCGCCTACGGCAAGAGATCCGCCTGAACGCCGCCCCATAAAAAGGGCCGGCACTTTGCAAGGAAGCGCCGGCCAAATAGGGAGACCGAGGGGGGTAGTCTCTCCTGAAAGCGTTACGGGTGCTCTGCGATCATCGCAGGGCGGCGCGGCCTGACGTGGCTGCTCGGGATACCTGCGGGCATGCATTCCGGCGGTGACGCCACGGCGCGAATGTCGTCATCTTCGCGCAGGCATTTCATCAAGAAGCGCCCCGCACGGCCATCGACCCGCTCGTACAATCCGCGGCCCACATCGTCACCACCGGGAAAGAGCGCAACGGGTCGGGGACAATAGGCCAGCATGCCACCTTCGACATAGACCGCCTCATCCCGCGCGAAGGCCAGTGTCACGACCTCAAGCGCATGCGCGGGGCGGCCGCGGTCTATTCCCCGCAACCCGCAAAGAAGACGGGCGGGAACTACGGCATAGGGTTCGCCAACGGCATCATGCACGGCATCGCATTCGATCAGCATTCCCTGTTCGGGCATCAACCACAGGTCACACCGGTTATAAAGCGCGCCCTCGGGGACATGGATCGGGAGGTGATCCTCGCCCAACTCGCACTCTGGCAGGACGAGGCGGTCGCGCTGGATATCCGTAACCGTCTGCATGGCATTGTCGAAGGTCAGCACCTTCTCGCCCACGCGCAGCTCCTCGACCGCGCGCCAGCCCAGGTTCGAGGCGACCTGCGTGCCGGCCATCAGGCCGGTATGGCCTGTAATCAACAGCCCATCGCCGATCGGGCTGGGCATCTCTTCTCGGCGGTCTTGCACCGCACGTCGTTCCAACCATTCGAACACGCCTTGTCCTTTCCTGTGGCAGCAGCAAGTGGCGTCTCGCCGTGTTCTCTATACGAGTGTCATCCAGCCCGATTCGCGTGCCCCCACTGTGCCGTTGTCGCGGCATGATTGTGGCAATGTTTCGGCAAATGCGAAAAATGCCCCCCGTTAACCGCGATTGGCGCATGAACGGAAACGCAGAGTAGGTTACCCGAAAGAATAGCCGAACCGGGCGATATCCTCGGCGCAAGCGGTTGCAATCGCCTCGGCGCTGCGGTCCGAGAAATAGGGACGGTAATCCCTGTCTCGCTGTGACCGGTTCTGGTGTGGCGGATCGAGCTTGAAACCCAGATGCACAGCAAGCGGGGCCTGATCCGCGACCAGTTCCTCGATACGGATGTAGGCGGCACATTGTTCGACCCCGTCGGCGCGCGTCATGTAATGACGTGCTGGCGTTGCCGAAAACGCGGCGAGCGTGTCGGCATGGGTCACGAACCGTTCGAATTCCAAGCTTTTTGCCAACCCTACGGCGGGATGATCGAACGCCTGCACCCGCAACCAGTGATAGTAGCTGACAGCCCGGTCCCACGGGTTGCGTACGAGGGTGAAGGCGAACAAACCGGCAAGCTGCTGAGGGGCGATCAGCCCATCAATATCGGCGAGTGTGGCGTGTTTCCACAATCGTCCCCGGGTCTTTGCCCCCTTGACACGGTGCCTACGCTGCCGGGCCTTGGGCGTGTCACCCAGCATGATATCATCCTTCTTCGCCCGCGCCTCAAGCGCGAGGGCCAGCGAGGTGCCGCCCGTCTTGGGGATGTGCACAAAGATGTAGCCGCGACCCGGCGAGATGATCATGCCGCGCAGGCTAGACGGGCAGTTCCAGCTTGAAAAGACCTGTACTCAAGATGCCGTGTAACCGGTTTGCTCCCGTCATGCACCGCGTGCTAACCTTCCCGCAAAACAAGAATTCGAGCATCCCCGACGCATGACTGCGCTCAAGCAATACCAGCGGATCGAAGCGACCGGGCTGTGGCGTCCCGCGCCGGACGAACAGCGCCGCGAGGTCGTTATCTCGATCGGCGAGGCCACGCTGACGATTTCTGATTTCAACGACCGCGCGCTGACGCATTGGTCGCTGGCCGCCATCGAGCGGCAGAACCCCGGCGCCTTTCCCGCGCTCTACCATCCGGATGGCGACAACGGCGAGACGCTGGAGATCGACAAGAGCGAAACGATGATGATCGAGGCCATCGACCGTCTGCAGGACGCCGTCCGGCGGGCGCGGCCGCATCCCGGTCGGTTACGCTGGATCTCGGTCGCCGCGACCGTTTCGCTGGTTCTGGCGCTGCTGACCTTCTGGATGCCCGGGGCACTGCAACGGCACGCGGTCTCCGTGGTGCCGCCGATCAAGCGGCAAGAGATCGGTGAAACCGTCCTCGACCGGATCGAACGGGTATCTGGCCAGGCCTGCACCAGCGAGGAAACGACCGGGGCGCTTGCCCGCCTTGCCCAGCGAACCGGCGTCAGACGGATCGTGATCCTGCCCGATGGCGTTCCCGACAGCCTTCATCTGCCCGGCGGTATCGTTCTACTGAACCGCGAATTGATCGAGGATCACGAGGATCCTGCCGTTGCGGCGGGTCACGTGCTGGCAGAGCGTGCCCGCGCCGAGACGTTCGACCCGTTGGCGGAGCTTCTCTCCCATGCCGGAATCGGCGCGTCCTTTCGCCTGCTGACAACCGGCGCGCTGACACCCGAGATCCTCGACCGCTACGCGGAGCGGGTTCTGGCACAAGCCCGTCCCGACCTGTCGGACGAGGCCCTGCTGTCGGTTTTCGGGCAGGCGGCCATCCCCTCCTCGCCCTATGCCTATGCGCGCGACATAACTGGCGAGACCGTGCTGCCCCTGATCGAGGCCGACCCGATGGCTGGCCGCACGCTGGAACCGGTGCTGCCGGATCGCGACTGGGTCCTGCTCCAGACGATCTGCGGAAATTGAGCGCCGCTCAGCGTGTCAGGCTTGCACCGCCATAGCCTGCCGCGCGCAGCCGGTTCAACGTGCTGGCTGCCTGATCCCGATCGGAATAGGGCCCTGCAAGCACAACCCGCACATCGCCCGAGCGCCGCTTGATGGTACCCAGACGAACCGGAAGGCCCTGCCCTGCCAGGGCTTTTGCAGCCTTGCGTGCTTCGGCGTCGCTGCCAAAAGTCGCGACACGAACGTAAGACGGTTTGGCGCGGGCCTCGACCGTCGCCGGTGCCGCGCTGCCCGGCGCATTACGTGAGGACAAGCGATAGGTCTGCGCGCCACCCTCTGCGGTATTCACATAGGCCCGGTCAGGATGAGTGACCGTGATCGTACGGGGGTTGGTTGCGACCGGCCGCAATTCACGCGGAATCGTATCGGTCCAGATCTGGTTCGTCGCTGTATCGCCCTGCGCCGTGCGCAGCCCGCGATTCGGATTCAGGCGGTCATCCTCACGATCGACCTTGCGATAGCCTTGTGGCGGCGTGAAGGTGCTGAGCGCAATCGGCGGGCGCAGCGTATGCTCTGCGCGCTGCGGGTTGAGCCGGTCATCGGTCCAGGCCGGACGATACCCGT
Organism: Lutimaribacter marinistellae; assembly: GCF_042648365.1. Classification (NCBI taxonomy): domain Bacteria; kingdom Pseudomonadati; phylum Pseudomonadota; class Alphaproteobacteria; order Rhodobacterales; family Roseobacteraceae; genus Lutimaribacter; species Lutimaribacter marinistellae. The sequence continues at coordinate 364,485 of NZ_JBHRXI010000017.1, read as the reverse complement.
TGGGCACCGAGACATTGGTCGTGTTCTGACGGTTGTCATAGATATGCTTGGCGACGATCCGTGTCTCAAGCGACATGGGCACACCATCGCTCTGGGCCGGGCGGGTGCTGACCGGCACGGCCGCGGGGGTCGTTTCACGTGGTGTGAGTGCCGAGTTCCTGTCCCACCCCCGGCCGTAGGTGATCGGCGCTTCGGCCTGTGGGCCGCACCGGACACCGCTCTTGTTGATGTATCGCTGGCTGAAGGCCGATGCGTTCGAGCACCCGCCAGATGCCGCCGGTGTGGCGGCCGGCGCCGTTGCTGCGGCACTGGGTGCGGTGGCAGCGGTTGCGGGTACACGCTTTGTAATCGTGGTCTGCGGGGTAACCGTGCTCGCCGGCACCTTGCGGACGGTACGTACCGTGGGCGCTGGCGCAGGTGCCGTCCGCACAGCCGTTGCCGTCGTGGTCGGTCTGGCCGTCGTCGCGGCGGGCTGAGGCGCGGGGCGCGGAGCCGCCGTTCGGGTCGGCGCGGGTGCCGGCGCTGGCGCCGCCTGACGCGGGGCCGCCGAAGCGGTAGCCGTCGGCGGCGACTCGATCGTGATCTCGGTGGGTGTGGAGCTGCGCGGGGCCGCTGTCGTCGCGCCCGCAACCGCAGTAGGTTTATAGCCGCACACCTGGCGCCGGTCACGCGTCACACGCGGAACCCAGGTCGTGTTCCCGTCTATGCCCGCACGGATGTAGATGCATCCGCGGCTGTCCACATATTGCTTGCCCTTGAAAGAGGCCGGAGGAAACTCCGCGGGCGGCGAGGCGTTCCGGAGCGTCTGGGCGTCCAGCTGGCTGAGGCTCGCGGATGCGCCGATAACAATGGCGGCAATAACTCTGGTAAGTCGCATGACATCCCCCACAAGATGTGGAAGGAGGATGACACGGAACCCCGTGGCGAGTAAAGGATTGAGTTGCCTTGATTTCGTCCTATTTCGTTCCGAACATCCGGTCACCCGCATCGCCCAGCCCGGGCAGGATGTAGCCCTTGGAATTGAGCTCGCGATCGAGCGAAGCCGTGACGATCGGCACGTCGGGATGCGCCTCTTTCATGCGTGCCACCCCCTCGGGCGCAGCCAGCAGACAGAGGAAGCGAATGTCGGTCGCGCCTTGCTCTTTCAAAAGGTCGATCGCGGCCGCCGAACTGTTGCCGGTGGCCAGCATCGGGTCGACCGCAATCACGAGCCGGTCCTTCAGCCCCTCGGGCACCTTGAAGTAATACTGCACCGGCTTCAGCGTCTCCTCGTCACGATACAACCCGACAAAGCCGACACGGGCCGAGGGGATCAGTTCCAACACCCCGTCGAGCATCCCGTTGCCCGCCCGCAGAATCGAGATCAGCGCCAGTTTCTTGCCGGCGAGAATGGGCGCGTCCATCTCCTCCATCGGGGTCTCGATTTGACGGGTGGTCAGGTCCATCTCACGCGTGATCTCGTAGGCGAGCAGCATGGTGATCTCGTTCAGCAGCCTCCGGAATTCGGCGGTCGAGGCGCCCTTGTCCCGCATCAGGGTAAGCTTGTGCTGAACCAGCGGGTGGTCGACGACGGTCAGATGCTCGGACATGGGTGCTCTCCGCTGTTGATCTCGCGCGTGTTCTAAGGGCAGCGCGGGGTCGCTGGCAACCCGGTCAAAGGAAACTGCGCCCCGGACCCCGGGCCGGTATGCCAAGGTGATCGGCGATGCTGGCCGCCACGTCGGCAAAGGCCACCTGCCCGACCTCGCCCGCGCCCAACCCTGCGACGAGCACCGGGACTTGCTCACGCGTGTGATCTGTTCCGGTCCATGACGGATCGTTTCCATGGTCGGCAGTCAGGACCATCATGTCGCCTGGCTTCAGGCTTTGCACAATCGCACCTATCTCCCGGTCGAACCACTCCAGTGCGCGGGCATATCCGCAGATGTCGCGACGGTGGCCATAGAGGCTGTCGAATTCGACGAAATTCGCGAATGTCAGGCTTCCGCCCTCGGCCGTGTCCACCAGTTGCGCGAGATGCTTCATCAATTCGGCGTCGCTGCCTTTGACCACGTCGTCGATTCCGCTCATGGAAAAGATGTCGCCGATCTTGCCGACGGCATGCACGGTCCCACCAGCCTCCTGCACCCAGTTCGTCAAGACCGGCGCAGGCGGAGCAATCGCGAAATCGCGGCGGTTCGTGGTCCGGGTGAACCCGGTTTCGGGCGACCCGACAAAGGGTCGCGCGATCACGCGGCCCACCTTCATCGCGTGAAGCGTGGGCGCAAGGCTGCGGCACATGTCCAGAAGCCGCTCGAGCCCGAATGCCTCTTCATGTGCGGCGATCTGGAACACGCTGTCGGCGGAGGTATAGCAGATGGGCCAGCCGGTCCTCAGATGTTCGGCACCGAGCCTTGCAAGGATCTCGGTGCCCGAGGCATGGCAATTGCCGAGAATGCCCGCGGTGCCCGCCGCCTGCGCGGCGGCCTGCGTCACAATCTCGGGGAAGGCAGGTTCCGTATTCGGGAAATAATGCCAATCCCAGGGCACTGGCAGGCCTGCCAGTTCCCAGTGGCCCGAGGGCGTGTCCTTGCCGGGGGAGCTTTCGCGGGCGCTGCCCCACATGCCTGAAGGGGTCGCATCCAGCCCCGGCGTCGGATCGCCCGAGGCGAGGCGGACCGCGGCGCCCAGCCCCAGCGCATCCAGATTGGGCAGGCAAAGCGGCCCGCTGCGCCCATCCTCGGCCCTGCCTTCGGCACAGGCCTGCGCGATATGGGCAAGGGTGTTCGCGCCGGTGTCCGGCACGGTCCCGTTAAAGAAACGATCCGCATCAGGCGCTCCGCCGATCCCGACCGAATCCATCACCACCAGAAAGGCGCGGCTCATCCCCCGACCCTTTCATGCACCAGCTTGGGCGGTGTTACCCGCTGCGGCCCGATTGTGACCGCCTTGCGCAACGCCGCCTCGGCCCGCCGCGCTGCATCCTCGCGCGATGCGTGGATGCGGGCGAGCGGTGTGCCCTTGCTGACCTTGTCGCCCAGCGCCACCATGTTCGACATGCCCACCGCCGGGTCGATCGTGTCGCTTTCGACCTGCCGACCGCCGCCCAGCGCGACCACGGCAAGGCCAAGCGCCTCGCCGTCGATCGCGGTGACATAGCCCGCTTCGCGCGCGGTCACCTCCTGGATCACGTTGGCCTCGGGCAGGAACCGCTCCCACGTGTCGACGAAATGCACGGGGCCTCCGACAGCTGCCATCATGCGGCCGAACCGTTCGGCCGCTGCCCCGCTGCGGATCACATCGCGGATCTGCTCGGCGCCTGCTTCGGCCGATTTGGCGATCCCCGCCGTGTCCAGCAGGGCGCCGCCTAGCAGTGCCGTCAGCTGCGCCAGACGGTTATCTGCCCCGCCTGTCAGCACGCGCATCACCTCTGCCACCTCGAGCGCGTTGCCAAGGCTCGGGGCAAGCGGCTGGCTCATATCCGTGATCATCGCGGCGGTCCGACAACCGGCGGCATTGGCGGTGCGCGTCAACGCCTCGGCCAGCTCGCGCGCGGCATGCAGCGTCTTCATGAAGGCCCCGCTGCCAAGCTTTACGTCCAAGATCAGCGCATCGGGGCTTGCGGCCAGCTTCTTTGACAGGATCGAAGCGGTGATGAGGTCGAGGCTGTCCACCGTCGCGGTCACGTCCCGGATGGCATAGAGCCGCTTGTCCGCCGGGGCGACACGGGCCGATGCCCCGACGATGGCCGCGCCGGTTTCCCGCAGGATCTGGTGCAGCCTCTCCTCGCTGACCTGCGTCGTGACGCCCGGGATCGCTTCGAGCTTGTCGAGCGTCCCGCCGGTATGTCCCAGCCCGCGCCCCGAGATCATCGGCACGTAGGCCCCGCATTCGGCCAGCGCGGGCGCAAGGATCAGCGAAACGCAGTCTCCGACCCCGCCGGTGGAGTGCTTGTCGATCACTGGCCCATCGAGATTCCAGCTCAGCACATCGCCGCTGTCGCGCATTGCAAGCGTCAGCGCAGTGCGCCCCGCCTCGCCAAGGCTTCCCATGCAGACCGCCATGGCAAAGGCCCCTGCCTGCGCATCGCTGACCCCGCCATCTGCAAGGCCCTCGGCGAACCAAGCCAGTTGCTCGGCACTCGGGACCTGCCCGCGCCGCAGCGCTCCAATGATTGCACGTGCATCCATGACGGTCAGCTCCCCGCCATGTGGTCCGCGCCAAAGGCCCCGGGCAAGAGCGCGCCGATCGTCGTCTTGCGTTCGACCCCGTCGGCAGTGGCCAACGTCACCGGAGTGTCGGGCGCGCCGAACTCTGCCAGTTTCTGCCGGCACCCACCGCAGGGCGGCACCGGCTCGGGGCTTGACGCAACGACATAGACCTCGACCAGTCGGGTTTCACCGCCCGCAACCATCGCGGCAATGGCACCCGCCTCGGCACAGGTTCCCTCGGGATAGGCGACGTTCTCGACATTGCATCCGCCATAGACGGCACCCGATGCAGAACGCAGCGCGGCCCCCACCTTGAACCGCGAATAGGGCGCATAGGCATTTTCGCGAAGGGCAAGAGCGGTTTCTTTCAGCGTCATGGCGATTCCCGTGATGGTGGTGACAGGTCAGGTGGCCAGACTAGCCGCCACATCCGGGTAAGGTGAAGCCCAGTTTGCCGAGCGGACGCCACGGGAGGCCAGATGCGCATGCGTGAAAGGAAAAACCGCCCGGTCCATCGCGGGACCGGGCGGCTAGATTCTCGGATGAGGCCCGAGCCTCCTGCCGTCAGGCTTTCGACAGGATCGACCAGATCTCGTCCTTCAGCGCGGCGCGCTTCTTGCGCAGATCGACCTCGGCCAGCTCCTCCATCGGTTCGATATTGGTCTCGGCCCGGTGAACGCTGCGGTTGATCTCGTGATACTCGTCGAAAAGCCGCGCGAAATGCGAATCGTCCTGCTTCAGACGATGCATGAGCTCGACCTTGTCGGGAAATTCCGCGGCGAGTTCATGGGGGGTGTGAGACATCTGTTCGCTCCTTACTTTGCGTTGGACCACAGGCTAGGGAAAGCCCGCTGGCCAGACTTTGACCCGGATCAAATCAATTGGACATCGGGCGGGTTTTTTCAACCGATCCCCGGTTATTCTATCGCTGTGCCTGCTGCCAGTCGGGATGCACCCACGGACGCTCGTTCGCGCGCGGCAGCGGGTCGCGGCCCAACAGGTGATCCGAAACCTTTTCACCCACCATGATCGACGGCGCGTTCAGGTTCCCGTTGGTGATCTGCGGAAAGACCGAACTGTCCGCCACGCGCAGCCCGTCGACCCCGATCACACGCGCCTGTCCGTCGACCACGGCCCCCGCATCGTCTGACCGGCCCATCCGGCATGTACCACAGGGGTGATATGCACTTTCGGCATGATCCGCGATGAACGCATCCAGCGCGGCGTCGCTTTGTGCCTCTGTCCCCGGCTGGATCTCCTTGCCGACATAGGGCTTGAACGCGTCCTGCCCGAAAATCTCGCGCGTCAGGCGGATACAGGTGCGGAAATCCTCCCAGTCCTGTTCATGGCTCATGTAGTTGAACCGAATGACCGGAGCTTCCTTTACCCGGCCGGACCGCAGGCTGACCGACCCGCGCGAGGGGGAGCGCATCGGCCCGACATGCGCCTGGAAACCGTGCCCTTCGGCCGCGGCCTGCCCGTCATAGCGAACGGCGATGGGCAGAAAATGATACTGGATATCGGGATAGGGCACCCCGGCCTTCGACCGGATGAAGGCCGCGCTTTCGAACTGGTTCGACGCTCCAAGCCCGGTCTTGGTAAACAACCACTGCGCCCCGATCCGTGCCTTGCCGAACAGGTTCCAGTGCCGGTAGAGCGTGATCGGCTGACGCGATGCCATCTGGATATAAAGCTCCAGATGATCCTGCAGGTTCTGCCCCACGCCGGGGCGGTCTGCGACCACGTCAATCCCATGCTCGGCCAGATGCGCGCCCGGCCCGATCCCCGACAGCATCAAGAGCTTCGGCGAGTTGATCGATGAGGCCGCCAGAACCACCTCCCGGCGGGCACGGATGACCTGCCGCTTGCCGCCCTGTTCGACCTCGACCCCGCGCGCGCGGCCCTCTTCCAACACCACCCGGCAGGCCAGCCCGTTCACCAGCGCGCAATTTTCACGCTTGAGAGCAGGCCGCAGATAGGCATTGGCCGCCGACCAGCGCCGCCCGCGCCAGACGGTCTGCTCCATCGGGCCGAACCCTTCTTGCTGTTCGCCGTTGTAATCGCCGGTGACCTCGTAGCCCGCCTGCCTACCGGCCTCGACGAAGGCATGGAACAGCGGGTTGTCGCGTGGGCCGCGCGTGATATGCAGCGGGCCGTCGGTGCCGCGCCAGGCCGGGTCGCCCCCCTGCCCGCCATCATGCCAGGTTTCCATACGTTTGAAATAGGGCAGCACATCGGCATACGACCATCCATCGGCTCCCATCTCGGCCCATGTGTCATAGTCCATCGCGTGACCGCGCACATAGACCATCCCGTTGATCGAGGACGATCCGCCGATCACCTTGCCGCGCGGACAGGCAAGCCTGCGGTTGTTCAGATGCGGCTCGGGCTCGGACCGGTACCCCCAGTCATAGCGCTTCATGTTCATCGGGTAGGACAGCGCCGCGGGCATCTGGATGAAGGGCCCCGCATCGGTGCCGCCATGCTCGATCACCAGAACCGAGGCGCCCGCCTCGCTCAGCCGATAGGCCATGGCGCAGCCAGCCGAGCCTGCGCCGACAATCACGAAATCCGCTTCCATTATGATTCAGCGCCCCACCTTCAGCAGCCTGTCCAACACGCGCAGGCCCTGATCGACAGCGCGCTCCGGCGCATCCGGCGCTTCCAGTGCTGCCCGAATGTAAAGCCCGTCGATCAACGCGACGAGCGTTGCTGCATCCTCGACCGGGTCATCCACGTGCCCGCGCAGCGCATGAACGAGGTTCGACCGCAGCCGCGACTGGTAAATCTGCCAAAGTCGCAGCGCCTGCGGATTGGTCTGCGCCAGCACATAGAAGGTCATCCATGCCGCGATCACGTCGGGCGTAAAGCAGGATTGCGCGAAACACGCCCGGATAATCGCCGCAGCGCGGTCTTCGGGGGCGGCGCTACGCAACTCGGACCGGGCCTCGGCCCCGAAATCGGTCAGGATCCGGCGCATCGCGGCCAGGAATATCTGGTCCTTGCCGCCGAAATAGTGATGGGCCAGGGCGCTCGAAATGCCGGCGCGCCGGGCGATCTGGCTGACCGTGACATCCAGCGATTTCTGCACGCCCAACTCGGCAATCGTCGCTTTTACGATCGCATCCCGCCGAAGCGGCTCCATCCCAAGTTTCGGCATAGCTCAACCTTTCACGCTGCACACGCGAAAAGGCTAGGTGGTTTTTATTGACTCGTCAATCAACAACCCGAAGTCCCGGCACCCTCACAACTTAGTCAGCATCGCGGGCGGCGTAATCGCCCGCCTTTTCAGCACGGCTTCGCGCCACGCGATGAAACTCACCGCGCTGACGATCAGAGTGCCGCCCGCGACCACCCAGATATCGACCGGCTCGCCAAAGGCGAAGGCACCCAGAAGCGTGGCCCAGAGCAATTGCAGGAAGGTGACGGGCTGTGTCACCGCGACAGGGGCCGCACGCAAAGCGTGCGACATGAAATAATGTCCCGCCGTCGCGAAAAAGGCCACGCACAGCAGGATGAACAGCTCGTACCAGCTTGGCGGCGTCCAGACCGCGATGGCCGGCGGCAACAGGGCCAGCGTCACCCAAAGCGACAGTTGCGCCACCACCACCGCCGGGTCGATCTCGTCCACCGTGACCTTGGCCAGCAGGTACGAGCCACCCAGAACCAGCGTCGTGCCCAGCATGGCAAGATGCGCCGGTTCCAATTCCCGAAAGCCGGGCCTCAGGATGATGAAGGCCCCGATGACCGCCACGCCGATCGCCGCAACCCGTCGCAGCGCGAACTTCTCGCCCAGAAACAGCGCCGCCCCCAGCGTGACATAAACCGGCGTCAGGTAATTCATTGCCGTGACCTCGGCCAGCGGGATGCGCGCCATGGCGAAAAACCACAACACCACGCCCACCGAATGCAATGCACCGCGCACACCGAACAGCGTCCAGTGCCTGCGCGTCAGCTTGGTCGCGAGGATCATCCTCAACGCTGGAAGAAAGAAGATAAGGCCCAGAACATAACGCAGAAAGGCGGTCTGCACCGGATGCAGCTCGGTCCCCAGCAGCTTGACCAACGCGGTCAGCGCGACAAAGGAAAATCCCGCCGCCAGCATCCACAGCACGCCCGCAACCGGGCGCGAATTGGGAACAACACTCGCCATGAGACCCGTTGAACACCCATTCGGGCGCCGGGGCAACCCTTCACATGACAAGGAGTTTCACGGCAATCCCCAGCATCGTCAGGCCCACCAGCGTGTCCAGCACCCGCCACGCTGCCGGACGGGCAAAGAGCGGCGCCAGTAAACCGGCCCCGTAACCCAGCGAGAAGAAAAAGACGAAACTCGACACCATTGCGCCGATCGCAAACGGAAGGCGCTCGTACTGGGCCGAGATCGAACCGATCAGCACGACGGTGTCGAGATAGACATGCGGGTTAAGCCAGGTGAAAGCCAGAACCGTCAGCAACGCCGAGCGCAAACCCGTTCCTGCGCCGTTCCCGACATCCATGACCGCCCCGCCACGCCAGGCCGATGCAAGGCTGCGCAACCCATACCAGATCAAAAAGCCCGCGCCACCGATCCGCATCGCCGTTTCCAACCAGGGGAGCCGCTCGGCCAGGCTTCCGAACCCGGCCACCCCTGCCGCGATGAGAACCGCGTCGGACAGCGCACAGGTCAGGCAGATGACAAAGACATGCTCCCGCCGCAGCCCCTGCCGCAGGACAAAGGCGTTCTGCGCCCCGATGGCAAGGATAAGGCTGAAGCCGAGAAAGAACCCGGCGGCAAGTGAAACGGTCATCTGGCGAACTCCGGCGCGATACACGGTTTGACTAAGCGCCGGCAGACCATTTATCCAATTAAAGATACTCACGCAGATGAAGCCTGACTAATGCAGTTCGATCCCCATCACCTCTCGGCCCTCTCGGCCATTCTGCGGCTCGGCAGTTTCGAGGCTGCCGCGGCCGAGCTGTCGGTCACGCCCTCGGCCGTTTCGCAACGGATCAAGGCGTTCGAGGATCGCATTGGCGCCGCACTTGTGCATCGCGGGCCGCCCTGCACCGGAACGCCGACGGGCTTGCGGCTTGCCAAACATGCCGAGGATATCGGCCTGCTCGAGGCGCAGCTTCTGCGCGAACTCGGTCTCGCTGGTGCCCCCCGGCCAGCCCGCATCCGGCTGGCCGTGAATGCCGACAGCCTTGCCACCTGGTTCATCCCCGCCCTCGCAGCTGTTGACGATACGCTCTTTGACCTCGTCATCGACGATCAGGACCATTCGGCCGACTGGCTGCAACGGGGCGAGGTCAGCGCCGCCATCTGCGCCGGCGGCAAACCGGTTCCGGGCTGCGACATGCATCCGCTGGGAAACCTGCGCTACCTCGCAACCGCCAGCCCGGATTTCATGGCGCGTTGGTTTGCCGAGGGCGTCACACCGGCCTCGCTGGCGCGCGCGCCCTGTCTGACCTTCAATGCCAAGGACGCTCTGCAAAAGGCATGGATCACCCAGCAATTCGGCACGCGCATCGCGCCGCCCAGCCATTTCCTGCCCGCAAGCCATGCCTTCGTGGATGCCGCGCGCCTTGGGCTCGGCTGGGGGATGAACCCGCTCTCGCTGGTGCGCGACCCCATAGGAAACGGTCGGTTGGTGCCTCTCCTGCCCGACAGCGCGCTCGACGTGCCGCTGGTCTGGGCGGTGAGTCGCGTCATGGCCCCCGCCCTTGCGCCCCTGACCCATGCCATCCGCAACGCGGCGCAGAACGGGCTGAACGGCTAGTCCCCTGCTCCGTGCCAGGCGCCGGGCATTCTCCGTCCTTGACACCTGCCGCGCCGCCTGCCAAGTCAACGCCGAACCATACCCGCAACCGGGCGTTCCGTGGGCGCCAAACCGACGAGGAGACAGGCCATGAGCCTCGATCACAGCAAGATCTCTCTCACTTTCCCCGATGGCAATGCGAAATCCTATGACGCCGGCGTCACGCCCGCGCAGGTCGCATCCGACATCTCGACCTCGCTGGGCAAGAAGGCCATCAGCGCCACCGTCAACGGCCAGCATTGGGACCTGCAATGGCCCATCGACGCGGATGCCGCGATCGCCATCCACACGATGAAGGATGCCGCACAGGCCAACGAACTGATCCGCCACGACCTTGCCCACATCATGGCCCGCGCCGTGCAGGAGATCTGGCCCGCAACGCGCGTCACCATCGGCCCGGTGATCGAGAACGGCTGGTATTACGATTTCGACCGCGCCGAACCCTTCACGCCCGAAGATCTCGGCCTCATCGAGAAGAAGATGAAAGAGATCATCAACCGCCGCGATCCGGTCACGACCGAGATCTGGGAGCGTGACCGCGCGATTGCCTACTACACGGCGAACAACGAGCCCTACAAGGTCGAGCTGATCGAGGCGATCCCCGGCGACGAGCCACTGCGCATGTATTGGCACGGCCATTGGCAGGACCTGTGCCGTGGCCCGCACCTGCAGCATACCGGCCAGGTGCCCGGCGATGCGTTCAAGCTGATGTCCATCGCGGGCGCCTATTGGCGTGGTGACAGCTCGCGCCCGATGCTGCAGCGGATCTACGGCGTGGCCTTCCCGAACAAGGAACAGCTCAAGGCGCATCTCAACATGCTTGAAGAGGCCGCCAAGCGCGACCACCGCAAGCTGGGCCGCGAGATGGACCTGTTCCACATGCAGGAAGAGGCCCCCGGCCAGGTCTTCTGGCACCCCAACGGGTGGACCGTCTATACTCAGCTTCAGGACTACATGCGCCGCATGCAGCGCAAGGACGGCTACCGCGAGGTCAACACCCCGCAAGTCGTTGACCGCAAACTGTGGGAAGCATCCGGCCACTGGGACAAGTACCAGGAAAACATGTTCATCGTCGAAGTGGACGAGGACCATGCCCGCGAGAAGTCCATCAACGCCCTGAAGCCGATGAACTGCCCCTGCCACGTCCAGGTTTTCAACCAGGGGCTCAAATCCTATCGCGACCTGCCGCTGCGCATTGCCGAATTCGGAGCCTGCAACCGGTACGAGCCCTCGGGCGCGCTGCACGGCATCATGCGGGTGCGCGGCTTCACGCAGGATGACGGCCACATCTTCTGCTCCGAGGATCAGATCGAATCCGAGACCGAGAAGTTCATCGCCTTTCTCTCAAAGGTCTATGCAGATCTCGGGTTCCACGACTGGACGATCAAGCTCTCGACCCGCCCCGAAAAGCGGATCGGCTCGGACGAGACGTGGGACATGCTGGAACAGGCGCTTGGCGACGCGTGCAAGGCCGCCGGCTATGATTTCGAGATTCTCGAGGGCGAAGGCGCGTTCTACGGTCCAAAGCTCGAATTCACGCTGACCGACGCGATCGGTCGGACCTGGCAATGCGGTACGCTGCAGGTCGACAGCAACCTGCCGGAACGTCTTGGCGCATCCTACATCGGCAAGGACGGCAACAAGCACATACCGATCATGCTGCACCGCGCGACTCTGGGTTCGTTCGAGCGCTTCATCGGCATCCTGATCGAGGAACACGCAGGCAAGCTGCCCTACTGGCTGGCCCCGCGCCAGGTGGTCGTGGCCTCCATCACCTCCGAGGCGGACGACTACGTGCAAGAGGTCGTCAACCGGCTGGTCGAGGCCGGCGTGCGCGCCGAGGCCGACACCCGCAACGAAAAGATCAACTACAAGGTCCGCGAACATTCCGTCGGCAAGGTGCCCGTGATTCTCGCCGTCGGTCACCGCGAAGTCGAAGAGCGCACCGTTTCGGTCCGACGCCTTGGCGAAAAACAGACGCGCGTCGAATCCCTCGATTCCGTGATCGAGACGCTCGCGCGCGACGCGACACCGCCCGACCTTCTGTAACATTCGCAGCCCGATCTCCGGAAAACGGCCCCCGCGCGGGGCCGTTTTTGTAACATCCGGCCAAATCCAAGGGAAAAACCGCCGCCCGCACGGGTATTTCCGATGACGGAACCTGACAGGGGCGTGAAGGCACGGTCTCGTGAATACCGTGAAACGAAATCCGCCGTTACCTTCCTAAGTGTCTCAACCAACCGCGAAAGGAAGTTCCGAGATGTCCAATACCGCAAAAACCCTCGCCGTCGCCGCATCCGTCGCAGCCGCGATGACCGCAGCCGTCGCCACCTCCGCTTCGGCTCAGGCCAAGGAAAAGTGCTACGGCGTGTCGCTCGCCGGCAAGAACGATTGCGCCGCGGGCCCCGGCACCACCTGCGCCGGCACTTCCAAGGTCGACTACCAGGGCAACGCCTGGACGCTGGTCGACGCAGGCACCTGCGCCGAGATTGAACTTCCCGCGATGTCGGATGGAACCGAGCGTATGGGATCGCTCGAACCGCTCGAGCGCGACCTGCCGGCATAAGCCACCCGCGGCGGGGCGTCCCCCCGCCCCACCGCGAAAGAGCCTCGCCCTCCCTTCCACGGGATGGGCGAGGTCAACAGACCGCCCCCCGACCGGAGGCCATCATGCTCGACGCGACCCGCACCCTCCCCGCCGCACCTGGCGTCGGTTACAAGCCGCAGCATTTTTCCCAGATCCTGGATGACGCGGCACCGGTCGAATGGCTGGAAATCCACGCCGAGAATTACATGGGTGATGGCGGCCGTCCCCTCGCACAGCTTCGCCACCTTGCCGAACGCTTCCCGATCTCCGTGCACGGGGTGGGCCTCTCGATCGGCGGCGAGGCTCCGCTGGACGCCGATCACCTCGCCCGACTGAAACACCTGTTGGGCTGGCTGAACCCGGCAAGCTTTTCCGAGCATCTGGCCTGGTCGACCCATGACAGCCACTTTCTGAACGACCTGTTGCCCTTGCCCTATACCGACGCCACGCTTGCGCGCATCTGCTCCCATATCGACCAGGTGCAAGAGACGGTTGGCCGCCGCATGCTGCTGGAAAACCCCTCCTCCTACCTCGCATTCGACGAAAGCACCTGGGAAGAGCCCGCATTCCTCAAAGAGATCGCCCGCCGCACCGGCTGCGGCCTGCTTCTCGATGTCAACAACGTCTTCGTCTCGGCCACCAATCTCGGCTTTTCGCCACAGGGCTATATCGACGCCTACCCCCTCGATGCCGTGGGCGAAATCCATCTCGGCGGTCATGACGAGGACGAGGATGACCACGGTGCACCGCTCTTGATCGACAGCCACGGGCGCGAGGTGGTCGATCCGGTCTGGGCGCTGCTCGACTACACGCTTGAACGCGCGGGTCCGCGCCCTGTCCTCATCGAATGGGATACGGACGTGCCCGACTGGCCCGTCTTGCAGGCCGAGGCCCTTCGCGCACAGGCCGCTTTGGACAAGGTGCCGGCATGAGCGTGTCGCAACGGGAATTCCACACCGCCCTGCTCGCGCCGGAACAGCCCCACCCGCAAGGTCTGCGCGATGGCGCGGATCGCCCGGCGGGGCGGCGCTTTGACGTCTACCGCAACAACGTGGCCGTGTCGCTGACCGAAGCGCTCCACGATGGGTTCCCGGTCATCGCGAAACTGCTGGGCAAACAGAACCTAGACGGGCTTGCAGGCATCTACCTGCGCCAACACCCGCCGGCCTCACCGCTCATGATGCATTTCGGCGCGGCCTTCCCCGCGTTTCTCGCCGGGATGCCCCAACTGGCGCATCTGGGTTACCTGCCCGACATTGCACGGCTGGAGCTTGCACTGCGGCAGTCCTATCACGCAGGTGATGCAGAGCCTGTTCCGCCACAGTCTCTTGCCCTCTCACCCGAGGCGCTGATGGGCGCGACGCTTGGCTTTGCGCCCTCGGTGCAGCTTCTTCGCTCGCCCTGGCCGATCCACGATATCTGGCGGTTCAACACCGAACCCGGCGCCCCAAAGCCGCGCGCCGCCGCTCAGGATGTCCTTGTGACCCGGCCCGAATACGATCCGCTGCCGCGCCTTCTGCCTCCCGGCGGCGCGGAGTGGATCACTGCTACCCAGGCGGGCGAAACTCTCGGTACCGCACAGGACCGTGCGACCAGCGCCGCCGCAGATTTCGACCTCGCCGCCCTTCTGGCCATGCTGCTGGGTGACGGGGCCATCACTTCTCTCTCCCCACCGAAAGCCTGACCCATGACTGCCATTATCGATCGCTACACCGACGCCTCCGACACGCTGGGGCGCTCGGCCGACCTGCTGACGCCCACCCTCGCACGGCTGGCTTTCGCCGCTGTCCTGCTGGTCTATTACTGGAATTCCGCCGTACTCAAGATCGACGGCTCGATCTTCACACCCTCTGCCGGGGCTTTTGGCCAGATCTTTCCCGCCGCGGCCGAGGCCGCGCTTTACGACGTGACTCAGATGAGCTTCTTTCAGCGCCTCGTCATCTTTGCCGGAACCGTGGCCGAGTTTGTCCTGCCCGCGCTGATACTGGTCGGTTTGCTGACCCGGCTTGCCGCCGTGGGCATGATCGGCTTCGTCTGGGTGCAAACCCTCGTGGACGTGACCGGCCACAATGTCGCGCTCGGCAGCCTGTTCGACCCTTCGCAGGACCTCATCGACCAGCGCGTCCTCTGGACTTTCCTGCTCGCCGTCCTCGTACTGCGTGGCGCAGGCCCGCTGTCGCTGGACCGGCTTATCTTTCGCCGCTGACCCTCAGAAATGCGCCTTTGGCTCGTCGGGTTTTCCGGCGGCCAACGCCATCACCCCGCCCGTCACCGCAAAAGCGATCGGGAACATGGTGAAGACGTTGAAGCCAAAGGCGTGATACATCCCGCCTGCCGACACCAGCAGCAGCACGCCGGCCCACAGTGCACGGGCATGAGCCATCGCCCCGCCCGCCAGCGCCAGCATCGGCGCAATGATCGCGGCGGCTTTCACCAGATCGGGATTGTCCAACTGCTGCGCCAGCCCTTCGACCTCTCCGAAATGCTCGATGGCGGCGACATACCCGTATCCCGCGAATCCGACGATCATCCCGATCAGCCCGGCCACGAGGCCCAAAACCAACGCTGCATTTCGCATCCTGCTCTCCGTCCAGTCCGCGCTTTCACATAAGGACGGGGTCAGGAAACACCAAGGGCGGCGCGCGTCTTGGCGTCCCACCCGAGGTACAGTTCGCCATCGGCTTCGATCAGCGGCCGCTTCATCAGCGTGGGATGCTCGGCCAAGAGCTCCGCCGACGGGCGGCCGCGTTCCGCCTCGGACAGGCCGCGCCACGTGGTCGACCGCGTGTTCACGAGGGCTGCGTCAAATCGTGCCAGCGCGCGATCCATGACATCCGACGGCACACCATCGGCACGCACATCGACGAACTCGGCATCCGGCAAGGATTTCAACGCCTTGCGGCAGGTATCACAGGTTTTCAATCCAAAAAGACGCATCTTTACCTCTCCGGCGAGCGAACAAAAAACGGGCAGCGCGCCCCGCGCGGCCCCCTTGTCCTTGATTTTTTACATGACCGTGCAATCCTTAAAAGGGCGAACACCGCGTCAATTTCAGCGGTAGGCGCTCGACCCCACCCCGACAAGTCCCGGGGCCACTTGAACGTAGAAGGAGACACGGGACATGCCAACCGGCACCGTGAAATGGTTCAATACAACCAAAGGCTATGGCTTCATTGCGCCCGATGATGGCGGCAAAGACGTTTTCGTACATATTTCAGCCGTCGAAAGATCCGGCCTGACCGGCCTCGCCGACAACCAGAAAGTGTCATTCGAGCTTCTGGATGGGCGCGACGGCCGCAAGATGGCGGGTGATCTCAAACCGCTTTGAGCGAGAGGCGTCAGGCCGGGTTTTCAGGCTCTGCCTGGCTCCAGTTCTCCCCCATCGCGACGATGCAGGACGTGCCGCTGGCATAGGTTACCACCAGCGTCCAATCGCCTTGCGCGTCGGTCCAGACCTCCATGATCTGCTCCGGGTCGCGGACGCCGGTCGCGCTGCGTGTTTCACCAAACTGGTGGCGCAGCTTGGCGTGCATTCTGTCGGTCGGCTCGCAGATGATCTCGGCCACAGGCGAACGCGCCACGGCCGGTGCAGCACACATGCAGGCGACAAACAAGACAAAGGGGCCACGTAACACCATGGCCCCAATGTAACGGTTTCACGACATTCTGTATAGCTACTTGCTACACAGATGCAGCGATCAATCCGCCAGCACCGCCTGGAATTCACGCCATTCCCGCGCCGTCAGGCCCGAGTTCTCCTGCGTGACCGCCTCGCCCGCCAGCATCCGACGCAGGCAGGCCAGCATCTGCGCCGACAGCGTCACGGCGCCCAGCCGGTAATCTTCGAACGCGCGATAGGCGAATGGCACCCAGTCGGCCACCACCTTGCAAAGCGCATCGGCATAGACACGGATCTCGTATTGCGCATGCGCGTCTGCCCGTAGCCGCAGGAAATGGAACAGGTTGTGCAGGTCGACCTTCCAATACCATTGCGTGTAGATATTGGCCGGCAGATTCATCCGCGCCAATTCGCGCGCAAGCCCCTGCTGTCCGTCCTGCCCGATCATCTCCTCGTAATGGTCATAGGCACGCGCGCTGTCGGCCTTGAGGTATTCCAGAACGCGCGCGGCCTCCTCTCCCTCCAGCGCAGCGCCGCGGCCCTGGTTGTTCACCTCGCTTTGCGCTGCGAGGTTTTCGGGCGCCGGGATATAGAACTCACGGTCGAGGATCGAGTAGCGCGCCGAGTATTCGTTGACGTTCGCCGTCCGGTGCCGGATCCACTGTCGCGCGACAAAAACGGGCAGCTTCACATGCAGCTTGATCTCGCACATCTCGAAGGGTGTCGAATGCCAGTGCCGCATCAGGTAGCGGATCAGCCCCTCGTCGTTCTGCACGCTTTTCGTGCCCTTGCCATAGCTCACCCGCGCGGCCTGGCAGATGGCCGCATCGTCGCCCATGTAGTCGATGACACGCACGAACCCGTGGTCGAGAACGGGATGCGCGGTGTACAGATGCGCCTCCATCCCTGGCGCGACCACGCGGCGCGTGGGGGCGGTCTGGTTGCGCTGCGCCTCGATTTCCTCGAGTTGCCCGGGCGAAAGCGGCATTGCGGATCCTTTCTCTAGATGAGTCGAGGCCGACTATATCTTGTTTGGCGCCCTCACGAAAACCCCACATCAGGTATGGCTTTTTCGCACCCCCCCGTGAACTTTCTTGCCTAACCCTCCGGCAAAGATTGACTTTCTGCGGCCCCGGCGAAATTGTCAAAAAAAACTCGTTCAGAGAAATGAGCAGAGGCAGGCAGTCATGAAACCAACTTTCGTTGCCCTGGCGACGTGCGCCTTTTTGGCGGCATGTGGCGGGGATGTCTTCAACGTCGAAGAAGAAGATACCGATTCCGGGACCGACACGGAAACGGATACCGGCACTCCCATCGACAGCGATCGCACGATACCGCCGGGAACCGCGTCTCCCTCGCCGCAGGTGGCGATCTTCCGCAGCGAGCCGACCAGCACCGAAGATGGCAAGCAGGGCAACGGCTTTGCAACCGGCATCAGCTATGACAGCCAGAACGACACGTTCACCGTCGACAACCTCGGCTTCGACGGCGACAACACCTATTCCCGCGGCACCGCGGTCAGCAGCCTCGGACCCTACGCCGTCTACGAGGCCGACGCGCAGTTCCCCGACACCGTGACACAGAACCCGATCAACCAGTTCACCCACCGGGCGATCTATGGTGTCAGCACCAGCGGCAATACCCAGTTCGCCATCGTCCGGACCGGTGCCTATGTCGATTACGGCTTTGGCGGCTTTGTCTACCAGCGGGACAATTCCGTCACCCTTCCCAGCACCGGTCAGGCGCTGTTCACCGGGAACCTCGCGGGCATGCGCGACTATCGCGGTCGCGGCGGGCTCGAATACACCACCGCCGACATCACCATCGCGATCGACTTCGACGATTTCAACGATGCCACCGGCACCCGCGGCGACGCGGTACGCGGCCATATCAGCAACCGCGTTATCTATGACACCGCCGGCAACGACATCACCTCGAACGTTCTGGGCCGCATCAATGCCGAGGAGAACATCAACCTCACCGCGCTGCCCAACGCGAATTTCGTCGTCGGCCCCAACGTGATGGATGAAAACGGCGAAATCGTCGGCTCGATCAACAGCTATTATGTGAACTCCTCCGGCGATACCGAGGTTTTCGAGGAAGGCAACTATTACGCCATCCTTTCTGGCGACAACGCAGACGAAATCGTGGGCGTGGTGGTGATGGAATCCACGATCGATCCCACGGCCGACTCGGTCCGCGAAACCGGCGGGTTCATCGTCTACAACTGATGACACGGTCGCGCCTTCGTACGGGCCTTGCACTGGCGCTTGCGCTCGCCGCCCTGCCCGGCGCAGCGCAAGAAGCCACTTTGACCCCCCGCGAATTGCGCGGCACGGCGGTCGAGGCGCTGCGTGCCGGCGCGCCCGGCCGCGCCTACGCCTATTCCGAGGCGTTGATCCAGCGTGACCCCAACGACCGCGAGGCGCACCTGATCCGGTCCCGCGCCGCCCGCGACATTGGCGAGTATGACGAGGCCAAGCGCTCGGCACAGGCGGCATGGAAACTCGCCGAAACGGATGGCGAGAAATTCGCGGCCTCCATGGTCATGGCGCAGGCGCTCTCGTCAAACGGGCAGCGCACCATGTCACAGCTCTGGCTGCGCCGCGCCGTGGAACATGCCCCCGACGAGGCGATGGCCCGCCGCGCCATCCGCGACTTCAAATATGTCCGCGCCCGCAACCCCTGGGCAACGGAACTGTCTTTTGCCATCACGCCCGACAGCAACATCAACAACGGCTCTTCCGAACGCTCCTCCTTTCTCAACTACCAACTGTCCGAGGTGCTCTACGGACAGCCAGTCGAATACCAGCTCGATGGCACCGCGCTCGCGCTGTCGGGCATCGAATACGCGCTTGGCATCAACACGCGCTACCGGTTTTCCGAAACAGCCACGCGCGCGCATGACGTGATCTTCACCGCCGATGTGCGCCATTACACGCTCAGCTCCGAAGCCAAGGCCATCGCTCCGAATGCCGAAGGCAACGATTTCGCCTTTGCCTCCTACTCCTTGGGATATGGTCACCGGGGCATCAACTTCGACCGGCGTGGCGAATACCGCATGTTGGTCGATCTCGGGCAAAGCTGGTACGGCGGCGATGAATATGCCCGCTTTGCCCGGCTCAGCCTCGGACAAAGCTACAAGCTGGAAAACGGCCATCGCGTGAATGCGCGCATTGCGGGCGAACACCAGATCGGCGTCAAGACCAGCGACATGGACACTGTCCGTGCCGATTTCTCGTACACGCTGCCCCTGCCGTCGGGCAGCGTGCTCTGGACCAACCTCACGCTTGCCACGGCCAGCTCGAACGTGGCGGCGGACGAGTTCGACGAGGCGGGGCTGCGTGCGCAGATAACCTTTGCCAAGCCGCTGATGGGCGCGACGGCGCAGCTTGGCCTCTGGGCGCGGACGCGCGACTACGATGTATCGCCCCACAGCCGCGACGGGCGTGAAGACAATCGCGTTCAGGCCGATTTCAACATGATATTCACGCAAGTGGATTACTACGGCTTCAACCCGACAATGCGGATCTCGGCCTCGAAGACCAATAGCAACATCAGCCTGTTCGACGCTGAACGCTTCGGGATAAATTTCGGTATCCAGTCCGCGTTCTGATCGGGTCTCGACACGCCCGCCCCTCGCGCTAAGGTCCCCTCACAACGAAACCACGCGAGGAATGCAAGCGATGGCGCTGAAATATCTCCATGTCATGGTCCGGGTGAAGGATCTCGAGAAATCCATGGCCTTCTACGAACTGCTCGGCTTGCGCGAGATCCGCCGCTACGACAGCGAAGAGGGCCGGTTCACACTGGTCTACCTCGCCGCGCCGGGCCAGGACGAAACACCGGTCGAACTGACCTACAACTGGGATGGCGACGAGGGGCTGCCCAGCGACAGCCGCCATTTCGGTCACCTCGCCTATGGCGTCGACGACATCTACGCAATGTGCCAGCACCTTGCCGATCACGGGATCACCATCAACCGTCCGCCGCGCGACGGTCGCATGGCTTTCATCCGCTCGCCCGACAACATCTCGATCGAGCTTTTGCAGAACGGCGATGCCCTGCCCCCGCAAGAGCCTTGGGCGAGCATGGAAAGCACCGGCCACTGGTGAGACGCGCTTCGGCATCCTCGCATGGCAAACGCGGGTTGAGGCGCGCCGCGGCGGCCTCGATGCTCGCGGTCTGCGCGACCGCGGCGCAGGCAGAGGATTGCCGGCTCGCGCTGGTTCTTGCGATGGATGTGTCCTCCTCGGTCGACGCGGCCGAGGATGCGCTTCAGCGTGGCGGGCTGGCCGCCGCGCTGATCGCTCCCGAGGTGCAAACCGCCTTCTTTGCCGCGCCGCAGCCGGTGGCGCTGGCCGTCTACGAATGGAGCGGTCGCTGGAACCAGGAGCTGCTGCTCGACTGGCGGCTGATCAAAACCCCCGCCGACCTGCTCGCCGCGGCCGAGATCATCGCCCGCTCGGAACGCTCGCAGACGGAATCGCCTACCGCGCTGGGGCATGCGCTGGGATATGGCGCGGGACTGCTCGACCGGGCGCCACCGTGCCTGTTCAAGACGCTCGACATGGCCGGTGACGGCCGCAACAACGAAGGCTATGGGCCGCGCATCGCCTATCGTCATTTCGATTACGGCTCCGTCACGGTGAACGGTCTCGTGGTGAACGGCGCCGATTTCGAGGGCGAGATCGAACTGATCCCCTATTACCGCGAAAACGTGCTGCACGGGCCGGGCGCCTTTCTCGAGATCGCGCAGGGGTTCGAGGATTACGAGCGCGCCATGCGACGCAAACTCGAACGCGAGTTGCGCCCGCGCGTGATCGGCGCCCTGCCCGCTCCCCACAACTCGGGCAGCCCCGGCTGAGCCATCCCCGGACACACCGGCCCCGTCAGTAGATGTACCGGATCTGGTCGGTCCAGTACCGCTCCACCCTCCGAAGCGCGCCGGTGATCTCCTCGATCCCCTCCGGGCCCAGCACGCCCTTGGACTGCAACCCGTCCGCATGTCGCGCAAACAGCGTGCCCACGGTATCGCGGATGTGCCGCCCCTTCTGGGTCAACCGCACCCGGACCGAGCGGCGGTCGATCTCGCACCGCTGGTGATGCATGTAACCCATCTCGACCAGCTTTTTCAGATTGTAGCTGACATTGCTGCCCTGGTAATAGCCGCGGCTCTTCAATTCTCCGGCCGTCACCTCGTTGTCACCGATATTGAACAGCAGCAATGCCTGTACCGCGTTGATCTCGAGCACGCCGACACGCTCGAACTCGTCCTTGATGACATCGAGAAGCAGCCGGTGCAGCCGCTCCACCAGCGCGAGCGATTCGAGGTAGCTCGCCATGAACCCCTTCGCGCCCGCACCGGCGATCTGCTTTTCCATACTCATGCGTCTCTCCGACTCGCTCAACCTTCCATCCAATCTGGAAAGAAAAGCCGAAGAATCGGTTAAACGCCGAAAATCGCTATTTCTGAAAGACTTGCGATATCTCGTCGATCATCTTGGCATAGCGCGCCGGTGCCGGAACCTGACCGGTCACCCATTGGTATAGGTCCTGATCGTTCTCGTGCAGCAACGCGTCGTAGAGGTCCAGCCCCGCCTCGTCCAGCGACTCGAGCCGGCGCTCGGACCAGGCCGTCAGGATCAGGTCCATCTCCTTGATGCCCCGGCGCATCGAA
Organism: Lutimaribacter marinistellae; assembly: GCF_042648365.1. NCBI lineage: Bacteria > Pseudomonadati > Pseudomonadota > Alphaproteobacteria > Rhodobacterales > Roseobacteraceae > Lutimaribacter > Lutimaribacter marinistellae. The sequence goes on along the minus strand of NZ_JBHRXI010000017.1, from coordinate 342,608 downwards.
CGCATCTTCATGCGCCGGATACGGTTTTCACGCGTCTCGCTCACGCCCCGCTCTCCATCATCCGCCGTATCCGCTTTTCCAGCCGCGCGGCCCGCTCGGCGGAGGTCCGCATCTCGGCGCGGATCCCGCGCAGCTCGGCCACGATGGCCGAGAGGTCGGTCGTCTCCTCGGCATCGGGGGGCTCGGCTCCCGCCCCTTCGCCGGTCAGCAACCACATGATCGACACGTTGAGCAGGCCCGCCATCATCGACAGCTTGTTGGCGCGCGGCTCCGAGACGTCGTCTTCCCAGCCGACCACCGTCGCTTTCTTGACACCCAGCCGGCGGGCCAGTTGCGCCTGGGTCATCCCGGCAGCCTCGCGCGCGCCCGCCACGCGGTCGCCAAAGGTTGCCGAATCCGGTCCGTACCAGTCTGCGCTTTCGCCGGTCATGATCTCTCCGTCCGTTTGCTGGAACTGCCTGTTTTGTCTGGGTGCTTGAACACCCAACCCCCGCACCCTATGACAAAGCCGACCCTGCTGCCAACCGAGGCCGACCATGAGTTTTCTTTCTGCGACATTGTCCCGCGTCAAACCTTCGCCCACCATGGCGATCACCGCCAAGGCCGGGGAGCTGCGCGCGCAAGGCCGCGACGTGATCGGGCTCAGCGCGGGCGAGCCGGATTTCGACACGCCCCAGAACATCAAGCACGCCGCCATCGCGGCCATCACCGCCGGGCACACCCGCTACACACCCGTCGACGGCATCCCGAAGCTGAAAGAGGCGGTCGTCGCCAAGATGAAACGCGACCACGGGCTGGACTACACCACCGCCCAGGTCTCGGTCGGGTCGGGCGGCAAGCAGACACTCTACAACGCGCTGATGGCCACGCTGAACCCCGGCGACGAGGTGATCATTCCAGCCCCCTACTGGGTCAGCTACCCCGACATGGTCCTGCTGGCGGGCGGTGAGCCGGTGGTCGTCGAGGCGACATTGGAAAACCGCTACAAGCTGACCGCAGAACAGCTTGAGGCCGCGATCACCCCAAAGACCAAGTGGTTCATCTTCAACTCGCCTTCGAACCCGACCGGCGCGGGCTATTCGCATGACGAACTCAAGGCACTGACCGACGTTCTGATGCGCCACCCCCATGTCTGGGTGATGAGCGACGACATGTACGAACACCTCGCCTATGACGGGTTCGAATTCTGCACGCCCGCACAGGTCGAACCGGGCCTTTACGACCGCACGCTCACCTGCAACGGCGTGTCCAAGGCCTATGCCATGACCGGCTGGCGCATCGGCTATGCCGCGGGCCCCGAGGTCCTGATCGGCGCGATGCGCAAGATCCAGTCGCAATCGACCTCGAACCCCTGCTCGGTCAGCCAGTGGGCCGCGGTCGAGGCGCTGATGGGTACGCAGGACTACCTCGCGCCCAATGCCCGGATCTTCCGCCGTCGTCGCGATCTCGTGGTCTCGATGCTCAACCAGATCGACGGGGTCGAATGCCCGACGCCCGAAGGCGCCTTCTACGTCTACCCCTCGATCGCGGGGCTGATCGGCAAGACGACATCCAAGGGCACCGTCATCGACAGTGACGAGACCTTCGCCACCGCGCTGCTGGAAGAGGCCGAGGTCGCCGTCGTCTTTGGCGCGGCCTTCGGACTTTCGCCGAATTTCCGGGTCAGCTACGCTGCGTCGGACGAGGCATTGCGCGAGGCCTGCACGCGCATCCAGGTATTCTGCAAGGCGCTTAAATGACCACAGGACGCATCACCGCGAATCTTCCCAGCCGCGACTTCGACCAGACCGAAGGGTTCTATGCCCGTCTCGGGTTCAAGAAGACCTATCGCGATGATGGCTGGATGATCCTCGTGCGTGATGGCATGCAGGTCGAATTCTTCCCCCACCCCGAGCTCGACCACCGGTCGAGCTGGTTCTCGGCCTGTCTGCGCCTTCCCGACATCGCGCCGGTTCTCGACGCATGGTCATCGCTCGACCTGCCCCGCGATCCGGCCGCCATCCCGCGCATCACCGACATCATGCCGGCCCGCGGGCCCGTTCCCGCCATGTTCGCGATGATCGATCCCGATGGAAGCCTCTGGCGCGTGATCGAAGAAAAGGCCGACGCATGAGCCCCGACCTGCCCGAATACTATTTCCGCGTCCGCGAAAACGGCGCTTTCGTCTTCCGCGTCGACACCGAGAACCGCCACCGCCGGATCGAGATGGAGCAGATCGCCGTCGTCAACGTCAAGAACGGCGAGATCAAGCCTCATGGCGGCCGCGACCTGACCAAGCAGGACCTCAGGGAAATCAAGCGCTGGATGGCCGAACGGGTCGCAACCCTCGCCGCCCGCGACATCGACGACATCCACCGCGCGGTGGACTACCTGAACCTCACGACCCATTGGGCACAGTCCCGCGCGACCGACGCCCAGCTCGACGAGGTCACCGATGCGCTGCTGCTGGCGATGCACGACCTGCGCTCGGTCCTTGTCCGCAAAAAGGCCGACCGCCTGATCGACCGTACCGGCACCGGCACCCGCGGCTGAGGCTTGCCCCCGCCGCGCTTTCGCCGCACCCTGCGCGCGATCACAGGCAGGAGGCAGACATGAGCTGGCAGGAATATCTCGACACGCATCAGGACCGGTTCGAACAGGAACTGCTCGACTTCGTCCGCATCCCCTCGGTCTCGGCCCGGCCCGAGCACATGCGTGATGTCGAACGCGCTGCGCGCTGGGTCGCGGACAGGCTCGCCGCCGCCGGTATCGAGAATGCCGAGATCCTGCCAACCACCGGCCACCCCGCCGTCTATGGCGACTGGCTCCATGCCGGGACAGACAAGCCCAGCGTGCTGATCTATGGCCATTTCGACGTGCAGCCTGCCGAACCGCTCGATCTCTGGACCAGCCCGCCTTTTGACCCCGAAATCCGCGATGGCCGCCTCTGGGGCCGTGGCGCATCCGACGACAAGGGCGGCATGTTCATCCCCATCCTCGCCGCCGAGGCGCTGATGGCCGAAACCGGCCGCCTGCCGGTCAACGTCAAGTTCCTGTTCGAAGGGCAGGAAGAGATCGGCTCGCCCGACATGCCCCCTGTCATCGCCGCCCAGCGCAACCGCCTCGCCTGCGACATGATCTTCTCGGCCGACGGCCTGCAATGGAGCGCGCAGGAAGCCCAGATCGTCATGGGTCTCAAGGGCCTGATGGGAGTCGAGATCACCGTCGACGGCGCGGCCACGGATCAGCATTCGGGCCTGCATGGCGGCGGCATCAACAACCCTCTGATGGCCCTTTCGCAGCTTCTGGCCAGCATGAAGGACGCGCAGACCGGCCGCATCACCATCGACGGGTTCTATGACGACGTGATCGACCTCTCCGACGAAGACCGCGCCGAGATCGCCCGCGTCCCCTTTGACGAGGCCGGTTATCTTGCCGAAACCGGTGCGCCCGCCAGTTTTGGCGAAGAGGGTTACAGCGTACGCGAACGGCTCTGGGCGCGGCCCACGCTCGAAATCAACGGACTCACTGGCGGCTACCAGGGCGCGGGCACCAAGACCGTGCTGCCCGCCCGCGCCAGCGCCAAGATCACCTGCCGCCTCGTGGCCGACCAGGACCCCGAACGCATCGCCGCGCTGATCGCCGCTCATGTCGAGGCGCATCTGCCGCCCGGCGTAACCGCGCAGGTCGACCGGCTGGCAGGCGATGCCGATCCTTTCCTCGTGCCGCGCGGCCACAACGCCACCCGCGCCGCCGAGGAGGTGCTGGCCGAAACCTACGGCGCCGCGCCCTACATCACCCGCGTCGGCGGCTCGATCCCGATCATGACGCTCTTCCTGCGCGAGCTTGGGGTGCATGGCGTAATGTTCGGCTTCTCCGTGGGCGATGAAAACCTGCACGCGCCCGACGAGTTCTTCCGGCTGGAAAACTTCCGCCGAGGGCAGACCGCCTATTGCCGCCTGCTGGAAAAGCTCGGCGGCTGACCGGCTCAGATCGTAGGGATCACGCGCCGCCAGAACCGGATCATCAGCATCACGGCGGCGCTGGCCAAGCCCAGCACAAGACCCAGCCACACGCCGATCCCCTCCAGCCCGAAGGTGAAGCCCAGAAGGTAAGAGGCCGGCATGCCCACCGCCCAGTAACTCAGCGCCGCCATCACCATCGGCACGGTCGTGTCCTGCACACCGCGCAACAGGCCAAGCGCCACCACCTGCGCGCCATCGACCAGCTGAAACAGCGCCGCGATAGCCAGCAGGCCGACACCGATGGCAAGGATCTCGGGCCGGTCCGGATCGTCAGGTTCCAGAAAGAGCGAGATCAGACCCTCCGCCCCGGTCAGGAACCACACGATCGTCAGCGCCGACATCGCCAGCGACAGCACGAACACGACCTTGGCGCCGCGCGCCATGTGCGGACCGTCGCGCCGGCCATAGGCATTGCCGGCCCGGATCGTCGCGGCGTTGGACAGGCCCAGATGCACCATGAAGGTCGCGCTGGCCAGCTGCACCGCGATCCCGTGCGCCGCCAGCGGCACCGCGCCCAGCCAGCCCATCATCATCGCCGAGGCCGCGAACAGCGACACTTCGGTCAGGCTGGTGATGCCGATGGGCACGCCCAGCCGGAACACCTGCGCCAGCATCTCCCAGTCCGGCCTCCAGAACCGCCGGAACAGTTCATGCTCGGGCAGAACCCGCAGCCCGTAGATCACCACTGCCACCAGCGACAGCGCATGCGTGACGACCGAGGCGATGGCCGCGCCCATGATGCCCAGCTCGGGCAGGCCCCAGTTGCCAAAGATCAGCCCGTAATTGACTGCCGCGTTGGCAAAGGCCGCGATCACCGTGATCCACAGCACGACCTGCGTGCGCTCCAGCGCGGCAAGGTAGGATTTCATCACCACCACCAGCAGCGCGGGAAAGATGCCCCACCCGGCCACGGTCAGGTATTCCGCCGCCAGCGCGGCCACCGTCTCGGTCTGGCCCAGCGACAGCAGGATCGGCTCGGACCAGATCATCATCGGCATCACCAGCACCGAGAAGAACAGCGACAGCCACAGGCCCATCCGTGTGGCCCGGCGAACGCTGGTCTCGTCATCCTCGGCCGAGGCGGCAGCGACCATCGGCATCACGGCCCAGCCGAATCCCGCCCCCAGCAGGAACAGGACAAAGAAATAGCTGCCTGCAAGCGTGACGGCGGCCAGCGCCTCGACCCCGTACCAGCCCAGCATGACGGTATCGGTCAGCCCGATCGCGAATTGCGCCAGATGGCCGCCGACAAGCGGCAGGCCCAGCCGGGTCACCGCGCGCACATGGCCGCCATATGTCATCACCTGCGTCATGTCCGCGCTTTAGGCCCGCCCCGTCCGCGCCGCAAGGGGAAGAACGCTTTGCCCGGACCCGGCCGAATTAGCGCTCGCCCTTTGCGCGCAATCGGTTAGGCTGGCCGCAACCGATCCATGACCCCCGGAGAACGCCCCCATGCGAACATCCCTTTCCGCTCTCGGCCTTGCCATGGCCACCGCCGCCACCGGTGCGGCCGCCGAGAATCGAATCGACCTCATCCGCCCCGACGCGCCCGAGCTTGCCGCCTTCGGCGCGTTTCCCGTCGGCGTGCAGACCCGCAGCTTCACCAATCCCGGACAGGCCGACATCCTAAACACCACCGCCGAGGCGCAGCCCAGCGCCGACCGCACGCTGACGACCGAGATCTGGTATCCCGCCGCCGAGGGTACCGGCGAGGGCGGCACCTACACCGCCATGCTGCGCGACGGCGTGACCGAGGTCACGCTGCACGGCCGCGCCGTGCGCGACGCCGAGCCCGCCAGCGGCCAGCAGTTTCCGCTCGTGGTGATCTCGCACGGCTATCCCGGCAACCGGTTCCTGATGTCCCACCTGGGCGAGAACCTCGCCTCCAAGGGCTATGTGACCGTCTCTATCGACCACACCGAAAGCACCTATTCCGACCAGGCCGTCTTCGGCTCGACGCTCTATCACCGTCCGCTCGACCAGAAGTTCATCATCGACAGCATGGCCGCGCTCGATGACGAGATCGGCGCGATCACCGATGCCTCGACCACCGGGGTGATCGGCTATTCGATGGGCGGCTACGGCGCGCTCATCTTCGCGGGCGCAGGCGTCACCCAGGCCTCGACCGAGTATAGCTGGGGCACCCCCGGCGGATTGCTCGCCCGCCATGTCGCCGGCTCGGACACGCATGAGGCGCTGATCGACGAACGCGTCAAGGCGGTGATCGCCGTCGGCCCCTGGGGCATGAACGCAGGCTTCTGGGACGCCGACGGGCTGGCCGGGGTTCGCAAACCGCTGCTGATGATGGCAGGCGGGGCCGACGATGTCTCGGTCTATGCCGCCATGCGCCAGATCTTCACCGGCGCCACCGGCACCGACCGTGCGCTGCTGACCTTCGAGGCCGCGAACCACAACGCCGCCGCACCGATCCCCGCCCCGGCCGAAAGCTGGGCACCGTCGGACACGCTCGACTTCATCCCGTTCGAGCATTACGCCGACGCGGTCTGGGACACCAACCGCATGAACAACATCGCGCAGCACTTCGCGACCGCCTTCCTCGACCTGCACCTCAAGGCCGATGACGAGAAATCCGCCTACCTGCAACTGGTGCCCCGCGCCGCCGAAGGCGTCATCGCCGTCGATGACAACGGCAATGAAGAGGCCGATCACACCTATTGGAAGGGCTTCCCGCCGCGCACCGCGCAGGGGCTGACATTCGAAACCCTGACGAAGGGTCAATAGGCCCGCCGCTTCCTTTTCGGGGGCCGGGCTGCTTGACTGCGCCCACCCGGCCCCCTGAGAGACAGAACCAGCCATGCAAACCGAAACCGTCACGCTGAACGGCCAGCCGTTCTTCCTGCGCCGCTGGGGCGACCCGGCCCTGCCCATCCTGCTGATGCTGCACGGCTTCCCCGAATATGGCGGCGCCTGGGCCGATCTTGCTCCGCATCTCGCGCATCGCTTCCATTGCATCGCCCCGGACCAGCGCGGCTATGGCCAAAGCTGGGCGCCCGAGGGCACCGCGCCCTATGCCACCTCGCATCTCGTGGCCGACATGGCCGCGCTGATCGACCATATCGGTCGCGGGCCCGTCACCGTGCTGGGCCATGACTGGGGCGCGGCCGTCGCCTACGGGCTGGCGATGTTCACCCCCGACCGTGTCACGCGCCTCGTGATCGCCAACGGGGTGCACCCGGTCCCGTTCCAACGCGCGCTTGCTGCGGGCGGGGCACAATCGCGCGCCTCGCAATACATTCTCGACTTCCGCAAGGACGACGCGCCCGAGCGCTACGCGGCGGATGACTTCGCCCTGCTCGAACGCTTCTTCCGCCGCGCCATGGGCAGCGACTGGCTGACCGACGAGCGGCTCGCCGAATACCGCGCCGAATGGGCGCGCCCCGGCCGCCTCGCGGGGATGCTGGGCTGGTACCGCGCCTCGCCGCTGGACGTCGCCGAACCCGGCACGCCGCTCACCGACCTGCCCGCCCTGCCGCTCGACCGGCTGCATGTGCGCTGCCCCCACCTGCTCATCTGGGGTCCCGAGGACCGCGCGTTGCTGCCCGAGGCGACAGAGGGGCTCGAAGACTTCGCCGCCGACCTCACCCGCATCACCATCCCCGGCACCGACCACTGGCTCTGCCACCAGGCCCCTGAACAGGTCGCCGCCGCAATGCTCGACTGGCTCCCCGACGAAAGGACCCGGCCATGATCACGGTCTACCACCTGTCCCAATCGCGTTCGCTGCGCATCATCTGGCTGCTCGAGGAGCTCGGCCAGCAATACGAGGTCATCCGCTTCGAGCGCGACCCGCAATCGCGCCTCGCCCCGCCCGCGCTGACCAGGCTCCACCCGCTGGGCAAGGCCCCGATGATCGAGTTCCAGGGTCGACTGATCGGTGAATCCGGCGCCATCGTCGAATTGCTCTGCTCCCGCTACGGTCCCCAGATGATCCCGCAGACGGGAACCGGCGCGCATATCCGCCATCTGGAATGGATGCATTTCGCCGAAGGCTCGGTCATGACACCGATCCTGCTGAACCTCTACTTGTCGCGCCTGGGCGAGGCCGCCGCCCCGCTGCAACCACGCATCCAGTCGGAACTGACCAGCCATTTCCAGTACATGGAAAACGGCCTGCGCCCCTCGGGCCATTTCGTCCTCGACGAGCTGTCGGCAGCCGACATCATGCTGTCTTTCCCCGCCCTGATCGCGCTGCGCATGGGACGCGGTGAAGAATTCCCTCGCCTCGCCGAATTCTGCCGCCGGATCGAGGCGCGCCCCGCCTGGCACCGCGCCATCGACGCCGCCGGCGGTGACTGACCCCGGAACGGCACCCCGGGGCCCGTGCCGGTTGACACCGCAGCCCACAATTCCAAAGATCGCTTGAATGGACGGATTGCAGAACCCCGCCGAGGCCCTGCCACTCACGGCCGAGGACATGACGGTCGGATTGACCGTGGCCGAGGTCGGGCTGGGCACGGTCGATTACCGTGCAGACACCGTCCGGTTCGACACGCTCGCCGCGCGTTTCTTCGACCTTCCAGCCGGTACCGACCTGCCGCGTGACACGCTGCACGACCGCATCCACCCCGATGACTGGCCCGCTGTCGCGGCCAAGCTCGATGACCTGCTGGCACCGGCCTGCGACAGCCGCGTGGTCGACATCTCGCACCGCATCGTCACCGGTGACGGCTCGATCCGCTGGGTCAACGCGCGCAAGCAGGTCCGCTTCGACGCGGATGCAAAACCCCTGCACGGTGTCTTTGCACTGGTCGACATCACCGCCCGCATCCGCGCCGAGGAACAGGCCCGTTTCCTGATCGGCGAACTCAACCACCGTTCAAAGAACCTCATCACCGTGGTTGCGGGTATCGCCCGTCAGATCTCGCGCCATTGCGACCCGCAGGACATGGCGGCCCAGCTCAACGACCGGCTCACCGCGCTTGCCCGCAACCAGGACGCCATCGTCAATGCCGACACCGGCAGCTTCGAACTGCGTGACATCTTCACCCGGCAACTCGCGCCCTTCTGCCTCGATACCGGGCGGCGGGTTACGCTGACCGGTCCGGCGCTTGCCCTGTCCTCCAGCGCCTCGCAAATCGTCGCCATGGTCGCTCATGAGCTGATCACCAACGCGATGAAACATGGCGCCCTGTCGGACGAGGCGGGCCAGGTCGCTGTGTCATGGACCGTGGGCGCGGATGACTGCCTTGAACTCCATTGGGCCGAAACCGGCGGCCCCGCCATTTCCCCGCCCATGCGAAACGGCTTCGGGACCGAGGTGCTGACGACGCTCACCGAAACCTCTCTCGGGGCCGAGGTCTCGCGCCGGTTCGACCCTGACGGGTTCCGACTGTCGCTGCGCGCCCCGATCGACCGGCTGCGCTAGGCCCGCTTATCCACAACCCCTAGCGTCCCCCTTTTCCCCGACCCCATCCCCTGCCATAATGCGGCTCACCCAATAAAAGAGCAGCACCCATGCCCGACGATCTTCTGACCGGCAGCCAGCAGGCCGCCTATGACGCCTCCTCCATCGAAGTGCTCGAGGGGCTGGAACCCGTCCGCAAACGCCCCGGCATGTATATCGGCGGCACGGATGAACGCGCGCTGCATCACATGGTGGCCGAGATCCTCGACAACTCCATGGACGAGGCGGTCGCAGGTCACGCCAACCGGATCGAGGTCGAGCTGCACGCCGACTACTCCCTCACCGTGCGCGACAACGGCCGCGGCATCCCCGTCGACCCGCACCCGAAATTCCCAGGCAAATCCGCGCTCGAGGTCATCCTCTGCACGCTCCACGCGGGCGGCAAGTTCTCGGGCAAGGCCTACCAGACCTCCGGCGGCCTGCACGGCGTCGGCGCCTCGGTGGTCAACGCGCTCAGCGATTCCATGATCGTCCAGGTCGCCCGCGACCGCGAGCTTTTCGAACAACGCTTCTCCCGCGGCCTGCCGCAGGGCCCGGTGGAAAAGATCGGCGCCGCCCCCAACCGTCGCGGCACCACCGTCACCTTCCACGCGGACGAGGAGATCTTCGGCCACCACCGCTTCAAACCCGCCCGCCTGTTCAAGTCGATCCGCTCCAAGGCCTACCTCTTCTCCGGCGTCGAGATCCGCTGGAAAACCGCCATCGACGACGGCGAAACCCCGACCGAGGCCACGTTCCACTTCCCCGGCGGCCTGTCCGACTACCTCAAGGAAACGATGAACGGCGCCTCCACCTATGCCGACAACCCCTTTGCCGGAACCGTCGAGTTCCAGGAACGCTTCGGCACACCGGGCAAGGTCGAATGGGCGATCAACTGGACCCCCTCGCGCGACGGCTTCATCCAGTCCTACTGCAACACCGTCCCCACGCCCGAGGGCGGCACCCATGTCGCGGGCTTCTGGTCCGCCATCCTCAAGGGCATCAAGGCCTATGGCGAGCTTGCCAACAACAAGAAGGCCGCCCAGATCACCCGCGACGACCTGCTGACAGGCGGCTGCGCGCTGGTCTCCTGCTTCATCCGCGAGCCCGAATTCGTCGGCCAGACCAAGGACCGCCTCGCCACGGTCGAGGCCCAGCGCCTCGTCGAAAACGCCGTGCGCGACCATTTCGACAACTGGCTCGCCGCCGACACCAAATCGGCGGGCGCCATTCTCGACTTCCTCGTGCTCAGGGCCGAGGAGCGCCTCCGCAGGAGGGCCGAGAAGGAAACACAACGCAAGTCCGCCACAAAGAAACTCCGCCTTCCCGGCAAATTGGTGGACTGCTCCGCTACCAACCGCGACGGAACCGAATTGTTCATCGTCGAGGGCGATTCCGCCGGCGGCTCGGCCAAGATGGCCCGCGACCGCAAGACACAGGCGCTGCTGCCCCTGCGCGGCAAGATCCTCAACGTGCTGGGGGCCGCCTCGTCGAAACTCGGCTCCAACCAGGAGATCAACGACCTCACCCAGGCTCTGGGGGTGGGGCTGGGCACCAAGTTCAGCATCGATGACCTGCGCTATGACAAGATCATCATCATGACCGACGCCGATGTCGACGGCGCGCATATCGCCTCGCTGCTGATGACCTTCTTCTACACCCAGATGCGGCCGATGATCGACGCGGGCCACCTCTACCTCGCCTGCCCGCCCCTCTACCGCCTGACCCAGGGGGCCAAGCGCGTCTATTGCCTCGATCAGGCCGAGCGTGACGAATGGCTGGAAAAGGGCCTCGGCGGCAAGGGCAAGATCGACGTTTCCCGCTTCAAGGGTCTGGGCGAGATGGACGCCAAGGACCTCAAGGAAACCACGATGGACCCCGCCTCGCGCAAACTCATCCGCGTCACCATAGACGAGGACGAACCCGGCGAAACCGGCGACCTGGTGGAACGCCTGATGGGGAAAAAGCCCGAATTGCGGTTCCAGTATATTCAGGAAAACGCTAGGTTTGTTGAAGAGTTGGATGTTTGAAGTTGACAGGGCGAAAAAAAGTTGGACACATCACAAATTGCGCAGAAGGTTTCGGTACCCACTGCGCGCGTAGTTACCATTGCCCTTCTAGTTGAGCTCTTCTCTATTCTTTCTGTAGGCAAATCACCTGCTTGGCTAACTGCGGCTGAAATATTGAATCAAGGCATAATTAACATTGGATATTACGCAATAATTTTCTCCCTAGTCCTGTTTCCGCTTTTGTTACCACTTATGGCGGTCGCTATGGCAGCGAATGAACTGTGCTACAGAATCATTAGTTGGCCGGTGAGGAAAATCCGTATTTTGGACGTCAGCATGCGATTCAGCCGCAGATCTCTATATGTCGAGGCGGAACTCGTCCGCAGCTATGCTGAATCGAGATCGGACAAAGATCTATTAGAAAAGATAAACAAAAAGGAGCTTCAGTCCACGGAACCATCATTCATGCTTCCATCTGCGATATTCACGCTTCTTGTTTCGATCATTTGGTTCTCGTCGAAAGAATCTCCGAATTTCTTCATGAAAGCATGCTCCATTAATGAGCCAGCCGACACCTGTAGCCTATACTATGTTGTGGTCGCGCTAGCATTCTTTCAGTCATTTTGCTTAATGGCGGTACATGGTGCGGCATTTAGGCTAGCCATGCTTTTTCCAAGGGCTGACTTACCCGCCCCACTTACAGAAATTCGGGCAGCCCCTCGTTCCGCAGTAGCCGAAAAGTTAAAAACAGCTATGAAAACGTGGATGCGCGGCGAGAAATAGAGAAAAAGGAAGTCATTTATCAATTATAGGAACTCCGGTCGAGCAAGCTGTAGGATGCGCTTCAGCGCTCCGTAATCCCTCCCCACACCCGTAGCGCCCGGCCCGTAGGAGGGCGCGGAACGCGCCCGCGTCGTGCCGAAGGCACGCCTCCGGCGTGACGGGGCGGGTCGGGCGCGTGCATGATGCTGCGCATCACGCATCAGACTGACAGCGCGCGCCCTCGACACAGGGGAGGCGCGACCGTTGAAACGGCCTCACGGCCCCCGAAATCTTAACCAAAAATTATGTACAAAACGGTCAATCGCCCCTCTGACCCATGTACAAAACGGTCAAAACACCGATCTAGCGGCGGTACCCCTCGGCCAGGCGCTCGGGGTCGGTGCCGGCGAAATACCGCGCCTGCGTCCACAGGTTCCGCGCCCCGCGCCGCATCCAGCCCTGTCTCAGGTACCGGTCCGCCCCCGTCATCGCCACCACCGGAAGGCCCACGAGGCGCGGCAGGGACCGCACCAGCGCCACGTCCTCCATCAGCGGCTGATCCGGGTAACCTCCTGATTTCTCGTACATAACCCGTGGCAGCAACAACCCCTGATCCCCGAATGGGAGCGACAGGAGTCCGGCCCGTGCGTTCGCCCAGCCCGCCACCAGCCGCGGCATCAGCCCCGGCGCGCGAAAGGCCAGCCGGAAATACGCACCCTGCCGGCTGCTCTCCACATGCTCCCGCACAACCTCCGCCCACCCCGGCATCAGGATTGTATCAGCATGTACAATCATCACCCACTCCCCCCGCGCCGCCCCGCACCCGCGCCGCAATTGCCCGCCGCGCGAGGCCGGCCCAGACACAACATCTGCCCCTGCCTCGTCGGCAATCAACAAGGTGTTGTCGGTGGAGCCGCCATCGCTCACGATCACTTCGCGGATGAGACCAAGGGGCAAACCCTCCATCAACGCCTCCAGGCACCGCCCCAATCCCTGCCCGGCATCGAGTGTCGGGATGACGATACTGATCGGCGCAGGCACGGGTCTCTCCTCTGGAAGGTCGCTTGGAATTTGATATATGCGGAATACAGGAAAAGCACGAGGACACCGCCATGCCAAACCGACGCATCCTGCGCCTGACGGGGTCGGACACGCTCGACTTTCTACAGGGGCTGGTGACGAACGACGTCAGAAAGCTTGACCAAGGCATTGTTTATGCAGCTATTTTGACGCCGCAAGGAAAGTACCTGGCCGATTTCTTCCTCGTTCCGGACGACGATGGCATCCTGCTCGACGTGGCAGAAGGGCTTGCCGATGGGCTCGTCAAACGGTTGGGCATGTACAAGCTGCGCTCCGACGTGACCATCGCCCCCGCCGATCTGGCCCTGCAACGGGGTACAGGTCCCGCCCCCGAAGGCGCCCTGCCCGACCCAAGGCATCCGGAGCTGGGTTGGCGCAAGTATATCAATGGGTTGGAAGAGGACGACGGCACCGATTGGGACGCCATCCGCGTCACCCACTGCATCCCTGAAAGCGGGATAGAGCTGACACCCGAGAGCTATATCCTCGAATGCGGGTTCGAACGGCTGAACGGCGTGGATTTCCGCAAGGGCTGCTATGTCGGGCAAGAGGTCACCGCGCGGATGAAGCACAAGACCGAGCTGCGCAAGGGCCTCGCCACCGTACATGTCGACGGTACCGCCCCTGTCGGCACCGAGATCACCGCCGACGGGAAACCCGCCGGTACGCTCTATACGCAGGCCAATGGGCACGGCATCGCCTATCTCCGCTTTGCCCGTACCGGCGATGCAATGCAGGCAGAGACGGCCCGGGTGGCCGTAATGGATTGACATGAGCCGTGGCTCGGAGAAGCTGGTAGCATGCTGCTCCGATCCGCCCTTTTGCTCTGCTTCAGCGCGCTGGCCGTGGTGGCGCAGGACGTGCGCGAGTTTCCCGGCCGTGTCGTCGCGCTGACCCGCGCAGACGTATCGAACGCAGTGGAAAGCACGGTTGCCGAGATACATTTTCAACCCGGCCAACGGGTTGCGAAGGGTGATCTGCTGTTCACCTTGGACACCACCGATTTCGAACAGGACCTCGCCAATGCACAGGCGAAGCTGTTGCATGCCGAAACCGCGCTTCTGAATGCCGAGGAGGATTACCGACGCCTGAGGACGCTGGAGGAACGCGGGTCGGCCACCGGCGTACAGCTGCTCAAGGCAGAGGTAGCACAGGGTTTTGCGAACGCGGTACGCAGCGAAACGCGCGCCAAGGTGGCAGAGGCTCAGGCCAATCTGGAGCGTACGCGCATCCATGCACCGTTGTCCGGCATCATAAGCGCGTCCAGCGTGAATGTCGGGACATACATCAAGAAAGGCAGAGCGCCGCTGGCGCATATCGTACAACTCGACCCCGTGCGCATTGCCTACCAGGTTCCTTATGTACAGCGGATCGAGGAGCTGAACCTTCAACACCTCAAGTTTCCCGAGAACCTGCTTTCGCAAACCGAGCTTTCGCTCAAGATCTCTGATGATTGGGTTTATCGCCTGACCACTGTTCCCTCGCAGATCGACGCCGAGGTCGACCCGGAAACCGGTCTGATCACGATCTGGGCCGATATTGGCAACCCGGATGCACAACTGCGGCCGGGTATGAGCGTCACCGTGGTCTCTCGCCCCAGAATGAACCGATAAACCGTCCGACGCTTGTCAATCCCGTCTCGTCAGGCCACTCTCGCGACAAAGAACGGGACGGCACATGATCCAACTCTACAAGGCTATCTGGCGCGTCAGTTGGCAGCGGCAGATCATGCTCATCCTTCTTTCGCTTGCGATCGCCGCCCTTGCCGCAGCGCCGCTGGAATTCCAGAAACGCATCATCAATCTGCTGACCGAGGAAAGCCTGGACAAGGACCTGTTATTCTCGCTTGGTGCGGGGATGATGGGCGTCATTCTGGCAAGCCTGGCGTTCAAATGGGCACGTGGATTTCTGGCCAGCGTCCTCGGCGAAGACACGGTGCGTCTGATCCGCACGCGCCTGCTGTCCGAGGCGGAGCGGGAGGAAACAGAAGGCCGTCCGCTGGGACGCGGCACCCTGACCACTGCGATATCTGCCGAGGCCGAGGAACTCGGGCATTTTGCCGGGGCTGCCTATTCCGAACCGGTCGTGCAGATCGGCACGCTGGTCAGCGTGATTGCCTATATCTCGTCGACACAACCCATGCTGGGACTCGTGGCGCTGTCGATGATCGTGCCGCAGATCGCAATCGTTCTGATATCGCAGCGGCAGGTGAACTTGTTCGTGGCAGCGCGGGTCAGGGCCCTGCGCGCGGCGACCGACCAGGTGAGCGTCGAGCGTGTGCGCGAAGTGACGGACGAGGTCATGACCCGCTTCGACGAGATCTACGACACCCGCAGGCGCATGTTCATATGGAAAATGTCGGCAAAATTCCTGCTAAGCGCGATCAACGGCTTGGGCACCGTCGGTGTCCTGATGCTGGGCGGCTGGCTGGTCCTCGAAGGACAAACCGATGTCGGCACAGTTGTTGCGGCAACGACGGGCCTGACGCGTATTCAGGGTCCGACGACATTCCTCATCGCATTCTATCGTCAGGTCAGCGCCAACCGGATCAAGTTCGACCTGTTGCGCGAGCTGATTGCGCCTCAACCCGATCCCGCAAAATAGAAAGGGGGCCATGAGCCCCCTTGCGTACCGTATCAGAACGTGACGTCACGCGCGTTCGACATATTCCATGGTTTCCGTGTTCACGACGATATCTTCGTCCTGTCCGACGAAAGGCGGAACGGTAATGCGGATGCCATTGTCGAGAAGCGCCGGCTTGAACGAGTTGGCCGCGGTCTGACCTTTCACGACCGGTTCTGTCTCGACGATCTTGCAGATCACCTTTTGCGGCAGGGTCGCGTTCAACGCCTCGGTCTCATAAAACTCCACGACGATTGTCATGCCATCTTGCAAGAAGGGCCGGCGGTCGCCGAGGATCTCGGCCGGCAGTTCGATCTGCTCGTAGGACTCGGTATCCATAACGACCAGCATCCCATCGTTTTCATAGAGAAATTGCTGATCCTTCTGCTCGAGGCGGACGCGTTCGACCTTGTCCGCCGAGCGGAACCGCACGTTGTCCTTTGATCCGTTTCGCAGGTTGCGCAGCTCGACCTGGGCAAAGGCCCCCCCCTTGCCGGGCTTCACATGGTCGACCTTCACCGCCGCCCACAGGCCGCCGTTATGCTCCAGCACATTGCCGGGGCGGATCTCGTTGCCGTTGATCTTGGGCATGGATTGAATCCTTCACAGATGGTTGATGCGCCAGCTTGCGACCCTATATCTCTCGTGCGCGAAGCTGACAAGACAACGATACCTAGTAGTGCGGATGCAGCGAGCCATGCACGAAATGCAACACGCCTATGCATCTTCGGGGTATCCGAATCGAGTTTGATCGGTCATAACCACCGCTACGCCGAAAATTGCAAGAGCAAGAACAACAAGGAAGACGAGATGCGAGATTTCGTTGACGGCACTGCCTTTAACAATGAACAGGGCAACCGTGCACGCAAACTGTTTGCGGCCGTTGTGCTGGCTGCGCTGGATGACGCGATTGCCGATGACAAGAAGTACGGCAATGGCCCGGACCAGATTGCCCGCTGGGCGCGGTCGCGGGACGGGCGCGAAGTTCTGACCTGTGCCGGCATCGACCCCAATGAGCGGGTTGTGCACGGCCTCATGGAATTCGTGAGCCGTGGTGTACGCACCTCGGTCGCCCTGTCGCGCGAGGAAAGTGAGCGTCGCAACGCCGCCCAGCAGGCAGAAGCCGCCTGACCAAGCAAACCGAAGACTGCCAGAAAAGGCGCGCCCGAATGTGATGGCGCATACCGGATTTTGGCAAACAAAGACCTCGGCGACCAGTCGCCGAGGTCTTGTTTTTTGCGGGGTTGTCGTGCACCGGGTTGGTTCGACATGCGTACCTTGCTGCCCTTCGCAGCGGGTCTTCGTCATGAGCAGAGATTGCGCGGTGTATCCCGAGATGGGGAAGGACTCAGGTCATTCGCCCCCGATGCGAAGCACTTGTCTGAACCAGCGAGAGCAGGCGTTCAGAATGCCTGGAAACCAAGCGCGTCGTTGGAGGCCGCATGTTGGTTTTTGACCGATCGCGCTACAAGCCTCCGCGCTCGAAAAATCAGCAAGAAATCTTGGGAAATTTTCTTCGGAACGGTCAATCTGAATTACGATTTGCAGAATCAAACCTTAGAGGAAACTGCTCCGCCGAATTGCTCAGTGTTTCCATGTGGCTGAGCGGCTCAACACTATCACCTCAAAGCGGGCTGCAAAGGAAGCGACGGCAACAAACCGGGAGGACGCCATCTCCTTCATCTCCTTCGTCAATTGGACCGGCTGAGGCTGATCCGCCAGTGCTCCGCTGTCTCAAGCCTATGGCGTGTACCAGATTGGCGATGTAAAAGCACGATCCCTTACCGTTATGGCCGTACCCTCGGGCATCTTTACACCGAAGTATGGAGCGTCGTAGGCCGTCCAACGCGGTGACGGTATCTGGATCACCCGCACGTAGTAGGAGGCCCGTAGCGACGGGTCGAAGTCGGGGTCTTCCCACCATCCGCTCAGGACGCCGCGACCGATGTCATTGGTGTAGGTCGCGGTCGCGATGTCGACGGTGCTGCCAACATCGCCGGCGCAAGCGTTATCAACAATCTCCCGGTCCGCACAGGCAACTTCGTAGATCCGCTCCTGCAGGTCTCCGTTCCCGTCAACCCAACCCTTGATGATTTGCACGCGGTCAAGGTTCGCACCCTCTGGATCGCGCAGGGCACGCACCATGAAGCGCGGTGATGCCCCCTCGGGGCCGGGTCGCAGGTCGCCGCCCATCGGGACGCCCCGCGCATATCCTTCGGCGGCGAAATCAGGCAGCTGCACCTCACTTTCTGCGAAGTCCCATCCCGCGAACACGCGCACGCGCAGGCGGGTGCCGCTGGTCGCATAAACCTCGCGGCGTTTCATCGCGTCCCAGATCGCTTCGCGGGTATTTTCCGTTGCCCAAACCGCCGCGAGACCGGAAGCGCCCAGATCTCGGTCGTAGATGGAGAACCGCGGGTCGACTGCACTCTCGATAAAGATCCCGTCCTTACGGTGATCAGAAGGTTCAACGTAATAGATTTTACCGAACCAGTTTTCCTCGCGCGTGGACGGAATGGCATTGTGGTTGTCCGTCGAGCCGACCATGCCAAACTTGAACGGGTTGACCCCAAGGCGGACTTCTTCCGCCATTCCAAGTTTCAACGCCTCACGCGCGTATTCGGTCTTCAACATTTCCGGTGTCTTGGGCACGGTCCCAATGAGATTCGAAGCATCCATGATCTCGAAATCCGCGAAAGCATCGTCGGGCGACAAAAGCGGATGGGCCTCGCCAGTGCCCTTGGATTGGGTCACTTCCAACAGCGGTTCATAACCGGCTCGGGCCGTTGCGTACTCGGCGTCAAACGGCTCGCCGTCAAAGGTTTCGAGCATGGACATCATGCCGTTCGAAAGGTTACCATTGTGCGGAATGGCCAAGGCCCGGCCACCGGTCCGAACCTCGTAATCCGCGAGGTAGCGCCACAAATCCTCCGGGTCGTCGCTATCAAAGGCAGAGAACGGTACGACTTGGCGGGTTCTGTCCGCGTTGTCGCGGAAAATGACGTTACGATGCAGATTGTTGCTACCGGGGCCCGACGTCCATTCATAGCCGATGAACGCCGTAAACACACCGGGCTGGTTGTAGCGCTCGGCGTTGTCGATGACCCGGTCCCAGACGCGCCTCTGCATCTCCGGACTGTCGATCGGATCCTCGCCGGCAGCATTCGCCGCACTCCATTCGTAGGCGGCGTCAAGACCGGTGCATACACCCAACCGAAGCGGCGGTCCTCGCCTTGGTCGTCGCCCTCTCGACCCCGGCCTTTGAGCAGGAGGTGCCGCAAGACGGCTCGGTCTTACCGCTGCCGCCCGCGCCTTTCACGGGTGTCACAAAGGAGGCATTTGAGGGCGCTCCTCAGGACTATCCGCAACCGGTGACGCCATCCGACGGCGCGCCGAAGATTGTAACGGTGCCAATCGACCACCTCGGCTTCGGCCAGCCTAGAACCTTCGGAGGCTCGGTTCCCACATCCGCCATGATCGCGCTGGTCAACGCGGGGTTACGCTACACCCGTTTCCACACCACCGCGATCTGCTCGCCCAACCGCGCTGCCGTGCTGGCCGGGCGCAACCACCACTAGAGCGGCTTCGACACCATCACCGAACTGTCTACCGGCTATCGCGGTTACAATAGCATCTGGCCTCAGTCGACCACCAGCATCGCCGAGACTCTGAAACACGACGGCTATTCAATTACGGCGTCGTGAAAGTGGCACAATACGCCCGATTGAAAGACGTCCCCGTTAGGCCTACGCGTCCATTGGCCCATCGGGTCGGTTTCGAATACCGGTACGGCGCTCAGGGTGGCGAGACAAGCCAATGGAACCCGCAACTGTTCCGCACCACCCACCCACAAGGGAGAGATTTGGCACGGACTTGCCCACGACACAGCCCTTTCCGTTTCGTTTCGAGAAGTTGCCCTCTGGTTCGACCGATCGGATATTGGCCGATGGCTCAAAGCCCGAAGCCATTTCCGGTTTTCTTTCTGCGCGAGATGCTCCGGAACTCTTCTCCCAGCGGCCGCCGTAGTGACCAAGAATAACCCGTTGTGAAAATCGAATGCCTGCCGAGAAAAACCCGGCAGGCTTTACTCGCATGTGCCAATACCCGGAATACGCCAGCAACCGGGGGGACGCCTTTTCGTTGGCTTCTCAGTGAGGTTGCGGCTTGGGGTTCTCCATTCGAAAGCCCGTGATTGTCGTTTGGCCCTCCACTCAGTTCCGCCTTTCCCTCGGCATCGAATCGCGGTCATCTGCGCGCCACGACAAAGGGAGTCACATGGCGCGATCCATCATGATCCAAGGCACCGGCAGCGATGTCGGCAAGTCCATAATTGTGGCCGGCATGGCGCGGGCCTTTTCCCGCCGTGGCCTGTCGGTAGCCCCGTTCAAGCCGCAGAACATGTCGAACAACGCCGCTGCAACGCCCGATGGCGGTGAGATTGGCCGTGCTCAGGCGTTACAGGCCCGTGCGGCAGGGCGAGCGCCACATACCGATATGAACCCCGTCCTGCTCAAACCCGAGAGCGAGACCGGCGCACAGGTTGTCGTACAGGGGCGTGCGGTCGGCAGCCTTGGCGCACGAGACTATGGCCGCGACAAACCGGACCTGATGCACGCCGTCCTCGAAAGCTATCGGAGGCTTTGCGCCGATGCTGATCTGGTCCTTGTCGAAGGGGCCGGCAGCCCTGCGGAAACCAACCTGAGACGAGGCGATATTGCGAACATGGGGTTTGCCTGCGCGGCAGGTGTACCCGTCGTGCTGGTTGGCGATATCCTGCGGGGCGGCGTCATCGCGCAGGTCGTCGGCACACGGGCCGTACTGGACGAGCAGGATCTCTCTTGGGTTCGGGGGTTCGCCGTGAACAGGTTCCGCGGAGACGTTTCGCTGTTTGACGACGGGCGCGACGATATAGCCGCGCGCACCGGATGGCCCTGTCTGGGCGTCGTACCGTGGTTCCATGATGCATGGCGCCTGCCAGCCGAGGATTCTATGGACATCCGCTCTGCCCCGGGTGTCGGGTTGAAGATTGTTGTGCCGCACCTGCCGCGCATGGCCAATTTCGATGATCTCGACCCGCTCTCTGCGGAACCCGAGGTCAGTGTCGAGATCATACCGGAAGGTCGCCCCCTGCCCGGCGATGCGGACCTAGTGCTCATTCCGGGCAGCAAATCCACGATCGCCGATCTGGCGTCCTTTCGGGAACAAGGTTGGGATATCGACCTGCTGGCCCATGTGCGAAGGGGTGGCCACGTGTTGGGGCTTTGCGGCGGTTACCAGATGCTGGGTCGAAAGATCAAGGATCCGCACGGCTTCGAAGGCGTAGCGAGCGAGGTTGATGGGCTAGGCCTCTTGGACATCGAAACCGTCATGCACGGCACAAAGGAAGTGAGCCCGCGTCAGGCAATCGCACTGCCATCGGGTGCCCCTGTGACGGGTTATGAAATCCACATAGGCCGCAGTTCCGGGCCGGACTGTTCGCGCGCCTGGCTTGAGGTCAACGGTCGACCAGAGGGCGCATCGTCGTCCAATGGTCGCATTCGCGGCTGTTATCTCCACGGTTTGTTCGCCTCGGATGCTTTCCGAGCCGATTACCTTGGCACATTGGGGGCCGGATCAGTTCCGGGTTACGAAGACGGGATCGACGACGTACTGGACCGGCTTGCAGACCACTTGGAACGCCACATGGACCTCAACCGCCTTCTGTCGCTTGCCGAGGTGCCTGCGAATATCTGACAGTTAGTCGAATTCCTGCGCCGTCAGGGCACGGTGGATTTCGCGTCGCACGAGTTTGCGCACGTTTCGTGTTATGCGCTCGCCCAGGGCGCCCTGAAGCTCCTGTCGGACGATATCGGCGACCAGTTCACGCAGCATTTCCTCGTCCATCACAGCTTCGTCCAGCGAGAACGCGCCCTGATCGTCAACGTCTTCATCCTCCGCATCGGTGAGGACGGCATCTTTGCTTGGCGCGGGCTCTTCTACTGGCGGTGTCGCAGCGGTTTTTTCGTCAAAAGACACGTCCGCCGTTACCTCGGGATCGTGATCTTCCCACTCGATCTCTTCGACGCTGCCGCCATAGACATCCTCGTCGCTGCCATCGGGCTCCCACTCGTCATCGGCGGTCTCCGAGATAGCGGTCTCCAAAGCCTCGAAACGTGCCGAAAGGCTTTCGAATTCCACATCTGGCGAAGCCGCCTGATCCTCCTCGTCGGAAAGGCTCACCTCGACACCGGCCGTATCTGGAACAACGTCTTCCGGCCGCAACATCATCGGCTCGGACTCGTCGGATTGCGCCTCGAGACGTGCCTCACCTGCGATCACATGCGCGGCCTCATAAAGGGTCGCCTCGGGATCTGACCAAGGTGCTTCCGGATCGATTGGGTTGCGTTCCGGCTCTTCCGGCTCTGCGTCTTCTTCGGTCTCGCCAACCCGCAAGGCAGGGGTCAGAACCAGCCGATCATGCTTGACAGGTTCCGGGCGCGCTTTTCCACGTGGCTCTGAACGGGTCTCTTCGCTGACCAGGCGACGGATCGACGACAAAACATCCTCGATCTCACTTTTCGTGACGGGATCAGACATCTATTACTACCACTCTTGCCCTCAGGAAATGAGTGTAGCCAAAAGATGCTGTCCCGGCAACGAATAGCACGATTTGTTACCTTTTTCCCAAGGCCTTCATAACGCGGTCCAGATCCTTGCTGCGCTGGCTGACCACCGCAGGCGCGTCCTTGACCAGATTGTAATAGAGGGTCGGATCGTAGATCTGGACGGCAAGTCCAAGATGTTCGGCCGTCAAAACGCCTTGGGCCGACAGCAGCTGGTAGGCCGCCAGCGAGCGTTCGATACGGTCCTGCACAAGGGCCAGCTGCGCATCCAGCAAGTCCTGTTCAGCCGTCAGCACATCCAGTGTCGTCCGCGCGCCAAGTGTTGCTTCTTCGCGGATACCCTCGAAGGCGACCTGTGCCGCACGCACACGCTCGTTCGACGCCGTAAGCGAAGCGGTTGCCGTCTGATAGCGCACATAGGCGTCATTCACGCCTTGGATGACATTCTTCTGGACGTTGATGAGGTTCGCCTTTGCCGCGTCACGAACGGCCATGGACCGGCGCACCAAAGCTGCAAGGCGACCGCCGGCATAGATGTTCTGGGAAAAAACGACCCCCGCGCTGGCGGAGTGGTTGTAGTTCGCATTCCCGTAATTCTCGGTCACCCCCACGTCGGCCTGCAACTGGACGCTCGGGCCAAGGTTACGGCGCTGTTGCTCGACCGTCAGTTCAGCGGCGCGCACATCGTGCTGTGCGCCAAGGATCTGCGGATGGTTCCGCACGGCCAAGGCGACCGCAGCATCCAGCGAGGACGGCAGCGGCGGCAGGCGAGGTTCGCCCGCCGTGCGACCGGGCGCACGGCCGACCGCGTTGACATACTCGGCCTGTGCCGATGTCAGGTCACCCCGAGCCGTCGAGAGGTTCGCCCGTGCAAGCGCAAGGCGCGATTCCGAAAGTGCAACATCGGTCCGGGTGACTTCGCCGACTTCGAACCGGTCATTCGACGCGCGCAGTTCTTCACCCAGAACCCGCACGTTGTTCTGCCGCAACTCGACCGTCTGTTCCTGCAACAGTACCCGCAGATAAGCTGTTACCGCGCGGAACAGCACTTGCTGTTCGATATCGATGAGCGCCTGCCGGGTTGCCAGCACGGTCTCTTGCGCGGCTTGCTTGGCCAGAACCGCAGCGCCGCCATCATAAAGAAGCTGCCGGAAGGTCAGACCTGAGAAGAACGTAGCCGTATCGGTGTCGGTCACCAATGCCCCGGTCCGCGCGCGGTTGAAGCTTTGCTGAATGCGCGTGGTCCAGTCGATGATCGGACGAAGTGCCGAAACCGCGATGGCCACATCCTCGTCCGCGGCCCGCAGAAGCGCCCTGTTCTGTTCCAGCAGACCGCTTGTGTTGTAGGCACCGACCAGCGCGTCGGCAAGATTGTCCGCCGCAGCCTGGTTGCCACCGAGCCCTGTCGCGAACAACGCGAACGACAATACCGCCGCCTTCGCCAGTCTCCGGCTCATTCCCCTACGCATGCCTGTCCCCTTTGCCCGAAGATTGCGTATGCTCTGATTTGTGTTTTGAACGCAGCTTGCGCGCAGCGAGTCCGCAAGGCAACCCGTACCCTGCAATTCCCACCGCTATAGTGCAAAGCTGCGACGCTTTTCGAAGCCTTCCAGCACCGGCGCGCCCGCATTGAAGGCAAACCGCCATGTAATCTGCCCGGCATTGGAATAACCGACCCGAACCGTGCCCAGATTGTTATCCATGAAGATACAGGCGATCCGGCCGCCATCCTTGAGCTGATCGAGCAGCGCTTGCGGCACTTCCTCGACCCCGCCCTGGATCATGATCACGTCATAGGGGCCATGTTCTTCGGCCCCTTCGGCAAGGGGTCCGTTGTGCACGATCGCGTTGTCGGCCGAGACCTCGGACAGGATTTCCTGCGCCTCCTGCGCCATCGCCTCGTCCGATTCCACTGCGACGACGAATTGAGCCATGTGAGCAGCGACCGCCGCAGAGTACCCGTAACCGGACCCGATATCGAGAACCGAGTCTTCCAGCCCAATGCTGAGCCAGTCGAGTATCTTGGCGAGTGTGCGTGGCTCCAGCATGTAGCGCCCGCCGCCCAACGGCACCATCTGGTCGGCATAGGCCGCCTCGCGCTGCGCATTCGGCACGAAGGCTTCGCGCGCAACCTTGAGCATCGCGTCAATGATCGGGAACTTCGTAACATCCGAAGGCCGCACCTGGGTGTCTACCATCATGCGGCGGCGCGCGGCGAAATCTGTCATGGGTACGCTCTTTCTATCCCTCGGCTAAGGGGCTTTTGCCACATCCCCAAGGTCCGGGCAACGGCCCAAACCCGCCAGTCCTGCACCCGCCCTGTCGATTTTCGGCACAGGCGAACCGGTTTGACCGCACAGATTCATCAAATGGTCACTGGACCTGCCGGTGCAAACCTGTTAGAACCCGCCGCACACCACGACAAGTGATTGATTTCACTGCACAAGGCGAGTTGGCGGAGTGGTGACGCAGCGGATTGCAAATCCGTGTACACCGGTTCGATTCCGGTACTCGCCTCCAAATCGTTTCAATGACTTATCCGAAATAGACCTACTCAAGAAGCAACGTCAGTCTCTTTTTAGTCTCTTTGATCAACTGCGTTTCCATGGACCGAGATGTTCTGCGTTGGACACCGCCAATGCTCTCAAAACCGTGCTTTCAGGTCGAGAACCGGCTCGAAATTCGCGCAAAAGCTGGTTTCGGGTTAGACTCCGACAACGAGGCGGAAACTTCTGTGGCGTCCGATGGCCGTCGAGGAAAACACCCGCCTCGATCAAAAGACGGGTGTGGTTTGCGTTTGCGATCTTCGGAAACGTCTATCCTGAATCTCGCTTAATATTCGCTTGCCAACATCACCGTCAGCACCCTGCAGGTGACTTCCGGATTGGCGGCGTCGGGCGAGTGGTATGTGAGGTCCCGGTCGAACGTGTCGATTTTCCAGAAGACCCTGTCGCCTTGGCAATCGAACGCCCCGAAGTCGTGCTCGCCGCGCGGGTCCTTGTCCTCGGAGAAGGCGTCGAAGGCAGCGATGGTGGCCATGATCCGGGGCAGTGCATCGTCGCCAAGCGCGCGGATGCCTTCAGTGATCACGACGGTTCCGTGCTGGACGTCGCCACGGCGGAACGCGTCGTTAAGGCGGCGGATGCGCTTGGTGCGGAAGTCCTCGTCCACCTCCCAGGCCAGCCGCGTGTTGCCGCCGCAGGCTTCGCAATGGGCCTCATCGAAGATCGCCTGCAACTCCCAGGCGCCGGTCATCCGGTTCCACATCGCCCAGGCATCGCGCAGCACGGCCGTGGCCTTGCAGGCCCCGCAGACCGGGTAGGCGCCGACAAACCCGCTCAAGTCTTGTGTCGTCATCTCTTCTCTTCCTTCGCTGGGTGGCCGCCCGAACCGATTTCGGGCGTACCCGCCGAAGGACGAGCGTGACGGCGGGAAGGAACTGATCCGGTGTCAGTGTACAGGCACCGCTGAGGCTGACTACTGCCCCTCGTGGCCAAGACGGAGCTGCGCGCGTCCCTATCGCAACGATGAGGTCGGCGGGACAATGCTGGAATGCACGTCCCCGTCACAATGCTTGGCAATGCCTGGAGCCGGTATGGCAGCCGGGCCTTCGGCATCCGGCAAACTGACCGGATGCAGCATCTCTACATCATCGGCCAGACCGGAGCCGGCAAGTCGACCCTGCTCTTGAACATGGCGCTGCAGGATGCCGCGCAGGGTACCGGCTTCTGCCTGATCGATCCGCATGGCGATCTGGCCGAAGAGCTTGGGGCCCGGGTCGGCGACCGCGCCCTGGTCTGGCGGCCCTACGACCGGGACTGTCCGCTGGGATACAACCCGCTGACCCGGACCTCGCCGGCCCTGCGTCCGTTGGTAACCTCGGGCCTGATCGCCACCCTGCGCCACCAATGGGCCGATGCCTGGGGCGTGCGCATGGAGCATTTGTTGCGCCACGCGGTGCTGGCGCTGCTGGATCAGCCCGCAACCGACCTGCGCGACATCATGCGGCTGTTCCTGAACCGGGAATTCCGCAAGGACGTGATCTCCCGCATCACCGATCCGCAGCTCCTGCAGTTCTGGACCGAGGAATATCCCGGTATGAACTACAAGACGGCCGCAGACGGCGTGGTGCCGATCGCCAACAAGCTCGGTACGTTCCTGAGCCATCCGGTGGTGCGTCAAGCGCTGTGCGAGCCGCGAGAGCCGCTACGGTTCCGGGCGCTGATGGACGAGGGCGGCATCCTGATCGTCAACCTCGCCAAGGGCCGGCTCGGCTCGGACATCGCCAACCTGCTGGGCGGGTTGGTGGTGTCGTCCCTGACCCATGCGGCCTTTACCCGTGATCTGTCCAGCGCCCGGCGACCCTTCATGCTCTACGTGGACGAGTTCCATAACTTCACCACAGACGCGCTGGCCGAGACTCTGTCGGAGACCCGCAAATACGGGCTGTCGCTCACGCTGGCGCAGCAGCATTGCCGACAGAGCTCGGACGCGCTCTTTACCGGCATCATGGGCAATGTCGGCAGTCTCGTCGCCTATCGCACCGGCCCGCTCGACGCCGGCCTCATCGCCCAGCAGCTGGGCGACGTGACACCCGAGCAGCTGATCGGGTTGCCCAATTACCAAACCCTCGTGCGCCTGATGGTGGATGGCACCCAGACCCGCGCCTTCTCGGCCGACATGCCACCACCGCCAGCACAGGTTTAACACCCAAATCTTATGAAATACTTTATTTACTGCCGGAAATCCCAGGAAGCGGAGGACCGGCAAATACTCTCGCTTGAGAGCCAGCAGGCAGAAGTTTTGCAGCTTGTGGACCAGGACAATGACATCGAGATTGTCGAAACCTTCATTGAAGCCTACAGCGCCAAGGCGCCGGGCCGGCCGCAGTTCAACGCCATGCTCGACCGGATCGAGGCCGGCGAAGCCCAGGGCATCATCGCCTGGCACCCCGACCGTCTGGCCCGCAATTCCATGGATGGCGGCCGGATCATCTATGCCCTCGACCGAGGGCTGCTGCGGGACCTGAAGTTCTGCACCTACAGCTTCGAGAACAGCAGCCAGGGCAAGTTCATGCTGAACATCATCTTCGGCTATTCGAAATACTACGTCGACAGCTTGAGCGAGAACGTCAAACGTGGCCAGCGCGCCAAGGTCCGCAATGGCTGGATGCCGAACCGGGCGGCGCTGGGGTATCGCAATTGCCGGGAGACGCAACGGATATTGCCCGACCCCGATCACTTCAAGGCCGTGCGCGACATGTTCGATCTGCTCTTGTCGGGCCAATACTCTGTAGCGGAGATTCATCGGATCGCGCGGGATCAATGGGGATATGTCACACCGATCCACAAGACGATGGGCGGCAAGCCCCTGTCCCGCTCTCAGGTTTACAGGCTCTTCACCAATCCGATCTATGCTGGCTATGTCCGTTGGAACGGGGAGCTCTTTCCCGGTGCGCACAAGCCTGTCGTCACCAAAGCCGAGTTCGAACAGGCCCAGGTACTTCTTGGACTGAGTCCGCAAACCCGGCCGGCCCGGCGCTGCTTTGCCTATGCCAAGATGTTCACCTGCGGGGCCTGCGGCCGGGCAATCACCGCAGAGCGCAAACGCAAGCCCAGCGGGCGCATCTACACCTATTATCACTGTACCCGGGTCCATACCTCGCCGCGCTGCAGTCAGCCCTCCATTGAAGAGCGGCAATTGGCGGAGCAGATCGACAGGTTCCTCGACAGCCTGCATGTCCCGAAGAAGATTGCAGATGACATCGTCGCGGCCTTCAGGGACCTGCCGGAGCGGGACGCGGAGCGACAGGCGGACCGCATGCGGCAGAGCGAAGCGACGGTTGCGCGGGCAGAACGCCAGCTCGCCAACCTAATGGACCTGAGGTTGGACGACCGGATCACGGATGCCGAGTTCGAAGCCAAGCGCCGGGAGTTGCAGCTCGAGCGGGACGCCGCCCTCGAAAGAGCCCGATCGGCAACGGTGGCACGTGGAAAGTTCGAACCGCTGGAATTGCTCGCAAAGTTCAGCACCAGAGCCAGATCCTTGTTCGAAGAGGGTGACAACGCGATGCGCGCACGGGTCCTGAAAATCCTGTGTTCGAACCCGCAGATCAGGGACAGACGAGCCTTGCTGCAAGCCGCCAAACCATTCGAAGACCTGCGCAAGATGCGCGATTGTCTCATTCTGCGGGGGGAATGCGACAGTGTTCGAACCTCGTCAGCCGCCCGAAACCTGCGGCCGCTCACGAAACTGTCCCGAAAACCGGACGCGATCCCGTCCGCTGAAATGGCCTTCCTTCTGGATGGTAAGGAACCAGCGGCACCGACCGCGCTCGATGCCTGACGCCACCCGCTACAGCGTCTTGAGCTCCTCGTAGAGCGCATACATCCGTTCGGCGATTTCCAGCGCTTCCGCCTCATCAAACGGCCGCGCATAGACCTGCTCAAGGCTCTTGCGCAAATCCTCGATCTTGTCCGGGGTAAGCTGAACTCGCATGGGGACAGTCTATCGTCCTGACATACCGGCGCCAGTGCCCCGCAACGTCATGCGCGGTTGCGGCCGGCGTGCCGGCAAAGCATTGTCAATGTGAGCAATGAGAAGTCCGGTGCCCGACCAATGTCCAGAAAAACCTGAACAAGACCAACCTGCAAAAGCTAGGGGCGGAAAAGCTCGCGGACCTGGTCATGGACCTGGTGCAGGGCAGCGCCACGCTCCAGCGGCGCGCCCGGATGGAGCTGAGTGCCGCCGAGGGCCCGAAACAAGTGGCCTCGGACTTGCGCAAACGGTTCGCGTCGCTGCGGCGGGCGACAAGCTTCGTCGATTGGCGTAAACAAAAGGCGCTGGTCAAGGACCTCGATGGTCTGTTGCAGATGATCGAAAACCAGATCGCCCCGCAGGATCCTGATGAAGCCTTCGACCTGCTCTGGTCGTTGCTCCTGCTGGCCCCGTCGATTCATGAACGCACCGATGACAGCAACGGTGCGATCGGCGATGTGATGCGCGAAGCGGTGGAGATCATCGCGCAGATCGCGCATGCCGTTTCCATGGACGGAAGGGCACTGGCAGAGCGCATTCTGGATGCCGTTGCAGATGCAGGATACGGCGAGTTCGACGGAATCATCCCGGCGACGGCAGATACGCTGGGCCAGGACGGACTCGAACATCTCAAGATGATCACGCACCTCTGGGCCGAGGCGCCACCCACCGACCACGAACTGGACCGGTATCGCGGCTGGGGACTGTCTTCCTCCCCCGCGGAAAACGAGGTAACCCAGTCCAGCACGGCCCCGATTGCGCAGGAAGGTCTGGCCCGAATCCAGGCGCTCTTTCACATCGAAAAAGACCTGCGCGGCCTGCCGGCAGACCAGCGCCATGACGCTCGACAGGATCGCTCAAAACCCCTCATCGACGCCTTCGAACTCTGGCTCGCCCAGAACCGCGCCCGTGTCTCGGCAAAATCGCCAACCGGAGAAGCCCTGAAATACATCGCCAAATACAGGGACGGGCTGATCCTGTTCCTCGACGACGCGCACATAGAACTGGATTCCAACGCCGTCGAGCGCACCATCCGTCCCATCGACCTCAACCGCAAAAACGCGCTCTTCGCTGGCCATGATGTCGGCGCACAAAAATGGGCTGTCATCGCGTCCCTGATCGAGACCCGCAAACTTAACCGGATTGAGCCCCATGGCTATCTATCCAGTGTCCTCAAAGCCATCGCAGCCGGACACAAACAAACCGATATCAACCTGCTGCTGCCCTGGAACTAAGGCAATCCGGTGTGAACGGCGCACCGCTTACACCCTGCCCGTCTCAACCGGAATCCCTCTGACAGGACCGTGGAGACAGCACGAGGCCGATGTGGTCGGGCGACTGCTGGGCGATGTGCGACCGCTTCTGATGGTCACCGACGCACCCTATGGTGTCGAGTGTGACCCTTCCTGGCGCAACCAGGCCGCCGAGGCGAAAACCAAGCGCACCGGCAAGGTGCTAAACGACGACCGAGCCGACTGGCGAGAGGCGTGCCCGTCTGAACCGATTTCCTTCTGACACCGACGTCTGGAGCCGAAAAGATCCTCAGCTGCTATAGTCCTCGACCAGCAGCGGCTGCATCGAATAGCTGACGGAAACCGGAGCCTGCCCGTCGACATAGCCAACCGTCTGAACCGAACTCTGGGCGACCATGGTCCCGGTGATCCATACGGGGGTGAAGAGGCCATTCACCTCGATGCCTTTGGGATACACGACATGGACGATCTGGTTGGCGGGGGGCGGCGGGGTGTGGATACAGGCACCCACCGTCGGCACGAGAAGAAACTCGACGACCTTGCGGTCCTTGAATTCCAGGGGCAGAACATAGCCCGGCAGGCGGACGCTCATGCCAACGAGGTCCTCGTTCACCTCCGAGGCCGCCGCTTCGCGTTTCTCCATGATCACCAGACGCGCGGCGAACAATCCGTCGACATCGAGGCCGTCCTTGGCTAGCTGGTCGCGTAAAGCTTGCGCTTCGGCGCGGGCTTCAGCGTCATCGCTCCGCTCCGCCCCTGCTTCGAACCGCAGGATCTGGCGCAAGCTGTCCATCTGATCATCGGTGAGGGTTTCGAACGGGTTTTCAATCACGGTGGCGGGAGGTGAAAGCGTATCCCACGAGATTTCCTGAGGTTCGGTCGCCCGTGCGAGGCCCGGAGAAACGGCAAGCGAGAATATCAAGACGAAACGGGCGAACATGGTCATGGAGAAATCCCCTTCTTTTATCATAGCCGAACCGACAGCCCGTCGGCCAGCGTCATGCGGTAGACCCGGACCGCCGGGAAAAGCGAGGCGAGGAGCCCGGCCCAGAAGATGACGAAAAGGGTGGCCATTTCGCGCATACCAAAGACATTCAATCCCAACCTCATACCGAAGCGGGCAGACAGGATCGGGTCGGTCACGAACGTGGCAACCGTGAGCAGAACAAGGCCGAGGATCAGCCCCGCCGCGGTGAGGATGGCAGCCTCGGCGACGATTAGCGAAAAGATACGGGTGGGCGTGGCGCCAACAGACCGCAGGATCGCAAATTCGCGGCGGCGGGTGTCGAGGGTCGCGGAGAGCATGACCACCATGCCGATCATTCCTGCCAAAGCCACGGCCCACGCCATCAACCGCATCGCGCGCTCCGCTGTCCCGGTAATCCCCCAGAGCTCGGCGAGCGCGACCGCAGGGAGGACTGCGCTCAACGCATCGGAAGCGCGTTCGTTGACGGCCCGCTGCAGACCTAGGACATTCGTCCGATCGATCAGCCCAACGTAGACGGCATTGATCCGGTCCGGTTCGTGACTGTGTTTGGCCTCCGTGCCTTCGTGTTCGCCATGATCTTCGTGCGCGTCATGCCCGTCATGATCGTCATGATCGTCGGTGAGCATGGCGGCCGGGTCGAGGGGGTCGGCAGCAGGCGCGTATTCTTGCGCATGCAGGGCGTCGAACCCTTCGAGCGTGACGAAGACCATCCGGTCGACGGCGGTGCCCGTCGGCGCGAGCACGCCCGATATCGTGAAGGGCGCGTCGTCGTGCAGGTCGAAGGAAACCTCGCCCGCGCCGTGGGCGTTGACGATCACCGCACCGGGGGCATAGTCGAACCGCGCCGCGACCTCGGCCCCGACCACGGCGGCATCCGCCCCGTCACCGGAAAGGAACGTGCCCGCGGCGAGGGAGAGAGGCTGACCGCCAGAGTGCCGGAAATGCTCGAAATACGATGCAACCGTCCCGATCACCGGATAGCCGCGATGATTGTCGCCCATCTGGATCGGGACCGCCCAGGCCACCTCGGGCCGATCTTCCAGCCACTCGAAGCTGTCCCATGTCATGCCCGTCCCGGTGCCGCCGACGCCGAAGACGGTGGCCATCAGGATCTGCACCGAATTGCCGCGCGGCGCCACGATCAGGTCGATCCCTGACGCGGAGTTGGCAAAGCTGTCGCGCGCGCCGTCCCGGAGCCGCTCGACACCGAGGATCAGCGCGACGCTGAGGCTGATGGCCAGCACGGTCAGGCCGGCCACGAAGCGGCGGTTCCACAGGCTGCGCAGGCTGAACCCCAGCATCAGGCCGCGCCCCCGTTGAGGGCGACGAAATCAACACTACGGTCGAAATGATGCTCTAGGCTGCGGTCATGGCTGACGAAGAGCAGCGCGCTGCCCGCTTCGGCGCATTCCCTCGCCAGCAGGCCGACAAAGGCCGCCTTGGCCGCCTCATCGAGCGCCGAGGTCGGTTCATCCGCCAGGATCAGGTCCGGCTTGCCGATCAGCGCGCGCGCGGCGGCAACCCGTTGTTGCTGGCCCACGCTGAGTTCGCTAGCCGGCTTGCATAACAGGGACGTATCCGACAGCCCTAGTTCGTCGAGCAGCTTCCGGGCCGTTTTCGCAGGATCCTCGCCCGCGCGCGCAAGCCGACACTTGGAGAATGTACAGGGCAGAAGGACGTTCTCGAGCGCGCTCAGCCAGGGAATCAGATTGAACACCTGAAAGATTATGCCGATATGGTCCACCCGGAACCGATCCCGCGCACCGCCATTCAACGCGCCTACGTCGTTGTTCGCGACCAGGATAGCCCCCGGTGAAACATCCACCACGCCTGTGATAGCTGAGAGGAGCGTGGATTTTCCGCACCCGCTTGGGCCAAACAAGAAATTCCGCTCACCCTGAGCTAGCGACAGGTTTGGTATGCGCAGCGTCGCTTTTTCCGACCCGGGCCAAGTGAAAGTCAGGTTTTCGACGTGCAACGCCCTCATTCGATACACTTCCCTCGGCTACTTTGACCCAGCCCCAATAGTGTTAGAATACTGCTCTCAAACGTACTCCGAAGACCATGATGCCGTCGGAACTCGGATCGCCGATCGGATTCGCAACATATTGAACCTGAGGCGTGATCTGGAAGAAATCGTTCAGACCATAACGGTAAAACGCTTCCAACGCGTACTGATTCAGCGAACTTCTAGGTGCACGTCCCCAATTCAATCCAAGGCCGGCGAAGTCCTTCCCACCGCGTGCCTCGTATGCAGTCGCAAAGCTGATCGAACGATCCAGCGCAGTGCCACCACCGTCGGCAAACCCGACGCGGAACGTTCTGTGCCAGGGACCAGAACGGCCGCTTGCGGCGAAGGAGATACCGTGGCCCTCTGGCACGCCAGCGGCAGTGCGTTCATCGACCTGCCAGACTGTCAGTTGCAAAAGGCGGTCAAAGCGTTCCCCCCATTCCGGGGTCCAGCCTATCGCGAAATGCTTGAAGGTTTCGCCAGTCTCGAAAAGGTCTTGCGCGCTTCGGACCGGGTCAGATGGATCACTGTTTGCGTTCGCGAAGCCGCCCAGAATGACCCAGTTTTCGCCGATCCGCCATCGAAGGGCAGCGCCCAAGCCCTGATTGGGTGCCGGAAAAGTAGATTGCTGCTGGAACTCGAGGTTGGTGAAAGCCGTCCACGGGTTCGCAAGGCCATCGACATTCACATAGTCGGTCACATCGACCTGCCCGACCACGAAACTGCCGCGTCCTCCAGCGAAGCGCTGACGCCAATAGAAGTTGGTCAAGACCCAGCCCGCGTCACTGAAGGTAGAGGAGAACAAACCGGCATACCCGAGGGATGGTCCAAGCGCCTGAGGCGAGATCCTGCTTCCGAGCGCAGATCGGTTCTCGAACTTGAAAACAAGTGCACCTTCGTCCAGCGTGTCGCGGCCCACTGCTGTCCATGTGCCATAGAAGCGGAACGCGTTCGCTGCGGCGTCAGAAGGCGTCTTGGCGGAATGCGAACCAAGATACTGGATTTGATTGTCGAAACCGAAAGATAACCCGGTTCGAGTTTCGAGCGCCTTTTTTCGGGCGCTCAGCTCTTCCATGGAGCCCGGACTGTGACCCGCAGACTGGGTAGCGATAGTTCCCAATACACTGCGACCCGTCGAGAAGCCAACGTTGTCCAAACCTTGTGCCAGTAACTGATCGGCGAACACTGGAAGCAAAAAAAGAACGCAGATCGCGAAGCCTGTCCGGAATCTGCAAAATCTGCACCCTGACAATGATCCGAAGAGTAAGCCGGTCATCGCTCGGCGCCTTCAGGATGCGAACAGGAAAGCGCACGTCGTGTTCGCTTAAGGCTGATCATTCCGAACCTTGCACCACCGCCAAAGGATCAATCCCGCTCCGCGCAGCTTTGTCGCCTTCGGTCTTTCCAAAGGGTCCATTTGCGATGATCTTGTCAGCGGACAACTGCCACATACTGATCATTCGAACCGAACCGTCCAACAGGAATATTGTCTGATCTGAGGGATCATTGAGCAAGGTGCCAACGACGGAGACGGGTACGTACAAGTTCCGGGACGGAAAGCTTCCCTCATAGCGGACGCGCACCAACTGGTTCGGAGGGGGCGCCGGCTTGTGACTGCAGAGCCCGACCTCAGACACAAGGTAGGCCGCCGAGGCACCATCAGGGTCGGGCTCAGCGGGGATCAGGAACCCGTCCAATGCGACTTCGGCGCCGTCAAAAAGGGGATTTGTGGCGAGACGGGCGCGCTTTCGTAGAACCGCAACCTCCCAACGGGCTGCCAGCAGTTTCTCAATGTCATGACCTTCTTCTGTCAGCGCCTCGCGTGCGTCGGCAACGAGGGCTGAAAGCCTTTCTCGCG
The DNA here is from genome assembly GCF_042648365.1 of Lutimaribacter marinistellae. NCBI lineage: Bacteria > Pseudomonadati > Pseudomonadota > Alphaproteobacteria > Rhodobacterales > Roseobacteraceae > Lutimaribacter > Lutimaribacter marinistellae. Next base: position 307,478 of record NZ_JBHRXI010000017.1, on the reverse strand, counting down.
TGGCGGTGTCGAAGTTCTCATTGTCAAGTCGCTCCTGCAAGCGCACGACAGTACGCAACTCTTCAAGACTCCGAAGTCCCATCGCCTGGAAGGGATCTTCGAATGCTGCCGCCGCAGGATCCGGTAGCTGGTCGAAATCGATTACGCGAGTATCAGCCAGCAAGGGCGCGGCGGCCAGAATGGCCACCACAGTCTTCAAAAAGAGTCGCATTTCATGTCTCACAACTGCGTTGGGAAGTCTCAATTGCTACCCTTCGGAGGAATTCCCGGCGCGACCTCGGGCATGCCAGTCGAGAACTCGAGATTCCACGCCTCTTCCGACACTGTCTCGAAACGCGCCCGATCTTCGGGCTCGTAGCGGATCGGCTGGCCGGCGAAGACTTCAAGAAGTTCGTCGTCACGCACGGTCACTTCGCCGTGGACAACGACCGCCTTGAACCCTGTCGAGGGGATCGACCCCTGATCATAGGTCGCGTTGTCGGTCACGATTTCGGGATCGAACACTACGATATCGGCGACCATGCCCTCCTGCATCCGGCCGCGCTCCTGCATCGCCTTCAGCCCGGTACGGCCCAGACGGTAGGCCGCGTTGTAGCTGAGGATCGACAGAAGCTGCATCATCGGGATGTCGTTCTCGCGCCCGAGGCGCAGCGTTGCGGCGCGTGCACCGGCACCGCGTGGATGCATGTTGCCCAGTTCCTCGAACGGCGTGTTCCAGGCGCCCATCAAGGGTTCGGCGAACATCGCGTCGCTCGCCATGGTCGTGCCCTTGAGAGTCAGCCACCTCACCGAGTCTTCGGGTGGCGTCTTGAACAGAATGATTTCCTTGGTGGGTGTGGCCGCGACATCTTCATTATATTCGGCCAACGTATAGAAGTCGCCGGTGACAGGGTCCTGCAACGTGTCCTCGTAGCTGTGCCCCAGTCTTTCGACCCAGTTGTCGGGCTGAAGGAAGACGGCATTCAGCGTGGTCGACCCGGCGGAATAGGGGTAGATCTCACCCCAGACGTTGAAGCCTTGCTCCTGCAGCCTGAACACGAGCTCGTGCGTCAGCCGCCATCCCGGATTGTTGAAGTGCATCATGATCGCCGGCGCATCGAGCGCCAGGGCGTTGGCGAGGATTTCCTGCGCGCCCACATTCTCGAAGGTCGCTCCGTCCGGGGTGAAGCGCGTATGCACGCCGGTGTGACGACCATAGCGCGCTCCGACCCTCTGGACCTCGAACATCTCTCGGGACGAGACACCGTTGCGCATGTATCCGAGCGTCGAGCCGATACCGACCGCGCCCGCCCGGAGGCCTTCGTCGATGATCTGAAGGATCGCGTTTCCGGTATCGAAGTCGGCGGTGCCCTCGCTCCAGCCCGATCCCTTTCGCGTCTCAAGTGCCGCGACGGGACCGCGCCCCAGGATCTCGGCGTCGTCGTAGCCGTCGAGCACGATGGCCCTGGCAAGTTCGTGGCTGGATGCGCAGCCGAAATTGGCCTGGGTCGACCCTTCCCGATCCTCGTAGAACTGCTCGACATACGTTCCCGCGCAGCCTTCCTCGAGGTCCATGCTGGAGGTCAAACCGTCGCGCAGGCCGATTGCGTAGCCGAGGGGCTGCTGCCAGTGGAAATGCGTGTCGATGAAGCCCGGCGCGACGATGTGTCCGGAAGCATCGATTTCCTCGGCTCCCGTCAGCGGCTCCTTGGAAATCTCGACGATGCGACCGTTGGAAATCCCGACATTTGCGATGCTGTCGTACAGCGTCTCAGGGTCCATCACACGCCCATTCGAAATGACCAGATCATATTCCTGTGCGTCGACGGTTCCTGAGAGCAACACGAAGGACGCCAGGGCCGAAGCCATCAAGGCGGAGGAGTGTTTCATGGTGTTGGGTCCCTTGATTTCAGTTTGCAGTTCGGTAGATGGAATAGACGCATCGCGGGCCGCCGTTGATCGTGCGGCCCGCTCTGCCCGCCGGTCAACTGGAGTGCTTCAGTGCCTTGCGCAGTGCCTGGATGTCTTTCTCATCGATGTCTGTCGACACGATCGTACCACCAAGCGGTTCTATCGCCGACCCAAAATCGTCCAATGTCACCTTTTCACCCACCAGGATCAGAGCTGATGTGTCGCGGTCAAGAGAACTGGCAAAATCCTCCAGCACCGGATCGTCAAAAGCCAATTCGTCGATGGCGCCAAACATCGCGCCAAAGCTGCCGCCCATTGCCGCGCCCGCAGCCGCACCCGCAGGGCCGAACAACAGTCCAATCAGCGCACCCGTAATCAGGCCCCAGCCGGTCTCTTCTCCCAGCGCACCATCGGCCGACCAAGTGCTGTGAACGCTCAGAAAGCCAAGATTGTTGCGTGACACAATGGCCAAATCGTCGATCCAAGGATAGGCCGGCGTGTAGTCCTCCAGCGTGTTCAGCGCCTTTCGGGCGGTTTTCTTTCCATTGAATTTAACAGCTTTGAATCCGTACATTTGGGGACCTTCCTTTTCCATCTGTGTAGGTGTGGTTGACTGACCTTGGTGTTTGCTCCCGCTGCTGAACGCCGGCCTAGGAGCCAGAGTTTATTTGTTATTCGCCGGCCAGCAGCTTGGCCGCTGCACGCAAATAGCCCGGAGAGTGATCGACGCCGGCAACACTCTCGTCATTGGTGGCGAGACCGAAGTAGCAGCCACAGAAGTCGCGCCCGGGATCGACATATATGCCCTGGCCCATGTTGCCGTGTTTGAACATCGCACCATCTTCGAATGCGTGGTCCCATTGCGCCGTGTTGAAGGCCGGCGTCTCGCCGAACCAGCGCTGTCCATAAGCGATTTCCGTAGAGTTCGCATAAGCCTCCGGGTTTCCAAGCGTCTGGATTTCCTTCAGCAATGCGTCAGTTACGATCTGCTCTTCCGACACCACATTCCAACTCGGCGTGTAAATAAGCGCATAGCGCAGCATGTCCTCAAGCGTGGTGAAGTTAAGACCTCCACCCACCGGGGTGCCGTCCGGCGCAAGCCCGATCATGAACGGGCCACGCGCCCCGATCTTGGACCAGATACGCTGGTTCCAATATGCCTCCCAGGACATCTGGGTAACCTGTTCGACAAGCAGAACCAACGCCTGAGTGTTGGAAGTCGAATAGCGGAACACATCGCCGGGTTTTTCGTCAGAAAGCGGTTGGACCTCCTTTAGAAGAGAGCGCCACTCCGAAGGATCGTCCGCCGGTGTAAAAATAGCCGTGAAAAATTTCGTGATCCACGAGTCGGGGTTGCTCAGACTTTCGAAGGTTTCCTCGTTATCGACCCCGACCGACATGTTCATTGTGTTCTTGACACTGACATTGTCCCAGAAACTTCCAGCCAGTTCCGGAATGTAGGTCGACATCGGTTGTTCCATATCGATGGCGCCCTCATTCGCCAGCATCGACACCAGCAGCCCGGCCGTCGTCTTAGAAGCGGACATCCAGACGTGGTAGTCCATAGGGTTCATACCAGGAAAGATCTCGAAAACGACCTTGCCCCTATATGCCATCATCATGGCCTGAACCTGGCGCGGACCCACAAGGTATTCGCGCAAGGGCGGGTTCGTCGAACCATCAAGATTATCGAAGGTGATGTCGAGTAAATCGGCGTTGATGGCGCGATCCAGAAAGCTGAAATCAGGCTGCGCCGCGACGGTTCTCGACTTGAAGAAAGACGGGATGTTCAGGTTGTAGAAGATCGAATCATCATTGCCGGATTGCCAGTTCGGGAAACTAAATCGCGACGTTGCGGCTTCCACAAACCCCAAAGGCGGCGGGTTTTTCCAACGCGCCATTGGGCTATCAACCGAGAGCGGCTCGAACCCGGGCGCTCCGGCCAAAACCGGGCCGCTGCCTTTTGCGTCTGCGGCTCCGGGGGAAAGCCCGAACCCGGCGCCTCCCGCCAAACCACCGAGCGCAGCACCTCCGGCCAATACGGCGCGGCGACTTACGTTGTTCGGCCCGATTCCAGCATTTCTCTTAACTACCATTTCTACCTTTCTTCCTTTCTTTCGAAAATCACTCTTGCTATTTCCGATATCGAAGGATCACTCGGAAATTCGATTCAGTTGGTATTCCAGACCCCAATTCACTGTGCGACCGTGCGACGGATCGGCTGGCCATAAGCTTCTCCAATAACCAGTTCTCCGTTGCGAACAGCAAAGCCACCGTTCACGATTACGGTTTGTATACCTATGGCGGGCTGGTTGGCGTTCTCGAAAGTCGCTCGATCAGCTATCGTCTTAGGGTCGAATACCACGATATCGGCGTCCATGCCGACTTGTAGCCGGCCTTTCCGACGCATCTGCGGCACGAAGTCTTCCAGCGTCTGCGCCGGCATCAGCGACATCTTGCGGATCGCTTCGCTCATCGAGAGCACGCCACGCTCGCGCACGTAGGAGCGCAGGATCTTAGCGAACGTCCCGGCCGAGCGCGGATGGGCAAACACGTTGTCCGGCAGCGGCCATGCATCGCCTGTATAGGTCTGTATATTGCCGTCTTCGTCGAAATAGGACCAGAATGTCGCATCAGACGCGATCAACGTCGATGGGTGCGTTACCGACATGTCCAGCTTGGCCAGGTCCTCGGGCTTGGCTTCGTCGAGGAAGTGCCAGGTGATGAAGGTACCCGGCTTGTTCGCTTGGTAGTCCGCGAGTTCGTCTTCGGTCATGCGGTCGGCACCAAGCTGGAAATTCTCCGAGGTTGATTGCATCCGGTCCCGCCAGTCCGGCCCGGTGAACATGGCGGCGCCGACCACAGTGCTGGCCGCGCCGTAGGGATAGGCCTCGACGGTGATGTTGATGCCCTGCGCCATCGCCTCTTCCACGAGGGCCAGCGTGGCCTCGATGTCCGCCATCGAGGTACTGTTGATGTGGCAGATATGCATGTGCGCGCCGGTAATCGCCGCGTTGGAAATCAGTTCCTTCAGCGCCTCGAAGGAGCTTTGCGGCTCGATGACGCTGGCATAGCGGACATGGGTGTAGGTCGCGACGCCATATTCATTGGCCAGTTCGGCCAACGCGAAGTATTCTTTTTGACCGTATCCCGGCGCATAGCCCGCGTTGACCCCGATCCCTAGGGCCCCCTCCTTGAGCCCCTGTTCAACCAGCGACAGGATCCGCTCGGACTGGTCTTGGTTCGCGATGTCCATCTTCCAGTCGTTTTCGGATTGGGCATCCTGGAAGAATTCGATCGTCGCCAGCGGGTCGGTGTCGTCGAAGGTGGCGATCCGGCCATAGGTCCAGCCCGCCGCCGCACCGTAGTTGATCGGCAGGCTCTTGGCAGCCTGCCCGTCGTACCAGTCGCCGATGGGCAGGACGCCGGATTCAAGCTCGAGCGCTGTCGTCACCCCCTGCATGGCCTGCATCCGATAGTCGCCGATGCTCTGCCCATGTGCATGCAGGTCGATGAAACCGGGAGAAACGACATGACCCGTAGCATCGACCACGATATCGCCTTCAAGGGGGAACTCGCTGATCGCCGAGATGCGGCCATCTTGGATCGCTACGTTGCGGATTGCATCGAGACCCGTCTCGGGGTCGATCACACGACCATTCTGAAGGACGACGTCATTGGCCAGCGCCGTGGTGGACGTCGCGACAAATACGCCCAGGGCACTGATTTTTTGAACTATTTTCATTTGGATCATTTGCGATATCTGTCACTGTTGACAGGCTTCAGTAGTCGTGGCGCTTGCGCTCGATCTTAACATGTCGCCGACACATAACTGCATATCGCTGATGGACAGCCCCAGTTGATTTCTGTCCTCAAAGGATAAGTACAAAGAGGCAATGCAAGTGCTTGCAAATCACCGGGCGGAGTGTTCAGACAGAGGACAGCCGAATGATTAATGATGGGATCGCCTTCAACCGAGCACTGCAGCTTCAGCCGCTTCTTGAACTTTTCGAGCGGCTGGGCGGTAACACCGATCGAGTGCTCAGGGCCGCTCACCTCGAAAGCTTCGACCTCTCGGACCCCGCGACACTCATTACAGGCAATGCACTTTATCGTGCGGAGCAGGAAATGGCTGATGCGCTCGGTGATCCCTACTTCTCGGCCCGCGCCGCAGCGATGTTCGTCGAGGCTGGTCCTGTTTTTGTTCGAGAAAGCTTCAAAGCATCGCGCACGCTGGCCGAGTTTCTTCCTCGTGCAATCGTCGAAATCGATCGGCAGATCAGCAATATCCGCTATTCCCTTCAGATTAATGCAGAGTCCACCGTGATCTGGGGCAAGAGAACCTTTCACCCTTCGGCATCGATCATTCAGGCCGATGCCGCACTTGCGAGTACTTGGGTAACCTTGCTGAGATTGGCGGTCGCCCAAGAGTTCGACTGCTCGCGGATCTTGATCGTAGTGCAGGAAGACGCCGGCATTCCACCAGACCTTGTACCAAAGCCTTCGATCGTGAAACAAAAGTGGAACGGCGTAAAGATCCGATTCCCCACGGAATGGTTACAGCTGCCACTGGAATTGAACTGGAAAATCCCACCGACCAGGCGCGGAGAGTTCGATGATGCATCCCGACGCGAGGCCATAATGGCTTGGTTGGAAATCGCTTGTCGCAACGGTATCGGCGAAGGATCATTTGGCATGAAGGAGCTTGCCTATCGCCTCGATGTGCATCCAAAGAGCTTGCAACGCACCTTCACTTGGCTGGGGACGTCGTTCCAGAAGACTCGAGACAATGCTCGAAAACAGAAGGCACTAGAGATCCTTGGCAGCGAGCAATCCACCAGGAACGAGGAAATTGCCGAAATGCTCGGGTTTTCCAACGCTGCAAGTTTCTTTCGAGCATTCAAGAGATGGACCGGTGTCACACCTACCGAGTTTCGGTCGAAGCTGTGATTGGATCTGTTATTTGAAGACGTATAAGGACGCCGCCTGTTTGCAACGGCATGGTTGGACATGGCTCGGTGGTCAAGCTTGCTGACGTTTATCCGGCTTCTAGGGACCGCCTGATACATTCTCCCTGCGAGCCCCGATGGATTTCCACGCCCCTGTCACAGCAAATAGGACACGATTATTCCCTTGCCTCGATCTGCAATACTGCTGCACGAGCCTTCCTGATCTTGGCTCAATCCAAGCAGGCGAAGGCGACCGGCGCTGAGATTAAGATTGAGGAGCGTGGCAGGCCAATTTGTTCTCACAAAACCAACGGATGTAGATCATGTCCGCCAAGCAGATGATTTCCAGACCGCTCAGTTTCCGATGCCTGACGGAAGCTTTGCGTTGCAGATCGGTGACCTGATCTTTCAACCCGCGGCAGATAGGGGTCGGTGGTCAAAGAACGGGCCCGACGGTTGCCAAAGCGTTGTTCCAAAGCCGCTCGTGCCAAGGCCAGCCCTGTACCTGCTCCAGAGTGACCGCCCTGCTTTCGGCTATGTATAGCTTCTGGCGCGCACGCATGTCTGCGGTCAGCTTGGCGTCATGGAAAAGGATGTTGTTCTCGTAGTTCAGCTCGAAGCTGCGCCGGTCCATGTTCGCCGACCCGATCAGCGCTATCTCGCCGTCCACGGTCATGGATTTCGTGTGCAGAAGGCCGGGTTGAAATTCGTAGATCTTTACGCCCGCGGTCAGCAGATCCTCGTAATACGACCGGCTCGTCGCGCCGACTGCGAAATCGTCGTTGCGTGCCGGGAACACGATGGTCACATCGACACCCCGGTTGCCCGCGGCACAGAGAGCCGCCTGTATTGCCTCGGTCGGCACGTAGTAGGGCGTCGTGATCACAAGCTCTCGCCGTGCCGTGTACATGATGCTCTCGAACATCTCGGGCATCGCAGAATTTCGTACCGTCGGCCCCGTCGCCACCACCTGTGCCGTGAAACCAGGCGTTTGCGGGCCCAACGGCGCGTCGAGGACATCGCTAATGTCCTCGTCGAAGTTGGCCATCCAGTCGCTTGCGAAGAGGTGCTGCGCCTGTCGCACCACCGGCCCCTCGAACCGCATGACCGCATCAACCCAAGGCGCGTATTTCGCCTTGGGAAGAAAGGCAGGGTCGGCGCAGTTCTGGCTGCCGCAATAGGTGACGCGGTTGTCGATCACGAGGATCTTGCGATGATCCCTAAGATCGACCCGGCCGTCGAAAACCCGCCAGAGCGGATTGCCGATCTTCAAGGCACGGGCCAGCTTCACGCCGGCATCGCCCATCGCCTTCCAATGCGGACTTCGGATCAGGTCCCGCGAGCCGAGATCGTCGACCATGGCGCGGCAAGTCACACCGCGCGCAGCCGCGCGCTTCAGAGTCTCGACCATCTTGCCGCCGTTACCGTCGGGTAGCCAGATGTAGAACATCAGATGGACGTGGTCCTGAGCCCCATCGATATCGGCGATCATCTCGTCGATCGCAGCATCGGAATCTTTCATCAACCTGGCCCGGTTTCCGCCAACAGGGTCGTATCCGCTGATCGAGCAGCCAATGTTGAATAGCTGCGCGTATCGGTCCGGGACAGGGGTCGCGAGAACCTCGTTTTGCGCCGGTTCGGGTCCCGGTGGCTTCGGAAGCTCCCGAAGAATTTGTCTCAGTCGCTCTACACGCTTTCGGCCAATGCTCGTTTCGCCAAGGAGCAGGTAGGCGACAACGCCCGCGACCGGCAGCGCGAAAAGCACCGCCAACCATGCGACGCGCGCAGACGGGTCACGGTGCGGCCGCAGAAGAACGCGCGCCGCGCAGGCAAGTACCAAGGCATAGTGCAGGGCGATCCAGATCATAGGCTCGTGCCTCCTCGCTTGCGCCAGATGCTGCAAATGCCGCTCGTGCGCGCATGCGCAACTTCTCCCAGCCGATCTGTCTGACGCTGCCAGTGGCCGAACTCTTCCGGTTGGGTGCCGGTAGCCGACCGCAACACCCGCGCACCGATGTTTGTCTTGCCGGGTGTGACCTTGTCCGACCTCGGTTTCATACCGTGTTCTGGTCACGCCGCGTTGGCGGTGGGGTTGGTGACTGCCGCCTTGAGCGCGGCGCGGCGTTTGTCGGCAGCTTCGGCGTGGCGTTCGCGTACATGGCCATAGCCTCGGATATGTTCGGGCAGGTTCAGCAGTTCGGTCAGCGTATCAGCGGTGGCATCCGACCAGTTGGCCAGTGCGAAGTCGATATCGGCCTCGTATTTGGACAGGAGTTTGCGGGCGAGTTTTGCCTCGGCGCTGTTGCGGAACGGATCAAGACGCGTGCCGCTCAGTCCCCGGAACAGGTTCATCAGGCCGAAGAAGCGCATTGCCGTTTTGCCCTTGACCGCGCCCTTGACGTGCTTTCCCGTCTTCGGATCGACACCGCCATAGGGCCAGGCACCAAAATAGAAGGTCAGGTTCAGGTCGCCTTCGAAGGCCTCTTCGAGCTGCGCACGGAACTCCGGCTTGCAATAGAGCCGTGCCACTTCCCATTCGTCCTTGACCGCCATCAGCTTGAAATAGCCGCGCGCGACGGCGCGTTGCGCGGCCTCGTTCAGGCCCGTCTTGGCGACTCGGTCCAGCATGCCGGTGTAGCGGGAGGCGAAGGCTGCATCCTTGTAGGCAGTCAGCTCAGTCACGCGGGTGGCAATCACCTCTTCCAGCGGGGGCTTGCGATGGCTCTCCAGCAGGATAGGCGCGGCGTCGCCAGCGAGTTTTGCCGCCGCCTCCGGCTCGGCCAACGCCAGCCGGCCCAGATCGAAGGCGCGCTTGTTCTTATCGACCGCAACACCGTTCAATTCGATGGCGCGGTGGACGGCCTCCAGCGACAACGGGATACCGCCCTGCTGCCAGGACGCGCCCATCAGCAGCATGTTGGCAAAGACCCGGTCACCCATGACCTTTTCCGCCAGCTGCTGGGCATCCATGCTGCGCACGCCGTCACCCAGGGCTCGGGTCAGCCGCTCGACCTGCTCGGAGCCGTTCAGCCGCCAATCGGGGTTCTTGGAGAACTCGGAGGTCGGAACCACGGTGATGTCGGTTACCGCGACCGACTTGCCGGGGGTCAGCTTCGACAATGCTTCGTCCCCGGCCGCCACCACGAGGTCGCAGCCGATCAGCGCGTCAGCCTCACCTGCCGCGATCCGGGTGGCGCGCATGTCTTCTGGCGACAGCGCGATCTTGATATGGCTGTGCACCGCGCCGTATTTCTGGGCCAGCCCTGTGATATCGAGGTTTGAGGCGTAGTACCCGTCGGCATGCGCGGCCACGGCGAGCGTCTGGCCCACGGTCACCACACCGGCGCCACCAATCCCTGAGACCAGGATCGACCACGATCCGTCGATGGCACGGGGTGTCGCTGCGGGCAGGTGGCTGACGTCGATTTCCGTGTCGGCGGCCTTGGCCTTGCGGGGCCGCGCGCCGCTGATCGTCACGAATGAGGGGCAGAACCCTTCGACGCAGGAGAAATCTTTGTTGCAGGAGGATTGGTTGATCATCCGCTTCCGGCCGAACGCGGTCTCCAGCGGTTCGATGGCCATACAGCCCGACACGGTCGAGCAGTCGCCGCAGCCCTCGCAAACCTCGGGGTTGATGAAGACCCGCTTGTCGGGATCGACCCACTTGCCGCGCTTGCGCAGGCGGCGGCGTTCGGTGGCGCAGGGCTGGTCATAGATCAGCACGGTGACGCCCGGTAACTCGCGCAGCTCCCTCTGCACCAGTTCCAGTTGGTTGCGCGGGTGTAGCGTGACGCCGCCGCCGATGAAAGGCTTGCCTTCGAACTTGTCGGTTTCATCGGTCACCAGCGCGATGCGCTCCACGCCTTCGGCTTTGAGTTGAGCTACCATCATTTCCGGCGTGATCTCGCCGTCATGCGGCTGACCTCCCGTCATCGAAACGAAGCCGTTGTGCAACAGCTTGTAGGTGATCGGAGCGCCCGCCGCGATGGCGGCGCGGATCGCCATCAAGCCGGAATGGAAATAGGTGCCGTCGCCCATGTTGGTAAAGACGTGTTTTTCATCGGTGAACGGGAACTGGCCCAGCCACATCACGCCTTCGCCGCCCATGTGGCTCATCGAGTTCGTCGTCATGGGATCGCGCAGCATCGCCATGCCGTGGCAACCGATTCCGGCCAGCGCCCGGCTGCCCGCGATCACCTGGGTAGAGCGGCCGTGCGGGCAACCCGCGCATAAGGACGGCATTCGCACCGCGCGCGCCCCCAGGGTAGGGGGTTTTTCCGGCTGGTTGGACAGCGACAGGCCGGCATCGGCATCGGTTTCGTTGGCAACCCGCACGATCACCCGCGTGATCATGTTCGGGTCGACCTCGCCAAAATTCGGGAAGGCACAGTCGCCAGCATCGGATGCAAAGACCTGGCCGGCAAAGGTCTTGCCGACGATGCGCGGGGCCTGGTCCGTGCCGTAGAGGATCGCGCGGATCTGGTCTTCCAGCAGCGGGCGCTTTTCCTCGACCACGATCAGGGTGTCGAGTCCGCGGGCAAACGCGCGGATCGCGACGTCGTCCAGCGGCCAGACCATGCCCACTTTCATAAGCCGCGCGGGCAGGTTGCCCAACTGGCCGTCGCGATAACCCAGACCCGCCAGCGACTGGTTCAGGTCCTGCCAGGATTTCCCGGCGGCGACGATGCCGATGCGGGCATCTTTCGCGCCGCTGATCCGGTTCAGGCCGTTGGCACGCGCATAGGCCAGCACCTTCTTCAGCTTCACGTCCCATAACAGCCGTTCCTGCTCGAGAAACGGGGTGAAGGGCTTGATCGCGGTGTCCGGGCCATCGCTGTCCGGCAGGACGATCTTGGGGCTGTCCGGGGCGATATGCACCGAACCGCCGCCCTCGACCACGTCGGTGACCAGTTTCAGGCCGACCAGGGTCGAGGCGAACCGACTCATGGCGATGCCATGCAGGCCCATGTCCAGCACGTCCTGCGCATTGGCCGGCGCCAGCAGCGGCGCGCCCAGCGAGGCAAAGCTGAGGTCCGAGTAACAGGCCAACGTCGAGGACTTGGCCCCATGGTCATCCCCCACCAGCAGCAGCGTGCCGCCCTTGGGGTTGGTGCCCGCCAGGTTCGCATGGCGGATCGGGTCCATCGACCGGTCCAGCCCCGGCGCCTTGCCATACCAGATCGAAAAGACGCCATCGACCCTGGCGCCCGGGAACAGCCCGACCATCTGCGCTCCCCAGGTCGCGGTGGCGGCCATGTCCTCGTTCAACCCCGGCTGAAAGACGATGTTGTGCGCGTCAAGCGCCGCCTTGGCCTGCCACAGGTTCATGTCATAGGTGCCGACGGGCGAGCCGCGATAGCCCGAGATGTATCCGCCGGTGTTCAGCCCCGCCGCCATGTCGCGCTTGCGCTGCTGGATCGGCAACCGCACCAGAGCCTGCATGCCGGTCATGTAAACCCAGCCCTCCTCCTGATGCAGCCGATCCTCCAGCGTCATCTCTAGGCGTTTTTCGGAGAGTTGCTCGTTCATTAGTGCGTTCCTTTCGCAGCCGTATCACGTCACAAGTTCCGTGATAGCAATTCGACGAACCGGAAGGTTCATCCACGGCTTGAGATCGGGTCAAGCCTTGACCGTGTGTCTCCGTTTCTCAAGGTTCCAAAGTACCATTCTGAGCAATCTCATCCGACTGCTCCAATCGTCTTGCCCGGGTTCAGGATATTGTTCGGATCCAGCGCGGTGCGGATAGTCTGCATGAGGGCAATGGCGGATGAGGTTTTCCCCATTTCGAACCAGGGTAACTTGTCCATCCCTATGCCGTGCTCAGCCGAGATGCATCCTTTCATCGCAATGACGTGTTCATACACGATGGCGCTGATCTCGTCCTTTCTCAGCATCGTGTCCTGACCGATGGTCACGACGATATGCAGGTTGTTGTCACCCATATGCCCGAACCGGGCAAACCGGGCTTCCGGCCACTTTGCGGTCAGTTCGTCGTTCAGGGTATTCACATAGGATTCCATGCTCGAAACCGGCAAGGAAACATCAAAGGCCAGTAGGGGCGACATGGTGCGAATGATGGCTTCGATATCGTTCCGGATCGCCCACATATCCTGACGGTCCGCTTCGGATGCGGCAATGGCCATATCCTCGACAAGACCATCTTCATAAAGCGCGACCATCGCGTTTTCGAATGCTTCCGGGTCGCGTGCGGTTCCCGCCTCGCTCTCAAACAATAGATATATCCCGTTTGCGACCGGCAGCGGCAGCCGGCCTGACCTGTGGCGGGTGGTCATTTCATAGACCTCGGGCCACATCACCTCGAACGCTGTCAGATCATTGCCCAACGCGGTTTCGACCTTGCTCCGCAGTTCGAGCGCAGCGGAAAAATCCGAAATCAGCGCAAAGGCAGTGTGGACGTTCGGCAACTGCGGGCGCAGGCGCAACTGAACGCGTGTGACGATGCCCAGCGTCCCTTCGGCTCCGATGAACAGATGCTTCAAGTCATAGCCGGCATTGTTCTTGATCATCGAGTTGGACAGATCGAGGATTTGTCCCGAGGCCGTAACAACCTCCAATCCCAGGACCTGATCGCGCATCATGCCAAAGCGAAACGCCTTTTCACCCCCGGCATTGGTCGAGATCAACCCGCCAATCGTGGCGCTTCCGCGCGCGCCAAGGTCAACCGGGAACAAGAGGCCCACATCTTCCGCGGCCTGGTGCAGGTTTTGCAGAATGACACCGGCTTGAACCGTTGCCACGCGGTTGACGGGATCGATGCTTTCGATCCGGTTCATCAGTTCCAGCGACAGGTACAATTCCTTGCCCGTATGGCGAAGGCCGCCGACCAGCCCCGTGCTGCCGCCCATCGGGATGACAGGCGTCTTGTGGACCGAGCAGATTCCCAGGGCCTTGGCCAGTTCCTCGGTATCGCGCGGACGCAATATGGGGACAGGCGGCATTGCCTCTCCGGTGACCGAGAGCAGACGCCCCTCCGCGTCTTCGGGCTTGACGATGCGGTCATCGCCAAGTTGCGCTGAAATTGCCTCGCAAACCGAATTCCACATCGGTCAGTTTTTCTTGTCGGTCTCTGGAATCGCGGCGACGGCTTCGATTTCGACCAATGCGCCGGGGATAGCCAGGGCCGAAGTCACTGTCGAACGCGCGGGGAAGGCGTCTCCGAACGCTTCGGCATAGGCCGCGTTGAATTCCGCGAAATTGGCCAGATCCGTCAGCCAGACAGTTGTCTTGGCGACATCGGCTAGCGTGGCACCCGCTTGGGCCAGAACGGCCTGTAGATTGGCGATTGCCTGACGAGTCTGCGCCCCGACGCCGCCTTCGACCAGTTTGAAGTCGGCATCCACGCCCAGGGCACCTGAGCAGAAAATCAGATCGCCGACGCAGGTTGCAGGAACAAGCGGCACCCTGGCGCCATTGGGAAGGACGGGGGGTGTGCCGATGCGGTTTACAGTCATGGTGCTTTCCTTCAGTTGAACGGGTTTTCGACCTTGGGCCAGAAATTGCCGTCGCGTTTGGTAAAGGGAATGATGGTCATATCGGGCGTCACCGTACCGGGCGAGCGCACATGGATCACCTGCGGACTGATGCGCTCGAAATTCTGGTAGAAGTGATTGGTGGATTTCGGGATCAGGGCGCGCATCTCGTTGATGTCGATAGCGAGATCGGTATAGACCGAGGGCGAGAAGTTCTGGGTGCGCACCGACGAGACGACAAGGTGCACACCGTCGGCATCCAGCCAGACGCCGGTCCCCATCGGCATGTCGCTCTCGCCCAGTTTCTGGGTCATGTTCTCGCGGATGGCGCGCACGGTCACGTCCAGATCCACCGCGTCGCCGGATTCCTTGCAGATCTTGCCGCCCAGGCGCACCCGCATCCGTGCGCCGACTCCGGCGTCCTGGCACATGGTCACCAACACCGGATCCCAGAAGATGCCGTGGGCGATATCCGTCATGCCGCGCTTCAGAATTTCCTGCAGGAAGAAGGTCGAATCCGCGGGCGCACCACCGCCTGCGTTGTCCCCCATGTCGGCAAGCGTGATCGGGCCCTGGTTCGCAGCGGCGACGATATCCAACGCTTCCGAAATATCGGGGTAGTTCATCCGCAGGCCTTCGCGGATATCCCACAGCTTGCCGGCAAAATCCTTGGCCGTGCTGGCCGCCTTGTCAGCATTTCCATCCGCGATCACCAGCGTCTTGGCGCCCACATCGGCGACATCGGCCCAGGGGAAGCCATGGGTCAGCGACACCGACAGGATGCCGTCCTTGCCCTCGGCGTCCTTCATCGCCTGCACATAGGTCTTGGCCGGCTCTTTCATCGTCTCGATGATCGTCAGCATCCGGCAGTCATGCGCGCGCATCACCGGCCGTGTCCTTCCCTCGGCGGCATCCGCGGCCATGGCGAACAACTCGCGTGCGCGCTCGGGCGCGTCGACATGCGGGTATTCCTTGTAGTTGATGATCAGCGTGGCGTTGTCGAGCATCGTCTGGGTCAGGTGGTTGTGCGGGTCAAGCTCGAGCCCGATCACCTTGTCCAGCCCCATGATCACGCGGGCGCGGCTCATCATATCGCCTTCGCAGTCGTCATAGCCATCGGCAACCATCGCCCCATGCATCGACATCAACAGGACATCGGGCTGGTGCTTTTCAATATCGGCAAGGATTTCGTCGCGATAACTTTCATAGACCGCGCGCACGGTCGATCCCGCGGGCTGTGCGGCAGCGGACAGGCTTTCAACGACTTCCCAGCCGCGCTCTTCGGCCATGCGTCGCCATTCGTGCAGCGGGGCGGTAAACAGGTTCGCCGTAGATTTGGTGGCCTCGCGCGTAACCATTACGGACTCGAATGCCAGCTGCCCGGTTGGCATCGGTGAAAACGTGTTTGTTTCGGTCGCGAGGCAGGCGATCAGTAGCTTCATGAGGTTCTCTCCTCGATCATCTCGTGTTTCAGGTCAGGCGAAGGGTTTTCGACCTTTGGCCAGAAGGTCCCGTCGCGCTTGGTAAAGGGAATGATGGTCATGTCCGGCGTCACGGTACCGGGCGATCCGACATGGATCACCTGCGCGCTGACACGGGCGAAGTTCTGATAAAAGTGGTTCGTGGATTTTGGCACCATGAAACGCAAGGTCGATATGTCGAGCCCAAGGTCTTCTAACACAGACGGCGAGAAGCATTGTGTGCGCTTCGAGGACAGGATCAGGTGAACCCCATCCGCCTCCAGCCAAACACCAGTTCCAAGTGAGATCGACGCCTCGGCGACCGTCTGGCTCATGTTTTCGCGAATGCCGCGCACTGTCACCTCCAGGTCCATTGCGGCCCCGGATTCAGCGCAGATTTTTCCACCGATGCGCACGCGCATCCGCGCCCCAACGCCCGCGTCCTGACACATAGTGACCAAGACCGGGTCCCAAAACGGCGCCAAAGCAATATCCTTGATGCCACGTCGCAGGATTTCCTGCAGAAAGTATGTGGAATCCGAGGGCGCGCCGCCCCCCGCATTGTCGCCCATATCGGCCAGTGTGACCGGAAATTCTGTCGCCGCCTCGGCCATGTCGAGCGCGGTCGGGATGTTGGGATAGTCTGCCCGCAAGCCGTCGCGGATGTCCCAGAGCTTAGCTGCGAATTCCTCGGCCACGCGGGCTGCCTTTTCCGCATCGCCATCGGTGATCGCCAGCGTCTTGGCGCCAACGTCGGCCACGTCCCCCCAGGGAAAGCCATGCGTCAACGATACCGACAAAACGCCATCGTGCCCCTCGGCGTCTTTCATGGATTGCACAAAGCTCTTGCCCGGCTCCATCAAGGTCCGGATGATCGTCAGCATCCGGCAATCATGCGCGCGCATCACCGGGCGCGTTTTACCCTGGGCCGCATCTGCGGCCATTTCAAACAGCTCGACCGCCCGATCCGCCGGGTCGATATGGGGGTATTCCTTGTAATTGACGATCAGCGTGGCGTTGTCGAGCATCGCGTCGGTCAGGTGATTGTGCGGGTCAAGTTCAAGCCCGATCACCTTGTCCGGTCCTAGGATGGCGCGGGCGCGTGCTGTCAAATCGCCTTCGCAATCGTCATAGCCGTCGGCCATCATCGCGCCATGCATGTTGATCAGAAAGATGTCGGGCCTGTGGGTTTCCAGATCGCGCAGGATCTCGTCACGAAACGCCTCAAACACGGTACGCGTGGTCAGCCCCGCCGGCTGCGCTGCGGCGGTCAGGCTTTCCGCGATGTCCCAGCCGCGCTCTTCGCCCATGCGGCACCAAACATGCAGGGACACGTTGTGCATCCGTGGCTCTGCCCGGCTGCCCTCGCGGGTGAGAAGCCCGGTTTCAAACGCAAGGCGACCGGTCGGGATCGGTGAAAAGCTGTTGGTTTCCGTGACCAGAGACGCAATCATGAGTTTCATATCAGGGGTCTCGCAAACAGGTCCGTCAAAAGGACAATCGGCGGCGTGAACACGGGTTGACGTTGAACGCTGCGTCGGACCCCCGGGGCCGTCATTGCGTTTCCTTGTTCGTCAGAGCCGTAGCCAGGTGGGCGATGAGATGGATCATGATCAGGCCGAACCCGACGGGAATGGCCAGGGCAAAGACCGACATCGGCACGTCCAGTGTCTCGGCGGAGACCCTGGCATTGCGGGCAACATAGCCTGACGAGAACTTACCGTTCACCCCAATAAAGCAGTACCACAGAATCGGCGCGATTAAGACAAAGGCGCCCGCCGCCCGGATGGCGGCGTAGATGCGCCCGACCTTGTCCGTCCGCTCGCGCGCGGCCGGAAACAGGGATGGATCGGCATGAATCCGAAAGGCGCAGGATGCCCCCAGGAGCCCGGCCCAGACCATGAGGTAGCGTGCAAGCTCCTCGGTCCAGGCCGGTGGTTGGTCGAGAATATAGCGCGCGGCGGCCTGCCAAAAGGCGATGACAACAAGTGCCGTCACTGCCAGAACCGCACCCCAAAGCGCAATTCGGTTCAGGAATGCCGAGAAACGGTCCAGCCAGGAAAACGCCGCGCGCATCAGATCACATCCCGCTCGCGGTTTTCCAGGCGTCAAGAGCGCCTTCCGGCAGCGGCACCATGTTGTGCAGCGGCTCGCTGAGCGCTCTGAACTCGTTCCATGCCTCTGGCGTCAGCGTGGTCACTTCGATGCCCGCGTCACGCAGCTTGTCCAGCTCGGCCGAGCGAGTGGCAAGCCATTCGCGGTTGGCCTTGGTGGCCGCCGCTGCCGCGTCCATCACGATCTTCTGCTCGTCCGCCGACAGACCCTGATACCAGTCTTCCGAGACGATAACCGTGCGGGTGCCGAGGCCAACCTTTGCGTCGGTGAAGTACTTGATAAAGCCGGTGTGACCGAACATCAGCGGAACCATCGGCGGATTGAGGTAGCCGTCCGCAATTCCTGTCTGAAGCGCGTTGGGCACTTCGTCCCAGGCCACGATCGTGCCGTTGGTGCCCCAAAGCTTGTAGACCCCGATCTGGTTTTCATCCAGCGCGCGCATCCGCAAGTCGGCCATGTCGGCGGCCGAATTGACGGGCTTTTTCGTATTGAAGATACCTGCAGCCGAACCGAGCGCCGCTACGGCGATCACGCGGACGCCCTGGGGCGTGGTGCCTGCGTTGATCTTGTCCAGCATCCCGTTTTCTAGTCCGCGATCCACGGATGCAAAATCCGGGAAAAGATAGGGCAGCGTCAACGGAATGATGTGTCCATCGAGCGCGCCAACGCCTTTGGTGTCAGACACTGAAACTTCCAGCAGCCCCTGCTGCACCTGGTCCATCTTTTCTGCTTCGGCGCCGAGGGCGCCGCGCTCGTATTCCACGGCTTCCATGCCATTGGCGTTCAGGTATTCCGAAAAGGCGTGCGCCCAGACGTATGTGCCCGAGTTCTCAAGGTCTTTCGCCGAGTCGAGCGCGATCTTGACTTCGGCCGTGGCCGGTGCGGCGAAAGCGAAAGCCAGCGAAACGCTCGCAGCGCCCATAAGTTTCATGAATGACATTTTAAGTCCTCCTCCGTTGGCCCCAAGTTTTTTGGGGTGTTCAAGTTCAGTTCCACAAACCAAATGCCCGGGGCAGGAAGAGACTGATCTCGGGAACGAAGACCAGAACCCCCAGCACAAGGATTTCCACGATCACGAAAGGAATTACCGCACGCGCCAGGCTCCAGTAGTTGAGGCCTGTGACCGTCGAGACAATCAAGAGGCAGCCCCCCATTGGCGGCGAGACCAACCCGATGGTCAGGTTGAAGCAGATCACGATCCCCAGATGCACCGGGTCGGCCCCGTTCGCCAGAGCCACCGGGGCGATAAGCGGCACTAGAAGGGCCAGCGCCATCGGGATATCGAGGAACATACCCGCTAGGATGAACAACACGTTCATCGCCAGCATGAAACCAACCGGTCCCAAGCCCAGATCGGTGATCAGCGCCGAGATTGCCTGCGGCACCTTTTCAAGCGAGGCCAGATGGCCAAAGGCGGCAATCGCGCTCAGCACGATAAAGATCGACCCGGTCAGCATCGCGGTGCGGCGCAGGCTTTCGACTACGTCCTCGGCTTTCAGCCCTTCATAGAACAGCGCGGCCAGCGCAGCGACGATCACCGCCACGGCGGCGGCTTCGGTGGGGGTCATCCAGCCCAGCACGATGCCACCCACGATGATGATGGGCAGAAGCAATGCCGGCAGCGCGCGTCCGATGGCGGGCAGAACCGGCGGCGCCTCGCCCTTTTCGATACGTGGATGGTCGTCGCGCCAGGCGAAATAGCCATTCAATGCGAACAGGGCACCGGCCAGTAAGAGGCCCGGCAGAATACCGGCGACGAACAGCGCTGCAACCGATGTCTGCATGATCGCGCCGTAGAAAATCAGGACGATCGAAGGCGGCACGATCGGCCCGATGATCGATGAAACAGCCGTGATCGCTCCGGCGTAAAGACGGGTATAGCCGCGTTGTTCCATCGCGGGGACCAACGTGTTCGACAGTGACGCAGCATCGGCCACCGCCGAGCCGCTGATCCCGGCGAAGAACACGGAAGTCATGACATTCACATGTCCCAGCCCGCCGCGAATACGCCCGACAATCGCCATCGACACGTCGATCAACGCCTTGGTCACGCCGCCTCGGTTCATCAGTTCTCCGGCCAGGATGAACAATGGCATCGACAAAAGCGCGAAGACGCTGATCTGCGAAAAGACCTTCTGCGGGAGAATGGCAAGATAACGCGCGTTGTCAGTGAATATGAACGACATGACCGCCGTCCCGCCGACCACATAGGCTAGCCCCAGCCCCGAGGCGAGAAGCACAACGAGAATAACAGGAACAAGCAACATCATGCGCCGCTTCCCTTCCGTCCGGGCCGGATGGTATCCGGGTCAAGCCTTTCGGCCAGGATATGCGCCGGGATGGGTTGCCCCATGACTTCGGCGGCTGCGAATTGCGCGAGGCCGGGGGCGGACTGAATGCCGTATCCGCCCTGTCCCGCCAGCCAGTAGAAGCCCTCAACTTGCCCGGAAAACCCGGCAACGGGACATTTGTCCGCCACGAAGCTGCGCAGGCCCGCCCAGGGGTTTTCGATGCGACGCACCGAAACTTGGAAGGCACGTTCAATCCGGTCAACGCAGATTGCGATATCCATTTCGTCGGGCTGTACATCGCACGGTGGTTCAGGGTCTTCGTTGGCGGGGGAAATCAACAGCTTGCCGGCATCCGGCTTGAGATAGAACTGCTCGTCGACATCGACGACCAGCGGCAGGTTCTCCAGATCGGCGCCCTCTGGCGGGTCGATCATCAGGGCCGTGCGGCGCTTTGGCACCAGCCCTATGCGCTCGGCTCCGGCCATCTTTCCCACCTCATCAGCCCAGGCACCGGCCGCGTTGACCACGATGCCCGCGGTCAGTTCGCCCTTCTTTGTGGCGATCTGCCAGCCATCCGCGGTTGGTGTCAGCCCGGTCACCGGCGCATTCGTCAGAACGGTGCCACCACTGGCCTTGAACCGGCGCAGATACCCCTGGTGCAGTGCCGCCACGTCGATCTCGGACGTCCCATTGTCCCAAATCGCTCCGGCGGCATATCCAACCCGCAGCAATGGCAGACGCTCGGTCAGTTCCGCCCCGTCGAGGCGCTTAACCGTCGACGCGTCGGCAAGGTCTTTCTCCATCGCATCCAGCGACGCCGTCTGATCCGCGCGGGCGACAAAGGCCGCGTTAATCGGAGACAACAGCGGATGATCCGCGAACCCTTCAGGAGGGTGTTCGAAAAACCCGAGCGAAGCGCGCGTTAACGCCCTGATCGGTTGCGGCCCGTAGATCGGTGAATAGACCGCAGCTGACCTGCCCGTGGTGTGATATCCCGGCTGGCTTTCCTGTTCGATCAGTACAACACGCACCGACGCCGCAAGTTCTGCTGCGACCGAGGCGCCGGCAATGCCAGCACCTACAACGGCGATGTCATAGTCCTGTTGCTTATCCGGCAATTTCGGTCCCTGCATCAGAATCGTTTTTGTTTTCGACGAATACAGGTTACAGTATTTTCCGATAAGAAAACAGAATTTTTTCCGATAGGAAAATCCATGCACACGATCCTGAAAAGTCTCGAACCTAGTGCGACTGCAACCGAGACCGATCTTGGCGCCCGTGTGCGCGAGATCAGGAAGGCGCGCAAGTGGACCTTGAAGGAAGTGGCCGAGCGCACTGGCCTTGCTATTTCGACCATATCCAAGATGGAGCGGGGCGAGATTTCGCTGACTTATGACCGGTTCATGCGGCTGGCGCAGGGGCTGGGTCTCGACGTGGGCGAGCTGTTCGACGCCGAAGCCGAAGGTTTTGCTCATGGGACGGTTGCCGTGACGCGCGAAGGCGACGCGCCTGTGCACCGCTCGGCAACCTATGACTATGACATGCTGGCTTCGGACGTGACCGGCAAGCACATGGTTCCAATGCTGGGGCACATAAAGGCGCACAGTTTTTCGATCTTCGAAGACTATATCTCTCATCCCGGTGAGGAATTCATTTACGTGCTCGAAGGGGAAGTCACGGTCTACCTGAAAGGCCGGGACGCGGTGACCTTGAAAAAGGGCGACAGCATCTATTTCGATAGCGCACTGGGCCATGCATATGTGTCGACCGGAGAGGCGGATGCGACCGTGCTCGGGGTGTGCTGGAAGCCAGGTTAGTTGAGGCGCCCCTGGTTGTCTTGCGCCTTGCCTTTCTCAGTTTGAACGGTCTGGCTTCGGCACCTCTCTGAAACGAGTGCGCTTTCAGACCTCGAAATGTGGTGGTGCAGCGATTTCATTGCTCGAGGCGCGCTCCGAATGCCGGCTGTTGGCGATCTGCGCCAATCAGCATGCACCTGCTGCGAAAGCCCGGACCCGCCCGAGGTGCTATTTGCTGCAAACGCAATGTGCAGAAAACGGCCGTTGGGGTTGGTGCAGCGAAATGGTGCTTCGTCCGCATCTTCCCAGTTCGATACCCGCGCAGCGAACGACGGCAACGGATTCGGCAGTGGAAGGCACCCGCCAATGACCGGTCTGGGGAAACTCGCTGCGCTGGCGAACTCGCGTCGCCGCAGGCGCGAAGACCAGTAGCGGCTTTCAGCAATCACGCTCGCTGCATCAGCAACAGTCGGCTCTGTCCGCGTCTTCCCAGTTCGGCACCAGCGCGGCGAAAGGCCGGTTCAGTTTTGGGCTTGCCAGCCCGATTTGAAAGTCCGCTTCCGCCGTTTCGGCTTGGTTTCTCGCGCTTGCAGAGAATGGCCGGCGTCCGCCTTTCTCGCAGTGACAGTGCGCAGTATCTGCCGATCGGGGTCCCTTGCGGGATGCGTCGGATCGCCTAGAATTTCTCCTGTAAGGAATTTGAAAACGGGTTTTGCCTCGGTGTGCTCTGTCCGGGGCGACGCGAAACGGATCACCGTTTCGCCTCTGCCTCACCTCCCGGGACAGAGCGCGCTTCCGGCAAAACCCGTTTTCAAAATTCTGGCGATGAGGGTCAGTACCGCGGGGTTGGTCGGGGTGTAGAATGAGGATGGTTTAACAGTTTAAGACCACCTTTTCATGCACCACGACTTCAGCCTCGACTTGCGCGCCGCCCGGCGCAAGGCGGGGCTTACCCAGGCCGATTGCGGCCACCTTCTGGGCGGCAGCACCAAGATCATCCGTCAGCTGGAGGACGGCCAGCGGGCACCGACACTGACGGAGATCTCCATGCTGTCGCTGATCTTCGGGCGCAGTTTCGAGAGCTATTTCAGCGCGCTGATGCCAAGCCTGCGCGAGACG
Source organism: Lutimaribacter marinistellae (assembly GCF_042648365.1). Classification (NCBI taxonomy): domain Bacteria; kingdom Pseudomonadati; phylum Pseudomonadota; class Alphaproteobacteria; order Rhodobacterales; family Roseobacteraceae; genus Lutimaribacter; species Lutimaribacter marinistellae. The sequence goes on along the minus strand of NZ_JBHRXI010000017.1, from coordinate 284,368 downwards.
CTGTCGGAGCGGCTGGAGCGCCTGCCCCATCCCAGGGCGACACATGCGGCCACGTTCAACCGCAACGCCACGCTGGAGGCGCTGGCGGAACGTCTGGCCGACGAGATCGCGGTCGACCGTGAGCGGTTCTAGGCGCCAGCGGATGCTGGCCGTCGCCGTCCGGCGGGACCTTGCCTGCATGATGTACCTGCAGGGGAAGACGCTGAAAGACTGGCGGGTCTCGCACAAGGCGGCACGCTCACCGGGGGATGGGGTGAGCGTGCTCAGGACCTGGATGGCGATCTACGAGCCGGACGTTGTGATCTGCCAGAACCCGGATTCCGCTGGACGCAAGAGCGCGCGCAATATCCTGATCCTGACGGCGATGGCGCGGGTGATCTCGGATGCGGATGTGCTCGACCTGCTGGTGACGCGCCGGTATGCGTATCGGAATATCTACGAGGAAGCGGCGATGATCGCCCGGCGGTACCCGGCCCTGAAACAGAAGCTGCCAAAGAAGCCCCGCATCTGGGAGACGGAGCCGCGCCGGATCATCTATTTCGAAGCGATGGCGCTGGCACTGGCTGTTCTGGACGAGCAATAACACATGCCGCGCCCGGATCGGACGCGGCTTTCTTGTTTCTGGGTGAGGAAGCGACCGGCTCAGCCCATCTCGTCGGGCAGCCACGCATCGATCCGCTTGACCTGCGCCTCGGTGAGGCTGTGCGCTTTGCGGAACTCGGCATTGCCGAAGAGTTTTTCCAACCGCTCGGCCTTTTCCCCCTTCTTGAGCTTGGCAAAGGTGGTCGTGGTCGGATGCTCTGGCTTGAGACCCAGCAGGTCACGATGCAGATCGTCGAGGTAGCCACCACTGACCCGTTTGAAGAAATTGTCGGCAGTCGGGGTCCAGATGGCCCGGATGCCGGTCTTGGCCTCCTTGTCGATCAGCGCGCCGAGTTTGTCGTCGCTGATGGTCAGCAACGCGGCCAGCTGCCGGGTCAGGTCGGCGCGGACCTTCTCGCGACCCCGCTTTCGAAACGCCCGGAAAGCACGCACCAGATCGACGGCCCACGGGTCTGTCGGGGGGACAACAGGTTCCGTCAGGCGCGGATCGGGGTCATAGCCCTCGGCCTGTTCCGGCATGTTCGGCACGTCCTCGGTCCTGATCCCGAAGGCCCCGCGAGAACCCATGCGGCCGGACAACTGAAAGGCCAGCAGGTCCAGCAGCAGGTCCGGGTGATCCAGCACCGCGTTCTGCCGCGCCCCGGTTGCGACCCGGTTCAGATCGTCCTGCAGCTTGGCTGAGATGGCGGGTTTGGCGGTGTCGGATTTGCCATGCTGAGAGGGCTGCAGGATACCTGCGGCTTCCGCCGCCGCGCGATCTTCCTTGGCGATAAGACCGCCGCAGACGCTCAGGTCGCCATCGTGATCGACATAGACCATCGCCCCGGAGAGCGCCTTCTGGACCTCGCTGAATGTGCCATCGAGGATGGCCTGCAGATCGGCCAGTTCCGCCATCCCTTCTGCATCCAGCACATCACTTTCAGCCAGTTCGGCCAGATCGTCGAAGCGCTGCTGCTGATCCTCGTCGAGCATACCCGGTTCTGGATAAACCCGCGCCATCTTCCGTTCCTCGATCTGGTACCAGCCGAGATAAGGCTCAAAACAGGCCTCGGCCCATTTCCAGCCCTCCTCTGACTGGATTTCATCGGCGGCCTGTTCCAGTTTCTCGCGGAAGACCTGATCGAGGATTTCGGCGTCGTCGAACAGGGTTTCCTCGGTAAAGAGGTCGCGGGTCAGACGCCCGCCTGCCTCCGTGTAGGCCGCCTCGCCCACGAACAAGGCCCGGCGGTCTGTGCTCTTAACGCTGTCGGGTTTGAGCATCCGTTTCAGCACATGCTCGCTGACCGGCTCGTGCCGCACCCGCTCCAGCACCGCCAGCGCATGGGCCTCGTCCTCGCAGAGGGTGAAGCAGGTGGCCATGGCCAGCGTGATGCCGTCCGCCTTGAGCGCAGCCAGCACCGGCTCCGGCAGACCCGCCAGCTTGAGGCGGCGATAGACATGCGGTTCACTCACCCCGAAAGCCAATGCGATGGCGGGCACCGGCACGCCGTCCTTGGCCATCGCGCCGTATTCGCGGATTTCATCTGCGGGATGCAGACCCTCGCGCAGGTGGTTCTCGGAGGCCGCCCATGCTTTCGCCACCTGCGCGTCCCCGGTCACCTTGACCGGCACCAGATGGAACCGGGGATCGTCCTGCACCAGCGCCAGCGCACGCAGACGACGCCCGCCCGCAACGATCCCGACCGCGCCGTCAGCCTCGCGCAGACCGGCGAGGTTCTGGATCAGGCCCTTGTCGCGGATGTTCTCCGCCAGCTTTGCAATCGCGTCTTCATCGATCACCGACCGCTGGTTCAGGTCCGACACCCTCAGGTCCGCGAACGGCAACCACTCGACCGATCCTGCCCCGGCATCAGCGACCTCGTTCATCTTTGGTGTCACCACATTCTGCTTGTTCATCTCTGTCTCCATCAGTTGCGAACGGACCATCCGTCCGCTTAATCGGAGACCGTCCGGCTCTGCCGGTTCGGAAAGCCCCCGTGCTTTCCGAACCGGCAGAGCAGGACGGGCGAAGCCCGCCCTGCGGCCGCGGCGGCCGGTGAGACAGGGGGCCGGAGACGCGCATATGGGAGGGACCCGCGCGGCACGCGTGGGAGGAACCGGGATGCGGGGCGGAGGCTGACGCGGGCTCCGCCCGCGGCACCCCAGCCCCTGTTCACCGGACGCGGCGGATGCCAGGGGAAGGATCAGGAAAAAGCGCGGAACCGGTTCGGTTCCGCGCCATGGGTGTCACTCGCCAGGCTCACATATTCCGTCAATGACGGCATGCAGCTCCCGCGTGACCGTGGGGTTCTCCGCGACTCGTCCATTGAGGGCGAGCGTCGTCGCGTTGAAGAGCCGCCAGGCGGTCTTGTCGCCCCAGCCCAGGTCCTCGTCTTCCCAGTTCCGCATGACTTGCGCGATGCGCTGCACGGTGATGATCCCGCGCCGGTAGAGCTGCATGATCGCGTGGTCCACCATGATGTCATCGACCGGCGTCTGCCGGTAGAGCTCAATGACCCGGTTCTGCTCCTGACGGACCCCGCGCAGCGGCTCGACAACACCGGCGACGAGCCCGGGCAGGTCGCGCTTGGCATTCACCGTGTGCTTGCGCCGGATGACGGTATCGCCGAGGAAGGCGAGATTGTCACAGACAAAGACGCGGCTGCCGAAGCTGATCCCGATCGGGAAGCTTTTGTCGTGGCTGTTCCGCAGACCGACCGTATCAGTGTAATCGCCGTAAGCCGACCTGAGCGACAGAAGGCCGAAATAGCGATCGCCCCCCGGCGTGATCGCATGGGCTTCCTCGACGATATCGTGGCCGTGGAACCCGAGTGCGTATCTGACCATGTCGACGACGTCGATATGGGGGATCGGCACGTGGGAGGCCGTTGCGGCGGGGGTGTCGAGATCGCGCAGATCTGCCAGCGCAACCTCCTCCCCGCCTGTGTGCAGGCAGAGGGTCATCAGATGACTCCTTTCGAGTTGAGAGGTGGATTGAAGAGGCAGTTCAACCCGGTCGCGCTGACCGCGAGGTCAGCTCGAGTGAGCCATTGGCGCGGCGCAATGACCGAGGATATTCGAAGAAAAGAACTGCCGCATCAATCATAGCACGAAACGCCGGGACGCTGCCTACTGCCCCCGAATTGAGGCCCCCCTCGATTATCTCCGCCAATCGACGCGGAACCGGATTCGATTGACTCGACACAACCTTTGCCTGCAGGCTTTTCGAAAAATCTGCGGGAGGGGGACAAATGAGATCGTATGAAGCCGCGCGGACGTATTTCAGCATCTTGGGATTTCTATCCTGGTGCGTCATAATCGGCGGCGGGCTCTTTTTGCTCGCCGGTTTCACCGCTGGATCGCAATTTGGATCGTCTTACGGCCGATCTGGCGGAATGGCCGCTCTGAGCGCACTGCCCGGTTTGGCCGTCATGTTTCTCGGCTTTCTTGGGCTCGTCGCGGTCCAGATCGGTCGAGCGGGAGTCGATTCCGCCGAATACGCTCAGCAGAACCTGAAGATCGCGCGCGAGCAACTCGAGATATCCAGACAAAGGATGCGGGCTGACGGATACAGCGATGTCGCAAGCTTCGCGGACCAGGCCGATGCTGCCGCAGACGATGCCGGCCAGTCTTTCGCGGATTTGCGCGACACCACACCCGATGAACAGAACGCCCGTCCCAGCCGGTTATTGACGAATGGAACCGAACCCGAAGTCGAGGGTCCTAAACCCGGCCAATCGCTCACATACAATGGGCAGGAAATTGCAGTTGTTGAGTCAGGGTTCGTATATCGCGGGACCGTGTTCGGCACCCTAGAGAAAGCAAAAAGAAGCGTCGATCTATCAACTTAGAAATCCAAACACCTTCCCCCCATACACGCCCCCCATAAGGCACCCCCAACCTCTATGGGTATCGTGTATGGGGACACATAGCGGAACGAGGTTGAACATGGCTGCGCAAACACACCCCGATCTTTCCCGTGACTTCATATCTGAATCCTCTCGGATTCTATTTTCCCCCGACCGCCCACCCCTCCTAGATTGATCTGGGGGCGGTGTAGAAACATGCGGGTGTCGATCTCTCACCATACGGTTCGGAAGGGGTTCGTGCTCAAGACCACCTACCAGGAAGTTCGCCTGTCGGTGGCGTTCAGCCATGAAGAGAAACAGATCATCCGACAGCGCAATCTGCTGAAGATCAAACTTCTCGACCGGCGCCCTGCGAACGCCCGCGTCGATGACCGGGACGAGAAGTTCGAGCTCCGCGTCAGTCATCTGATGAATGAACAGGTCGACCGGTTTCTGTGTGCCAATCCAAGCCAGGCAAAGATCTACGAAGACAACCTGCTCGAGGTGCTCGGGCAGATGAAGCTTTGGCTCGACGACAATGCCGAGACCGGCAGCCGCACCGTGGTCGAGTTCTGATGTCGCGTGGTGTGTTTGAAGAAACCGCCGGGCTGTTCCTCGTCTTTGCGATTGTCGGCACGCTCCTTCTGATCGCGATCTTCATCACGCCGATCGCGATTGCCGGCATCGTGGCTTACGTCGGCTATCGCCTCTACACGGAAAGCCCGGCGCGGCTAGAGCGCCTTGCCCGCGAGGAAACCGAAACTCTATACCGACACGCACTCGCGGGCACGGTCGAACTCAGCGATGTAGAAATCGACGACGCGCTCTCACGGCACTGGCCACCGGACCTGCCGGGCGCGCTGCGCGTGCAACTCCTGGATGTGGGGCGCCGGCTCTTTGAACAGGAAGGCCTAAGCCCCGAGGTGCCGCCGCCACCGGCGCTGTGCAACACGGTCGAAGGGGCGCGCTATCGCGACATGCTGGCCAAGGCCGGCCAGGCGCGGAGCGACCGGGTTATGGTCCTCTCGGCCCTCGATATCCTTTCCGAGGCGCTGGCGCCCATTGCAAACGCCGTGCCGCCCATCGAGGGCGATGTGCTGGTCGAGATCACACAGTTCACCCATCCGCTGGGACAGACGATAGAGAACGTGGTCGCGCCCTTCTTCCGCGACAGCGACTACATGCACTTCAAGGCGCTCCGCCAGCGGCTCGATGCCAACCTGCAGGCCACGCATCGCACTACCCCGATCTTTCCCTCCGACTACAAGGGAGACGATCTCGTCGACACCTACCTGCGGGGTACCTACCTGAAGGATTTGTTCTCGCTCAGAACGCCGTTCACGGTTCCAGAAGATCGACGGTTCGAGCATACCCACATCATTGCCGGTTCAGGTCACGGCAAAACCCAGACGCTGCAATACTTCATCGCGAAAGATCTCGAGGACGTCGCCGAGGGAAAGAAGACCGTGATCGTTATCGACAGCCAGGGCGACATGATCAACACCATCCTCAAAGCCGACATCCTCGACCCCGATCGGATCGTTCTGATCGATCCCGAGGACATCCATTACCCGGTCTGCCTGAACCTCTTTTCGGTCGGCCAGGACCGGCTTGAGGGCTATGATCCGCTGGAACGCGAACGCCTGACCAATTCCATCATCGAGCTCTACGACTTCGTGTTGGGTTCGCTGCTCTCAGCCGGCATGACCGCCAAGCAGAGCGTGGTCTTTCGCTACGTGACCCGGCTCATGTTCCATGTCCCGGGCGCCACCATCCATACGCTGCGGGAACTTCTGGAGCCCGGCGGGACGCAGAAGCACCGGGCCAGCATCGAGAAGCTCGAAGGCACGCCCCGGCGCTTCTTCGAGACCGAATTCGACAGCAAGGAATTTGCCAATACGCGCACTCAAGTGCTGCGCCGCATCTACGGGGTCCTGGAGAACCAGACTTTTGAGCGGATGTTCTCGCACCCGCAATCCAAGTTCGACATGTTCGAGGAAATGAACGCGGGCAAGCTGATCCTGATCAACACGGCCAAGTCGCTGCTGAAGGAACAGGGCACCGAGATCTTCGGCCGGTTCTTCATCGCGCTGATTGCCCAGGCGGCGCAGGAACGCGCCACGCTTGCGGGTCACGACCGCCTGCCGGTCATGGTCTATATCGACGAGGCGCAGGATTACTTCGACCCCAACATCGGCATCATCCTGAGCCAGGCCCGCAAGTACCGGGTCGGCATGGTGATGGCGCACCAATATCTCGGCCAGCTCTCCCAGGGCCTGCAGGAGGCCTTCGAGGCCAACACCACGATCAAGCTGGCCGGCGGCGTATCCGCCCGCGACGCACGTGCGCTCTCCGGCCAGATCGGCACCGATGCCGACACGATCCAGCGTCAGCCCAAGGGCACCTTCGTCACCTACATCCGCGGCCTCACCGATCGCGGCGTGCCGATGAGCTTTCCGTTCTTCGTGCTCGAGAAGATGGGGCTGCGCTCGCCCGAGGACCTTCTGGCAATCCGCGAGACAAGCCGCGCCGCCTATGCCGAACCCTGGGGCACGGACACGCCATCTGACGAGACGCCACCGGAGGATCAGGGCGGATCGCCGCCGCCCGAGCCCGAGACTCCGCAGCCGCCATCCGGTGGCGGGTCGGGAGGCGACGGTGCAGGGGCAGCTGAACAGGAACCAGGCGAAGACTCCGGCGAACGCGCTGACGGGTCCGTCCGGACAAAACCCGGGGCCGCAACCGCTGATGCGGCCTCAAAGTCGTCACGCACGGTGACGCGGAACCCTAAATCCTCAACAGCCCGAAAGCCGCGCAAATCCACGGCCACAGCCAAAACCGCAGACAAGGGTGACATCGGCTGGGATGAACTCAGGAAAGCCATGGGACCGAGCTTCAAATCGCCGGGGACAGACGAAGACCCGGACGAGGAAACAAAGACACCCAAGGATCCGATGGAGCCGTCTGACGAGTTATGACGGTCAGATTGGCTTGCCTGTGGCAATCCGGAAACAGAACCCTGCCCGTGGCGACATGATCCTCTCGGAACATGCCAGATCACGGCAAACCAAGGCGGAACCGCTGGTCTGAACACCGTCGGAAAAATCGCTCACCAATCTGAATCCGGACCGGGAAACACCGCCGAAACCGGCATATCCTGCGTGCATGGCACATCCACAAACAGACCGCCTCGGCCGTGCGACCTTCCACTATATCGCGCCAGAGCGGCACGTCCGACCGACGGCGCGCGAGCTGCGCTGGCTCAAACATATAGAACGTCACGGGCCGCAAAGCTCGCAATATCTCTATGAGCTCACGCGCGATACACACAGGTGCCGCGACACCGCGCTGCGCCAAATGCAGAAACTGCGCGCTGGCGGCTATCTCTGCCTGCCCCCGCAGCAACGCGCCACCGAACGCGCCGAGTTCAACCCCTATATCTATGACCTGACCGACAGGGCCCACGACCACCTGGCTGAACTCGGCCTGGCAGAACCAACGCACCGCCCGACCGGACATTGGTGGCACGCCTATCTCACGGCCTGCGTCACCAGCTCCATCGACATCTGCGCCGCCCATGCGGGTATCCGCTACATCCCCGCCCATGAAATTCTAAACCGCAGCGGCGCATCCATCGCCATCCCGCACGGGCCTTCCACGCTGATTCCAGACCAGCTCTTCGCCCTCGACTATGACGGTCGATACCGTGCCTTCGCCCTCGAGGTCGATCGCGGCACCGAACCCAAGACCTCGCCCGCAAACCGCAAAAGCTGGGCTCGAACCATCGCGCAATATGACGACATTCTGGCCAACGAGACGTACAAATCGCACTACGGGCTCAAGGCGAACCTGGTCGTGCTCTGGGTGTTCACAAGCCGGTCAAAGCAGGAGCGGTTCCTGGCCTTGATGCGGGATCGGCCGGTCGCGGCGGATAAGGCGGTGTTGACGCAGGCGATGCTCAGTGTGCGTTGTGGCGGCGGTTTGTCCGGCGTTGCCAGGCGGCTGTTCGAGAAACCTTGGGAGCGGGTCAATGCGTCAGAGGTTTCGATCTGCGAGGTTTGACGGGGTTTCTGGAACGATGGGCGGATTCCGGACTTTCTCCGCAGGCGCGAACGGATCAAGCTGTTATGTTGAACGCCGACATCCGCATTCGCTTGTTATCGAGATGTTTTCTGCGCTGCCGCAAGTCGGCTCGGAGCCCGATGCGGACCAATTCCGTGCTATTTGGAGAGTCTGGTTTCGGACACAGGCTTGCCCGGTTCGATACGGCTTTTCAGGCCGCTTCGGAGGCTTCTTGGAGTCTGGCCGGTCCATCGACGTACAGCGCGCGAAAGGGTTGCTTGGTTGGCATATCCAAGGTCCGCCGCGATGGACCCGAGCGACACGTCAGTGTCGTTGCGCACCCGGTCGACAGCGATCTGCGCGCGCGTTCGCTCGACCACATCTGAAAAGCTGGTGCCGTTCTGCCGGAGGGCGCGCCGCAAGGTCCGACCGCTGATCCCGGCGGCCGCGGCGACCCGGTCCAGATGGGGTGTCGTCCGTGGAAGCATCACGGCGACCAGTGCCGAGACCTGGTCAGCCAGTGATGCGCCGGACGCTATCCGCCTTCCTGTTTCCCCATTGGCTTCTCGGGCACGCTCCTGCGCGCCCTTGGGGAAGCGCTGCGCGGCCACGTCCGAGCCCACGAGAAAATCCAGGGCACGCAACGGGGCGGGCTGCAAACGGTCTCCCAGCCAGGGTCGCAGGTGGTTCAATCCCGCCTCGGGATGGGGCACCATCTCCACCCTTTCCGCGCGCGGCGCTTCGGGGTGCGCGACACTGCAGATCATGTCGATAAGCGACGCCACGTATTGCTGCACCAGATACAGGGCTTCGTCATCGCCGAGGTCATAAGCCCATCCGTCACGAATGTGCAGACCATCGCCCGATAAGGCGACCGTGAATATCTCGTGGGTGCAATGGGCCGGCATCATGCGCGCGATCCGGGCGAAACCATCGCGCACGGTGGGTCCGCGGAACGCAGCCCTGCCGATCAGGCCGATCTCGAAACCGCCACGCCCGTTCACGATCCGATGGGGTGTATCCGGGCCCGCGGCGCGCGAAATCTCGACGAGCAAGCGCACGACACTGCGCAGGGGCACGGGCAGCGCAGGATCGTCCGCTGGCACCCAGCTCAGATCGGCACGTGCGAGGAACGGTCCGACATCCTCGCCCCGTTCCTCGACCCAGCGTCGTATGGGGGTGATCGCGGCTGCGCGGATCAAGGGGATGCTGTGCGGCATGGGGCTCGGCCTCGGTCAGGATCACGACATGGCCTCTAAAGTCAAATCGGGGCGCGGGGATTGATCCAGATCAAGTCCTCACTCCCGAGATCTTGGTGCCATTGCGCCCTGACCGCGGTCGGGCACGCCCGGCGGGCGTATCTCTATGCGAGTTTAGGAGGAATGAGCTATGGAGATGATCGAGATAAGGCGGAACTTGGCAACAGCAAGCTTACTTATCGCCGCGGCGGCCGCTCCGCTGCTTGCACAGGATGCCGCGCCGCCGCCGGGCTCTCCTGCCGCTACGACCACGATCGATGGACGGCAATTGCCGCCGCCACCCGCGCCTTTTGGCGGCCAGATCGAACAACAGGCCGAAAAATCCACGCCGTGGTGGCCGCCGCGCGTGGTGCCGCCCGAGGGCGCGCCAAACGTGCTGTTGATCATCACCGACGATGCCGGTTTCGGCGTGCCCAGCACCTTTGGCGGGGTGATCCCGACCGAAACCATGGACCAGCTCGCCGCCGAGGGGCTGAGCTATACCAACATCCACTCCACCGCGCTGTGCTCGCCCACCCGCGCCGCGCTGATCACCGGGCGCAACCACCATTCGGTGGGGTTCGGCGTGATTTCCGAGCGATCCACGGGCTATCCTGGCTACAACTCGATCATCACCGAGGACAAGGCCACCATCGGGCGGATCCTGGTCGAGAACGGCTATAACACCTCCTGGTTCGGCAAGGACCACAACGTGCCGGCCTTCCAGGCCAGCCAGTCGGGGCCGTTCGACCAGTGGCCGACGGGCCTTGGCTTTGAATACTTCTATGGCTTCGTTGGCGGCGACGCCAACCAGTGGCAACCGAACCTGTTCCGCAACACCACGCAAATCTATCCCTTCGACGGCGACCCGGAGTGGAACCTGATCACCGGCATGGCCGATGACGCCATCGACTGGATCACCGACATGCACCAGATCGCGCCGGACAAGCCGTTCTTTGTCAAATACGCGCCCGGCGCCACCCATGCGCCGCACCACCCGACCAAGGAATGGGTGGACAGGATCGCGGCGATGAACCTCTTCGACGACGGCTACGAGGCGCTGCGCCAGACCATCTTCGAGAACCAGAAGAAACTTGGGCTGGTGCCCGACGATGCCACGCTCACGCCCTGGCCGGCGGACAAGCTGACGCCTTGGGACAAGCTGAGCGATGACGAAAAGAAACTGTTCATCCGCCAAGTCGAGGTGTTCGCCGCCTATGCCGCCTACAGCGACCACGAGATCGGGCGGGTGATCGATGCCATCGACGACCTGGGCCAGCTGGAAAACACGCTGGTCATCTATATCAACGGCGACAACGGCACTTCGGCCGAGGGCGGCCCGGTGGGCACGCCGAACGAGGTGGCCTGGTTCAACGGCATCGCCGAGATGCCCATCGAGACCCAGATGAAATGGTATGACACATGGGGCACCGAAGAGACCTATAACCACATGTCGGCGGGCTGGTCCTGGGCCTTTGACACGCCGTTCGACTATTTCAAGCAGAACGCCAACCGCCTCGGCGGCATCCGGCAGAACATGGTGGTCAGCTGGCCCAAAGGGATCACCGACAAGGGCGGACGCCGCGACCAGTTCATGCACGTGATCGACGTGGTGCCCACCATCCTCGAGGTTGCCGGGATCACCCCGCCGATGCAGGTGGATGGCATCCTGCAACACCCGATAGAAGGCACCAGCTTTGCCTATACCTTCGACAAGGCCAATGCCGACGCACCGACCCGTCACCGGACCCAGTATTTCGAGATGATGGGCCAATGGGCGCTCTATCACGACGGCTGGCTCTTGAGCACCAAGGTCAACCGGATGCCCTGGGAAACCCCGGGTACGCCGAACCCCGACCCGCTCAACAACCAGGTGCTGGAGCTTTACGACCTCACCACGGACATGAACCAGCAAAAGGACGTGGCCAAGGATCACCCCGAGAAGGTCGAAGAGCTGAAGGCGATCTTCATCGAGGAGGCCAAGAAATACCAGCTGTTCCCGCTGGATGCCTCGGTCACCTCGCGCCTCGCCCAGCCGAGGCCTAACATCACCGCGGGCCGCACCGAATTTGTCTATACCCGCCCGATGACCGGGTTGCCGCAGGGGGATTCGCCCAGCATCCTGAATTCGTCCTACACCTTTACCGCCGAGATCGAGGTGCCCGAAGGCGGCGCGGAGGGCATGATCGTGACCTCGGGCGGGCGGTTTGCCGGCTATGGCTTCTACCTCAAGGACAGCAAGCCGGTCTTTACCTGGAACATGCTCAACCTCGAACGCATCCAGTGGCAAGGCAAGGAGGCGCTGGCCCCCGGCAAGCACGTGATCGAGTTCGATTTCAAATATGACGGGCTCGGCGCCGGGACGATGGCCTATGGCAGCACCAGCGGCATGGGTCAGGGCGGCACCGGCACGCTGAAGTTGAACGGCACCGTGGTGGACAGCAAGGAGATGAAGCACACCATCCCGGTCATCCTGCAATGGGACGAGGCGTTCGACGTAGGCTCTGACACGCTGACCGGGGTTTATGACGCCGATTACAAACCGCCGTTCAAGCTGACCGCCAGGCTCGACAAGCTGACCATCAAGGTGGACCGGCCGCAACTGAGCGAGGCCGACATCAAGAAGCTGGAAGACGCCCGTCAGCGCGCCAGCGATTGAGGGGTATTACAAGGCCGCGCCTGACAAGGCGCGGTCTGGCTTGGCACGGGGCTCGGTCAAGAGACCGGACATTCGCGAAGCTTCGCCATTTGTCGGCTTCGTCCGCGACCCGGTCATTGCCGAAGTGAAAATGCTGCGCCAAGCACTAATGGCAGGAATGCGAAAGCTGCAGTGCGGCGCCCGACGAACCTGCGGAGGTCCGGTCTGGGCCGGGTGCTGACAAAATGGGTGACCGGGCTGTGCACGCCCGATCACCCTGCTCCTGTATCAGGAGTGTCGTTTGGGCGCTTCTCGACAATCCAGACGTTGCTGAAGCCAGTCCAGCACCTCATCCTCAACCCATCCCACTCTGTTCGGGCCAAGCTGTACCCGCTTGGGGAAATGACCTGCCTTTTCCAGCCGCGCGACGTGTTGCGGCGAGTAGAGGACCAGCTCCTTGAGCTGGCGTTTTGAAAGTATCCTCATCACGATGTCTCCATGACTGAAGAGCACCGCGATGCCCTAGGGTTGACAAAAGCCTAGGCTGGGTGAGCGTATCAGGTCTCAATCAATTTGACGATGTATTCATCAAATCTGGCCATCGCCTCTCTCATTTCTTCTGCGTATGTGTGCTGGTTGTAGACTGCTGCCACACCACTGATGGTACCGGTGACATGGTTCAAGAGCTTTTCAGTAACGTGGATTGGGGTCCCAATCTTGGCATGAACAGTCGCGAAGGTTCGGCGTAGATCGTGCAATGTGTAGGGAGCAACATCTTCAAGGTCGTCATCAAATTGCGCCTTGTGCCACGCCCAACCGCTGAAGGTTTTTTCATTGTTCGTCGCAGCGGGAAATAGCAGGTCTCCGGTATCGGGCAGACCCTCGATGATCTCTTGGCTCCTGCCAGTAAGTGGGAAGCGGTGTTCGCGCTTGTTCTTCGTGAACCCGGCAGGGAACACCACGCAATCGTCGATTATCCAAGTCCGGCGCAATGAACCGACTTCTGACCTGCGCTGACCGGTAAGGATCAAAAGCTGCATGATCGGACCAAAGGGGAAAGGGGTTTCCTGTGACCTCAGAAAGACGTCCCTCAGCTCACCCTCGCTCAAAACACGATTTCGCGCAATCGACCCTTGTTTGATCTGCGGAACGATTGATTGCTCCACCAGCCCATGTCGCACGCACCAGTTCATCATCGTGCGGATGGCAACATAAGCGTGCGATTGCTCCGAAGGCGTATTCGACAGACTGGAAACGACCTTCATAACTTGCTGGCGACTTACATCTTCCAGGTTTCCTGAAAACTGGAAATGCTTGTCCAGGTGTCGTGTGTAGTCTGCAACCGTTCGGGGCTTGTTCTTGTTCCTACAATCTTCAAGAAATCGATCTTTCGCCTCATCAAATGAAATTGCGTGCTGGTGTTCTCCGTGCGCCCCTTCTTGATGCAGAACAAAAAAGCGCTTTGCTTGCGCCCGCGCGTCGGAAAGCGACATGTCGGGGTAGCGGCCTATCGTCTTAAGCTTACGCCTCTCGCCGTACATGACTACAAACGACTTGCTTTTGGTTGAGCACCTGAGGCCGAAACCTGGCGTCAGTTCATCCCAGTGTGTCACTTGTCCCTGAGCGGGATGCGGCAGCTTCTTGATTGCCATATCAGTTAGGCGCAGCTTCAATTTAGTCTCTTTTTAGTCACATAAACCGGGTGTTTTTAAGGGTTTCTCTATGTTCAACCATGCGCACATCCTTCCTACTTTATCAATAAAATAATAGACTTGCGGTGCAGCATGTTTATCTATGATGTCAGCAAGCCTCGGATTGCAAATCCGTGTACACCGGTTCGATTCCGGTACTCGCCTCCAAGTCTTTTCAATGACTTGGGCTGCCTTCTACAGTCTAACGCTGGCGCACGGTAATACACTGGTTTCGTGCTGTTCGCGTTTGTCCAGACATGACGGAGTGCGATTGGAATACTTGGCTTTCACCTCATCGTTATTGCTTTCGGACTACAAACGACATCTCTCGACGCAAGACCTTTGTCAGGACTGTTCGGTAAGGTTCCGCGGAGAAGGTTTCGTGATTTAGTGGCTCGAAGCACGCGTTTTGGTTGCGTTGTTACACCGCGCGCGCCTTAGGTGCTCGCGGGTAAAGGTATGTGAGGACATCAAAACGCCTCGAACACGTCCAGAATCGTCTAGCGCGTACGTTCCGACGATCAGGCCGCGGCCGCTGACGCGGCGGCCAGCGGTTCGGTGCTGCGCTTGAAAAAGATGTAGTACAGAACCGGTGCTGCGATGAGGGTGAGGACCGATGCGAAGGCCAGTCCGCCCATGATCGTTGCCGCCATGGACTGAAAGAACGCGTCAGACAGCAGCGGCAGCATACCGAGGATGGTCGTCGCAGCCGCAAGGAAGACCGGTCGCAAACGTGATGTCGAAGCGGTCACGATCGCCTCCTGCAGCGGCAGCGTCGGGTTCGCCGCGCGGGTCAGGTCGATCTCTTCCACCAGCACGATACCGTTCTTGATCAGCATGCCCGACAGCGACAGCAACCCCAACAGAGCAGTGAAGGTAAAGGGCAGCCCGGTACCAAGCAGTGCAAGGCTGACACCGTTGACCGCCATGGGAACCAGCAACCAGATGATAATCGGCTGGCGCAGCGCATTGAACAGAAGCACCGAAATCAGCACCATGATGATCAAGCTGAAGGGCAATTGAGCACCCAGTGCGACCTGAGCCTCTGTCGCGCTTTCCAGTTCGCCGCCCCATTCCATCACGTATCCTTCGGGGATCTCCATTGCCTCGATCGCGGTCTGGATTTCTCCTTGAACCTGTGCAGCGGTCATGCCGCGCGGGATATCGGCACCGACGATAATCACCTCGGCGCGGTCACGACGATGAAGAAGGGTGTCCTGTGGCTCGAACGTAAAGCCGTCGATCACCTGCTCCAGCGGCACAAGGGTATTGCCGCTATCGGAGTAGATCAGGTGATCGGTCAACGCCAAATCGGCCTCCTGCGACGTGCGTACGACGATTGGGATCTGCCGGTCGCGTTCGCGGAACGTGCCACCCCTGATGCCCTCGGACGCGAATTGCAGGGTTTCGGTGATGTTCGTGCGGGAAATGCCGGCATCCTGAGCCCGCTCCTCTGCATATATCGGGCGCAGGACCAGCTCGCGCTCGCGCCAATCGTGGCGCGGGGTGACGATATTGTCCGAAGCCGCCTGCATGCGCGCCATCGCCTCGTCCGCCAGATCGCGCAGCACGTCCGGATCGCGCCCAATGAACCTTACCTCGATCGGCGCACCACCCCCCGGTCCGAAAGCCAGACGCTTAACGCGGAATTCGCCCTGGGGCACGGCACTCCCGGCAAACGTCTCTAGCGCGTCCATCTCGTCTTCGATCACCTCGAGCGATTTGACGCGTACAATGAGGTGACCGTAGCTGGGGTTCGGATCCTCTGCCTCGTAGGTCAGCATGAAGCGAGACGCGCCCTCGCCCGCAAAGGCAGTCACGGCCTGAACCTCGGGACGATCGACAAGCCAATCCTCGAGCACGGCGAGATCGCGGGACGTCTGGTGAATCGAGGCACCCTGCGGCAGCTTGTAGTGCACGAAATAGAGTGGCGTGTTGCTGTCGGGAAAGAACTGCTGCTTGATCTGGCCGAACAGCGCGTAGCAAACGGCGGTTCCGGCAACCAGCGCGGCAACGACCAGCCAGCGCAGCTTCAACGACGCACGCAAGATCGCCGCATAGGCCCGGAACAACCGTCCGTCGAAACCGTCACTGGCGCCCTCCGCCCCACGTTCGAAGAAGTAGTAACCAAGAAGCGGTGTCGCGGTTATCGCCAGCACCCATGACAACAGGAGCGAGATAGCGATCACGGCAAAGAGCGAAAAGAGAAACTCGCCGGTCGCATCAGGGCTGAGCCCGATGCCGGCAAAGGCCATTATCCCGATCACCGTCGCGCCCAACAGCGGAATCTGGGTCTTGCTGGCCGCTTCCGTCGCCGCGTCGCGCGAGGATTTGCCCTGCCGCATGGCAATCTGCATGCCTTCGGCCACGACGATAGCGTTGTCGACCAGCATACCCATGGCGATGATGAGGGCGCCCAGCGAGATGCGCTCCATTTCGATCGATCCGAGCGCCATGAAAAAGAGCGTGCCGACCACGGTCAGCAAAAGCGTCGAGCCGACCACGATCGCCGCCCGCCATCCCATGAACAGGGCAAGAACAACCGCGACGATGCCCACGGACATTGCGAGGTTCACCAGAAAGGCGTTCGAGGCCTCTTCGACAACGGCATGCTGGCGATAGATCGACTGGATCGAAATACCCAGCGGCAATGCCTGCCGCAGTTGGTCGAGCTTGGCATCGACCCGCTTGCCGACATCGACGATGTTCTCGGTCGCGATGCCTGCAACGCCGAGGGTAAAGGCCTCGACACCGTCATGCCGGATGATCAGATCCGGGTCGGCCTCGCGGCCGCGGTGGATATGGGCAAAGTCCGACAGGTTGATGATCTGACCACCGACACCCACCGAAAGGGCCGCGATCTCGGAAACGCTGTCCGAACCTTTCGGGCGCCGCAACAGCGTCCGGCCGTTTTCGCCTTGCAATTCGCCACCATCGACCATCTCGTTTGCGCTGGCGACGGCACCGATCACCGCAGCAGGCGGGATACCCAGGGTCGAGCTGAGCGCGAGGTCGGGCTCGACATAGATAACTTCGTTGGGCACCCCGGAAAGCACGACATCCGACACGCCGTCAACCAGCAGGAGTTCGCGCCGCAGATAGGTCGAAAGCTCGTTCATTTCCGCGTCCGAAAATCCGGGAGCGCTTACCGCGTAGTACAGCCCGTAAACATCCCCGAAACGGTCATTGACGTAGGGCGCACTCGTCCCGCTGGGCAAGGCCGCCTCGGCAACCCGGTGGCGCAACTTGGTCCATATCTCGGGCAACTCGGTACCGTCATAGGTATCCTTCATGTTGACCGTGATCCAGGACAGGCCAGGCTGGTTCATCGACTCGATGTCCTTGACCTCGCCCATCTTCTGGATCTGCGATTCCAGCGGCTCAGTGACTTCCAGCGCCACTTCCTCGGCCGAGGCGCCGGGATACTGGGTGACCACAATCGCAGTTTTGATGGTAAAGGCCGGATCTTCCAGCCGGCCGAGCGTCGCAAATCCCCATATGCCGCCCAGAAGGCAGGTCAGCATGATGATCCAGGTATAGATCGGGCGATCTATGGAAAAACGAGCGATGTCCATACCGTCAGTCCCCGAAGCCGGTAAAGCGACGCACCCGCGCGCCATCGTCAAGCTGCTCGGCCCCGCTCACGACGATCTCCTGCGAGGCCTGCAGACCCGCGACGATCTCGACCGTGCCGCGATTGGTTGGCGCTATCTCGACAGCAGTGCGCGTCACCCTGCCCTGATCGGCTCCGGCGGGCTCGAACACCATGACATATGTCTGCCTGTCATTCCCGATGACGATGGCCGAACCGGGAACCTCGATGCTCTGCGCACGGGTTCTAACCGTGGCTGTGACCCTTGCAGACGAACCCGGAAGCACTTCGAAATCCGGCGGCATGGGCATGCCAAGCGTGATCCGGTAGGTCTGACCAATCTCTGCGGTTTCGGCGTTGAATTCGCGTAGTTCGAGCGGAAAGGACTCGTCACTCGCCGGGAATGTGGCCTGCAGGGAAATGTCAGGATTGCTTCCTACGCGTTGAGCCAGCATTTCGGGCACGTCGATGTCGATCCTCAGTTCTGACATGTCATGCAGCCGAACCACCGGTGTACCCGCTTCGACGGTTGAGAAATTGGGAACGAGCCGGGTGGCTACGATGGAATCGAACGGGGCGTAAAGCGTGGCATGCTCCAGATCGCGTTCGGCATTCCTGACCGCAATGTCGGCCAGGGTCAGAGTGGTCCGCGCATCCTGCAGGCTGGTTTCCGCGACCGAGGATCCGGCAAGCTGTTCAAACCGCACGACGGTACGGGCGGCCTGCTCCTCCTTGGCACGCGCCTGCTCGAACGCAAGCTCGAAAGGTTCCAGATCCATCTGTGCGACAACAGAGCCTTTTGCGACGGTGGCCCCTTCCTGAACCGGGAACGCGACGATCTGCCCTCCCACCTGAAAGGCGAGATCCACGGTTTCACGCGCAACGGCCTTGCCAAAAAAGATCCGCCGAATCTCGGCCCTTCCGGCGCTGACTTCGGCAAGCTTGACGGTCGGCAGGTCTTCGGCGGCAGCCAAAGGACCTGTCCAGGAAAAGGCAAGCGCCGCCAGGATCGCCAGGGTCGACTTGTGCTGGTGGCCCTCTGCGTTGGCCTTAATGCCCTTGCGCATGTCTGCTCTCCTTCAAAGGTGTTTTGTCCGGCCCGTCTTCCGATGCGGCACCCAGACAGAGGAGCCTCAGTGTTCGAAGTTGCCTGATGAGGTGCGCCCGGTCACGCGCATGGATGCCGGCAGACTTTGCCGCGCGCTGCACAAAATCAGACAACTCGTCGATGCTCAGCCCTGCCCGACGAAATGCTGCCTCGTGCGGGGTCAGGATTTCCGCGATCACTGCACGAAACCTGCTGGCCGAGGCTTCCAGCGCCTCCGCGCTGACGGCGTTGACCCCGTCGATGAAATCCTGCGCATGGGGCATGGCCTGAACGGTGTCATAGCCATCGATCACCATGCATTGAAACACAAGGTCCAGCTTTTCGCTCAGGCTCGCCCGGTCAGGCATGGCCTGTGCGATCTCTTCGATCGCGATGTCGGTGTAGTGCCCGATGAGACCACGCAGGATATCGTCCTTGTTGCGGAAACGGTTGTAGAGGGTTTGGCGAGAAACACCGGCCTCTTCGCACAGATCGCTCATGCTGGTCCGTTTCACCCCGTTGAGGGAGAACACGCGCAAGGCGGCGTCAAGTATCCGTGCCTCTAGGTCATTCATCCAGATTGTCTTTCGACCGTCTTTTCGGCTTTGATTTACAATTTGACCCATTCTGTCAATATGTAAATCGTCCGCTTGTCGCACAGCGCATGGCAGCTATTCTCGAAACGGTAACTGAGCGGCATCCGTCACTCGATCGACAGGCCAGACCAAGGCGGGAATCGCTCCGGCCTGAACCCACGGCTTCTAGAGCATCCGAATGCCGGCGGCCGGCTCCTCTTCGATCTTGTTGCCGTGCTTCACGACGGTGTACCCACATAACCTTGGCGCCAACTTGATCGTTGCGATGTCGGGGTACTGTTTCGGCAGGTTGACTACGACAGCGTTGAAGCGCACCCTCGGGCATCGCGACACGCCAGTCGAACACAAGAACACCGCCTGATAGCGGTGCAAGCATGTGACGATCATGTTCAATGACTTAGGGCCGAGCCGCGATGCGCCCCGCCCCCACAAAGGCCTCGAGCGGCCGAATTAAGCGCAGGGCGACTGCCCCGCGCAGAGGTGATCCTTTACCCGCGGGCCGACCTTGCCGAAATCCATGCGCCCGGAGTAGCGCGACTTCAACTCGCCCATCACCTTGCCCATGTCGCGGATGGAACCTGCACCGGTGGAAGAGATCGCCTCTTCAATGGCGCGGTCCACTTCGCTCTCGTCGAGCTGGCGCGGCATAAACTCCTGGATCACCGCGATCTCCCGCTCCTCGCGCTCAGCGAGGTCGAGACGACCACCTTCTTCGTAGGCGCGTGCGCTTTCGCGGCGCTGCTTCGCCATTTTGCCGAGGATATCGAGCACTTCGACATTGCCACAACCGGGCTTTTCCTCGTCGCTCGCGGCACGGTTTGCAATGTCGCGATCCTTGATAGCGGCATTGATCAGGCGCAGGGTGGACAGTCTTTCTGCGTCCTTATCCTTCATGGCCTGCTTCAGCGCCGCAGATATCTGCATTCGCAAATCGGTCATCGGTATCGTGTTCCCCATCTTCACGAAACTGTACACGTATCTCCGGCAACCAACGAAAACAAGGCCGAATCGGGTCCGGTGTTTATCGGCTGCGTGACTCGTGATATGTTTGCGACGTTTTGTTCGCGTTCATTTTTCGAGGTATTCTGCATGGCCCATCCCCCGAACTGCCGCCTGGTGCTTGCCGCCGGACTAGCCCTGGCAACCGCAAGCCCCGTGGCAGCCGATCCGACATTTGGCGTCGGCCTGACATTCGTATTTGGTGACGGCAACGGCCCGGGCCTGACGGTCAAGGTCTTTTCGGACGATGAAGAAGACAGCGTGGTCGCCAGCCTGGGGATCGATTACCTGTTCCAGGCCAATCGCTGGCGCCCGAATATCGGCGTCGCCTACCTCGGTGAGGGATGGTATATCGGACCGGACCTTGGGCTGGTGCTCGGAGACGATCAGGCAAGCGTGGGTATCAGCGCGGGCTGGGCCGATACCGAGGCTCCGCCAGCTGCCGCCCCCGCCCCTCCGCCCGGCCCGACACCGAATCCGACACCAACAACGCCGCCAACGGATGAAGGAACCTGCGACCGCTTTACCGAGGATTGCTACGCCGAGTAATAGCAGCCATCCCATGGCGTCGTCGGCTTGACGCCATAGCCGTGGGGTCCTATTGCGGGCCGGACCCCCAGCATGGAGATTGCCGCAATGGTTTCCAGACCGACCGCTTGTCTTGCCCTGGCCGACGGTACGCTGTTTTACGGGCACGGTTTCGGCGCGACGGGCCAGACCGTTGCCGAGCTGTGCTTCAACACCGCCATGACAGGCTACCAGGAGATCATGACCGATCCCTCCTATGCCGGGCAGATCGTGACGTTCACGTTTCCCCATATCGGCAATGTCGGCGTAAACCCCGACGATGACGAAACGGCGGATCCGGTCGCCGCAGGCATGGTGGTCAAGTGGGACCCCACCGAGCCGTCGAACTGGCGCGCCGCCGAACCGCTGACCGATTGGCTGGCGCGGCGCGGCCGTATCGCCATTGGCGGTGTGGATACCCGCCGCCTGACGCGGGCGATCCGCCAGCAGGGTGCGCCGCATGTGGCGCTCGCCCATGACCCCGAGGGGCAATTCGACATCGAGGCGCTGGTCCGCGCGGCGCGCGGATTCGCAGGGCTCGAAGGGATGGACCTCGCCAAGGACGTCACCTGCGCGCAAAGCTACCGCTGGGACGAGATGCGGTGGGCTTGGCCCGAAGGGTACAAGCGGCTCGCCGACCCGGCACACAAGGTCGTCGCGATCGATTACGGCGCCAAGCGCAACATCCTGCGCTGCCTGGCAAGTGCCGGATGCGACGTGACAGTCCTGCCTGCCTCGGCCACGGCCGAAGAGGTCCTCGCCTATGAACCCGATGGCGTGTTCCTGTCGAATGGTCCTGGAGACCCCGCTGCCACCGGCACATACGCCGTTCCGACGATCCGTGGCATCCTCGAGAAAACCGACCTGCCCGTTTTCGGCATATGTCTCGGCCATCAGATGCTGGGCCTCGCCCTCGGGGCGAAAACGGTCAAGATGAACCATGGGCACCACGGTGCGAACCACCCGGTCAAGGATCTCGAGACAGGCAAGGTCGAGATCACCTCGATGAACCACGGTTTCGCGGTGGACGCGCAGAGCTTGCCGGAGGGCGTGGTCGAAACGCATCGCTCTCTGTTTGACGGTTCCAACTGCGGCATTCGCATGGCAGACCGTCCCGTCTATTCGGTCCAGTATCACCCCGAGGCAAGCCCGGGCCCGCAGGACAGCTTCTATCTGTTCGAGCGGTTCGCGGACGCAATGACAAAGCGCAAGGACGTCGCCTGACGCTACACTCGTTAACCATGTATTAACTACCCCCATACAACCCTGACGTAACCAATAGGCGTCAGGGGACACGGGATGAGTGAGCAGAACCTCAGGCTGTTTTCGCCTGCGCCGGCCGCGCAGGCGGGGCGGTCGCGTCTGCCGCTGGGACGATGTCTTGTCGACTCGGGCGTGATCACGCCGCCGCAACTCGTCAGAGCCCTGGAACTGCAACAGCGCATCCGGGCACCGCTGGGCGAGATCCTGATTGCCGAGGGCTGGGCCGAGAAGCCGGACATCATGAATGCGCTGGCCGCGCAATCGGGCCTTCAGCACGCGGATTTGTCTCGTCAACCTCCCGTGCACGCGCTCTTTGGACTTGCGTGCCGCCGGTTCTGGTTCGATCAGCGCGTGGTCCCGTGGGTGCGTATGGGGCCCATGATCCTCGTCGCGACAGAGCGGCCCGACCGTTTCGAACCAGTCAGGCAAGAACTGGCGCGACGCGGCCTGACTGCCGTTCCCGTTCTTGCCCGACGCGCCGATATCGACCACCGGCTCGCCGAACACTACGCCGAAGGGTTGGCGGCAGCGGCCAGCAATCGCGCCCCTGCCGAAATGAGTTGCCGCACATGGACGCCGATCGCGAAGCTGCCCGCAGCTCTAGGCTTGACCGCGTTCTGCCTTGCCCTCTTGGCGATGCCTCTAGCGGGTTTCACGCTGCTCTTCGTGACCGCCGTAATCACACTGCTGCTCTTCTTCGGTCTTCGCCTGGCGGGATTTGTCGCGCATATGCTGTCCCACCATTCACTCTTGGCACCATCGACCCGACCATCGCTCGACTTGCCCGACCGCCCGCCTTGCGTATCGATGCTGGTTCCTCTCTACAGGGAACGCGAAATCGCCGGCGCTCTGGTGGAGCGACTGTCGCGCTTGACCTATCCCAAGGCTCTTCTCGATGTCATACTTGTGCTCGAAGCGCATGACGACGTCACCCGCGCAGCCCTTGCAAGGGCTCGGTTGCCGCATTGGATGCGCGTGATCGAGGTGCCTGCCCATCGAGGTCTGACAACCAAACCGCGCGCGATGAACTATGCTCTCGACTTCTGCAAGGGCGACATCATAGGCGTCTGGGATGCCGAGGATGCCCCCCTACCCGACCAGATCGAGCATGTGGCCGCACGTTTTGCCCACGCAGACGAGGACGTGGTCTGCCTCCAGGGCATTCTCGATTACTACAACCCTCGCAGCAATTGGCGGGCCCGTTGCTTTACCATCGAATATGCCAGCTGGTTCCGGGTCGTCCTGCCGGGCATCGCCCGTCTTGGCCTCGTTGTACCTCTCGGCGGCACGACGCTGTTCTTCAAACGTGACGTTCTGGAAAGGCTCGGCGGATGGGACGCGCATAACGTGACCGAGGATGCCGATCTCGGGGTCCGGCTCTGCCGCGCCGGGTATCGAACCGAGTTGATCGAAACCGTCACCTTTGAGGAGGCAAACTTCCGGACGTGGCCCTGGGTCAAGCAGCGTTCTCGCTGGCTCAAAGGGTTCATGAAAACCTATCTCGTACACATGCGCAGCCCGCGTCGCTTGCTTGCCGATCTCGGCTGGGCGCGGTTTGTCGGTGTGCAGGCCTTCTTTCTGGGAACGCTCGGCCAGTTCCTGCTTGCCCCGGTGCTATGGTCCTTCTGGCTGATCCTGATGGGCCTCGACCATCCGGCTCATGCCATGTTGCCGACTTCCGCCATCCTGGCATGCGCCGCGATCTTCATCGCGGCCGAGACCCTGAACTTCGTCGTAGGCGTGGTTGCCGTTTCGGCTCCGCAGCGGCGATTTCTGCTCCCATGGGTCCTGACCATGCCGCTGTATTTTCCCCTTGGAGTCGTGGCAGCCTACAAGGCGCTGTGGGAATTGGCAGCCGACCCCTTTTTCTGGGACAAGACGCAGCACGGACAGGCCGGAGAGGAAAGCGCGGCCTGACCCTCAGTGCCGCTCGCGCGTATCGGCATCCTGTTTCAGCCGTGTCATGAAGGCGATCGAGATGTGATCCTTGAGCGCCTGCGCCGCACGATCCTCGTCTCGGGCCGCAATGGCATCGACGATCCCCTGATGTTCGGACTGGGCGATCTCTCCCCGCCCCTGCGCAGCCAGCGACGTGGTCGCCATCAACGCCATGGTCCGATGCACGAGGTCCAGTTGCTGCACGAGATAGCGATTATGAGACGCAAGATGGATCTGAACATGAAACCGCCGGTTCGCACGCGACAATGCCGAAGGGTCATTCACCAGCTTGTTGTCGGCGGCCACCATGTCGCGCAGAACGTCGATCTCTTCCTGGGTCGCGTGCCTGGCGGCGAGACGCGCGGCCAGCCCTTCCAGTTCACGGCGCACCACGTACAGCTCAGCCATCTGGTTGTGGTCAAGCGACGCTACGATCAGCGAGCGCCCGTCCCGTTCGAGCAGGCGCTGGGTTTCCAGCCGTTGCAGCGCTTCGCGGATGGGTGTGCGGGAAACACCGAAACGTTCGGCAAGTTCGCTTTCGACCAACCGGTCACCCGGCTTGTAGATGCCGATATCGATCGCCTCGAGGATCATATCATAAGCGTCCTTCTGCGGCGGTCGTGTCTGTGTCATGCCCTGCCTTCCCGTTGCATTCCACATGTTTAGCCGGGCGCCATCAATTCAATCAAGCCCGCCCATTGAAACCGGGGTATGAGAGTCCTAAACCCCTGCCCATGGTAAAGTGTTCTTTCTCGCACGTGTCTCAGTGGGTCTTCGACCTCGACAACACACTCTATCCGCCGCAGATGCGGCTCTTCGACCAGATCGAAGTGCTGATGACGCAATACGTCATGGACCAGCTCAGCGTGACGCAGGACGAGGCCGACCGGCTGAGGCATGAATACTGGCGCGACTATGGCACGACGCTGGCCGGGCTGATGGCCGTTCATGGCATCGACCCCGACCCCTATCTCGTCGCCGTGCACGAGGTCGACACCAGCCACATGACACCCGATGTCGAGCTTGCCGCACATATCCGCGACCTGCCCGGCCGCCGGATCGTCTACACCAATGGTAGCGCTCCGTATGCCGAACGCGTCCTTGCCGCGCGCGGCTTGTCGGGCCTGTTCGATGCGATCTACGGCGTCGAGCATGCCGGTTACCGGCCCAAACCGCACCGTGCCGCTTTCGAGACCGTGTTCGCCGCCGACGGCATCGCCACTGAACGTGCCGCTATGTTCGAAGACGACCCTCGCAACCTTGCCGAACCGCATGCGATGGGCATGCGCACGGTACATGTCGCACCAGAGCCGCTCGAGGCCGAGCATATTCACCACCATACCGACGACCTGACGGCATTTCTGTCACGCCTCGTCTGACCGGGGGCTACGCGGCGCTGACGCAGGGGAGATGCGACCAAATGTGCCTCCCGCGCCGGAGCCACGCAACCTATATGCCCGGTACGCGAACAATACTTACCTTGGAGACACGAATGGCCGCGACCGAGATGCCGCGCCGTCTGCCCTTTTGGCAACGGTTTTTCTTTGCAATCCCCCTCTTCGGCTGGATGGCCCGCGAGGTCGCGTATGGCGACGAAGAGAACCTGTTCTGGGCGGCCATCGCCCTGATTGCCATGTGGGGCTGTTCGATCATGCTGTTCGGCATTCCCGGCCTCTACATCCCCGCCTTGATGATGGTACCCGTGCTTTGGGTGCTGCTGGTCTGCATGGCATGGGGATGACCCCTGACAGGATGTCGCTTGGCGGGCGCGGCCACCGCGCCATATGGTGCCCCTGAACGGAGGGCGCCATGGCCGATACCTGTGATATCCTGATCTCTGGCGGCGGCATTGCCGGACTGAC
This sequence comes from Lutimaribacter marinistellae, assembly GCF_042648365.1. Lineage (NCBI taxonomy): Bacteria > Pseudomonadati > Pseudomonadota > Alphaproteobacteria > Rhodobacterales > Roseobacteraceae > Lutimaribacter > Lutimaribacter marinistellae. The sequence continues at coordinate 258,405 of NZ_JBHRXI010000017.1, read as the reverse complement.
CGCCGCCGCCGCCTTTGGAAGTGCCGGGTTCGACGTGATCTGCGTCGACCCGACTCCGCCCGTTACCGAACGGGACGTCGACGGCGCGGACATGCGCAGCACCGCCTTTCTCCAGCCCGCGCGCGGTCTTTTGGAACGCGCGGGCCTCTGGGACCGGCTGGATTCCCATGCAAGCCCGCTTCAGGTCATGCGCATCGTCGATGCCGGCGGCACACTGCCGGAACCGCGCGTCGTGCGCGATTTCGACGCTTCCGATATCTCCGACCGGCCCTTTGGCTGGAACCTTCCGAACTGGTTGTTGCGCCGCGAAATGGTGGCCCGGCTGGCCGAGCTTCCGAACGTTCAGTTCCGTCCGGGGACCGGGACACGCAGCCTGTTCACCCGAACCGCCGAGGCGCGGGTGGGACTGAGCGACGGCACCCAGATCCGTGCGAAGCTCGTGATTGCCGCCGATGGCCGCAACTCCCCCATGCGCGAAGCGGCCGGGATCGGCGTTCACACGACACGCTACGGCCAAAAGGCACTTGCCTTTGCCGTGACCCATCCGATTGCCCACCAAGACGTGTCGACCGAGATCCATCGCTCGGGCGGGCCGTTCACACTGGTGCCGCTGCCGGATTGGCAAGGGCGCCCCTCGTCCGCCGTCGTCTGGATGGAACGCGGGCCCCGCGCGGTCGAGTTGCAGACGATGGACACTGCCACTTTCGAACAGGCGATGACGGAACGATCCTGCGGCCTCTTCGGGCCGCTTACGCTGGCCTCGCGCCGGACGATCTGGCCGATCATTAGCCAGCAGGCCGACCGGCTGGCCGGGGAACGCATCGCGTTGATGGCCGAAGCTGCTCATGTCGTGCCGCCGATCGGTGCGCAGGGGTTGAACATGTCGCTGGGCGATCTTGCGACACTGCTCGAACTGTCCGAGGCGCACCGCGAAGACCCCGGCGCGGTCGATCTGCTCGACCGTTATCACAAGGCGCGCCATCGCGATATCTCGCTGCGTGTGCAGGGTATCGACATGCTGAACCGGGCCTCGATGTGGCAGGCCCAGCCGCTGCGCGATGCCCGTGCGATGGGGTTGAACGCGCTTTACTCCATGGCACCGGTACGCAAGACGCTGATGCAGATGGGGCTCGGCGTGCGCTAGCCCGCAGGGGGCCGGGGGCGCTGCCCCCGTCGCGGCGTGCCGCGACTCCCCCGGGATATTTCTTGCAAGAGGAAGGTCAGAGGACCGCGTCGAGCGCCCGTCCGAGCCGCGCAATCGTTCCGTCGACATCATAGAGCTTGTCCAGCCCGAACAGGCCCAGACGGAAGGTAGAGAACCCTTCGGGCTCGCCCACTTGAAGCGGCACGCCCGCAGCGATCTGCACGCCCTGCGCGGCGAAGGCCCGACCGCTCTGGACCTCAGGGTCGTCGGTGTAGCTCACCACCACCCCCGGGGCGCCGAAGCCTTCGGCCGCGACCGAGGTTACCCCCTTGGCCCCGAGCATCGCGCGCACCCCGTTCCCCAGCGCCCATTGCGCATCGCGCAGTCGGGCGAAGCCGTAGTCGCGAGTTTCGGCCATCGTGTCACGGAACACGCGCAGCGCGTCGGTAGGCATGGTCGCGTGATAGGCATGGCCGCCGCTTTCATATGCCTGCATGATCTGGCGCCATTTCTTGAGGTCCAGCGCGAAACTGTCGGAACTGGTCTCGGCCAGCCGCGCCTCGGCCCGTTCCGAGAGCATCACCAACCCGGCGCAGGGCTGCGCGCTCCAGCCTTTTTGCGGGGCCGAGATCAACACGTCGACCCCTGTCGCACGCATGTCGACCCAGGCGCAGCCCGAAGCGATGCAGTCTAGTACCATCAGGGCCCCCACCTCATGCGCAGCAGCGGCCATCTGCGTGATGTAGTCATCGGGCAGGATCACCCCGGCAGAGGTTTCGACATGCGGTGCAAAGACGATGCCGGGCTTGTCGTTGCGGATCGCATCCACCACTTCGCCGATTGGTGCGGGCGCAAAGGGCGACGGCGCGGTGTTGCCCGTGGGGCGCGCCTTCATCACAGAGGAGGATGCGGGCAGACCTCCGGCCTCGAAAATCTGGCTCCAGCGGTAGGAGAACCATCCATTTCGTACCACCAGCACCCGCGCGTCGCGCGCAAACTGGCGGGCGACGGCCTCCATGCCGTAGGTACCGCCGCCGGGCACGAGCGCGACGCCATCAGCACCGTAAACCTCGCGCAGCATGTCCGAGATGTCGCGCATCACCTGCTGAAAAACGGCGGACATGTGGTTGAGCGAACGATCGGTGAAGACGACCGAGAACTCCTCGAGCCCGTCGGGATCGATATCGGGGCGCAGCGCTGTCATGGGAAAGGTCCTTGTAAAGGGCGGCAGTATCTCAGGCACTATGGCGCGACGGCACCTGCCCTTCAAGCGTCACTCAGCCCAAGGGGCCCGGTCGCCGTTCCTCGGACAGCAGAACATTGGCCTCGACCTCTCCGGCCCCGGGCAGGGTCATGATCCGCCGCCGCAGCACGCGTTCGAAATCGGCAAGGTCGCGCGCCACCACGCGAAGCCGGTAGTCGTAGAGGCCTAGAATATGCTCAACCGTCTGAACCTCGGGAATGGCCGAGACGGCGCGTTCGAAATCCTCGAGGCTGACCCGGCCCTTGCGTGCCAGTTTTACCCCAAGAAAGACCGTGACACCGAATCCCAGTGCCTCGGTATTCAGCCGCAAGCGCCGTCCCTTGATCGCACCGCCGTCCTGCAATCGACGGATGCGCCGCCACGCCGCCGGCTGCGACAACCCGAACCGGCGACCAAGTGCACTGGCGTTCTGCGTGGCGTCCCGTGCCAGCGCGGCCAGCAACTTTCGGTCGATCTCGTCAAGCTCGATCATACTGGCAAGGCCTCTTCTTCCTTGACACGTGCGATATGCATCAGCGCCTCGATATCGGCAATATGCGGCAGCGTCAGGATGCGATCCCGGTAGAGCTGCTGATAATGGGCCATGTCGCGCGCAATCACCGACAGGCGCACATCGACCCGGCCAAGGAAAGTCTGGATCTCCAGCACCTCGGGCACGTCGCGTGCAGCGGCGAGAAACTCGTCAAAGGCACGCGGTTGCGTCTTGTCCAGGGTGAAACGGAGCGAGACCTCGACCGCGTAGCCTAGCGCCGCCCAGTCGATCACGGCCTCCTGCGTAAGGATTATGCCCGCAGCCTGCATCTTCTCTACGCGCCGCCAGCAGCTTGCCGCGCTGATGCGGGCGCGCTCTGCCAGTTCGGCGGTCGAAAGCGTCGGGTCGGCCTGCAAATGGCGCAGGATGCGGCGGTCGATGTCGTCCAGCATGATTTGTCCACCAATCAGCCAATGGAAGAATGATTTTTCACCACATAACTCATTATCCATGTCGGATCGACTTAAAAACCCAAAACTGGCGGGATAGAACTACCCCAGATCCAAACGGAAAGGGAAAAGATCATGCGCGTTTATTACGACCGCGACTGCGACATCAACCTGATCAAGGACAAGAAAGTTGCGATCCTGGGCTACGGCTCGCAGGGCCACGCCCACGCTCTGAACCTGCGCGACTCGGGTGCCAAGAACCTTGTCGTCGCCCTGCGCGAAGGCTCGGCCAGCGCCAAGAAGGCCGAAGCCGAGGGGCTGCAGGTCATGGGCATCGCCGAGGCGGCGGCGTGGTGCGACCTGATCATGTTCACAATGCCCGATGAACTTCAGGCCGAAACCTACAAGAAATACGTGCACGACAACCTGCGCGAAGGCGCAGCAATCGCCTTTGCCCACGGCCTGAACGTGCATTTCGGCCTGATCGAGCCCAAGCCCGGCGTCGACGTCATAATGATGGCCCCCAAGGGTCCCGGCCATACCGTGCGCGGCGAATACACCAAGGGCGGCGGCGTGCCCTGCCTGGTGGCCGTTCATCAGGACGCGTCGGGCAAGGCGCTGGAACTGGGTCTCAGCTACTGCTCGGCGATCGGCGGCGGCCGGTCGGGCATTATCGAGACCAATTTCCGCGAAGAATGCGAAACCGACCTGTTCGGCGAGCAGGCCGTTCTTTGCGGTGGTCTCGTGGAACTGATCCGTATGGGTTTCGAGACACTGGTCGAGGCGGGCTACGCCCCCGAGATGGCCTATTTCGAATGTCTGCACGAGGTGAAGCTGATCGTCGACCTGATTTACGAGGGCGGCATCGCCAACATGAACTACTCGATCTCGAACACCGCCGAATACGGCGAGTATGTCTCGGGTCCCCGCGTTCTTCCCTATGAGCGCACCAAGGCCGAGATGAAGGCGATCCTGCACGACATCCAGTCGGGCAAGTTCGTCCGCGATTTCATGAGCGAGAATGCAGTAGGTCAGCCGTTCTTCAAGGGGACGCGCCGGATGAACGACGCACACCAGATCGAAGAAGTCGGCGAAAAGCTGCGCGCCATGATGCCCTGGATCAGCGCGGGCAAGATGGTCGACAAGGCAAAGAACTGATCTCACGGGCGGGTTCGACCCCGCCCGTCACATCTCAAGGTTCGGGGCGATTGCTGGCGCGGTCGCCCCATTCCGGGTCGCCGATCCGCGACGCCTCGACCGGGTTCGGGCCGGGACCATCCTTTGCCAGGGTCGATTTCGGGGCGGTATCGTCCTGCATGCGCTTTTCGGTCTTGCGCTTGCTTACGATGGCCCAGATCAAAACCGCACCCGCGGTGACGACGAACAAAACGATGACGAGTGATGATGTTTCCATGTGAACTGCTCCTTTCGAGCGCGTTGACCTTTCCATCGTCAACAAGCCTTCCGCAGGCGCGGTTCCGGAATTGTTCGGCACACAATGGCACACAGTGAGATCACGCCAAAAAGCTGGCTGATGATCTCCGCCCTCGGCATCACCTGGGGCGGGACCTTTCTGGTGACCGAACTCGCGCTGGAAGAGGCAGGCCCGTTCTGGCTGGCCAGCGGACGGATCGGGTTCGGCGCGCTGACGATGCTGACAATCTGGTGGGCTGTCGGTTTTCGCCTCTTTGCTGAACGCCCGGCACGCAGCACGGTGGCGGCCGTTCTTGCGGTTGGCGCTTTTTCCACCGCCATTCCCTTTTCGCTGCTTGCATGGGGTCAGCAGCATGTCACAGCCGGGTTCGCCGGCGTGTCCATGGCATCCGTCGCGCTGATCGTGCTGCCGCTTGCGCACTTCTTCGTTCCCGGCGAGCGCCTGACGCCACGACGGATCGCCGGTTTTCTCATCGGATTCATCGGGGTGACCGTGCTGATAGGCGGGCAAGCTTTCGACACCAGCGGGTCGAACCTGGAATGGGCCGGGCGCATGGCCTGTGTCGGGGCGGCCTCTTGTTACGGCATATCCTCGGTCCTGATGCGGCGACTGCCGGCGGTCGATCCCTTGGGACTGTCCACGGTGATCCTGCTGATCGCGGCCTGCATGGTAATCCCGATCGCCTTGGCGGTCGAAGGGCCCGTGCCGGAAATCAACGGTCGTGGCCTTGTCATCATCGCCTTCCTCGGCCTCGTCCCGACTGCGGCGGCCAACCTGTTCCGTGTGCTCGTGGTGCGCAGCGCGGGTCCGGTCTTCATGTCGCTGACAAATTACCAGGTCCCTGTCTGGTCGATGCTGCTGGGCGCGCTCATCCTCGGCGAACCGCTGCCCCCCACGCTGTTGGGGGCGCTTTCGCTGATCCTTGCCGGTGTGGGGATCAGCCAGTACGGCGCGCTGAAGCGGCTGTTTGCCCGTCCCGATCCGACCCACAAGGGGTGAGCGTGCACTTGTGCGCCCTGGCGCAAGGCGTATCCTCGCCGTGAGAGGGACCACATATGTCACATCCGCTGATCGAAGAAATCGAAGCCCATGCCGACCCGGACCGGGCTGAAGGCCAGGCAAGTTACCACAAGTTTCCGCGCCGCTACCTCGGTGTGCCTAATCCCATCCTCAACGATCTGACGAAAACTTGGCGCCAACAGATGAGCGTCGAGGACCGCGTGGCAGCGGCAGACGCGTTGTGGCGCACCGACGTCTACGAGGCACGTGTCGCGGCGGCCAAGCTTTTGACGCAGGCGCGCATTCGACCCGACAGAGAGGTCTGGAAACTACTGGTAAGCTGGGTGCCCGATTTCGACTCATGGGCGATTGCGGATCATGCCTGCATGGCGATGCAGAAACGGCTGGTGGCAGATCCTGCGCGGTTGGACGAGGTCGAGACATGGACCACGTCCGAGCACATGTGGACGCGGCGCGCCGCGCTCGTTTCCACCCTGCCCTGGACCAAGCAGAACCACCCCAAGCCCGCGGAACTGGTCGCCCGTGATCGTATCCTTGGCTGGGCCGCAGGGTATGTCGAGGATCGCGACTGGTTCATGCAGAAAGCTGTCGCATGGTGGCTGCGCGAATTGTCAAAGCACGACGCCGACCGGACACGCGCCTTTCTCGAACGGCATGGCGACGCGATGAAACCCTTTGCCCGCAAGGAAGCGGGCCGGCACCTTTAGTTGGCGTAAACCTCGAGTTCCACCAGCTCGTCGATCGGCGCCAGAAGCGCGCGCATCGCATCCAGCGACAGGCGGCTTCCCGCTCCGGGATCACCGCCGATGGGAATCAGCGTGACATTCGTCATTGCGCCGGTTTTCGGCAGCACGATACGGGCGTTCCGTTCGACATCCACAAGCGGCGTTTCCATCCAGCGCCCCGCCTTGGTCGGATCTCCCAGCGCGGCAACGGTCGTCTTGGCCCCTTGCCAATCGGTATTGACCACGGGTGCGGGTTCTTCCGGCTCGACGGCCGCGGTCTGGACCGTTTCCTCGGCATCGACCGCTTCGGTTTCGGCAGACGCCTCCACCGCATCGGCGGCTTGGAGGGGCTGCGGTTGTCCTCCTCCGAAAATGCGGCCGGAAGTCTCGCGGACGGTGTCGCACCCGGCCAGCGCGGCGAGGCTAATCAGGATCACGTATCTCATGGCGCGGACCCTAGTCGCAAGCACCCCGGCAGGCCAGCACAAATGGCCGAAATCTCTTGTGGTAAGCGAGGAGCCGCCTTACCTAGGACGCATGACCGCACCGTTGATCGATCCGTTCGCCCGCGCCATCAGCTATCTCCGTGTCTCCGTCACGGATCGCTGCGATTTTCGCTGTGTATATTGCATGTCCGAAAACATGACCTTTCTGCCCAAGAAAGAGCTGTTGACGCTCGAGGAACTGGACCGGATGTGCTCCACCTTCGTGCGGATGGGCGTGCAGAAACTGCGCATCACCGGGGGTGAGCCGCTGGTACGACGGGACATCATGACGTTCTTCAACGCGATGACCCGCCATCTCGACAGCGGCGCGCTCAAGGAACTGACGCTGACTACGAATGGCTCGCAACTCGAACGCTTTGCCGATCAGCTTTACGCGGCCGGGGTGCGGCGGGTGAATGTTTCGCTCGACACGCTCGACGAAAAAAAATTCGCCGACATCACCCGCTGGGGTCGTCTGCCGCAGGTGCTGCGCGGGATCGACGCGGCGCAGCGCGCGGGTCTGCGGGTCAAGATCAACGCCGTCGCGCTCAAGGGCTTCAACGAGCCGGAACTGCCCGAGATCACCCGATGGTGCGCGGAACGCGACATGGACCTGACCTGGATCGAGGTCATGCCGATGGGAGATATCGGCAATGAGGACCGGCTGGACCAGTACTGGTCGCTGCGCGACGTACGGGCGGAGTATGAAAAGCACTACACCGTAACCGACCTTGCCGAGCGGTCCGGCGGCCCGGCGCGCTATGTCCGGCTGGAGGAAACCGGGCAGAAGATCGGTTTCATCACGCCGCTATCCCATAATTTCTGCGAGAGCTGCAATCGCGTGCGCCTGACCTGCACCGGCGAGCTTTACATGTGCCTCGGACAAGAAGACATGGCCGATCTGCGCGCACCGCTGCGCGAGCATGCCGACACCGAGGAACCGCTCGAGGCCGCGATCCGCGCCGCGATCGAACGCAAGCCGAAAGGGCATGATTTTGACTACTCCCGTCAGCGAGTAGGCGGGCAGATGTCACGCCACATGAGCCATACGGGCGGATGACATGACCGGCAGCCCGACGCTGCTTTATTCCATTTACCGCGGGGCCACGACAGCGTTGGCCCCTTTTGCTTGGCGCGCCGTCCGGCGCAAGCTGGAGGCCGCAGGCGTCCCCGAAACCCGCCAGCAGGAACGGTTGGGCCACGCCAGCCAGCCCCGCCCCGATGGCCGGTTGATCTGGTTTCACGCAGCCAGCGTCGGTGAGAGCCTGTCAGTGCTCAGCCTGATCGCGCGGCTTGGCGAACGTCTGCCCGACGCCGAATTCCTGATTACTTCCGGCACGCCGACCTCGGCCGCTTTGCTGGAAAAGCGGATGCCGCCACGATGCCGGCATCAATATCCGCCACTCGACACCGGCCCGGCTGTCGAACGGTTCCTGTCTCATTGGCACCCCGATGCCGGAATCTTCGTCGAAAGCGAGATCTGGCCACGCACCATCGTCGAGGCGGCGTCGCACGGTATCCCGCTCGCCTTGCTGAATGCACGGCTGTCGGCGCGGTCTGTCGACGGCTGGAAGAAATGGCCTGACACTGCGCAGTTCGTTCTGGGTCAATTCTCTGTCTTCGTCACGCAGAACGCCCGCATGGCCGAGGACCTGCGCGATATGGGCGCAGACCCTGCGCGCGTGCGGCCCGGCACCAACCTCAAGGCCATGTCAGCCCCCTTGCCGGTCGATCAAAACGCGCTTGCCGACATACGGGATCAAATCGGCGCCCGTCCCGTCTGGATCGCCAGTTCCACCCACGAGGGTGAGGAAGAGGCGGTGCTCGAAGCACACCGCCGCCTGCTTGCTCGGTATCCCGACCTGTTGCTCGTGCTTGTCCCCCGCCACCCCGAACGTGGCGACGCGGTGGCCGCGCAGATCCGCGATGCCGGGCTCGAAGGTGCGCGCCGAACGGCGGATCAGGCTGTGACGAAGGACACGCAAGTCTACCTTGCTGACACGCTCGGCGAGTTGGGGACGTGGTACGCGCTTTCGCCTATGGTCTTCCTGGGTGGATCGCTCCGCGAGATCGGCGGGCACAACCCGTTCGAGCCCGCACAGGCAGGCGCCGCCGTGATCACCGGACCAGGCACCTTCAACTTCTCCGAAACCTTCACACCGTTGATCGCGATGGGCGGCGCGGCAGAGGTTTCGGATGCCGCCCAACTTGCCACGGCACTCGACCGCTGGCTGACCGACCCCAAAGCGCTGGACACCGCCCGGGCGGCAGCCGCCCGCTTTGTCGCGAGACAGGACAGCGCGCTGGAGGATGTGGTCGAGACTCTCTGCAGCGAGCTGGGCCTGGCGTGATGCCCGAGCTGTTCGTCACCAATTTCAACCGCAATTTCACCGGCGTATCGGCGACGGCCGCGAATGTCATCCGCCAGCAGGCCAAGCGATACGACCTGCGGCTGGTGGGTCATCCCCTGCCCGGCTGTCCCGATCCAATCACCTTGGGCGAAGCCCGGCGCCTGTCACGGCACGCACCCGACGGGCGGGCGTTTGCTATCTGGCACGTTCGCCGCAACACCGAGATGCGCGCCGCCATCTGGGCACGCGACGTGTTGCGCCTGCCTATCCGTATCGTCTTCACCTCGGCCGCGCAGCGACGGCACTCGGCCTTTCCCCGCTGGCTCATCAGCCGAATGGACGCCGTGGTGGCCACGACCGAATCCGCCGCCGATTACGTTCCCCATGTCCGCGCGGTCGTGCCCCATGGTGTCGATTGCGACATGTTCACGCCCGCCCAGGACCGGGACGCTGCCTGGTCCGCCCTGGGATATGGCGGCGAGCGAGGCGTTGCCACGGTCGGCCGCATCCGCCCCGAAAAGGGAACGGACCTGTTTGTCGAGGCGATGTTGAACCTCCTGCCGCGAAACCCGGGCACCGTGGCGCTGGTGATCGGGCGCGCGACGCGCGAGCATGAAGGCTTCCTGCGAGGGTTGAAGGATCAGATTGCCTCGGCCGGTTTGCAGGAGCGCATCCTGTTTCCCGGAGAGATCCCTGCCGACCAACTGCCTGCGCTCATGCGGGCCTTGTCGCTGGTCGTGCAGCTACCTCGCTACGAAGGGTATGGCATGGCACCTCTGGAGGGGATGGCATCGGGCGTGCCGTTCGTCGGCAGCGATACCGGCTACTACCGGGCTTTCTCGGCGCAGGGGCGCTGCGGGGTGGTCGTGCCGCTGGAAAGTGCCGGCGCAGCGGCAGAGGCCGCCTGCAATCTGCTGGAACCCTCCCGCCACGACGCTGCCGCCAAAGCCGCGCGCGACGTGGCCGAACACAGCTTCAGCGCTCAGGCCGAAGCTGACGGAATCGACGCGGTGTACAAGGAATTGTGGGCGACCCCGCCGCGCTGAACGGCAACGGCCCGACCTGATCCGCCGGGCCGACGCAATATCAGGGCCGATCAGGCCGCCGGCATTCTTTTCTCGACGATCTCGGCCCACCAGGAACAACCCGCCGGGATGGCCTCGTCGTTGAAGTTGTACTCGGGGTGATGAACCATCGCCGTATCGCCGTTGCCAACAAGGATATAAGCGCCGGGCCGCTCTTCCAGCATAAAGGCAAAGTCCTCTCCGCCCATCACCAGCGGGGCGTCGTCGCACTGGCCCGATACCTCGCGCGCAACCTGTGCGGCGAATTCGGTCTGTTCGTCACTGTTGACCATGACCGGATAACCCCGGTGATAAGTGACATCGACCGTCCCGCCGAAAGTGGTGGCGATACCGGCACAGATCTCCTTGATCCGCGTTTCGGCAAGATCGCGCATCTCTTTCGACATCGTGCGCACCGTGCCTTTGAGCTGCACGCGCTGGGGGATGACGTTGAACGCCTTGGACGAGGTCTCGAACGAGGTGACCGAAACGACGACCTGGTCAACCGGGTCCGCGTTGCGGCTGGCGATCGTCTGCAGCGCCAGCACCGCCTGCGCCGACATCACCGTGGTATCGACCGTCTCCTGCGGCTTGGCGGCATGGCCACCACGCCCCTCGAAGGTGATGTCGAACTGGTCGGTGGCGGCAAAGAACGCGCCGGGACGGATGGCAAAGCTGCCCACCGGGCGGCCGGGCCAGTTGTGCATTCCGTAGACCTCCTGAATGCCCCAACGCTCCATCAGCCCATCGTCGCACATCTCCTTTCCGCCGCCGCCGCCTTCCTCGGCGGGCTGAAAGATCACGACGACCGTACCGTCGAAATTGCGCGTCTCGGACAGGTACTTGGCCGCTCCCAGCAGCATCGCGGTATGCCCGTCATGGCCGCAGGCATGCATCGCACCGGGCGTCTTCGAGGCATAGTCGAGCCCCGTCGCCTCGTGGATCGGCAGCGCATCCATGTCGGCGCGCAGCCCGATCACCTTGCCGCTGTTGTTCGATTTGCCCCGAATGACACCCACAACGCCCGTACGCCCGATGCCGCCCACGACCTCGTCACAGCCGAACGCCTTGAGCTTTTCCTCGACCAGTGCCGAGGTGCGATGGGTTTCGAACAGGATCTCGGGGTTTTCGTGGATATCCCGGCGCCAGGCGGTGATCTCGTCCTGAAGCTCGGCAAATCGGTTCTTCACGGGCATGTCTGCTCTCCTTTGGTCATGATCATGGTCACGCGACGGGCATCCGCCGTTCGACCATCTCGACGAACCACGAACATCCTGTGGGGATGATCGCGTCGTTGAAATCGTATTCCGGGTGATGCAGCCCGGCACTGTCCCCGTTTCCCAGCACCATGAAGGCGCCGGGACGCTCCTGAAGCATGAACGAGAAATCCTCTCCGCCCATCACCAGAGGGGCCAGCGCGCACCCGCCCGACACGGCAATGGCGGCGTTGCGGGCATGATCCGTCTGCTCCTCGGCATTGATCGTCACCGGCACGCCGTGGGTATAGGTCACTTCGGCCCGCCCCCCGAACGTCGCCGCGATTCCAGCCGCAACCTCGGTCAGGCGGCGTTCGATCATCACGCGCATGTCTTCGGAATGGGTGCGCACCGTGCCGCGCAGACGCGCGGTTTGCGGGATCACATTGAACGCCTTGGACGAGGTTTCGACCGACGTCACCGACAGAACACCCTGCTCGACCGGATCGGCATTGCGCGAAACGACCGTTTGCAGCGCGACGATCAGCTGCGCAAGCATCACCGTGGTATCGACCGCCTCATGCGGTTCCGCCGCGTGCCCGCCGCGCCCTTCCACGACAATATCGAACTCGTCGGCAGCGGCCAGTTGCGGACCGGGACGGATGGCGAACTCGCCGGTCGGCAGGCCCGGCACGTTGTGCATGGCATAGACTTCCTGAACGCCGAAGCGATCCATCATCCCGTCATCGCACATCGCCTTGGCGCCGTTGCCGCCTTCTTCGGCGGGTTGAAAGATGACGATGGCGGTACCGTCGAAGTTACGCGTCTCGGACAGGTACTTGGCCGCGCCCAACACCATCGCCGTGTGCCCGTCATGGCCACAGGCATGCATCGCGCCGGGCGTCCTGGAGGCATACGCCCTGCCCGTCTGTTCGTGAATCGGCAGCGCGTCCATATCCGCACGCAGCCCGATCACGCGACCGGCTGTATCGTTGCGGCCGCGGATCACGCCAACCACCCCCGTGCGCCCGATCCCCGTCACGACTTCGTCGCACCCGAATTCGCGCAGCTTCTCGGCCACCAGCGCCGAGGTGCGATGCGTCTCGTACAGGATTTCAGGATTGGCATGGATGTCCCGGCGCCATGCCGTGATCTCCTCATGCAGTTCGGCAAGGCGGTTTCGGATCGGCATCTTGTCCTCCGTCAGGCAGCAGGCATGCGGCGTTCGACAAGTTCCGCGAACCACGAACATCCCAGCGGTATCGCTTCGTCGTCAAAAACATATGCAGGATGGTGGCACATCGCCGTGTCACCATTTCCGAGGAACACATATGCGCCCGGCCGCGACTCGAGCATGTAAGCGAAATCTTCCGATGGCATGATCGGCGGCGTGTCGGTATCGACATGCGGCGAAACCGCCTGCGCGGCCTCGATCGCGTGTTGTGTCTCGTCCTCGGAATTCACTGTCACGGGATAGCCGGGCGTCCATGTAACCTCGGCCGTCGCGCCAAAGGCCGAGGCCGTATCCTCGGCCACGCGGCGCACCCGCTCCTCGGCAAGGGTGCGCATGTCCGGATCAAGCGTGCGAACAGTCCCCTCCAGCCGCGCGGTGTGCGCGATCACGTTCGACGCGTTGCTATCGGTACGAAAGGTCCCGACCGTCAGCACCACGCGCTTGATCGGGTCGACGTTGCGCGAAACGATGGAGTGCAGGGACACGACGACCTGCGAGGCGACCAGCGTCGTGTCGATGGCGTCATGCGGGGCGGCGGCATGCCCGCCCTTGCCAGTCACGACGATCTCGAACTCGTCGGAACTGGCCAGCAGGGGACCGGGGCGGACAGCGATCTGCCCCACCGGCAGGCCCGGCATGTTGTGCAAGCCATAGACCTCCTGGATCCCCCAGCGATCCATCATGCCGTCATCGACCATGGCCTTGCCTCCGGCCCCACCTTCCTCGGCAGGCTGAAAGATCAGAACCGCGGTGCCGTCGAAGTTACGAGTTTCGGACAGGTACTTGGCCGCACCCAGCAGGATAGACGTGTGCCCGTCATGGCCGCAGGCATGCATCTTGCCCGGTACGGTCGAGGCATAGTCGACGCCCGAGGCCTCTTCGATCGGCAGGGCATCCATGTCGGCCCGCAGGCCGATCACCCGCCCCTTGGTATCCGTCTTGCCCTTGATGACCGCGACCACGCCGGTGCGGCCGATGCCGGGGGTAATCTCGTCGACGCCGAACTCTTTCAGCCGCTCCTGGACGAAGGCGGCCGTCTCGTGCACGTCATACAGCAATTCGGGATGGGCATGCAGATGTCGGCGCCAGCCGGTGATCTCGTCATGCATTTCGGCGAACCGGTTCTTTACGGGCATTCAACCTCTCCCTCGCTGGACTGGCATCGGGGCCGAAGTCACCCCGGCAGCGTCCAGTTCCGAGAGTGCAGGAATTCGGCCAGCAGCTCGAACAGCTCTTCGTAGCGGCCAGCAGGCATGCCATCCCTGAACTCGGAAGCGACGCTGGTCAGACGTTGCCTCAATTCCTTGAAGACCGCCAGCCCCTCTTGGGTCGGCGTCAGCATGACCGTTCTGCTGTCCTGATCGCCGCGATGCCGCTCTACCAGGCCTTTTTCCTCCAACCGCATCGCGTAGCGGCCAAGCGTTGCATCGTTCAGAACAAGGATCGCGCCATAGGACGATTGCGGCAGGCCCGGAAAACGCACGATCATTCCGAGAAGAGACAGATGCCCCCCGGACACGCCGAAATCGCGTCCCGTCCGGTCCAACGCCTCGGCAGCGACCCGCCCCGCAACCTGCAACAGGACCCCGGTCGGGATGTCGTTGGCCTTCAGCGACGACAATCTGGAATTTTCGGTCGGCAATTCTGACATTGCCAGATCCTGAGCGCTGTCTGACTGCGTGGCAAGTAAAGATTTGGGGTCGGTCATGACACCTCCGTTGATTTCCGCCAAAGCGGAAACCCGCTCAGTCCGAAAGGATGGGCAGGATCAGGTCAGACGTTCGACCAGCCGCCGCATGAAATCATGCCCCGCTTCGAACTGCGCGACAGTGATGTATTCATTGGGCTGATGCGCCTGCGCAATGTCGCCCGGGCCGCAGATCACGGCAGAGTATCCCGCTTCCTGGAATTGCCCGGCCTCGGTGCCGTAGCTGACAACGTGAACTCCGTTGTCGCCGGTCAGCGCCCGCACCAACGCCTCGGCCTCGCCCTGCTCTTCGGGTTGAAGGGCAGGCACACGAAACCGTTCCGACAGGTCAATCCGCGCATCGGGGTGAACCGCCTGCATCTGCGCCTCGACCTCGCGCACCTTCTCGAAATAGGCATCACGCCACGCCGCGGGGTCTTCTCCGGGCACAACGCGGAAATCCATCGCGAACCAGCAATCCTTGGCGGTGATGTTATGCGCCGTGCCACCGGTGATCTGCCCCACATGCGAGGTGGTGAAAGGCGGGTCGAACATTGCCGCCATCTCCGAAGGCTCGGCCCCCATGCACTCGGCATTGCGGTGATTGGCCCAGTCGATCAGCGGCGCCGCGGACATGATGGCGTTGACGCCCGTATGCATGATCGAGCTGTGCACCTCGAACCCAACCACATGCGTGTCATAGCCAAAACCGCCCTTGTGGCCTGTCACTGCCCTCATCATCGACGGCTCGCCCACGATCACCGCCGCGCCCTTGGGCAGAACGGGCTGCATCGCCTCGATCATCGGCGGTGCGCCGGTGCATCCGACCTCTTCGTCGAAGCTGAGCGCCAACTGCAGGGGGCGTTTCACGCCGGCATGTTTCGCCTCGACCAGCGCCCAGATCGCCAACGCATCGAACCCCTTCATGTCGCATGTGCCGCGCCCGTACAGCTTGCCGTCGCGCTCCACCACTTCGAACGGGTCGCTGTCCCAAGGCTGACCATCGACCGGAACGACATCCGTATGCCCGGACAACACGATGGCGCCCTCCTCCCACGGGCCGACATGCGCAAACAGCGCGACCTTCTCGGGCTGCTGCGGGTCGGGCCAGCGATGCGCCTCGATGCCGTGCCCGGCAAGGTATTGTTCGACCCAGTCGACAAGCGGCAGGTTCGTGTCGCGACTGACGGTCGGGAACGAGACCAGCTTGGCCATCAGGTCGCGGGGAGAGAGACGATCGGTCATGCAGATCTTTCCGGGAAATTAGGGCGGTACTCGGTTCGGTTCGAAATAAAGCATAGCCCGACCGGGAACAATCCTCCAAGCGCCACGTTGAGACTTCGAAGCAACCAGAAAGAAGGATATAGCTATGAAAAATCTGACGATTTCCGCAATCGCCCTGACCATCGCCGCTGCACCTGTCTTCGCGGACAACCACAGCACCATGGACAAGCGCGACAGCATGAAAGACGTCGATTACGCCGAGCTGATCCGCACCCGCGACATCACTGGCGGGCAGGTCTACACCACCAACGAAGCCCATGACGAAGGCGAATGGGGCTCGATGGCCTACGAAACGCTGGGCGACGACTGGAACCAGATCGGCGAGATCGAGGACGTCGTGCTTGACAAGAACGGCCAGATGATCGGGATCGTGGCCGAAGTCGGCGGTTTTCTCGACATCGGTGACAAGCACGTGATGCTGAAAATCGACGAAGCCAAGCTCGTGCCCGTTGACGACCGCAGCTATGCCATCGTCACCCGCCTGAACGAGGAAGACCTCGAGGCGCGCGAAGGTGTCGACGAAGGTTGGTGGGACTAATCGGTCGCGCCTCTTTTCCAGGAAAGCGCCCCATTTGCGGGGCGCTTTTTCTTGCGCGGCTCGGCGATCAATAGCCGCTGTCGGTGGTCAGGACATAGTGGCCCGGCTCGACCTCGCGATATTCCGACGGCGCCGGATCATGGCCCATCGGGTGAATCGGCGACGGGATCGGTTTGAAGTTGAGGTCCTTTTCGGATTTCCGCCGCGCAGGATCCGCGATCGGAACGGCCTTCATCAGCGCCTGCGTATAAGGATGCTGAGGATTCTCGAACACGCGGGCTCGCGGCCCCAGCTCAACGATACGACCAAGGTACATCACGCCGACATGATGGCTGACGCGTTCGACTACGGCCATATCATGGCTGATGAACAGGTAGCTGAGACCCAGTTCAGCCTGAAGCTCCATCATCAGGTTGAGAACCTGCGCCTGCACCGACACGTCCAGCGCCGATACGGCCTCATCCGCGATGATCAGCTTCGGGTTCAGCGCCAGCGCGCGGGCGATGGCGATGCGCTGACGCTGTCCGCCCGACATTTCATGCGGGAAGCGTCGCATGAAACTGCGCGGCAAATGCACCCGGTCGAACAGGTTCGCCACCCGGTCGTGCAGCTCTGATCCCGACGCGATGTCATAGTTGCGCAGAGGTTCCGCCACCTGGTCGACAAGCTGCATCTGCGGATTGAGCGACGCGAACGGATCCTGAAAGATCATCTGCATGTCGAGCCGCGCCTTGCGCAGCCCCGACTGGTCCAGCTTCATCACGTCGACGCCATCAAGGTCGATCTCGCCCGACAAAGGCTCGACCAGCCGCAGGATCGACCGCCCGGCCGAGGATTTGCCGCATCCCGATTCACCCACCAGGCTCAATGTCTGGCCCTTGTTGATGGTGAACGACACGTCCTCCACCGCGTGGACATTCGCCACGACGCGGCGCAGGAACCCGCCCTTGACCGGGAACCGTGTCGTCAGCCCCTTGACCCGCAACAGGACGCTGTCCGTACCCGGAATGGGGGCGATTTTCTGCCCCTCGACGCCCAAAAGCTTCATCGGTTCGGGCGCAGCCTTGCCGCGCATCTCGCCCAGCTTGGGCACCGCGGCCAGCAGCGCCTTGGTGTAATCGTGTTGCGGCGCGTTGAATATCTGCTCGACCGGCCCCTCTTCGACCTTGTTGCCGCGATACATGACGACGACCCGGTCCGCCATCTGCGCGACCACGGCCATATCATGGGTGATGAACATCACCGCCGTGCCGGTTTCCCGCTTCAGCCGGTCCATCAGCGCCAGGATCTCGGCCTGGATCGTCACATCCAGCGCCGTGGTCGGTTCATCCGCGATCAGCAACCGCGGCTCGCAGGCCATCGCCATCGCGATCACCACCCGCTGGCGCATCCCGCCGGACAGTTCATGCGGATATTGCTGCAACCGCCGCTCGGGCTCGGGGATGCGCACCTGCCGCAACAGCTCCAGCGCGCGCTCCTCGGCCTTGGCGCGGCTCAGCCCCTTGTGCACGCGCAGCCCCTCGGTAAGCTGCCGGCCCACGGTGAAAACGGGGTTGAGCGCTGTCATCGGCTCCTGAAAGATCATGCCGATCTCGTTGCCGCGGATCTGCTTCATCAGGTCCTGATCGACCTTGGCAAGATCCGTCTCGCCGCCATCGCGCCGATCGAACAGCAATGTACCGCCGGAAATCTCGCCGCCCCCGAACTCGACCAAACGCATCAAAGACAGCGACGACACGGATTTGCCCGACCCGGATTCGCCGACGATGCAGACCGTTTCGCCCGGCGCCACCTCGAAGCTGACATCCTCGACCCCCACGACGGGGCCATCCTTGGTCTGGAACTCGACCCTGAGATTCCGGATCTGGGCGATCGGGTGGGCAGAGGGGGTATCCAGCACGGGGGCGCTCTCCTGTGGCTGCAAATGAAAGAAGCGGGATGTCAAACGCTAGGGCGCAGCGCAATGCAAAGTCAAACGCAATGAAGGGTTTTCCTACGGCAAGTCTTGCAATTTTCGCGCGTTCTGTTTCGATACCCCACGTATCCGGGCGATGGGGACAGCTGGATTTCGCGACACGGCTCTGCGGTGTTCAAGGTTTTCAGGAACTTGCCCATTCCGGCACATACAGCACGCCACGGCTAACGTGGCGATAATCGAGGCACCATACGTGTCCAACAAGGAGTGTATTAATGAAGATCAAAGCCCTATTGCTAGGTGCCATCGCCAGCACCGCGCTTGCGCCGATGGCCATGGCCGAGCGTGGGTCGGACGGCAATGTCAGCATCATCTACTGGCAGGCGCCGTCGATCCTGAACCCGTTCCTGTCGGGCGGCACCAAGGATGTGGAATCGGCCTCGCTCATCATCGAGCCGCTGGCGCGCTATGACCAGAACGGCAACATGGTGCCCTACCTCGCCGAAGAGATTCCCACCGTCGACAATGGCGGCGTGAGCGAGGACCTGACCTCGATCACATGGAAGATCAAGCCCGGCATCAAGTGGTCCGATGGTAGCGATTTCACCGCCAATGACGTCAAGTTCACCGCCGATTACTGCATGCATCCCGAAGGCGGCTGCGCCCAGCTGACCAAGTTCGAAGGCGTGACCAGCGTCGATGTCGTCGACGACATGACCGTCAAGGTAACATTCGACAAGCCCACCCCCTTCCCCTACGGCCCGTTCGTCGGCGGCGAAAGCCCGATCATCCAGGCCGCGCAATTCGCCGATTGCATGGGCGCCAAGGCCCCCGAATGCACCGAGCAGAATTTCGGCCCCATCGGCACCGGCCCCTTCGTGGTGACGGACTTCCGTCCCAACGACGTGATCCAGATGGAAGCCAACCAGAACTACCGCGACCCGGCAAAGCCCGCCTTTGCCACGCTGACCTTCAAGGGCGGCGGCGACGCGACGGCCGCGGGCCGCGCCGTGATGGAAACGGGCGAATTCGATTATGCCTGGAACCTTCAGCTGGCCCCCGAGGTGATCCAGCAGATGGAAGCAGGCGGCAAGGGCACCCCGGTCGCGGGCTTCGGTCCACTGGTCGAGCGCATCATGCTCAACCAGACCGACGCCTCGTCGGACCTGCCCGAGGGCGAGCGCTCCACCGCGATGCACCCGCATCCCTTCCTCAAGGATCCGGCGGTGTACAAGGCCATGTCGATGGCGATCGACCGCCCGCTGCTGGTCGAGATCGGCTATGGCCAGGCCGGCAAGGTGACCTGCAACTGGGTTCCCGCCCCCGCTGCGTTCAACTCCGACACCTTCGATTGCTCCACGCAGGACATCGCGGGCGCCAACAAGATGCTGGATGACGCCGGTTACATGGATACCAACGGCGACGGCGTGCGGGAAACCCCGGACGGCGAGCCGATGTCGATCCTCTACCAGACCTCGACCAACGCCGTCCGCCAGGACTTCCAGGCGCTGATCAAGCAGTGGTGGAGCGAAATCGGCATCGAAACCGAACTGCGCAATGTCAACGCATCGGTGTTCTTCGGCGGCGATCCGGGCAGCCCGGACACGTTCCAGAAGTTCTATGCCGACGTGCAGATGTACGCCAACACCTTCAACGGCACCGACCCGCAATCCTACCTGGGCAACATGCTCTGCGACAAGGCACCCCGCCCGGACTCGCAGTGGCAGGGCGAGAACATCTCGCGCTGGTGCTCCGAGGAATATGACGCGCTGCACGCCGAGCTGGCCAAGACCGCCGGCACAGACGCCCGCGCCGAAATCGGCAAGCGCCTGAACGACATGGCGATCGAAGGCGGGGCGATGATCCCGCTCGTTCACCGCGGCCGCCTCTCGGCCCATGCAAACTCGCTGGGCGGTGTCGTTCTGAACGTCTGGGACAGCGAATTGTGGAACGTTGCGGACTGGTACCGCATCGACTGATCGTTTCCGCTTGAAACACCGGGCCCCGATCCTTATCGGGGCCCGGCCTCAGGCATCTCCCCGACAGGTTTCTCAAGACTGCTGAACAAAGGCGCGCTCGATGCTCACCTTCACCATCCGACGTCTGGTACTGGCGGTTCCCACGCTTTTGTTCATCAGTTTGGTGATTTTCCTCCTTCTCGAACTGGCGCCCGGCGATCCGATGGCCCAGGTTCCCCTGACCGTCCCGCCCGAGGTCAAGGAAAAGATGCGCGAGGCGCTCGGCCTCGGCCAGCCGATGCATATCCGCTTCTGGAAATGGATCGTGCAGTTCTTCTGGATCGAGCCGCAGGTGCTGATCGACCATTACTTCGGCACCTCCTTCTCCGAGGGCGATCTGCGCGTGATCTCTTGGCAGACCCGTTCGCCCGTCATGGACATCGTGGTCCAGCGGATGCCCCAGACCCTGTGGGTGGTGGGCACCGCCTATGTCGTCGCAATCATCATCGCCCTGCCCATCGGCATCTACTCGGCCTACCGGCAGTATTCCTGGTTCGACCAGATGGGTACCTTTGTTTCGATGGTGGGCTTCTCGGTGCCGCCCTTCTTCTCTGGCGTGCTGGTGATCGTGATCTTCTCGGTCAACCTTGGCTGGTTCCCGTCGATCTACGACACGACCCACGTGGTCAACGACTGGGACAGTTTCGTCGTCCAGCTCAATCAGATGGTGATGCCGGTCATGGTTCTGGCGCTGCAGATCACTGCACAACTGTCGCGCTTCATGCGCGCTTCGATGCTCGACAATCTCAACCAGGATTATGTCCGCACCGCCCGCGCCAAAGGGTTGAGCGAATACGTTGTCGTGATGGTCCACGTGCTGCGCAACTCGATGATCCCAGTGGTCACCGTGATCGCGCTGGGAATCCCGGCAATCTTTGGCGGGGCGATCATCACCGAGCAGGTGTTCAAGGTGAACGGGATCGGCCAGCTTCTGATCGGTGCGATCCAGGCCAATGACCTGCCGATGGTGCAGACGCTCACCTTCATTTTCGCCGTACTCATCGTGCTCTTCAACCTGATTGCCGACGTGCTCTACGGCATCCTGGACCCGAGGATCCGCTATGACTGACAAGGATCGTTTCGTGCCCGACGAGGGGCTCGCCCCTGCCTCGACCGCCCTGCCCGCCGCGGCCGGCCCGCTGGAGGAGCTTCACCAGCCCCCGCGCAGCCAATG
Source organism: Lutimaribacter marinistellae (assembly GCF_042648365.1). Classification (NCBI taxonomy): domain Bacteria; kingdom Pseudomonadati; phylum Pseudomonadota; class Alphaproteobacteria; order Rhodobacterales; family Roseobacteraceae; genus Lutimaribacter; species Lutimaribacter marinistellae. The sequence continues at coordinate 236,950 of NZ_JBHRXI010000017.1, read as the reverse complement.
GCGCGATGTCTGGGACCAGTTCAAAAGCCACCGGGGCGCGCTTGCCGGCGGGATCATCTTCGTGCTGATCGTGGTCACCGTCTATCTCGGCCCGTTCGTCTGGGACGTCGACCCGACCCAGATCGATATCCGCGCTCGCAACCAGGGGCCAAGCCTTGAACATCCTTTCGGCACGGACCAGCTGGGACGGGACATGCTCGCCCGGATGATGGCCGGCGGCGCGACATCGGTCTCGGTCGGTATCACCGCCATGCTGCTCGCGCTCTTTCTGGGCTCGTTCATCGGCGTGCTGGCGGGTTTCTTCAAACGGCTCGACGGGCCGTTGATGCGCCTGACCGACCTGTTCCTCGCGCTACCGCTGCTGCCCCTTCTGCTGGTAATGATGCTGTTGTTCCGCGAACCGCTCAATGCGGCTTTCGGGCTTGAACAGGGGATCTTCATTCTGATCGTCTGCGCCATCGGCATCACCTCGTGGATGCCAACCGCGCGGATCGTCCGGGGCGACGTCCTTGCGATCAAGGAACGTGAATTCGTCCTCGCCGCCCGCTCGATCGGCACCACGAACAGCCGGATCATCACGCGGCACATCCTGCCCAACGTGCTGTCGCCCATCATGGTCTCGGCGACGCTGGGGATCGCAACCGCGATCATCACGGAAAGCGCGCTTTCCTTCCTCGGCCTGGGCTTCCCGCCCGACTTCCCGACCTGGGGGCGGCTTCTGTTCGACGGAACGGACTACCTTCAGCAATACCCCGAACGCGTCTTCTGGCCCGGCATGGCGATCTCGCTGACGGTGTTGAGCGTGAACTACCTCGGAGATGGCCTGCGCGACGCGCTGGACCCGCGGATTCGCGGGCGGTGAGTCACAAAATAAGAACGGGTTGACCGGCCGCTGCGCCCTGTGGCGGCCGCCTGTTTTTCTGCACCTGCAAAATACGAATATCCGACGCCATTTCGCGTGTATTCCGGGAAACTGTTCCGACCTACCCCGGCGTAAACCGGACAGCTCACCTTGATCCGTTTCATCAACTGACGCATCTGGGAAAAAATTCCGCTCCAACGGAGGATCCCCCATGTTCGAGCAATTCGGATTCGAGGAAACCACCGCCCGTCAGGCCAGCCTCTACTTTGCACTCGGCCTCGGCCTGCTGTTTGGTGCCCTGGCTCAAGTGACCCGGTTCTGTTTCCGCCGCGCCGTCGTGGGCGAGGATCGCAGGCAAGCCGCGGGCGTCTGGGCCACCGCGCTGATCGTTGCGGTTCTGGGAACGCAAGCCGTGGTTGCTTCGGGCCTCGTCTCCTTTGACGGTCACCGTCTGCTGACACCCGACCTGCCATGGCTGGCCGTGATCGTGGGTGGCCTGCTCTTTGGCGTGGGCATGGTTCTCACCCGCGGTTGCATTTCACGCCTCGCGGTCCTTGGCGGTGGCGGCAATCTGCGCGGCCTCTTCGTGCTGCTCGTCTTCGCCGTGACGGCCCATGCCACGCTCAAGGGCGTGCTGGCCCCGTTACGCACCGGGCTGGGCCAAGTCACCGTTGGCCTGGGCGACGCCGCATCGCTGGCGGCGATCCCGGGGGGCGCCTGGGTCGGTGCTGCACTGCTCTCGATCATCGCCCTCGCCTTTGTCTGGCGGTCGGGGAACCGTCCGCTGACGCTGGTCGGAGCGGCTGCCATCGGTCTGCTGGTCCCGCTCGGCTGGGTCGGCACCGGCTACGTTCTGCTCGACGAATTCGACCCGATCACGATGGAGAGCCTGTCCTTCACGGCACCGACGGCGGACACGCTGTTCTGGGGCATCGCGTCATCGGCCGTTGAGCCGGGATTTGGCGTGGGCCTTGTCGGCGGCACGATCCTCGGCGCGCTCGTGGCGGCCTTGCTGGCGGGCAGCTTCAAGTGGCAAAGCTTCGAAAGCCCAGCGCAAACCGGCCGCTATGTTGCAGGTGGCGTACTGATGGGCATGGGCGGGGTTCTCGCCGGTGGCTGCACCCTGGGCGCAGGGCTCAGCGGCCTGCCGACGCTGAGTGTCGCGGCGCTCCTCGCACTCGGCTCCATGGCCCTCGGCGCAAGACTTACCGATGCGGCCCTTCGATCCGCCGACGCACGCTCCGCACGGCCCACCACACCCCAAGCACAACCGGCAGAGTGACCATGGCGGTCAGCATTCCCTTGCTCACCCCGGCAAGCGCGCTGACCGGGAACAGAAGGTAAGCCGCCAGCGAAACCGCATAGTAACTGATCGCCACGACCGACAGCCCCTCGACCGTGTGTTGCAGTCGCAGGGCAAGGTCGGCGCGGCGGTCCATGCTCTCAAGCAGCTCCTGGTTCTGAGCGCTGCGCTCCACATCGACCCGCGTGCGCAGCAACTCCCCTGCCCGGATGGCCCGATCCGACAGCGCCTGCAAACGCCGCTCGGTCGCCTTGACGGTGCGCATTGCCGGCTCATAGCGACGCATCATGAAATCGGCAAAGCTCTGGCGCCCTTCGAACCGTTCTTCGCGCAAGGCTTCGATCCGCTGGTTAACGATCGCCTCATAGGCCCCGGTGGCGCCAAAGCGAAAGGAATTGCGCGCCGATATCGTCTCCAACTCGGTCGAAGTCGCCAGCAGGTCGGGCAGCAACTCCTCGGCCTGGCTGTCATCGGCGACCATCTGGCTCATAACCCCCGTCAGCCGCGTATCCAGCCGGGAAATGGCCGGGCCAAGGGCGCGGACCTGCGCAAAGCCCAGCATCGACATCGCCTTGTAGGTCTCGATTTCGCACAGGCGCTGGATGACCCGCCCGATCCTCCGCCGCCCCGTGCCGGGCGTCACGAACATGGCAAAGCGCATATGACCGGCCGGATCTATGCGGAAATCACCCGCCGCGATGATCGCATCGTCCAGCACATGCGCAATGGCAAGGCTTTCGGGAACGAACCAGTCCTCTATCGTTGCCTTGATCTCTGCCGTGTCCGGTCGCGGCACCACCCGCACCATGGCCGAGGTCACGCGCTGGCCCGGCATGTTCGCCAGCCAGTCCTCCGGGAACACGGCAAAGTCTGCCGGGTCAAAGGGGCGACCGCTCACGCCACGCGAAAAGGCCGTGTAGGTCACGAATTCCGTATGGCTTTCCCACTTCAGCAGGTGACGGCCGACCTGTCCCGAATAATGCGTGGCCTCGGGCGAAGGATGCGGTACCCCGTGACGGTCGAGCAGGTTCAGCAGGTGATCCCGGTCTGCGCCGCGGTCACGGTCGGCCCCGTCCTCGGGATGCATCACCGCCAGAAAGACGACTGTGCATGGCGCATCCGTCACCGGAAAAGGGCGCGCATGCAGCTCGTTTGCAAGCTGGTAGCGCAGCGGATGATCCTGGATTGCGGGCATGGGCGCTCCTGACGGTTTGGGCCACTATACCGGGCCGCGAGCGTTCCGCAAATATCTTTATAAATCATCCATTTAACTGGATACCGCGGTATACGGGTGGGCGAAACACAGCCCCGAACGCAAAAAGGGCGCCCCGCGTCGGGGCGCCCTTTCCCGTTCAGCAACTGCCGGTATCAGTCGAGCAGGGTCAGCAGCTTGTCCATCGACTGCTTCGCATCGCCATAGAACATCCGCGTGTTGTCCTTGAAGAACAGCGGATTCTCGATCCCGGAATAGCCGGTGCCCTGACCACGCTTGGACACAAAGACCTGCTTGGCCTTCCACACTTCCAGAACCGGCATCCCCGCGATGGGAGAGTTCGGATCGTCCTGCGCAGCGGGGTTCACGATGTCGTTGGAGCCGATTACGATCACCACGTCGGTTTCGGGGAAATCATCGTTGATCTCATCCATCTCCAGCACGATGTCATAAGGCACCTTCGCCTCGGCCAGCAGCACGTTCATGTGCCCCGGAAGACGCCCGGCAACGGGGTGAATGGCGAAACGCACTTCCTTGCCCTGCGTGCGCATCTTGCGCGTCAGTTCGGCAACGGCGTTCTGTGCCTGTGCCACCGCCATGCCGTAGCCCGGCACGATGATCACGCTGTCCGCATCGTTGAGTGCAGTCGCCACGCCATCGGCGTCGATCGCAATCTGCTCGCCCTCGACGGCCATCTGCTCACCCGCGGGGCCGCCAAAGCCACCCAGGATCACGCTGACAAAGGAGCGGTTCATCGCCTTGCACATGATGTAGGACAGGATCGCACCGGAGGAGCCGACCAGCGCACCTACAACGATCAGCAGGTCATTGCCGAGGCTGAAGCCGATCGCTGCCGCGGCCCAGCCCGAGTAGGAGTTCAGCATCGAGACAACGACCGGCATGTCGGCGCCGCCGATGCCCATGATCAGGTGATAGCCGATGAACAGCGCCGCCAGCGTCATGATCAGCAGCGGCACGAAACCGCCCGTGTTCATGTACCAGATCAGGCAGAGGAACGAGAGCGCAGCCGCGCCAGCGTTCAGCATGTGACCGCCCGGCAGCTTTTCCGCGGCCGAGGTCACGCGCCCCGACAGCTTGCCATAAGCGATGACCGACCCGGTAAAGGTGATCGCGCCGATGAACACGCCAAGGAACAGCTCGACCCGCAGGATGCCCTGCTCGACTGCGTCCTTCTTGGCCAGTAGCGCCGCGAAACCTTCCAAAGACTTGCGCGCCGTTTCGTCCATGCCCAGCACACGCACCAGTTCGAAATGCGCGTTGAAGCCGACAAAGACGGCCGCAAGGCCCACCAGGGCGTGCATACCGGCCACCAGTTCCGGCATCTGGGTCATCTCGACCCGGCTGGCCAGCAGGTAGCCGATGATCCCGCCGCCCGCGATCAGGATGATCGACAGCAGCCAGAACCCCGAACCCGGCCCGATCAGCGTTGCCAGTACGGCGATCGCCATGCCGACGATCCCGTACCAGACCGCGCGCTTTGCGCTTTCCTGGTTGGACAGCCCGCCCAGCGACAGGATGAAGAGGACGGCCGCGACCACATAGGCCGCCGTGGTAAATCCGAAATCCATGATCCCCTACTCCTTACGATTTCTGGAACATGGCGAGCATGCGCCGCGTGACGAGGAAGCCACCGAAAATGTTGATTCCCGCCATGAAGACCGACACCGCGGCCAGCAGGATCACGATGAACGACCCCGACCCGATCTGCATCAGCGCGCCTAGGATGATGATCGACGAGATCGCGTTGGTGACCGCCATCAGCGGCGTGTGCAGCGAATGCGACACGTTCCAGATCACCTGGAAACCGACAAAGACCGCCAGTACGAAGACGATGAAATGCTGCATGAAGCTGGCAGGCGCCACCAGGCCCACGCCCAGGATCAGCGCGCCACCCACGGCCAACAGCGTGACCTGGTTCTTGGTTTGCTGCTTGAAGGCGGCGATTTCCTCGGCGCGCTTCTCTTCGGGAGTCAGTTCCTTGGGCTTTTCGCGCTTGACCGCCGCGATGGCCTTTACCTTGGGCGGTGGCGGCGGGAAGGTGATCTCGCCTGCATGCGTCACGGTCGCGCCGCGGATGACGTCATCCTCCATGTTGTGATTGACCACGCCGTCCTTTTCGGGCGTCAGGTCCGTCATCATGTGGCGGATGTTGGTTGCGTAAAGCGTCGAGCTCTGCGTCGCCATCCGCGAGGGGAAGTCGGTATAGCCGATGATGGTCACGCCATTGTCGGTCACGATCTTCTCATCAGCCACGGTCAGCTTGCAGTTGCCGCCCTTTTCCGCGGCAAGGTCGACGATGACAGAGCCAGGCTTCATCGCCTGAACCATGTCCTCGGTCCAAAGCTCGGGCGCCTCGCGGTTCGGAATCAGCGCCGTGGTGATGACGATGTCCATGTCAGGGGCCAGTTCCCGGAACTTGGCCAGCTGCGCCTCGCGGAACTCAGGGCTGGAAACCGAGGCATAGCCGCCGGTGGACGCCCCATCGGCCTGCTCTTCCTCGAAATCGAGATAGACGAACTCGGCGCCCATCGATTCCACCTGCTCGGCCACTTCGGGCCGCACGTCAAAGGCGTATGTGATCGCGCCCAGCGAGGTCGACGTACCGATGGCAGCCAGACCGGCCACACCCGCACCCACGACCAGCACCTTGGCAGGCGGCACCTTGCCCGCCGCCGTCACCTGCCCGGTGAAGAAGCGGCCGAAATTGTTGCCCGCCTCGATCACTGCGCGGTAGCCCGCGATATTGGCCATCGAGGACAGCGCATCCATCTTCTGGGCGCGGCTGATACGCGGCACCATCTCCATCGCGATGACGGTGGTGCCAGCCTCTTTCGCGGCCTCCATCCCCTTTTCGTTCCCAGCGGGATTGAAGAAGGAAATCAGGGTCTTGCCCTGCTCGAGATAACCCAGCTCGCTGTCTTCGGGCTGGCGTACCTTGGCGATGATATCCGCGGTCTTCCACAAGGTCGCCGCATCAGCGACGACCTCGACGCCGGCCTCCTTGTACAAATCATCGGCAAAGCCAGCTCGGACGCCTGCGCCGCTTTCGATGACGCAGTCATGGCCGAGCTTTTGCAGGGCCCGTGCCGAGTCGGGTGTCATCGCCACCCGGTTCTCGCCCGGAAATACCTCTTTCGGTGTTCCTATCTTCAACTCTTGGTCCCCCTTCTTCGCCCTTTTGGCGGAATGGTTCGGATTGCAAAGAAAAGCTGTATCGCGCGCAAGATTATTTCGCAAGCGCAGCATTCGAAACGTCAGGTCACGGGGTATCCCCCATTATTCAGATCCACCGGCGCGTCTTGCGCTCGTAACGGGCATAGTCCGCACGGAAGGTCCGACGCAAGCGATCCTCTTCGGGAATGATGAATCTGCGCTCCAGAATCCAGACCAGGATCGGGATCAACGGCAGCGATAGCACCGCGTCGAACCGCAGGATCAGCCCTGCAAGGATCAGCGCGTCGCCCAGGTAGATCGGATTGCGCGACCGGCTGTAGATACCGCTCTGCACCATCGTGCTGGGCGTGTTGTGCGGAATGGGCGTCGTGCGATGGCGGCGCAACTCGTACACGGCCAGCAGCATCAGAACGACACCGCCGCCCACCAGCAGGCCGCCAACCAGGTCGGCCCAAGGCCCACCAAAGGTGAAGCGCAGGCCGAAATACTCCGCCTGCGCCCAGGCCGCCACGGCAAACCCCAGCAGCCAGACAGGCGGAATATCGATCCATTTCAGCGATGAGCCCTCGCTCATTCCCACTCCATCTCCTCGAACACGCGACCTGCGTTCTTGGTGGCAAGCTCGTCGAACGTGTCCAGGTTGCGCCAACGTTCCTGGTCAACGTAGTAGGCGCTGGCCAGGTCGCCACCTTCGTCGATATGTGCGCCGATCTTTTCCCGCAGATCCACGAGGTAGTCGAGCGTATAGCGCCGCACCTGCGCGAAATTCGTCGGATGCCCATGGCCGGGGATCACATAGGTCGGCGCGATCGGCTCCAGCGCGGTCTCCCAAGTCTCGATCCAGCAACTCGTGCAGGTATGCTCGAATATGGGCAGCATCCGTTCGTGAAAGGCAATGTCGCCCGCGATCATGATCTCCCATTCGGGGATCCAGACCTGCGCATCACCCGGATCGTGCGCCGGCCCCAGGTGCAGCACCCTGATCTCGACCCCGCCCAGTTCGACGACATGCTCGTCCTCGAAGGTCAGGTTTGCATGCTCGATCCGCGTCCCCTCGGCCTTGTCGCCATTGTAGCGCTGCATGCCCTGCAGAATGAAATCGCCATTGGCCTGCGTTTCCTCGACCGCGTCCACATGGGCCAGAACGTCCACGCCCAGATCGCGCCAATAGGCATTGCCCAGCATCGCATGGCCCTGCCCGTTCTCGTTGACGACCAGCACGACCGGCTGATCCGTCACCGCCTTGATCTCGTCATGCAGCGCCTTCGCCAGCCGGACGGACGCGCCCCCATTCACCACGACCACCCCTTCCCCGGTCACGATGAAGGACAGGTTGTTGTTGTGGCCCGAATTTTCATAGGTCGGCGGTGCGGTCGCCCCGATCGCCGACCAGACATGCGGAATCACCTCCACCGGTTTCGAATAGAGCTCGGATTGCGGATACTGGTCCGCGATATCCTCGCTCGCCTGCGCCATACCCGCGATCAGCGTGGCGGCGAGGGTGAGTGCAATGGGTTTCATGGGGCTTTCCTCCGCGAAGATACATATTCGCATATAATAATCATACGACGCCGCGACGGTACGGCGCGACTTGTCACGGGTGCAAGGGCCTTTAGGGTGGCGCCAACCACGAGGAGGATACCACATGACACTGAACGGCAAACACGCGCTGGTCACCGGCGGCGGTACGGGCATCGGTCTCGCCATCGCCCGCGCGCTCGCCGAAGAGGGGGCCGAAGTCACCATCACCGGCCGCCGCCAAGAGGTTCTGGACGAGGTCGCAAGCGACCGCATCACCGGGATGGCCATGGATGTGCGTAACGAAGAGAACGTCGTGCAGGTCATCGGCAAGGCCGCCGAGGCACGCGGCCCGATCCAGATCTGCGTCGCCAATGCCGGCATCGCCACTGGCAAGATGCTGCAAAAGACCGACATGAGCTTCTGGCGCGACATCATGGCCACCAATCTCGACGGGGCATTCCTGACCATCCGCGAATCCCTGCGCTCGATGCTCGCAACCGACTGGGGCCGCGTGATCTCGGTCGCCTCCATCGCCGGTCTGCGCGGCGCGCCGGGCGCGGGGGCCTATGCCGCCTCGAAACACGGGCTGGTGGGCCTCACCCGCACCTATTCCGAGGAGTTCATGGGCAAACCCTATACGTTCAACGCGCTATGCCCCGGCTATGTCGACACACCCATTGTCGAACGCAACGTCGCCTCCATCTCGGAACGGGCAAAGCTCAGCGACAGCGAAGCGCTGCAACTGATGGTCGACCAGAACCGTCACAAGCGCCTCATCGTCCCCGAAGAGGTCGCCGCCGCCGCGCTTTGGCTGGTGCGCCCCGGCTCCGAAAGCATCAACGGCCAGTGCATCGAGATCGCCGGCGGCCAGGTCTGAGTCGGATGGACAGCGGCGGCGGGATCGGTTAGCAAATACTTCAAGCCTAAAGCAAAGGGAGTGCCATGACCGATTTCGCCGCCACCAAGGCCCTGTTCGATCTGCCCGAGGGCGTGATCTATCTCGACGGCAATTCCCTCGGCCCCCTGCCCTCCGCCGCCAACGCGCGGGTCCAGTCGATGATGACCGAAGAATGGGGAAAGATGCTCATCACCGGCTGGAACAAGGCCGGCTGGATGGCCATGCCCACCGCGCTCGGCGACCGGATCGGCAAGCTGATCGGGGCCGAACCGGGCCACACGGTCGTGGGCGACACACTCTCGATCAAGGTCTACCAGGCCGTCGCCTCAGCCCTCGAACTCAATCCGACGCGCAAGGTCGTGCTGTCGGATACCGGCAATTTTCCCACCGACCTCTACATGGTCGAAGGCCTCCTGCGTTCGATGGGCCAGGGATATGAGTTGCGCACCGTCGAGCCCGAGGCCGTGGCCGATCACATCACCGATGAGGTCGCCGTGCTCATGCTGACCGAGGTCGATTACCGCACCGGCCGCAAGCACGACATGAAGGCGCTCACCGAACTGGCCCATGCCAGCGGCGCGGTCACCGTCTGGGACCTCGCCCACACCGCCGGCGCGCTCGCGGTCGATCTCGCGGGCTGCCACGCCGATTTCGCGGTGGGCTGCACCTACAAGTACCTCAATGGCGGCCCCGGCGCGCCCGCCTTCATCTACGTGGCCCCGCGCCACGCGGACAAGGTGCGCCCCGCGCTCTCCGGCTGGCTCGGGCACGAGGCGCCCTTTGCCTTCGACCTCGACTACCGGCCCGGGGCAGGGGTCGAACGTATGCGCGTCGGCACCCCGCCGGTGATCCAGATGGTCGCGCTCGACGCCGCGCTCGACGCGTGGGAGGGCGTCGACATGGCCGCGCTGCGCAGGAAATCGGTCGAACTGTGCGACCTCTTCATCGCCGAGGTCGAGGCGCGCTGCCCCGATCTCTCGCTCGCAAGCCCGCGCGACGCCGCCCTGCGCGGCAGCCAGGTCTCCTTCCGCTTCGCCGAAGGCTACGCCGCCATGCAGGCGCTCATCGCACGCGGCGTGATCGGCGATTTCCGCGCCCCCGACATCATGCGCTTCGGCTTCACACCGCTCTATATCGACGAGACGGACGTGCGCGGCGCCGTCGACATCCTGCAGGACATCATGGCAAACCGCCTGTGGGACAAGCCGGAATACCGCACCCGGCAAAAAGTCACCTGACCTTCCTCTTGCCGGAAATATCCCGGGGGTGAGGCCCGCAGGGCCGAGGGGGCAGCGCCCCCTCCCCACGGCTCACGAAACAAGCCCCTCGCCGATCAGACGCGCCAGCTGCGCCACCCGGCGGGTGTAATCGCCATATTCCGGCACCGCCGCTTTCAATCCCTTGAGCGCGGCGGTGATCGTCACCGCGACATCCGGCGCGTCGCCCTCAAGCCGCACGCGCCCGGCCAACGCCTCGCGCTCAAGCCAGTCGGCATAGGCCCGCGCGATCCGCGCCTCGCCCGCCTCGGCGATATCCGATGCCATGGCATTGCCCGTATCCAGCAGCTCCATCCCGTGCGGCGAGGTCAGCATCGCCTGAACGACTCCGCCGCCCTGCGCCGCAAAGGCCGCCGCCAGAAGCTCGGGCACCGTCCCCGGCCCTTCGAGCGCCCGCGCAACACTCTCGGCCGCGTCATCGTAATAGAACTGCGCAAGCGCGCGAAAGATCGCCTCCTTGTTCGCGTAATGCAGGTACACGGCAGGACGGGACATCCCCGCACCGCGTGCTATGTCCTCCATCGACGTCTTGCGGAACCCGTATTGCGCAAAGGCATCCCAGGCGGATTTCAAGATCGTTTTCTGCTTCGGGTCGGGCTTGAGGTCCTTCATGATCCCGTTCTGACAGTCTGGACAAAATTTGTCAATTGACACACTGACACTTTCCGATAATTATGTCAGAAGAGGAAACGCAACGGAAAGGAGCGCGCCATGGCCGCCTCGCTGACCATCAACGGAAAAACCCACCAGCTCGACCTGCCCGATGACGTGCCCCTTTTGTGGGTCCTGCGCGATGCGGTCGGGCTGACCGGCACGAAATTCGGCTGCGGCGTCGCGGCCTGCGGCGCCTGCACGGTCCATATCGACGGCGCCGCCGTCCGGTCCTGCCAGGTCGCGCTCGGCGATGTCTGGGGCGACGTGACCACGATCGAAGGTGTCGGCACGCCCGACAACCTCGCCGTGATCCAGCAGGCCTGGGTCGTCCACCAGGTCGCGCAATGCGGCTATTGCCAATCCGGCCAGATCATGCAGGCCGCCGCGCTGCTCAGCGAAACGCCCGATCCCAGCGATGACGAGATCGACGAGGCGATGGCCGGCAACCTGTGCCGCTGCGGCACATATCCCCGCATCCGCGCCGCGATCCGCAGCGCCGCCGACAAGATGAAGGAGGCGTAATAATGGCATCCGTCGGAAAGATCCTCCGCCGCACCTTCCTGATCGGCTCGGCCGCCATCGTCGGCGGCGTGGCCTTTGGCGTCTACAAGGTGCGCCAGCCGGCCGCCAACCCGCTCGCCCCTGGCGACGGCGCGGCGCTCAACCCCTTCGTGATGATAAACGGCGACGGGATCACCCTGATCGCCCCGCGCGCCGAAATGGGCCAAGGCGTGCGCACCACCTGGGCCGCACTCATCGCCGAAGAGCTCGATGTCGGTCTTGACCAGGTCCGCGTCATTCACGGCCCCGCGGCCAAGGCCTATTACAACTCCGCCCTGATCGGCGACGCCCTGCCCGGGCGCGGCTATGACAAGTCGGACTTCCAGCACAATCTGGGCGAGGCTCTGGGCGAGGCCGCCAAGCTGTTCAGCCTTCAGGTTACCGGCGGGTCCACCTCGATGAAGGACGGGTTCGAACGCATGCGCGCCGCCGGCGCTTCGGCCCGCGAAACGCTCAAGGCCGCCGCGGCCGAACGGCTGGGCGTACCCGCCCGCGATCTGCGCACCCAGGCGGGCCGCGTGATCGCCCCTGACGGGACCGAGATCGCCTATACCGACCTCGCCGCCGAGGCCGCGCGCCTCGACCCGGTTGAAACGCCGTTGCGCGATCCCGGCGAATGGCGGCTTCTGGGCGCGGATCAGCCACGCGTCGACATGATCGAAAAGGCCACCGGCACCGCGCAATTCGGCATCGACGTGCGTCTGCCCGGCATGAAATTCGCCGCCATCCGGCGCAATCCGGCCCCCGGCGGCGGCATGGCAGGCTTCGACGATTACGCGCTACGCGACATGCCCGGCGTCGAAAAAGTCGTCGACATCGGCGACGGCGTCGCGGTGATCTCGTCGAACACATGGCTCGCGCAAAGGGCCGTGGACGCGATCGAGATCGCATGGACCGAACCGCCCTACCCGGCCGAAACGGATGCCCTGTTCGACCGGATCGCAGCGGCCTTCGAAGACTCTCCCAACTCCACCATGCGCGACGACGGCGACGCCGACACCCTGCCGCAAGGCGCAACGGAACTCACCGCCGAATATCGCCTGCCCTATCTCGCCCACGCCACGATGGAGCCGATGACCGCAACCGCGCTCATCTCCGGCGACGGGGCAGAGATCTGGACCGGAACACAGGCGCCCACGCTGATGGCGATGAAGGTGGCCGGGACCGCCGGGATCGACACCGATCAGGTCACAGTGCACACCACCTATCTCGGAGGCGGTTTCGGCCGTCGGGCCGAGGTCGATTTCGGCGTGATCGCGACCCTCGTGGCGATGGAGATGCCCGGAACCCCGGTCCAGACCACCTGGAGCCGTGAAGAGGACATGCGCCACGACTTCTACCGCCCCGCGGCGCTGGCCCGGATGCGCGGCGGCGTTCAGGATGGCAAGGCCGTGCTGCTCGACGCGCAGGTCGCCACTCAATCGCCGACCCAGCAGATCACCGAGCGCATGATCGGCATGCCCGGCGCCGGACCCGACAAGGTGCTGGTCGAAGGGCTGTTCAACCAGCCCTATGCCATCCCCGCCTACCGCGCCCGCGGCCACATCGCCGATCTGTCGGTGCCCGTCGGCTTCTGGCGGTCGGTCGGCAACAGCCACAATGCGTTTTTCGTCGAAAGCTTCATCGACGAGATGGCCCATGCCGCCGGGCGCGACCCGCTCGATTTCCGGCTGGAGCTGATGCGCTCAGAACACGAACCCTCTGCCCGCTGCATCGAGGCGGTGCGCGAGATGTCCGGCTGGACCGGCGAGACGCCGGACGGCGTCGGGCGCGGCGTGGCCTTCTGCTACAGCTTCGGCACGCCCGTCGCCCAGGTGATCGAGGTCGTGGATCGCGACGGCAGCATTCATATCGACAAGGCCTGGATCGCCTGCGACATAGGCCTCGCGCTCGACCCGCGCAACGTCGCAGCACAGATGGAGGGCGGCATGATCTACGGCCTGTCCGCCGCCTGCTTCGGCGAGATCACCTTTGCCGATGGCGCGATCGAACAGGGCAATTTCCCCGATTACGAGGCCTTGCGGATGCACACCACGCCCAAAACGCAGGTGCAGGTGCTTGAAAACAACAAGTTCATGGGCGGCGCGGGCGAGCCGGGAACACCCCCCGCAGCCCCGGCGCTCGCCAACGCGATTTTTGACCTCACCGGCAAGCGGGCGCGCAGCCTGCCCTTGATGCACGCGTTCGACCTCGCGGTCTGACCCGAAACGGCGGCGGGTCCCGACCTGCCGCCGCCCCGGGCATCATGTGCCCCGGATTTGCCGCAAATTGTTTCCAACCCGGCCCCAATCCCTCCCTGCTTCTGCCAGACCGTTTCTCTATCCCCGAGACTGACGCAACAGGTTCGCGCGCATCCGCGCCACGCCTGCCGCGGCTGACACGCAAGGGATAGGTGACATGCCAAACGGTTATCTGGTGACGCTCGGCTCCTCTCAGGACCTGTCGCTTGCCGCTTCGATCAGCGGCAGCCTGACCTTCTTCACCACCGACCAGGCGCTCGGCTCCGGCGAATGGGCATGGACCGGCACGTTCGGCGCCACGACCTATGAAAACGAGCTGGAAACCGGCGAATACTTCCTCGCCACCAATGGCAACGTCTACTTCGTGCCCGATCTGGGTCCCGTCACGACGCTCACGGGGGCCGAAGCGGTCGGCGCGCCCTTCTACTCGCCGGTCAACAAGGTGCAGGGCACCAATGGCGACGACGACATGGATTCCGGCTATGTCGACAACAACGGCAATTCAATCGACAGCGGCGAGGGCTCCGGCCCCGGCGGAAACGGCGACGAAGTCAGCGCCAAGGGCGGCAACGATACGGTCGATGCCGGCTTGGGCGACGATACCGTCTGGGGCGGGTCGGGCAACGACCTGATCGACGGCGGCGAGGGCGACGACATCCTCTTCGGCGATGGCCGCACACCTGCCACGGAATCGCTCAACTGGTTCGCCGAAGGGACCGATGGCGATGACGTGACGAGTTTCACCCAGACCACCGGGCGTATCGATGTCAGCGTGTCGTTCACCGATGATGGCAACAACAACCCCAGCTTCGAGGTCAGCACCGAGGACGACACCTTCACCGGTGCAGGCGAACCCCAAAGCGCGAATTCCTCGCTCTACCTGTTTGGAAACGGCGGCGGCGCGACATCGACAACAACGATCGATTTCTCGGCCAACGCCAGTTACGATGTCGAGGACGAGGTCGAAAACGTCATTTTCCGCCTCAATGATATCGACGCAGGCTTCCACCGCGATGTCGTCACCGTCAACGCATTCGATGCCTCCGGTGCCGCAGTCGACGTGACCCTCACGGTGACCCCTTCGCCATTCGGAGAGGACAGCGTTTCTGGCAACACGGTCACGGCCGGCACACGCGGGGCGCAGCCCGACGACGATCACGGCTCGGTCCTTGTCGAAATCGCGGGCCCGGTGCAAAGCATCGAGATCATCTACTCCAATGCGGGTGGCGGCGCGCAGGCCGTCTATGTCAGCGACATCTTCTTCGACCCGGTCAACCGACCCGGCGGCAATGACACGATCGATGGCGGCACCGGCGACGACACCATCGCCGGACAGGAGGGCGACGACCTGCTGACCGGCAGCGAAGGGGCCGACAGCGTCTTGGGCGGAACCGGGGACGACACGCTTCAGGCAGCCGAGGGGGACACGCTCGATGGCGGCGCAGGCGATGACCTGTTCCAGCTCACCGATCTCGGCGAAGCAGGCAGCAGCACCATCACAATCACCGGCGGCGAGGATGACGAATCCGCCGGCGACACGCTCGCCCTCGGCTCCGCCGCCGATTACAGCACCCTCAACCTGACCACCGACGAACCCGACGAAAAGGCCGGCACGGTCGAGTTGACCGACGGCACCGTCGTTTCCTTCTCGGGGATCGAGAACATCATCTGCTTCACCCCCGGCACGCAGATCCTGACCGATACCGGCCCTCGCCCGGTTGAAACGCTGCGGCGGGGCGACCTGATCGTCACCCGCGATGACGGCTTGAAACCCCTGCGCTGGATCGGCCAGCGCCAGGTGGCCGCACGGGGCCGCTTCGCCCCGGTCGAACTTGCACCCGGCCTGCTTCCCGGCGCCACGGCGCCCCTTCTCGTGTCACCGCAGCACCGCCTGCTCTGGACAGGCCCGCAGGCACAGCTTCTCTTCGGGACCGGAGAGGTGCTGGTCGCGGCCCATCACCTGCTGGGCCAACCCGGTACGCGCACGCGCAGCGGCGGCACGGTCACCTACATGCACCTGATGTTCGACCGCCACGAGGTGATCTACGCCAACGGCGCCGCCTGCGAGAGCTTCTTTCCCGGCGACGCCGCGCTCGACGCGCTGGCCGATCACGGGCGTGAAGAGCTCTTTACGCTCTTCCCGGAACTGCGCAGCCACACGATCGGATTCGATGAAACAGCACGCCTGTGCCTGCGCGCGCACGAGGCATCGCTGCTGGCGGCCTGACCCTTGCGCCCTGACAGCGCCTGCGCCCGTCAGGCCGACCGGCGCAAGGTCGCTTCGCCTTCGCGGCCGACCCAGTCCCGTACGGCATCACCAAATGCCTGGAACAGCGGGCGCGAGACGGGATCGTTCGCCGCATCCCATTCGGGATGCCACTGTACCGAAAGGGTAAAGCCCGGCGCACCATCGACATGGATCGCCTCTGGCGTGCCGTCGGGGGCGTAGCCGTCGATCACGATCCGCCGTCCCGGCGTTTTGATCCCCTGCCCGTGCAATGTGTTTGTCATCACTTCACGCGCACCAAGAAGGCGATGGAACACGCTGCCCTCTTCCAGTGACACCACGTGGCGCAGCGCGAATTTCTCCTCCAACGACCCGTCCGGCGGCATCCGGTGGTTCATCCGCCCCGGCAGGTCACGGATCTCGGGGTAGAGCGTTCCGCCCATGGCCACGTTGACCTCCTGGAACCCGCGGCAAATGCCCAGGAACGGCTGCCCCCGCTCCACGCAGGCCCGTACCAGCGGCAGGGTGATCGCGTCGCGCGCCCGGTCATGATCGCCATGCGCCTCGGTCCAGGTCTCCCCGTATTCCTCCGGATGCACGTTCGGACGCCCGCCGGTCAGCAGGAACCCGTCACAGGTTTCCAGCAGTTCCTCGACCGAGACATAACGCGGGTCCGATGGGATCAGCAGCGGAAGACAGCCCGAGACATTGGCCACCGCATCCGAATTCATCGTACCCCCCGCATGGGTGGGATACTGATCGTTGATCAGGTAGGAATTGCCGATGATACCGACGATGGGCCGTGCCATATGCGCTCCAGACAGAACAATAACCGTCGGGCAAAGCTATAGCGACGACCCGGCGGCTTCAACGGGGCGCACCCTCCGTCAGGGCGCAGGGACGTGTTCAGTTGCGCACATGGCCAAATAACAGGCAAATGCCGGTGCGCCCACGCACCCTTACGCTTCGCCGGTCAATCCCGCCGCCTCGATCCCGGCCAGCGCAGCCTCGGCATCATTGTCCGAGGTATCCCCGGTCACACCCACCGCGCCGATCACCGCGCCCTTGCGGTCGCGTACCAACACGCCGCCCGGCACCGGCACGACCTGCCCGCCATAAACGCCGTTCACCGCCGCCATGAAATAGGCCTGCTGCTCGGCCCGCGCCATCTGCGCGCGCCCCGCCATGCCCAGCATCACCGCGCCATAGGCCTTGCCCTGCGCGATGGCAAAGCGCCCCGGCGCCGCGCCATCCGACCGCTCGAAGGCGATGACATGCCCGCCCGCATCCAGCACCACGACCGATAGCGGCTTGAGCTCCATCTCCTGCCCCTTCTCCATCGCCTTGCGAATGATCGTGCGCGCGCGCCTCAGTGAAATCGCCATGTCCCGTCCTTCCTCTTGCCCGAAATATCCTCGGGGGTGAATTGGCCGCAGGCCAAGAGGGGGCAGACAGCCCCCTCGCCCCGCATGTCAGCCCTGCGCCGCCTTCAACTCCAGCCGCCGCGCATGAAGCACCGGCTCGGTATAGCCCGACGGCTGCACCCGCCCCTTGAAGACCAGGTCGCACGCTGCCTCGAACGCAATCCCGTCAAAGCCGGGCGCCATCGGCTTGTACTCCGCATCGCCTGCGTTCTGCGCATCGACCTTGGCGGCCATCTTGCGCATCGCCGCCATCACCCGGTCCTCCTCGACCACGCCGTGATGCAACCAGTTGGCCAGCGCCTGGCTCGAGATCCGGCAGGTCGCGCGATCCTCCATCAGGCCCACGTCGTTGATGTCCGGCACTTTCGAGCAGCCAACCCCCTGGTCGACCCAGCGCACGACATAGCCAAGGATGCCCTGCGCGTTGTTCTCGATCTCGCGGGCGATCTCCTCCTCGGACAGGTTGCGCCCCGTCATCACCGGGATGCTCAGCAAATCCTCCAGCGTGCCGCGCGCGCCGCCCTCCTTGATCCGGTCCTGCACCTCGTGCACGTCGACCTCGTGGTAATGGGTCGCATGCAGCGTCGCGGCGGTGGGCGACGGCACCCAGGCGCAGGTCGCGCCCGCCTGCGGATGCCCGATCTTGGCCTCCAGCATCTCGCCCATCCGGTCGGGCATCGCCCACATGCCCTTGCCGATCTGCGCGCGCCCCTTGAGCCCGCAGGCCAGCCCGATATCGACGTTGCGATCCTCGTAAGAGGCGATCCAGGCGGTGCCCTTCATCTCACCCTTGGGCAGCATCGGCCCCGCCTCCATCGAGCTGTGGATCTCGTCGCCCGTCCGGTCGAGGAACCCGGTATTGATAAAGGCCACCCGGTCCTTCGCCGCGCGGATGCACTCCTTGAGGTTGACGCTGGTGCGCCGCTCCTCGTCCATGATCCCGATCTTCACCGTGTTGCGCGGAAGGCCGAGAATATCCTCGACCATGTCAAAGGTGCGAACGGCAAAATCCACCTCCGCCGGCCCGTGCATCTTGGGCTTGACGACATAGACCGACCCCGCGACCGAGTTTCCGCCCTCGGCTTTCAGGTCGTGCATGGCGATCATCACCGTGATCAGCGCATCCATCAGGCCCTCGCCGATCTCGCGCCCTTCGGCGTCCAGAACGGCGGGGTTCGTCATCAGGTGCCCCACGTTCCGCACCAAAAGCAGCGACCGGCCCTTGAGCACGCCCTCGCCACCATCGGCGGCGGTATAGGCGATGTCCTCGTTCAGAACACGGGTAAAGGTCTTGCCGCCTTTCGTGACATCCTCCGACAGGTCGCGCTTCATCAGGCCCAGCCAATTGCCATAGGCCAGCACCTTGTCCTCGGCATCGACGCAGGCGACGGAATCTTCGCAATCCATGATGGTCGACAGCGCCGATTCCAGCGTGATGTCGTTGATCCCCGCCCGGTCGGTCTTGCCGATGGCGCCGTTGCGGTCGATCTCGATGATCACATGCAGGCCGTTGTTGCGCAGGATCACCCGCTCGGGGTTGTCCGCCGCCCCCACATGGCCCACGAGTTGCACCGAGTTCCGCAGCGCGGGCGCTATCTCGCCACTGACGCTCAGGCTCTCGATATCGGCCCAGCTTCCGTCGGCCAGCGGGAAATGCGCATCGAGGAAGCTCCGCCCCCATGCGATCACCCGCGCCCCTCGGTCGGCATCATAACCGCCGGCCGAGGGCAGATCGCCCATCGCATCCGTGCCGTAGAGAGCGTCGTAAAGCGAACCCCAGCGCGCGTTCGCGGCGTTCAGCGCAAACCGCGCGTTTGTGATGGGCACCACCAGCTGCGGCCCGGGCACTTCGGCGATCTCGGGGTCGACATTCGCCGTGCCGATCTCGAAATCCGCGCCCTCCGGCAACAGGTATCCAGTCTCTTCCAGAAAGGCGCGATAGGCCTGAGCATCATGCGGCTGCTCGCGCCGCTCCATGTGCCAGGCGTCCAGCTTGCCCTGTATCTCCGAACGCTGCTTCAGCAGGGCGCGGTTCTCGGGGCCCAACTCCGTCACCATCCGTTCCAGCCCGGCCCAGAAATCCGCGGGGCTGACCCCGGTTCCAGGCAGCGCGCGCGCTTCGACGAATTCCTTCAGCTCAGCTGCAACCTGCAAGCTGCCGATCCCGATCCTGTCGCTCATTTGGGCCTCCATCCTTCCGGGCGTGTCGGACCCTGACTAAGACAAAAGTTTCCTATCGGCAACAGCACTGGTAAATAAACTTTACCAATGACCCGGCAGCACTTTCAACTTTTCTTTGCAGATGTGCCGCCACTTCGGCATTTCCGCGAGCAATAGCGGACCTCGTCCCAATCCCGCGCCCACTTCCGTCGCCACGCAAAGGGGCGTCCGCAGCCAACACACAGCTTCTGTGGCAGGTCCCCTTTTCGGCGCATTTTCGGCATCTCGTCCTCCTTGAACGGGATGGAGGTTAGCGCAGACCGGGCATGTGAAAAGCGGGCGCGCCCGCAAACGAAAAAGGGGGGTACCGCGCGGTACCCCCCGGATTCCAAATTGTACAAAACGGTCAATCGACCCTGTCCGCGCGGTACAAAACGGTCAATTCGCCGTTGTCACAGCCCCAGCTTGGCCGCAACGATCTCGTTCACCGCCTTGGGATTCGCCTTGCCGCCCGTCGCCTTCATGACCTGGCCCACGAACCAGCCCGCCAGTTTCGGGTTCGATTTCGCCTTCTCCACCTGCGCCGGGTTGGCGGCGATGATCTCGTCCACGGCGGCCTCGATCGCGCCGGTGTCGGTCACCTGCTTCATGCCGCGTTTCTCAACGATTTCAGCAGGTTCACCGCCTTCGTTGTAGACGATTTCAAACAGGTCCTTGGCGATCTTGCCGCTGATGTCGCCCTTGGCGATCAGATCGATGATACCACCCAGCTGCGCAGGCGACACCGGACTCTCGGTGATCTGCTTGTCATCTTTCTTGAGCCGCCCGAACAGCTCGTTGATGACCCAGTTCGCCGCAGCCTTCCCGTCGCGCCCAGCCGCCACATTCTCGAAATAGGCCGCCGCCTCAACCTCTGCCGTAAGTACGGAGGCGTCGTAATCCGTCAGCCCGAAGTCATTGATAAAGCGCGATTTTTTCTCGTCCGGCAATTCGGGAAGACCGGCAGCGATATCGTCAACCCAGCCCTGTTCGATCTCCAATGGCAGCAGGTCGGGATCCGGGAAATAGCGATAGTCATGCGCTTCTTCCTTGGATCGCATGGACCGCGTCTCACCCTTGTCGGGGTCATAGAGCCGTGTCTCCTGCACGATCTCGCCACCGGCCTCGACAATCGCGATCTGCCGTTTCGCTTCAACTTCAATAGCTTGCTGGATAAAGCGCATGGAGTTCATGTTCTTGATCTCGCAGCGCGTCCCGAGATGGGAGAAATCCTGCGTTTCCATGTACTTCTCATACGCACCCGGCAGGCAGATCGACACGTTCACGTCAGCGCGCAAGTTGCCGTTCTGCATGTTGCCGTCACAGGTACCGAGATAGCGCATGATCTGCCGCAGCTTCGCGATGTAAGCCGCTGCTTCTTCAGGACTTCTTATGTCCGGCCGACTCACGATCTCCATCAGGCAGACGCCTGTTCGGTTGAGATCTACAAAGGACATGTGCGGGTCCATGTCGTGGATCGACTTGCCCGCATCCTGCTCCATATGGATCCGCTCGATCCGCACCCGTCGCGCGGTGCCGTCTCCAAGCTCGACCAGGGCTTCACCTTCGCCCACAATCGGTTGATAAAGCTGGGAAATCTGGTACCCCTGCGGCAGATCGGGATAGAAATAGTTCTTACGATCAAAGGCCGATTTCAGGTTGATCTCGGCCTTCAGGCCAAGACCTGTCCTCACGGCTTGTTCAACGCAGAACTCGTTGATGACAGGCAACATTCCCGGCATCGCCGCATCGACGAAGGACACGTTGGAATTGGGTTCGGCGCCGAACTGCGTTGACGCGCCGGAAAACAGCTTGGCGTTGGAGCTGACCTGAGCATGCACTTCCATCCCGATCACAAGCTCCCAATCGTGCTTGGCACCGGCGATCGTTCTGGGTTTCGGGGTCTCGTAGGTCAGGTCCAGCATCTCGCGTCTCTTCGCTTGAGTTCGACCCGCGTTCTAGGCAGCGCACGGACCAAGAGCAAGGGGCAATGCAGTCAGAGGGAAGGCTCCCGCCGATAGCGCCCGCATCTG
>NZ_JBHRXI010000017.1:0-215302 GCF_042648365.1 Lutimaribacter marinistellae | reverse complement strand
GCATCTGCGATGCGTACCCGATCGTTGGGCCGGGCGCCGCGCAGCGCGCGGCGCGGGTGAGAGAACGAACACCGATCGCCCTGCTCCGACCGCCGTGCGCCGCAGGCGCGCGGCCCGGCCCAACGCTTTGCTGCGCATCGCAGATGCGGATCAAAGGGGCGGGAGCCCTTGCCGATCCGTCAGGTCGGGTCGAACTGCGGACCGTCTTCGGTGAATGTCACGCGGAAACCTTCACGGATTTCTTCACGGAATTGTTCGGCAATGGCCTGGATGGCATCAGCGCGACCGCGAGCCGCGAACCGGCGAGGCGAGGTCACGACGAGGTTGTTGTCAAACCCTTCGGCGGCGTGTGCCCAGATCAAGGGGTGCAGAACGCTTACGTGTTCGCGAATAAGCCAGCGTGCGGCATCGCAGATCCTGGCTCGGGCGAGATCGGCTTTTTCATCCAGCCCCATTCCCGCGCGCAGGGTCACGGCGCAATAGGCGGCCAGCCGGTTGATGGTCAGCTGGTCGGGCCGCCTGCGAACGATGTCCTGAAGCCCGTCGGTGAAGTAATCCACATCCACTTGTGCGCAGGCGCCATCATCCTGTGCGATGGCGTCGAAACAAACCCATGTGTATCCTCCCGCCCCCCATGACGCCTGGGTACGCGCCGCAGTGCGGCGAGCCTCGAGCTCGAGCCTGGCATGATTGCCGAACCATTGTGGCAGCATATGACTTCCCAGCGAGCGCATCGGACGCGGGTTTTCTGGGTCGAGGTCGATCAGTTTTTCATAAGCATCCGCCAAACCTGCCGAGGGCAGGCGCCGGCCCGAATGGAGCGCACATCGCGCAGCAGCAAGGATCGGACTATGATCGGCTGCCGCGTGGTGCGGGGCTAGGAGATCGGCCGCGCGGTCGAAATGTGCCGAGCTTCTGGCGCGGTTGAGCGGCGGCAGGATCGTGTCCCACCCATTGCCTCGCCAGGCCCAGGCGATATCGATATGCGCCAGCGCAATAACCAGAGCGATCATCGGGTCTGTCCGGTGCCCTTCGCGTATCCGTTCAAAGGACAGGATCCCACCGATCAAGGGGGCACTGTTGGCTGGAAGCCCCTCGGCGATGCCCTGTTCCGAGGCGCGCACCACGTCTGCCCGCGCACCATAAGCCAGCAAGTCCGCGACCGGCGTGCCTCCTGGCGTCTTTTCCCGCGTGGAGTCAGCAGCTTGCAAAGCGTGCGAAAGCTCCTCCCACCGGTCTTGCCGGGCAAGGAACTGCCCCCTTGCGATGGCCGCGTCGCATGCCACGTCATCAGCGCTTTCGCCGGCGGTCGGGATCGAAAGGTGATCTTCGAGCCGGCGCAGGTCTGCCCGGGCGGGACACGCCTGCATGGCAGGGGATGACCGCAGCTTGCCGCGTACTGTATCGAATATCCGGCGAGGCGTTTTCAACATGTTGGTGTCGCAGACCTTTTCGACTCTGGGGCTGCCATGAACCTGCCTTGCCATTTGGGCGCTATCGTGACGCGCTTTGGATGCTCCGGGCCCATTTTCGGGGCAAAACCGGGCGGGACCGCCGCGTTCGGCAAAGAGCCGCTTAGAAGACGGTGAAATGGTGCCTTTCGACGTCAAGACCGCGCGCCTGAAGCGCGGCTTCGAACGCCCGGTGCGGCGGCGTCGCCTCTTGCGGCAGCCGCACGCGTTTGTCGCCGGTCAGGATCAGTGTCACGCGCACCGAGAAATCCCAGCGCGTGTCAAATCGCAGGCGCTGGATTTCGGACAGGCCGACGGTACCTTGGCGCCGCCCACTGAACCAGTGTAGTCCGGCGTCGTCCAATTCTAGACCGGCCGCCGTGTCCGCCCAGATATCCCAGACAAGCGGCAAGACAGGCACGGCCAAAAGGCCAAGCAACCACCATGCCGCACCAAAGAACAGACCAAGCGCGCCCAGACCGGCCAGCCACAGAATGACCACGGCGACGTTGCGCGGCGACCGGTTGCGGCGTGTGTACCGCAAGGGCTCCATCAGCGCCCGCCGGTCACGTCGAGCGTCGTGCCCGTCACGTAAGAGGCTTCGTCGGACAGCAGGTACAGAATGGCGCGAGCGACCTCGTCGGCGGTACCTGCGCGCCTCATCGGAACGTTCGGAGTCAGGCGGTGCAGCCTGTCGGGCTCCCCACCCTTGGCGTGGATTTCGGTTTCGATCAGCCCCGGCCGGATCGCGTTGACCCGGATGTTACGCGCGGCAACCTCGTCGGCTAGCCCCTTGGTAAAGGTGTCGATCGCCGCCTTGCTGGCGGCATAGTCGACATACTGGTTCGCTGAACCAAGTCGTGCGGCCGCGGACGAGATGTTGACGATGCTGCCCCCTTGCCCGGATGCCAGCATGCGCTGCACGGCCTCCTTGGCGACAAGGATCGCGCCGATCACGTTCACGTCGAACATCCGTCGCAACCTGTCATGGGTCAGATCCGTGACGCTGGCCGTCATGTCGACGATGCCGGCATTGTTCACCAGCCCGTCGAGACGGTCAAAACCTGCATCGATCACACCGAAGATCTGTTCGATCTGTGCGGGGTCCGCGACATCACCGGGACACAGGACCGTCCGCGCGCCGGCCTCTTCGGCGGCTTGCGCAACCGCTTCTGCCCCGGCGCGGTCCGTGCGGTAATTCAGCGCGAGATCCCAGCCGCGCGCAGCCGCCAGCCGCGCTGTTGCGGCACCGATCCCGGCGCTTGCTCCGGTGATGAGCAGAACCCGGCGCATCGCTCAGGCCCCCCGGATGCGCGAAATCATCTCGGTCGTGTCGCGCGACAGACCCGGCGCCGCGGCGATCCTGTCAAGCTGTTCCGCTATCATCTCCTGACGCTTGGCATCGTAGCGTTTCCATGTCTGGAACGGGGCGCACATCCGGGCCGTGGTCTGCGGGTTGACCGGATCAAGCCGCAGCAGCCAATCCGCCAGCAGGCTGTATCCCGCACCGCTTTCATGGTGGAAGCCGGCATGGTTCATGGCGAGAGCACCCAGAACAGCGCGGAATCGGTTGGGGTTCTTCCAGTTGAAATCGTCGTGCCGGGTAAGGTGTACAGCCACCTTTACCGTATCCGCAGGCTCGGCCAGAGAGACCTGCAATCCGAACCACTTGTCGATGACCAGCCGATCGTCTTTCCACTGATCGTAAAACGCGGCCAGTTGCCCTGCTCCCTTTCCCGCGCGGATCAACGCGCCGAGCGCTGAGAGTTGGAGGGTCATGTTATCGGCCTTGCCATACTCCTCGGCTGCCAGAACGCCCCCGTCGATGCGGTTGATAAGGCCGAGAACCGCACTGCCCAACGCCCGCTTGCCCGATTGTTCGGCATCGGGTCGATAAGGCGCGTCGACCTGCGCTTCGGCATGAAGGCGCGGCAGCAGGTCTTGCAGATGTTCGGCCATGGTCTGGCGCAGCGTTTCGACCGCTTGCCAGATGGCCATGGGATCAGGTGTATGGCCACGCTCGTGCAAGGTAGCGGCAAGTTCCGACTGGCCGGGTAGACCCAGCATCAGCGCGCGGTATGCCGGGTCGAGCGCTTCGTCGCGCAGTACCGACTGGATGCCGTCGAGATAGGCCGGTTCGGGCGGCGTCCCGTTTACGATCATGTCAAGCAGCGTATGCTGTGCCAAGGCGCGGCCCGCTTCCCACCTGTTGAACGGGTCGGTGTCATGGGCGAGCAGGAACGCGCGCTCTTCGGTCGTGGTTTCGCGGTCAAGGATGACCGGCGCGGAGAAGCCGCGCAGGATCGACGGGACAGGTTTCGCGGCGAGCCCCTCGAAGGTGAAGCTTTGCCGCTCTTCGGTGAGTTCGAGCAGCTGCGTCTCGCGCACCTCGTCCCCGTTGGGTCCCAGCAGACCCACTGCGACCGGGATCACCTGTGGTGCCTTGTCGGGCTGATCCGGCGTGGGCGGCGTGCTTTGCGTCAGGGTCAAGGTATATGTGCCTTCCGCCCAGCGCTCTTCGACGGCGACACGTGGCGTGCCGGCCTGGCTGTACCACCGCTTGAACTGCGCCAGATCCCGGCCTGTCACATCCTCGAACACCTTGAGCCAGTCCTCGATCGTGCAGGCCTGCCCGTCATGGCGGGCGAAATAGAGATCGAGCGCCTCGGCATAGGCGGCATCACCGACCAGACGCTTGAGCATCCCGATGACCTCGGCGCCCTTCTCATAGACGGTAGCGGTGTAGAAATTGTTGATTTCCTGAAAGCTTTCAGGCCGCACCGGATGCGCCAGCGGGCCGTTATCCTCGGGGAACTGGCGCGCACGCAGGTCGATCACGTCGCTGATCCGCTTTACCGGAGCAGAGCGCAGGTCCGAGGTGAACTGGCTGTCGCGAAAGACGGTCAACCCTTCCTTGAGGCAGAGTTGGAACCAATCGCGGCAGGTGATGCGATTGCCGGTCCAGTTGTGAAAATACTCGTGCGCGATGATCGCCTCGATCCGCTCGAAGTTACCGTCGGTCGAGGTGTCCGGGCTGGCCAGAACAGCGGCCGAGTTGAAGATGTTCAGGCCCTTGTTCTCCATCGCGCCCATGTTGAAATCGTCGACTGCAACGATATTGAACACGTCCAGATCGTATTCGCGGCCATAGACTTCCTCATCCCAGCGCATCGATTTCTTCAGTGCTTCCATCCCGAATGCGCATTTGTGTTCGTCCCCCGGACGGACCCAGAGGTTGAGGTCAACCTCCTGACCCGACGCGGTGGTGAAACGGTCGGAATGGGCCACCAGATCGCCCGCGACCAACGCGAACAGATAGGCGGGTTTGGGCCAGGGGTCGGTCCATTCGACCCAGCCATCTCCGCTGTCGCTCGGGTTGCCGTTGGACAGCATTACCGGAAGATCGCCGTAGATACGCACGGTAAAGGTGCTCATCACATCGGGCCGGTCCGGATAGAACGTGATCTTGCGGAACCCTTCTGCCTCGCATTGCGTGCAATACATGCCGTTTGACATGTAAAGCCCTTCTAAGGCCGTGTTGTTGGCCGGGTCGATCTCGACCTCGGATTCCCAAAGGAACGGACCATCCGGTACGTCGCAGGTCAGTCCCTGGTCGGTCAGTTCCGGTTTGACATCCTGCCCGTCGATCTGCGCGCCGATCAGCTTCAACCCCTCGCCATGAAGAAAAAAGGTTCGGTCTTGCGCCTCGGGGTTTGGCCGAAACGCGATCCGCGCCGTGACACGCGTTGCGTTCGGCACAAGATCGAAGGTCAGCGAAACGCTGTCCACAAGGTATCCGAACGGGGTGTAATCCTTGAGGTAGACGGTTGTGGGGGCCGCGTCGCGCATGCGTTCTCGCTCCTGCTGAAAGGTTGGGGCGACGTTAGGAAACTCGCCCACGGGCCGCAAGCGGGCTTTCCCATTGCCTCGCGGCCCGCAAATGCGCGCCGATCTTGCGAGGTTCCGCCGGGCGGCTCTGGCCAAGCTGCCCGCTCAACGGTTATATGCGGCGCGACAGAGCAGAGAGGCACCGCATGATCCGGTATGAGTACAAGGTCGTTCCCGCGCCCACCAAGGGCACCAAGGCCAAAACCGTGAAAACGCCGGAGGGGCGGTTCGCGTTGACCGTCGAGCAACTCTTGAACGAGATGGGAGCAGCGGGCTGGGAGTTTCAGCGCGCCGAACTCTTGCCCAGCGACGAGCGGTCCGGCCTTACGGGTTCGGTCGTCAACTGGCGCAATGTACTGGTGTTCCGCCGGCCGCAAGACGTGGAGGCTGCGCAACCGATTGCATCCGAGGATGAGCCGGCCGTTCCGGCGCCTGCCCCGGACCCGGCGCAGGATCGCCCCGCCATTCCCGGGTTGCGCCCGGTGCCTGGCCCCGCGGCGTTCGAGGCGCCGAAACATATCCATGAAGATGCCGACGAACCGCCCCTGCGTGTCGTCGCGTCGAACAAGTCCGGCGAAGAGCACGAGCAGGAAGCGGAGAAGGAAGAGGCGGAGGACCGGCCAAGAGACTGACCGGCCGTACGCGTCATGTGTCGATGTCCAGCGCCAGCGCGTGGATCCGAGGCACGATATCGCCCAGCGCGGCATGGACAGCGCGGTGTCGCTCCAGCCGCGATTTCCCCTCGAAAGCGGCCGATCGGATGCGCACGTTGAAATGGCTTTCACCGCCCTCTACATACCCCGCGTGTCCCCTGTGACGCTCGCTGTCGTCCACGACGTCCAGTTCGCTTGGCGCGAAAGCTGCCGCCAGCCTGTTCTTTATCTCTTCGGTGATGCCCATGATCCTGCCCCCGTGGTAACGGGCGGGAAAAATCTTCGCCGCCCCTCTTCTATCTTCGGCCCGGTAGACTAAACTGCTGCCTCCGAGTCGAAAAGCAAGTTCCGCAAGGATGAGTGCCATGGCAAAACCAGACCCGTTCGGGTTCGATATGTCCGTCTCCTCTGCCAAGAAGAAGAACCCTCGCGGGCGTCGTGGCATGTCGGGCGCATCCGAAACCTCGACCCGAATCTGCGATCACCCGGGTTGCGAGCAACCGGGCAAGTACCGCGCGCCAAAGGCGCCCGATGTGCTGGACGAATTCTACTGGTTCTGCCAGCAGCATGTGCGCGAGTACAACAACCAGTGGAACTTCTTCGAAGGCACCACCGAGGCGGAAATGAACGCCCAGATGTCCAAGGACAAGGTCTGGGAGCGCCAGACCAAGCCATTGGGCGACCCCGAGGCGCGCGCATGGGCGCGTCTGGGCATCGAGGATCCGCACCAGGTTCTGGGTCAGAATGCCACGAAGAACCCCGGCCGCTCGGCCAATGGTGGCGGGCGCCGCCTGCCGCCGACCGAACGACGCGCGATCGAAATCCTCGAAGCCAAGGACAACTGGACCAAGGCCGAGGTGCGCAAGGCGTACAAAAAACTGATCAAGGTGCTGCATCCCGACATGAACGGTGGCGACCGCAGCCAGGAAGAACAGTTGCAGGAAGTCGTCTGGGCCTGGGATCAGATCAAGGACAGCCGCAACTTCAAGTAATGCTCAGAAGGGCGCCGACGGCTTGACCCCCGGCCCCCACTCCTGCGGATCCTTCAACCCGACCGATCCCCAGGCTTCTTGCAAAACCCGCGATTCGGCGCATGTCGTGCGCGGCAGATCATCAAGGATTTCCAGCCACGGCATCCGGCTTTCCACACCGCTATGCGCAGAGGGGGCGTTTTGCTCGGGCGCATCCAGCGAGCCCTTGAACACCACGACATATGCTGCGGGCTGTGGGCGCACCAACCGGTAAAACAGGGCAGCTCCGCAATCCGGACAAAAACCTCTTTCGGCAATCGGCGAAGAGGCGAAGAAGCGCGGCTCTCCCTTAACGAGGTGAAGGCCGGCAGACGGGAAAGCTGTCCAGACGCTCATCGCGGAACCGGTGAAGCGTTGGCAAAAGCGACAGTGACAATAGCCGGAACTAATCGCGGGCATGTCGATCTCGTACCGGATCTTGCCGCAAAGGCAGCCGCCGGTCACCACAAGCGCCTTGAGTGCACCCGGATCGAAATCGAACAGGCCCGCACTGGCCGCCCCTTCGGACCTGCCGCTTTTGTAGACGTGCAGCGGCGCATCGGTTTCCTTGACCTTTTTGTGGCCGCAATCGACCATCTCTAGATCCATCCGGCCGCGCACATGCGACATGACTTCGGCTGACAGGGCCAGCCCACCGGGATCCGCCATGGATTGCAGGCGCACTGCATTTGCCACACCGGTGCCCAGCAGATCGTCGCCCTGCACCACCACATCGTCGAGCGAAACGCCGATCCGCACGCGCAGTTGCGGTTCTGCGCCCCGCGCGGATTGGAGTGCGAGAGTTCGCTGGATGGCGACGGCGCAGCGGACGGCTTCGAGGGTTGACGAGAACTCGGCGAGAAACCCGTCGCCCATCGCCTTGAACACCCGCCCCCGATGGGCACCGACCTGCATGCCGATGACATCGTGGCGTAGGCGTTCAACACGTTCCAGTGTCGCCGTTTCCTCCTGTGCGACAAGTCCGGCAAAGCCAACCACGTCCGCGGCAAGGATTGCGGCCAGTTTTCGTTCCATGAGCGCCTCCCCAAGCAAAGCTTACACGCCGATCGGCGGCCTTGTCACCGTCGCCCACGGTCGAAGCGTGTTCGTTACATTCACCTGTTAGCGCTGGGGCGTGCCGTGCGGAGCGCGGTCGGCTATTCGGTTCAATGACAGGCAAGGAGCACGACCATGCCCCTGATACATACCCATTCCGCCACCCTTGCCCTCGCTCTTTGCGCCGCGCTTTTGCTGGGCGGATTGCTGGCCTGGAACCTTCGCCGGCAAAGCTTTGGCTTCTGGCCCTCGGCCTCGGGCTGGCGTCACCAGCTTGCCTTTGGTCTCTTTCGCGCGTTCTGCGGGGCGACGGTCGTCTTCGCCCT
This sequence comes from Lutimaribacter marinistellae, assembly GCF_042648365.1. Taxonomy (NCBI): domain Bacteria; kingdom Pseudomonadati; phylum Pseudomonadota; class Alphaproteobacteria; order Rhodobacterales; family Roseobacteraceae; genus Lutimaribacter; species Lutimaribacter marinistellae. The sequence goes on along the minus strand of NZ_JBHRXI010000017.1, from coordinate 206,918 downwards.
GCTGGAGGTAAGCGTGAATGGTTGGGGCCACTGGCTGCGCTACGCGATCGGTGTGCCCGTCATGGTGCTGGCCTTCGGGATAACGCTATGGGGATACAGGTTGCTGGGCCTCGACAATACCTATTGCGAGGCGGACGGTCTGGTGACCGGCGGCATGTATGCCTATTCGCGCAATCCGCAATATGTCACGTCGGTGCTGGCAACCGTCGGGCTTGGTATCGCTTCGGGGTCCTGGACGACGCTGATGCTCGCCGGGATCCTGTTCCTGCTCTATTTCCTGTTCGTGTTGAACGAGGAGCGCTGGCTTGCCGAGGGCTATGGACAGGCCTTTCGCGACTACATGGCGAGCACGCCCCGCTTCGTGGACGAGCGCAGCCTGCGCCGCCTGCGCTCAGAACTGCGGTCATAATTCCGCGCGGGACCGCCCGGCCCCTCGGTTCGATATCGGACCGTGCGGCCCCTTGCCCTTGCCCTTGTCCGCATTATGGTGCATCCCACCCCGGGCTGTGGCCCGCGAACGGGCAAGAGGACAAGGACACCAGGCATGGCTGACGGCGCGATCGACATGAAGGCAAAACCCACCGAAGAGATCTCCGTCCGCGAGGTGTTCGGCATCGATTCGGACATGCACGTGAAAGGGTTCGCCGAGCGCAGCGACCGCGTGCCTGAAATCGACCACACGTACAAGTTCGACCACGACACCACATTGGCGATTCTCGCAGGCTTCACCCACAATCGCCGGGTGATGATCCAAGGCTACCACGGGACCGGGAAATCGACCCATATCGAACAGGTTGCGGCGCGTCTGAACTGGCCCGCCGTGCGCGTGAACCTCGACAGTCATATCAGCCGGATTGACCTGATCGGCAAGGATGCGATCAAGTTGCGCGACGGCAAGCAGGTCACTGAATTTCACGAGGGAATCTTGCCGTGGGCCTTGCGCAACCCGGTGGCGATCGTCTTCGACGAGTACGATGCGGGCCGTGCCGACGTCATGTTCGTGATCCAGCGCGTTCTGGAACATGACGGCAAGCTGACCCTGCTCGACCAGAACGAGATCATTACGCCCAACCCCTGCTTCCGCCTGTTCGCGACGGCGAATACGGTTGGCCTGGGCGATACGACGGGTCTTTACCACGGTGTGCAGCAGATCAACCAGGCGCAAATGGACCGGTGGTCGCTGGTGGCGACGCTGAACTACCTGTCGCATGATGCCGAGACGATGATCGTATTGTCGAAAGCACCGCATTACAACACCGCACAGGGGCGCAAAACGGTCAGCCAGATGGTTACCGTGGCCGACCTGACCCGCACGGCCTTCATGTCCGGCGACCTGTCCACGGTGATGAGCCCGCGGACGGTCATCAACTGGGCCCAGAACGCCGAGATTTTCCGTGACGTTGGATATGCCTTCCGTTTGAGCTTCCTCAACAAGTGCGATGAACTGGAGCGCCAGACCGTTGCCGAGTTCTATCAGCGCTGTTTCGACGAGGAACTGCCTGAGAGCGCGGCGAATGTCAGCCTCGGATGACAGCTGATTAAAAATTGTGAGACCAAGGGCGCCTCCTCGGGCGCCTTTTTTCTTTGCGCCGGCCGTTGCAGGCACGCATCGGCGCAACCGCCGAAACGCTATCTTTTGTATATACTAATTGACTCTAAGCGATATCGTCATAATCTTGTTACATGATGGCACGAATACCCCCCTTCCTAGGCGGTGTGGCCCTGATTATCGCGGCTTCGACTGCCTTTGCATTGCCTGCGCGTTCGTTTGAACGGGCTGAGCTGTTCGCAACATGTTCAGGACGCCTAGCGGCACTGGCAACACGGCAGCGGGCGCATAGAAATGCCAATGCCGGAGAGACCGAAGAGTTGAGCGCGATGTTTTCGCTTCTTCTCGACACGGTACTGCCCGAGGCCTTGGAGGAGGGCGTACCCGAAGATCTGCCACGCCATTGGCGCAATCGGGGCTGGTCGGAAATCGCCAGTCTGCTCGCGGCATCGGACTACAGCTTCGATGAACGCCGCGCAGCCTTGTCACGTGAGGCGGTTGAACAGCGGATCTCCGATTGCCGGTCCGTGATCCTGTGATTCCATCACGTTGACAGCGGCCGCAGCGCGCTCCATCAAGCCCGCCGTGTCCCCGAACGGAGCAGCACATGCATATCGGATTGATCGGCGGGATCGGCGTTGCCGCGACGCTTGTTTATTATCAGCGGCTTGTCGCGGCTATCGAGGCCCGCAACATGCGCACCGAGATAACAATCGTGCACGCGGATGTGCGCGAACTCATCCGCAACAATCTTGCAGATGACCGTGCAAACCAGGCAGAAATCTATGCAGGCCTGATCCAACGGCTGAAAGATGCGGGCGCGGATTGCGCCGCGATCACCTCTCTCGGCGGTCACTTCTGTTTCGAGGAGACAATACCGATCTCTGCCCTGCCCCTCGTTTCCGCCGTCGAGCCGCTCGATGACTTCTTCGTATCCGAAAAACTGACGACCGTCGGCCTCCTTGGGACGCGCGTGGTGATGCGCACAAAGCTTTACGGTCAATTGAAACAGACACGGGCCCTAGCCCTGGAAGAAGAAATCGAACACCTCGGCCAGACCTACCAGGACATGGCGGTTGCCGGGTATTGCAGCCCCGAACAACGCACCCTTTTCATCGAGGCCGGCCAGCGAATGGTTTCGGACCTCGGCGCGGAGGCGGTCGTCCTGGCAGGAACCGACCTCAACCTTGCTTTCGACGGGCAAGATCCGGGATACCGTGTTGTCGATGCCCTCGACGTGCATGTGGACCTGCTTGCCCGCCTTGCCGTGGGCGAGGTTCGATTGGGGGACGTATCGCGCGGCACCTGACCCGAATCCGGCCCGCCCCACTGGTCATCCCCCTGCGACAGGTCTAGGTTGCCAGACAAGACAGACGAGTGCAGGACGCAATGAGCAAATCCTCCGACAATCCCGCCGATCCGTTCAAGAAGGCATTGGCCGAGGCCACCAAGGTGATGGCCGAAGACTCTGAGCTGAACGTCAGCTACACGGTCGACCCCGCCGGGCTTTCGGGCGACTCGATGCGCCTGCCGCAGGTATCGCGCCGCATGACACGTGACGAGGTGTTGCTGGCCCGCGGCACGGCCGACGCGCTGGCCCTGCACCGCCGCTATCACGATGACGCGGTACATGCGCGGTATTCACCCCCCGGAGACATGGCGCGCGACCTTTATGAAGCCATGGAAACCGCGCGTTGCGAGGCGATGGGCGCGCGCGACATGCCGGGAACCGCATCGAATATCGATGTTAAGATCAGGCATGAAGCGATCCGGCGCGGCTACGATCAGGTCAAAGAAGCCTCGGAGGCGCCCTTGCCGGTCGCGGCAGGGTATCTGATCCGCCATCTGGCCACAGGTCGCGATTTGCCGCCGGGCGCTGCCAACGTGATGGATCTGTGGCGTGGCTTTATCGAGGAACAGGCCGGCGGAACGCTGGAGAACCTGCAGGACATCCTGTCGGACCAGACCGAATTCGCCAAGTTCGCGCGCCAGGTCATCACCGATCTGGGATACGGCGATCAGCTAGGCGACGACCCGGACCAACTGGACGAAGACCAGGAGGACGAGGCCGAGGACGACGCTGACGAGGAGCCCGATCCCGACAGCACGGGTCAGGACGACCAGGACGAGCAGGACGCCGACGCCGACCCGGAACAAAGCCAGGAACAGCAGCAGGACGAAAGCCAGGCCCAGGTCTCGATGGACGAGATGGCCGATGATGAGGTTTCCGAAGAGGTCGAGATGCCGGATGGCGAAGCGCCGCTGGAGCCTCCCCCGCCGCCGCCCGCCTCCGAGGCCGATCCGAACTACAAGGTTTTCCTCGACACGCATGACGAGGAGATCGCCGCCGAGGAACTGGCAGAACCGCAAGAACTGGAGCGGCTGCGCGCCTACCTCGATCAGCAGCTCGAGCCACTGAAGGGCGCTGTCGGGCGGCTGGCCAACAAACTGCAGCGCCGGCTGCAGGCGCAACAGAACCGGTCTTGGGAGTTCGACAAGGAAGAGGGCGTGCTGGACGCCGGTCGGCTGGCGCGCGTCGTGGCCAACCCGACCACGCCGCTCTCCTTCAAGGTCGAAAAGGACATGGAGTTCCGTGACACGGTCGTGACGCTGCTTCTGGACAACTCCGGTTCGATGCGGGGTCGCCCGATCTCTATCGCGGCGATCTGTGCGGATGTTCTGGCCCGTACGCTCGAACGCTGCGACGTGAAGGTCGAGATCCTCGGCTTTACCACCCGTGCATGGAAAGGTGGCCAAGCGCGCGAAGCGTGGCTGAACGAGGGCCGCCCGCAACAACCCGGCCGCCTGAACGATCTCCGGCATATCGTCTACAAGAGCGCCGACGCCCCGTGGCGCCGCGCCCGACCCAACCTCGGCCTGATGATGAAGGAAGGGTTGCTGAAGGAAAATATCGACGGCGAGGCGCTGGAATGGGCGCATCGCCGGATGATCGCGCGGCGCGAGCAGCGCAAGATCCTGATGGTCATCTCCGACGGTGCGCCAGTGGACGATTCCACGCTGAGCGTTAATCCGGCCAATTACCTCGAAAAGCATCTGCGCGACGTGATCGCGATGGTCGAGCGGCGCAAGCAGGTAGAGCTTCTTGCCATCGGCATCGGCCATGACGTGACCCGGTACTACGACCGCGCGGTTACGATTACCGATGTCGAGCAGCTCGCAGGCGCGATGACCGAGCAACTGGCGGCGCTCTTCGACAGCGACCCGCGTGCGCGTGCCCGGCTCATGGGAATCAAGTCGGTCAAACGCGCCGGTTGATCCACGCTGACGCATTCGGAACAAGGGGTGCCGCGACGCCACGAAAAACCGAGCCGATCAGGTTCGGGTCGCTGAAATCACGACTGACGGAATGGGGATCGTCCAGTTCGGGCCTGATCCATGCGCGGCGATTATGGCCTCGGAAACGGCCGTGCGGATGGCCTTGGCCCGATCAGGGGGCTGCGGCCGCAGAAGCGCCCCGCCACGGGCGGTGCCTTTGAAAAAGAACTCATATGGCGCGTCGGCGCGGTCTGCCTGCCAATAGCTGTCGACCCGGGTCAGACGTGGTTCAACGAATCCGGCAGCCTGAAGTGCCGGGAAGGCACGGTCAGGGTCCGCGAAATCCGTTGCCCCGGGTCCGGGCGGCAGGGCGATGGACGGATCTCCGTGCTGCGCGATCGCGCCAAAAACAATCGCCAAGGCGCTGGTCGGCTCCTCCCCTGACCAGACGGAATAGGCAAAACGCCCGCCCGGCTGCGTCAGCCGCGCCGCCTCGGCCATCGCAGCCGGCGGGTCGGGCAGGTGCGGCATTCCGAACCCGATGGTGACCCCGTCGAAGGACTCATCTGGCAGGCCGGTCGCCATTGCATTGCCTTCGATGAATTGGGCTGCGGGTGCTGCCTTGCGGGCCATATGCAACATCGCGGGTGAGAAATCCAAGGCGGTCACTTCCGCCCCCGTGGCCAGCAAGCCCGCCGTGACGTTTCCCTGCCCGCAGCAAAGGTCGAGTATCTTGCGGCCAGTCTGCGCTCCACATTCATGCACAAGGACAGGCACCGCCATGTCCGAGGCACGCGCAAAGGCCTTGGCGTAATTCTGCGCCACGTCCGGGTCAGACCATTCTCGCTTCTCAAGCGCGGCAAAATCCTCGGTCATCCGGCAGCCCTCCGTTGCTCGCCGTCATCGTAGCACGAAACGCCGTCACGGTCGTCGCCCTTGGCGACAGGGGTTGCGCCCGGCCCCCGAGTGCGGTTCTGTTGCGCGCGCCAGAAGGAGATGAAGATGTTTCAGAGCTTTGCCGTCACAGCCCGCCCCGAACAGGGCCCGCCGCGGCTGGCCGCGCTGCGCGAGGAGATGACGGTCGAGAACCTTGACGGCTTTCTCGTGCCGCGCGCGGATGCCCACCAGGGCGAATACGTGGCGCCCCGCGACGAGCGTCTTTCCTGGCTAACCGGATTCACCGGATCGGCGGGGTTCTGCGCCGTACTGCCCGACGTGGCCGGCGTTTTCATCGACGGTCGTTATCGCACCCAGGTCAAGCGCCAGGTGGCCGAACACTTCACGCCGGTGCCTTGGCCCGATATCACCCTGACCGACTGGCTGAAGGAGAAACTGCCGCAGGGTGGGCGCGTAGGGTTCGATCCGTGGCTACACACTCTGGGCGAAATCCGTGCGGCGGAAAAAGCGCTGAAGGGCACCGGCATCTCGCTGGTGCGCAGTCCGAACCTTGTTGACCGGGTCTGGACGGATCAACCGGCCCCGCCAGCCGAACCGGCCCGCCCCCATCCGATGGAATTCGCGGGCGAAAGCGCCGAAAGCAAATGCGACCGTCTGGCCGCCGAGCTGCTCAAATCAGGTCATCGGGCGGCCGTGATCACAATGCCCGACTCGATCATGTGGCTGTTGAACATCCGTGGCGCGGACATCCCCCGCAACCCTCTCGCGCAGGGCTTTGCCGTGCTGCACGATGACGGGCGGGTTGATCTCTACATGGATCCGCGCAAGATCGACGGGTTGGGCGAGCATCTGGGCGAACGCGTTGTGGCGCACCCGCCTGAAACCTTCCTCGGCGCCCTCGACACGCTGACCGGTCCCGTGCGCGTCGATCCGGCAAGCGTTCCGCAAATCGTGGCAGATGTATTGGCCGATCGCCTTGCCGAAGGCGCAGATCCGTGCGCCCTGCCCAAGGCCCGCAAGAACGCGGCAGAGATTGCCGGCACGGCCGAGGCCCACCTGCGTGACGCGGTGGCCATGGTTGACCTGTTGTACTGGCTGGATTCCCAGGCGCCCGGCACGGTGACGGAAACACAGGTGGTGACACGGTTGGAGGACGCCCGCAGGCGGGACAACTCGTTGCAGGATATCAGCTTTGAAACCATCGCTGGCACCGGCCCCAACGGCGCCGTCATGCATTACCGCGTGACCGAGGAGAGCGACAGTTTGCTCGAAGACGGGCACCTGCTGGTGCTCGATTCCGGCGGGCAGTACCTTGACGGGACGACTGATATCACGAGAACCGTTCCCGTAGGCACGGTAGGCGATGAGGAGAAAGCGTGCTTTACGCGGGTCCTCAAGGGCATGATTGCCATGTCGATGCTGCGCTGGCCCGTGGGCCTTGCCGGGCGCGACATCGAATGCGTAGCGCGCATGCCGCTTTGGCTGGCGGGGCAAGACTTCAACCATGGTGTCGGGCACGGCGTGGGCACCTACCTGAACGTTCACGAAGGGCCACAGCGCCTGTCGCGGGTCAGCCATGTTCCGCTCGAACCGGGTATGATCCTGTCGAACGAACCCGGGTATTACCGCGAGGGGTCGTTTGGTATCAGGCTCGAGAACCTCGTTGTTGTGGAGCAGGCCCCTGCCCTTCGCACTTCTGACCCGGAGCGCGCCATGTTGCAGTGGCGCACGCTGACTTATGTCCCGATCGACCGGCGCCTCGTGGTCGTGGACATGCTCAGCCGCGAAGAGCGCGACTGGCTCAACGCGTATCACCGTGACGTTGCGGATAAACTGGCCCCCCGTCTGGGCGAGGAGGCCCGGATGTGGTTGGATGCCGCAACGGCGCCGATCTGACACGCATATGTTACATGCAGCGGCCATCAGAACGCCGCTGCCAACGAAAAAGAACGAGGGAAGGAGATTGGCATGGCCGATCACATCACGATCCGCGAAGCGGAAGGCAAATGGGTCGTCCGCTCGGGCGGAGCCATCATCGGCGAAAGCACCCGTGCGCTGGAACTCATCGAGGGCGGGTACGACCCCGTGATCTATTTCCCGCGCGAGGATGTCGCCATGGCGTTTCTCGATCGCAGCGAAAAGACCTCTCACTGCCCGCATAAGGGCGATGCGACCTATTACTCGATCGTCAACAAATCCTCGGTAACGCAGGACGTGGTCTGGAGTTACGAGAATCCAAAGGAACAGGTCGCAGCGATCAAGGATCACCTGGCTTTCTACGAACGCGACGGCGTGCAGGTCGAGCAGCTGTAATGCGGCTCCTGCTCTAGCCGATTTCCTCGATCTTGCAGGTCACTTCCGCCCCGCCCGGCGGGGTAAAGAGCGCCTCGTCGCCCTTGGTGAACAGCGACGAGGGGCCGCCGTACCACATGTCGGTTTCGTATTTCGCACCCGACGCCGATGGCACGCGCGGCAAGACGATCGCGTTTTCCTGCCAACGCATCACGGCTAGCGGCTCAGAGCCGTTGACGAAGGTTATGCCCACCATGGCGTCCAGCCCGTCACAGGCCAGGACCATTGGGCCCATGCTGATCCCGTCATCATCCGCGCTGCGGGCATTGGCATATCCTTGACGCAGATCCATGATGCGAAACCCGTATTCGTTGGCGACGCAGGTCTCGAGGCCAAGGTCGCTTTTCCAGCATTCATCGCGCCCCTTGATCCAGCCGCGCTGCATCGCCTTGAGTTCGTTCAACCGGTCATCGCCCATATCAGGTGTCGCAACCGCCAGCTTGTAAAGCCGCGTCACCTCGAGATCGAGTTCGGCCAGTGCATCCGACGCGCAGATGGCCTTTTCGGCACCGCTTTCGGCTTTCGAACAGTCGAAACTCGGATCTGCCGCAACGGCCGGAGACGCAATCAAGGTAAGAAAAACGGCTGGGCGGAGCATCGCGAAACCCTCATGGAGAAACTATAGATGATGGTAAGCGTGCCGGATCATCGGTCAAGGCGTGTCACGAATGCTCCTCGGCCGCGGTTGCAGCCAGCGCCCGGTTATAAGCCTTGAGCGCATCCACATGGTAGAGGGCTCCGACCGGTTTTTCGGTCTCCCCTTCCTCTTCGATGACCACTGGAAGACAGGCGACATCCGCCCTGTCGAACACCGGCATCGCCGCTTCGAGCGTGGCGCTGGCCGGGATGCTGAGCCCCTCGGCAATCATTGCTTCGCATTCCTCCCGGCTCATGCAACGCGCGTCGCCCAAGGGCCGCATCACGGCACCGGCACGCAGCATCGCGAGCAGATAGGCCTGCGGGCCCGCAGCCAAATGAACGCCACGACGCTCGAGTTGCGTGAGGAAGAATGACCGGTCGACGAGGCGTGAGGCGAGCGCCGTGGACATCGAAACCGACACCATGACCGCCAGCCCGATCTGCCAGTCGCCCGTCAGTTCGAACACGATCAGCGTGGTCGAGATTGGCGCGCCAAGAACCGCCGCGGCCACTGCGCCCATCCCGGCAAAGGCATAGAGCGTGGCCGTACCCGAAACGTCTGGCAGCAAGCTCGTGGCGACATAGCCAAAGGCCAGACCGGTCAGCGCGCCCAGCATCAGCGATGGAGAGAACACGCCCCCGCCCATACGCCCACCCATCGTGATGGCGACCGCGACGACCTTGATCACCGCGAAAAGGATCGCCGAGGTCAGCAGCAAGTCGCCCGACAATGCCCGGATCGTGGTCTCGTACCCGACGCCGATGATATGCGGAAACCAGATTGCCAGCCCCCCCAAAAGTGCCCCGGAAATCGCCGGGCGCAGCCAGCGCGGCAGGCGCAACCAGTTCTGGACATGCGACCCCATATCCTCTGCCAGAAAGATCGCCTGCATAAGCGCGAGCGCGACAAGCCCGCAGAGCAATCCGAGCAGTAGAAAGGCGGGCAACTCCACATAGAATTGCAGCGAACCCGGCGTATTCAGCACGAACTCGGTCACGTCGCCGTACTCCAGCCGGTTGATGACCGTTCCCGCGACCGAGGCGATGACGATCGGCGCGAAGGCATGTACAGCAAAGTGGCGCAGCACGACCTCGAGTGCAAAGAGCGCTCCGGCGATCGGCGCGTTGAAGCTGGCCGAAACCGCCGCCGCGACCGCGCAGCCCAATAGATCGCGACCCGTGATGCCGTCGGCGTTGATCCGGGCACAAACCCAGGTGGAGATGACGGCCGCCATGTGCACGACCGGCCCCTCTCGGCCAGAAGAGCCGCCAGAGCTGAGCGTGATAAGCGAGGCCACCATTGAAGCGATGCCCTGCTTGGTCTCGACCCGCCCGTCGGTGAGCGCGGCCCCTTCGATCACGTCGGCGACGGACCGGACACGACCGTCGTCGGTCATCACGTGCAGGATGATCCCCACGACCAACCCGCCCACAATCGGAATGACGAGGATCATGTACCACGGAAGAAGTTGCGCCGAACTGTGCAGGAACTGAACGTTTTCGGTCTGGTAAAGAGCGGATTGCAGGGCCGTGATACCCTTGCGGAACAGAACCGCCGCAAGTCCGGCAGCGATCCCGATGGCAAGCGCGATGAACCAGAACTGGATCTGGCTCGGCCCCCTGTGTACCAACACGCGCCAACCATCGCGCAGGGCCGCGATGGTCTGGGTAAGGTACTGGCGCAGTAGCGCTCGGGTGGTCTGGGCCATGGGACGTGCCACCTGTGGCGGGATATCCCCCCTTGTGTAAGCCAGCGCAATGGCAGGCGAAAGTGCCGTTGGCGCCTTAACCCGTCAGCAGTGCGCGCGCCGCGGCGCGGGCCTCCTCGGTGATGGTGTCACCCGATACCATGCGGGCAATCTCGTCGACCCGTTCATCGGGCGACAGCTGCACCACCGTCGACAGGGTCTGCCCTTCGGACACCTGTTTCTGTACACGCCAGTGATATGCGGCCTTTGCCGCGACCTGCGGTGAATGGGTGACGACCAGAACCTGCCCACCTTGTGCAAGCGCAGCAAGGCGGCGGCCGACCGCATCAGCGGTTGCGCCCCCGACGCCCCGATCAATCTCGTCAAAGATCATCGTGCGCCCACTGTCGTCACCGGAAAGACAGACCTTCAAGGCCAGCAGGAATCGAGACAACTCACCGCCAGAGGCAATCTTGTTCAACGGGCCCGAAGGCGCGCCGGGGTTCGTCGCCACGGTAAAGGCCACGGCATCGCGTCCGTCCGGTCCTGCATCCGCATCAGTGATTTTGGTCTCGAACACCGCGCGCTCCATCTTCAGCGGCGCAAGTTCGGCCATCACGGCCGCGTCGAGCGCGCCCGCGCTGGACCGGCGAGCCTCCGAGAGAGCCGCAGCAGCAGCGTCATAAGTCGCCTCTGACGTCTTCAATGCCGTCCGTTGAGCCTCGAGATCGGCGTCACCCGCGTCGAGTGCGGCAAGCCGGGTCCTGAGTGTGTCGGCATGACCGGCCAGATCATCCGGCGCAACCGAGTGCTTTCGCGCTAGCGCCCTGATGGCAAAAAGCCTCTCTTCGATCCGTTCCAACTCGGACGGGTCGAATTCCAGCCCGTTGAGACATGCCTCGACCCCGCCTTGTGCCTCGCCCAGTTCTATCATCGCGCGCGAGAGTGCGGCCAGTGGCTCTTCCAACTGCCCACCTGCGCGGTCGGCCACACCTTCGAGCCACCGCAAAGCATCGCCCATCGCGCCCTCGGCCCCATCGCTGCCGAGCAGGTCAAAGGCCCGCGCGACGTCGCCCCGGATCTTCTCTGCGCCCTGCATCGTGCGGCGAAGAACGTCGAGTTCCGCCTCCTCCCCCGGTTGCGGGTCAAGCGCGTCCAGTTCCGACACCGCGTGGCGCAGGAACTCCTCTTCGGCGCGGATCTCGTCCAGCGCGGCCTCGGTCGCGGCAACGGTCTTGCGCGCACGGGACATGTCGCCCCACGCCGCCCGCGTGGCAGCGATCATGTCGTCATGGTCGGCATAGGCGTCCAACAGCAGGCGGTGCCCACGCGGATTCAGAAGGCCACGATCGTCATGCTGGCCGTGAAGTTCGACGAGCGTCTCGGAAAGTTGCCGCAGAACCTCACCAGAACAGCGGCGATCATTGACCCAGGCGGTCTTGCGCCCGTCCACCGTGTTAACACGCCTGAGGATCAGCTCGGCGCCGCCCGGCAACCCGGCCTCGGCCAGAACCGCGTGGGCGGGATGAGCCTCTGGCAACAGGAATTCGGCCACCACCTCACCCTGCTCTGCACCCTGTCGGACCAGTTCCGCCCGGCCGCGCCAGCCCAGGACAAATCCCAGGCTGTCCAGCAAGATCGACTTGCCCGCACCCGTCTCACCGGTCAGCACGTTCAGACCCGGCTGGAAGCCAAGCTCCAGCCGGTCGATGATGAGCATGTCCCGAATATCAAGCGCGCGCAGCATCCGCGTGCAGACCTCCGCCCGTCAGAGCCACTGGCCCTTGATCGACTGGCGATAGATCTGGCTCAGCCAGTTGTTGCCAAGATCGCGAGCTTCAAGGCCCCGCGCCGTCAACAACTTGTAGCTGGCTTCGTACCACTCCGACGATCGATAGTTATGTCCAAGGATCGCACCCGCTGTCTGTGCCTCGTTCACCAGACCGAGCGAGAGATAGGCCTCGACCAAGCGGTGCAACGCCTCCGCCGTGTGGGTCGTGGTCTGAAAATCCTCAACCACGACACGGAACCGGTTGATCGCGGCAGAGTAGTGCTGTCGCCGCAGGTAGTAACGACCGATCTCCATCTCTTTGGCGGCGAGGTGATTGAAGGCAAGGTCGAACTTGAGGATCGCCGAGGTCGCGTATTCGCTGTCGGGATACACCTCGATCACAGTGCGTAGCGCCTGCAGCGCCTGGAATGTCAGGCCCTGGTCGCGACCGACCTCGTCGATCTGATCGTAATAGCTGAGGGCAAGGAGGTATTGCGCATAGGCCGCGTCCTCGTCGGTCGGGTAGAAATCGATGAAACGCTGCGCCGCCGAACGGCTTTCGGGATAGTCCTTGCCGCTGTGAAAGGCGAAGGCCTGCATTATCAGCGCCCGCTTGGCCCAGTCCGAATATGGATAAAGCCGCTCAACTTCGGAGAAGTACCACGCCGCGTCATCCGGACGGTTCTGCGACAGCTCGTACTCGCCGCGCTCGAAAATCTGTTCGGCAGTGTACCCTTCAAGGTTCTGGGTGCGGTCGGCAGCCTGACGGAACGGTCCGCCACCGCTGCAGGCGGCCAGCAAAAGAACGAGGAGAATCGCGCTGATCCATCTTGCCCCTGCACGCATGCCGCTCATCCTGCCTAATCCTTGTCGTCCGCCTTGTCCGGTGTGTTTGCCCCCGGATTGTGGCCCGGTCTAGCACATAAAATTCCGGGGCAAAACGCCTTTAACACCTGCTGCGCGCATGTCGGGCAAGCCTGTTGCACAGGGCCGTTTCGACAGCGAAAACCCGCCCGTGGCAGATCACGGACGGGCAAGACATCAAAGATCGGAAAATCAGGCGACTTGCGGAATTTCGGCGCGCACCAGCCCCTCGCCCGGCAGGCAGGCGGTCTGATCCGGCGAGCACAAAACCGGGCGCACCGCACCTGGCGTGTCGAACAGCTTGCGAAGCAGCGCGTTGGTCAACGAATGCCCAGCCTTGTCGCCAACGTAATGGCCAAGGATCGGCCCGCCGGCGAGGTTCAGGTCGCCCAAGGCGTCAAGCATCTTGTGTCGAACCGCTTCGTCTGCATGGCGCAACCCGCCCGGCGTCAGAATCTGGTCACCATCGACAACCACCGCGTTTTCGAGCGTTCCGCCTAGGGCCAGCCCGTTGGCGTGCATCGCCTCGACATCCGAACGCCGACAGAATGTGCGGCTATCGCTGAGTTCGCGTGCAAACGTTCCGTTGCGCATGTCGAGGGACATGCTCTGCCGGCCGATCGCCGCATCCTCGAAATCGATGTGAAACTCGATCTCCAGCCGGTCGGACGGAAGCAGGGTGGCGCGTGCTCCATCGCGTTCGACCGTCACCGGCTCTAGCACCTGGTAGGCCAGCACGGGGACGGCCTGCCGCTGGGTTCCGCGCGCCATGATGCCTCGCACGAAGTCCACCGACGAACCATCCATGATCGGAACTTCGGGTCCGTCGATCTCGATCAATGCGTTGTGCACGCCGCATCCTGCAAGGGCCGCCATTATATGTTCGACTGTCGACACCGAGACCCCTGCCCGGTTCACCAAGCGGGTGCAAAGCGGCGTTTGTTCAACAACATCATAAAGCGCTGGGATCAGCGCGTCGCCAAGCTCGATATCCGTCCGCTTGAACCAGATGCCGTGTCCGGCTGCCGCCGGGCGCAGAACCATGGTGGCCGGTTTCCCGCTATGGAGACCGACGCCCTTGAACGTGACCGGGGATTTGAGCGTGCTTTGCAAGACGAGCCTCTGTCAGTAGTTTCCGATGTCTTAAGCACCGGGTTGACACTCAGGTAAGGGAGCCCCCCTCGTCACTCAACTCAAACTTTGCAACCAAATGAAACATGTTCGTAACAGTTGGGCGAAACCGTGCCTACGCCTGTTGGAACCGTTGATTTCAAACGAAAAAAGGCCACCAAAGGGTGGCCCTTTTCCTTGTTTCGTGACCGCTATCAGTTGGCTTGACGCCGCAGGAAGGCGGGGATTTCAATGCGCTCCTGCTCCGGGTCCGGCTCTGCCTGATGCTGAGGTTGGGCATGTGCCGTGTTGTCCTGCGGGCGCACTTGCGGTTGTTGGCGCGGCGGCTGTGCGGGCGTGTCAGCTGCATGGCCGGTCATCCGGTCGATGAGGCGATTGAAGCCAAATCGCGGCTTTTCCTGCCCCACCTGCGGTTGGGCGGGCGGCGTCTGGGGGGCGGCTGGCTGGCTTTGTCCTTGGCTACGCGGCGCGTTACGGACTGCGGTCTGCAATCGCTGAATCGCCTCGGGCGACGGTGTACCCGGTGCGGGAGCACGCGGCGCGACAAAGGTTTCGGCTGGTGTTTCCGCGAAATCCTGAAGCGGCTCGAACGCGGCTACTTTCGGCTGGTAGGCCGGCGGCGGCAAACCGTCATCGTCAAGGAGTTCGGGTTCGTCGTCAAAGATGTCCTCGCCGAGATCCTGCGCCGCAGTTTCCTCGACATTCATGGTTTCGAAGAGGCTCGGCTCTTCGGCCGCTTCAGCGACGGGCGCCAGTGCTGGCTCGGTCAGTGGAAGCGGCGCGGGCTTTTCTTCGACCGGCTCTTCGGCAGACACTTTCTGCTTGAGCGGGGCCGACATCGGGCGACGCGGCACCGGAATGTCGTTCTGGTTTTCGGAAGCATCGATCCCGGTCGCGACGACGGACACGCGCATCGCACCTTCCATCCCGGTATCCAGCGTCGAGCCGACGATGATGTTGGCTTCGGGATCGACTTTTTCGCGGATCACGTTTGCCGCTTCGTCCAGTTCGAACAGTGTCAGGTCGTGACCGCCGGTGATGTTGATCAGGACACCCTTTGCGCCGTTCAGGCTGATCTCGTCGAGCAGCGGGTTGGCGATGGCCTTCTCGGCGGCCTGCATGGCGCGATCTTCGCCCTCGGCCTCGCCGGTTCCCATCATGGCCTTGCCCATCTCGTCCATCACGGCCCTTACATCGGCGAAGTCGAGGTTGATGAGGCCCGGGCGCACCATCAGGTCGGTCACACCCTTCACACCCTGGTACAACACGTCGTCGGCCATCGAGAACGCCTCGGTAAAGGTCGTCTTCTCGTTGGCGAGGCGGAACAGGTTCTGGTTCGGGATGATGATCAGCGTGTCGACGACCTTCTGCAGGGCATCGACGCCGTCTTCGGCCTGGCGCATGCGTTTGGCGCCTTCGAATTGGAACGGCTTGGTCACGACACCGACCGTCAGAACGCCTAACTCACGCGCGGCCTGCGCAATGATCGGGGCGGCGCCGGTGCCGGTTCCGCCGCCCATTCCGGCAGTGATGAAACACATATGCGCACCGGCTAGGTGATCGACGATCTGCTCGATGCTTTCTTCGGCGGCAGCGGCGCCCACGCTGGCCCGCGCACCTGCGCCCAAGCCTTCGGTCACCTTGACGCCCAACTGGACGCGGTTCTCGGCGCGACTCTGCTGCAAGGCCTGCGCGTCGGTGTTGGCCACGACGAAGTCAACCCCGTCGAGCATCTTCTCGATCATGTTGTTCACGGCGTTTCCGCCCGCCCCGCCCACACCGAAAACGGTAATCCGGGGCTTCAGCTCATCTTGACCGGGCATCGAAAGGTTTAATGTCATGCTCTGTCCGCCTGTTCTATCGCCCGCCTTTGCGGGGCTTTTTCTGCCTATCCTGTGGGTAACACTACGCGTCCCGATGCCCCGCGTCACGCCAAAAACGCAAAAATGCAACAAAATATGGAAATTTTCTGGCGGAAACCCGCGAAATTTTGCCGAGCTGGCCAGATATAGGGGACGAGCGCATTTGAACACATAAAGACGATCCGACCGCGCTTGGCGATCCCAGCGCGGCATAACGGAACTTGATGTGTTGGGGACCTGCTCGCCCCGGATGCGGCCTCTTTCGGGCCGTCACTCAACCTGTAGCATTATCGTTCAAGCCTGTCACCCACCTGTGGTAACGCATGTGCCAAGAATTCCGCCGGATCACTCATTTCTCTCGTCCAACCGGCCGCCTTTACCAATTGTCCTTGAACCACCTGACTGCGCGCCGCAGCGACTTGGCAGGGTAACGATCAACAGGGATCTCGAAATCCCACCATTCGTCCTGAGGATGGGCCGCAAAGAGGCTCAGGCCCACAGCCGACGAGAACCCGGCTCCAGTGGCCGATTGTGGCAGACCGTGGACACGCAATGGACGTCCGAGGCGCACGCGCTGGCCGAGGATGCGGCTGGCTAGCCCATCGAGCCCCATAACCTGGCTTGCACCACCAGTCAGAACGATCTGCTGGCTGGGCAGATGGTCGAACCCGGCAGCGTCGAGACGCGCCCTTACCTCTTCGAGGATCTCCTCGACCCGCGGACGCATGATGCCGATCAGCTCGGCGCGGGTGATGGTGCGGCGGTCATGTTCCCAGTCGCCGGTATCGCCCCCCACGTCGATATGGTCCCGATCATCCGCTCCGGTGGCATGCACGCCACCGCAAAAGGTCTTGATCCGCTCAGCCGTGGCCATCGGCAGACCGAACCCCATCGAAATGTCGCCGGTCACGTGATCGCCGCCCATGCGCACGCAATCGGAATAAATCATGTGCTTCTTCATGAAGATCGAGATCGAGGTCGTACCGCCCCCCATGTCGATGCAGGCCGCGCCCAGCTCCTGCTCGTCCTCGACCAAAGCCGAAATCCCCGACACATAGGCCGAGTTGGCGATACCCGCGAGTTCGAGGTCGCAGCGCTGTATGCAGTGCACAAGGTTCTGGATCGCCGCCGAGTCCACCGTAAGCATGTGCATGTCCACCGACAGGCTCTGGCCAAGCTGGCCGCGCGGATCGATCAGGCCCGAACGATGGTCGAGCGCGAAATTGACCGGCTGCGCATGCAGCACTTCGCGTCCGGGGCCATATTCAGGCACTTCACATTCATTGAGCACACGACCGATCTCGGCCTCGGTAACGACCTGCGCCTCAAGATCGACCTTGGCATCGAGGCCATAGGATCGCGGGTTCGCTCCCGAAAAGCAGGCGATCACGTGGTCCACGCGAATGTCCGCCATCTTCTGCGCGGCTTGCAATGCGGTCCGGATCGCGCGCTCGGTCTCCTGCATGGCGGTGATTTCACCGAACTGCACCCCGCGCGAGCGTGTCGTCGCCGCGCCGATCACCCGAAACCCGGTCTGCCCTGCCATCGAGCCGATCCCGGAATCCTCGGAGAGCCGCGCCGAGCCGTCGAACCGCAGCACAAGGCAGGCGATCTTGGAGCTGCCCACGTCCAGAATGGCCACCACGCCACGCTGCATCGCCTGGCGGCGCATCTGCCGCATTGCCCGTTGAGACTGGTAGAGATCGGTCATCATCTTCGTCACTGCCTGCCCGCTGTTGCTGCTGCTTTCATGCGCCACCATTCCGTCACTGCCGCCTCGGACATGCGGATGGTAGGCCGGTTCGAAATCCGCATGTCGACCACCGCGACGTCCCGCTCCAGCAGGTCCTGAACCTCGCTGACGGCCAGAACACGCTCAAGTGCCTGAACAGGTCGCGTGGTCGGAAGCTGAATGCGTTGGTCGCGATCAAGGACAATGTCCCACCGCCGCTCGCCTATACGCTCGATGCCGCGCAACCTCTCGCCCAAGGGCGCGGCTGCGCGGAACAGGGCCAAAGCCTCGTCGACGCGTGTGTTCGCACCCTGCCCGGCCATCAGGGGCAAGTCCGGACGATCGGCCCGCGCCGCGAGGTTATCGACATGCGCACCGGTTTCGTCCAGCATCTCGAGGCCGTTGCGCGTGCGCCACAACATCACTGGCTGCCGCTCTTCGACGTCGATCTGCAAGATGCCGCCGGGCCGGACACGAACCGCTGCGGTTTTGACGGGGTCGAGCCCGGTCACCACGTCGCGGATCCGCTCCACGTCCAGCTCGAAAGAGCTTATAGGGAAATCGACAGACACGACCTCGCGGATATCCGCGTCCAGGTTCGGGCCCGCACCGTCGATGGCCAATAGCTTGACCATGAATTCGGGGCGCTCCTGGATCGAGGCACGGGTGTCGGCGACAAAGGCACGCAAGGCGTCGCGACGCTCTTCATTTGCGAGAAAGGCGCTGGTCACTGCCAGTGTCAGGCAGAACGGTACACCGAACCGCAGCCCAAGCCGGATGCCGGGTGTCAGCATCAGGCGCTGAATACGCCACGCCAGCCGCGATGGCGCCGGGTCGGCCTTGCGCGCAGCTTGCCGCAATCGCCCACCGGTATCGATGCGGATGGGATGATCGACCTCTTCGCCCGTCTCGCCGCTTTCATAGCGGGCGTCCTGCGCGACCAGCGGCTTGGGTCGGAAAAGGACCGGCAGCAAGCGGCGGCTCATCTGTCGCATGAGGCGTCCTCCACCATCCAAGCACAAAGCTCACCAAAGCTCATTCCCAACTCGCCCGCCTGCTCTGGCACGAGCGATGTGGGGGTCATCCCGGGTTGCGTATTCGTCTCCAGCAGGAACAAACCGGCAGCGCCCTTGGACTCGTCCCAGCGGAAATCGGTCCGGCTGACACCACGACATCCCAGCGCCCGATGCGCGCGCAAGGCATAATCGAGGCAAAGCTCGAAGATTTCCTCGGGAACTTTCGCGGGAATTTCATGCCGCGATCCGCCGGGCGCGTATTTCGCGGCGTAATCGTACCAGCCATCGGTGATGATGTCGGTCACGCTGACCGCGCGGTCCCCAACCACTGTCGTAGTAAGTTCGCGCCCCGGCACATATTGCTCGACCATCACCTGTGCGGGCATATCGGCGCCCAGTTTGGGCGGGCCGTTCGCGGCCTCGTGCACGATGTATATCCCGACAGAGGAACCTTCGTTGTTCGGCTTGACCACGTAAGGCGGGGTCAGAACATGCCGCGCCTCTACTTCGGACTTGTCGACGATCACGCTTTCGACCACCGGCAGCCCGGCGGCCCGATAGACTTCCTTGCTGCGCTGTTTGTCCATGGCCAACGCGGAGGAAAGGACGCCGGAATGGGTATACGGGATGCGCAGCCATTCCAGCATCCCCTGAACGCAACCATCCTCGCCCCACCGTCCATGGAGCGCGTTGAATACGACATCTGGCGAAGTCTGGACAAGCCGCGCGCACAGGTCAGAGCCGGCATCCAGCTCGACCACTTCGTATCCTTCTCCCCTCAGGGCGGTTGCGCATTCCCGTCCGCTGCTGAGCGACACCTCGCGCTCGGCCGAAGGTCCGCCCATCAATACCGCCACTTTCCGGGGTGTCCTGCTCGACTGACCCACGATTAGCGCCTCAATGTCCCCGAACCCTTTTGGCGGGTCCGTTATCGTTCGTTTTTCCCCGGATTCCGCCCCTGAACTCTGTCGAGTAACTGCCTGAAAGGGTTAACGGATGCGGGGTTCATTCTTGTCGCGGATCGCCGACCCGCATGATTTCCCACTCTAGCGTGATGCCGCTCGTCTCGTAAACCTTTTTTCGCACCGCCTCGCCCAGACCTTCGAGATCAGCGGCGGTTGCGCCACCGGCATTGATGAGAAAGTTGGAGTGTTTCTCCGACATCTGCGCCCCGCCCAGCCGCGCGCCGCGCATCCCTGCCTCGTCGATGACCTTCCACGCCTTGAGATCGTGAACGTCGTCGGCCCGCCCGGTCGACGAAAACCCGGCGGGATTGCGAAAGGTCGACCCGGCGCTGCGGTCCTTTGTGGGTTGCGTTGCGTCGCGCTTGGCCAGTTGCTCTTCCATGCGCGCGTTCAACGCCTCCGGATCGCCCGGCGGCCCCTCGAACACCGCTTCGACCAGGACGGCACCCACGGGCAGGTCCGATTGTCGGTAGCGCAGGTTCAATTCCTGCGGTTGCAGATGACGCAAGTCGCCCTGCCGGGTAACGACAGTCACGCCGCGCAACACGTCGGCCGTGTAGGTCCCGTAGCAGCCCGCGTTCATCCGCACCGCACCGCCGACCGAACCCGGAATGGTGCGCAGAAAGGTCAGATCAACCCCCGCATCGGCGGCCTTGCGCGCAACATGGGCGTCGAGCGCCGCCGCCCCCGCTGTCACCGTCCGTCCTTCAACCTTAATGGCATTGAACCCACGGCCCAGCCGGATCACCATCGCCCGCAGCCCGCCGTCCCGCACGATCAGGTTGGACCCCACGCCCATGGGAAAGACGCTAACGTCCTGCGGCAACCGGCGCAGCATCTGCTGCAAGTCCTCCAGATCGGCAGGCTGAAACAGCCAGTCGGCAGGCCCACCCACGCGTAGCCAAGTCAGTTCGGACAAGTCCCTCTGGGCGGTCAGCTTGCCACGGATGCCGTCGCTGTCGATCATGATTGTGTCTTCCTTTGCCTGTTGGCGCGCATGTAACGCGAACCTCGCCATGGGAACAACGCCCTCACTTGCCGCGCGTTCGCCACCAACCGGCCAGGGCACCCAACCACAGGCCCAACACCACGGGGCCGAGTCCCGTGACAGACATGAACACGATTGCGATGCCGCCCCATTGATCCGCCGACCGCTGGGCATACAGGATGAAAGAGGCCATCAAGATCAGCAGGGAACCACCAATCCACACTGCGCCCCGCGCCTGCCCGCGCCCTGCCATCCGCCAACCAAGAACACCGGCCCCCAGGAACAGGCCCAGCGGGATGAAAAGAAAGAGCACTTGGTCACTCATCGCTCCGTCCCCCGCCAAAGGCGCGCGTCGCCCGGCGGCCAAGATAGATCACGGGCCAACGCAGCACCGACATACCCGCCAGCAACACCAGCAGACCGACCCATGGCCCGTTCTGCCACGCAACCCAACCAAGGATGGGAATACCCAACCCGATGAGCCAATACGCCCGGGTCCAGTGGTTATCGCGACTTGGCATCATGGCAAGGACGTTTGCCGCCAGCGCCCAGGTCGCAGCACAGATCAGCGAGCCGTTCATTTCGCCGCCCCGCGCCATTTGCGCCAGAAATAGATCAGCGGATTGCGAAACATGGACAGAAACGCGGCTAAGGCGCCGAGGGCGGCCAGCCAACCGTGCTGCCAGCCCAGAGCCGCGATCAAGACCGGCGCGGCCAGCATCAGGATGGAGCCCGGCAGGTATTGCCGCCGCATTGGCAGAAAGGCCACCAGCGTCGCCGCCAGCACCCAGATGATGGCCAAAGTGACCGATAGCGTCATGCCATCCCTCCTATCGCGACGGTTAAAGCCGTCAATGACAGCACGAGACCCACCACCGGCACCGCCATCGGAACCCGGAACGGCGCTTCGGGCGAGCGCCGTTTCTCCAGAACCAGCGCGGCGTTGACCAGAACGAAGACCGACAAAAGGATCGCCGAGGTGGTTTCCGCCAAGGTCGCAAGCGGCACGAAGAGTGCTGCCAGAACCACCAGCGATCCGATCAAAGTTGTGGCGCGCACCGGCGTTCCGAACCGGGGATGCGCCCGATGGAACATGGCCAGCGGACCCGGGCGCTTGCCCAGACCGTACAGCACGCGGCTTGCCATCACGATCTGCGCCAGCACTCCGTTCAGCGCGGCGAACACCGCTATTGCGGACAGGAATTCCCCCGATCCGCCTTGCGCGCCCTGCCAGACAAGAACCAGCGGACTTTCCGATCCCGACAGCTGCGCCAAAGGCACGGCGCGCACCGTGGCAAGGGTCACGACCGCGTAAAGCCCCGTGGTGATGACCAATGAGACAAGAATTGCCAGCGGCAGGGTCCGGGCGGGGCGTTCGACCTCTTCGGCCATATTGACGATATCTTCAAACCCGATGAAGGCGAAAAACGCCAGCACACCGCCCAGGCCGATCCCCACCAGATGCGGCGCGGCGGGTGCTGCCCAATCCACGCTTGGAGGCGCGGTGAACCCAGCCCAGGCCACAAGCGCAAGCCCCGCGATCTCGATCACGGTAAAGACGGCAGCAAGCGCAAGGCTCTCAAGCACGCCGAGGATGGCGACAGTGGTCAATGCAGCGCCAAGGATCAGGATAGCCCAGACGGACGGAACCTCGACGGCGGTCGTCAGGTAGCCCACGCCACCGCGCAGGACCGCCCCGGCCGAAATCGTACCGGCAGCCGTGATCGCAAGCCCGACCAGCAACGCCAGCGCCCTGCTCGACAGACCCCGCCCGACATAAGCGGCCTCGCCCGCCGCTTCAGGCAGCCGGGTCGAGAACTCGGCATAGGACATCGCCGTCGGGGCAGCGATCAGCCCCGCGACAAGAAAGGAGAGCGGCGCCCAGATACCGGCATCCGCAGCCACAGCGCCGACCAGTACGTAGATACCAGCCCCGACCATCACGCCGACGCCATAGGCGGTCAGCAGGCCCGGTCCGATGCGGCGGCGCAGATCGTCAGCCATGACGCCACCCCACGCGGCGCAGTGCAAGACTGCGTGAAACGGGGTGATGGGCCACGGGGCGCGGCGGCATGCTCACTCCTTCGTCAATCGCTCCGGCAGGGCATTCGCCCAGGCGCTGATCGTGCCCGCACCAAGGCAGACCACCATGTCGCCGGGACCGGATTGTTCCCGCACCAAGCGTACCAGATCATCCTCGTCGAGTATCGCGCGCGCATGGCGATGGCCATGGCGGATCAGCCCGGCCACCAGGTCGTCGCGCGATGCGCCCGGCATGGGGTCTTCTCCGGCTGCATAGACCTCGGTAATTGCGACGACATCGGCCTCATTGAAGCAGGTACAGAAATCATCGAACAAATGCGACAACCGGCTGTAGCGATGCGGCTGGTGCACCGCGATCACACGACCTTCGCTGGCCTGCCGCGCGGCCTTGAGCACGGCCGCGATCTCGACCGGGTGGTGACCGTAATCGTCGATCACGGTCACGCCGCCCGCCTCGCCGACCTTGGTGAAGCGGCGATTGACACCACCAAACCCGGCAAGCGCCTCACGGATCTCGGCCCCCTTCATGCCCAGATGCCGGGCCACCGTTGCCGCGGCGAGAGCGTTCGACACGTTGTGATCGCCCGGCATGGGCAATGTGCAGCCCTCGACCGTCATGTCCTCGTCCTGGAACAGGATATCGAAATGCGCCACGCCCTTGTCATAAGTAAGGTTCACGGCGCGCACATCGGCCTGCGCATTGAAACCATAGGTCCGGATCCGGCGGTCGGTCACCTTGCCGACCAGTGCCTGCACCTCGGCATGGTCGGTGCAGCACACGGCCAGCCCGTAAAATGGGATGTTCGACACGAAGTCGTAAAAGCCCTGCCGCAAGCGGTCAAAATCGCCCCAATGCTCCATATGCTCGGGGTCGATATTCGTGACAATCGCAATGGTTGCCGGCAGACGGTTGAACGACCCGTCGCTTTCATCGGCCTCCACCACCATCCATTCACCCTGCCCCATCCGGGCGTTCGAGCCATAGGCGTGGATGATGCCGCCATTGATGACGGTCGGGTCGAACCCGCCCGCGACCATCAGCTCGGCCATCATCGTGGTGGTGGTGGTCTTTCCATGCGTTCCGCCAATCGCGATGTTCGACTTCAGCCGCATCAGCTCGGCCAGCATGTCGGCCCGGCGTACCACCGGCAAGCCTTGGGCACGCGCCCCATCCAACTCGGGATTGCCCGGTTTGATGGCGGTCGAGACCACGACCACTGCGGCACCCTCCAAGTTTTCCGCGCTCTGCCCTTCGAAGATGCGCGCGCCGTGCTCGGCAAGGCGCTGGGTGATCGGCGTCGACTTCAGGTCGGATCCCTGCACCGAGTAGCCGAGATTCAACAGCACTTCGGCGATGCCCGACATGCCGATGCCGCCGATCCCCACGAAATGGATCGGCCCCACGTCCTGCGGCAGTTTGGTTGCGGCGATCATCGGTTCTCCTTCGTGGCTAGGTCCTCGACCAGCGCCGCCAGACGCTCTGTCGCGTCCGGTGCACCGACCGAAAGGGCGGCGCGCGCCATCTGCGCTGCACCGTCGGGATTGGTCATGACGGCGGAGATCTGCTCTGCAAGCGCGTCGGCGTCAAGCCGGCTTTCGGGAACACGGATCGCGGCCCCGGCCTCGACGAGCCCCCGCGCGTTTGCCGTCTGGTGATCGCCCGTCGCCGCGGCATAGGGTATCAGGATCGAGGGCCGCCCGATCACCGAGATATCGGCCACACTGGAGGCGCCTGCCCTGCTGATCACCAGTTGCGCCTCGGACATGCGGCGCGGCACATCCTTGAAAAAGGGCTGCACGTCGGCATCGATCCCGTGCTGGGCATAGAATCCGGCGACGCGGTCGAGGTCCTCTTCGCGCGCCTGGTGGCTGACGCGGAGATGGCGCAGCACCTCGACCGGCTGTGCCGCGATGGCGGAAGGTACAATGTCGGACAAGATGCGCGCACCCTGGCTGCCGCCGATCACAAGGATCGACATCGGGTAATCGCCCGGCGTGATATAGCCTGCGCCAGCACGCTCCAGCACCGCGCCCCTGACGGGATTGCCGGTATGGATCCCCTCAACGCCCTCGGGCAACTCGGTCGGCCACGTCCCGCAGGCCACGCAATCGACGCGCGGCGCGAACAGCGTGTTGACCCGCCCGAGAATGCCGTTCTGTTCATGGATCATGCGCGGCAGCTTGAGCAGTGTCGCGGCGCCCAGCGCCGGGATCGACGGATAGCCGCCAAAACCCACCACCGCGGCCGGAGGATCGCGCCGCATCTGCATCGCCATCCGCGCAACGCCTGCCATGATGCGAGGCCCGGCCGCGATCTTGGCCAGCGCCCCGCCGCGCGAGAAGGTCGCGCTGGGGACCTCGACGATCTCGGTCGTGTGCGGAAACCCCCCGGTGTAGCGGGCACCGCGTGCGTCGGTCGACAGGCGCACGCGCCACCCCCTGCGCAGCATCGCCTCGGCCAGTGCCTGGGCCGGGAACATATGTCCGCCAGTGCCGCCAGCGGCCATCAGGAGGAGCGGTTGCGTCATGGGGTCTCTCCGAATCCGGGTCTTGATCGCGCGCCACCCTGACGGCAGACGCAGGGGGACGCGAGCAGATCGCCCATGTTCACCCTCGTCCGCGCAGGATATCGCCCAACTCGCCCTGAGGACGGGTGCGCGTGAAGGCCAGAAGCATGCCGACCGCGATACCTCCCGCGATCAGCGAAGACCCGCCGTAAGAGACAAAGGGCAACGTCATGCCCTTGGCGGGCAGCAACCGCACCGCCACGCCCATATTGATCATCGCCTGCACGCCGAAGATGCAGGCCAGACCCGTCCCCGCCAGCCGGATGAACATGTCACGCTCGCGCATCAGGCGGAGAAGCGAGCGCACGACGATAGAGGCGTAGAGCGCGATGATGACCAGCACCAGGATCAGCCCGTACTCCTCTGCCGCGACGGCGATGATGAAATCGGTATGCGCATCGGGCAGCGACCATTTCACCTGCCCTTCGCCAACGCCCACGCCGAACAGGCCTCCCTCCTGGATCGCGTTGGTAGCATATCCCAGCTGCGTGGTCGGATCGATATCCGGGTTCAGGAACCCGTCGATCCGGCGCGCGAAATGCTCGGAACTGGAATAGGCGACCATGCCGCCCAGAACCACGACACCGGCCATCGCCACCAGCAAAACCATCGGCGCGCCCGCGACGAAATACATGACGCCCCAGCCAAACAGCACAAGGCAGGCCTGGCCGAAATCAGGTTGCATCACCAGCATCAGCACGATCGAGATACACAGCGCGAATGACCACAACCGCCCTGGCGGGCCATTGATCTCTTGGCTGGCCGCGAACATCCATGCCGCAACCACGATGAACCCCGGTTTCAGGAACTCCGAGGGCTGCAAAGAGGCGAAGCCCAGCGAGTACCAGCGCACCGCGCCCTTACCAAAATCAGTTCCGAAGATCGGCAGCAGGGCCAACGCCACGAAGGACAGGATGAATCCCAAAACCGCCAGCCGCCGCACCAATGTGGGCGACATCATCGAGGTCAGCAGCATCGCCACAAGAGCCACTCCCCCGAAAAAGCCCTGTCGCTGAACGTAGTGGAATGGATCGAACCCGTTGCGTTGCGCTAGCGGTACCGACGCCGCCAAGCCCAGGAGCAACCCTATGACGAACAGAATGAGCACGCAGCTCATCGTCCATTTGTCGAGCGTTCTCCACCATTTGGGTAGAATCGGTTCGCCACCCCGCTCGGGGACAGCGCCATAGACCATCTCAGTCATGGGACCTGCTCTTTCGCTGTTCTGCCTCGTACGCGTCCCGTTTTTTTCGGGATCTGAGCGGAACTCTACAGCGAAATTGCCGGTCGCACCAGCCTCTTCCTCTTGCCATCCGGACCGATCCGCGCCATCGCGGGACATCATGGAATTCGACACGATCATATTGGGCGCGGGTGCAGCGGGCATGATGTGTGCCGCCCATGCGCGGGGCCGCGTGCTGGTCATCGACCACGCCCGCGCGCCCGGCGAAAAGATCCGCATCTCGGGCGGCGGCCGGTGCAATTTCACCAACCTTCACGCCGCGCCGGAAAACTTCCTCTCGAACAACCCGCATTTCTGCAAATCGGCACTGGCCCGCTATACCCAGTGGGATTTCATCGACCTCGTGTCGCGTCACGGGATTGCCTGGCACGAAAAGGCACTGGGACAGCTTTTTTGCGACGACAGCGCCAAGCAGATCATCGCGATGCTGGTCGAGGAAATGACCCGCGCCGGGGCCGAGCTCTGGCTGCGCACCGAGTTGCGCGAGCTGCAAAAGACCGAAAGCGGCTTCGCCCTGTCACTGGATCAGGAAGGAAACCGACACAACCTGACCTGTCGCAACCTTGTCTTGGCCACCGGCGGAAAATCGATCCCCAAGATGGGCGCTACCGGGCTTGCCTATGACATCGCGGAGCAATTCGGGTTGGCGATGACCGAAACGCGCCCTGCGCTGGTCCCTTTCACCTTCACCGATGGTCGGTTCAAACCGCTGGCCGGAGTGTCCGTCGGCGTGCGCGCAACAGCCGGTGGCGCGAGTTTCGACGAGGCGATGCTGTTCACCCATCGCGGCCTCTCCGGTCCGGCCATGCTGCAGATCTCAAGTTACTGGCGCGAGGGCGAACCCATCTCGATCGATCTCACCCACGGCGCGGCGCTCTTCGACACGTTGCGCGCGCAGAGGCAGGCGGCTGGCCGCCGGGCGGTCACGACCGAGCTTGCGCGCCACCTTCCGGCGCGCTTGGTCGACGCGCTGGCCCCCGACCTTCGCCTCTCCGGCAATCTCGCGGATCAGTCCGACGCGCATCTCAAGGCGCTATGCCAGCAACTCTCACAATGGCGCCTCACGCCATCGGGCACCGAAGGATACCGCACGGCCGAAGTCACGCTGGGCGGTATCGATACAGACGCGTTCTCCTCCCGCACGATGGAGGCGAAATCCGTGCCCGGCCTTTTTGCAATCGGTGAGGCGGTGGACGTTACCGGCTGGCTTGGCGGCTACAATTTCCAGTGGGCCTGGTCCTCTGGCCATGCTGCGGCTCAAGCCCTGCACGGATAGGCTGCTGACCGACCCGTGCAACAAGGTGGAACGACTCAAACCCCGACTTTCGGCCCGTGGCAGATCATTTCCTCGCCGATCTCGTCCGCCTCATAAAGTTCGGTCGCTTCGGGATCACCCTCGAACCGGGCGACAAGACCCGAAGGCGACTGCGTGAAGACCCAGCATTGCGGATCCAGCCGATCCTCGTACAGGAAACAGATCTGCTCTCCCTGCTGGTACCAAACACCTTCCTTGCAATCACCGTCCAGAAACGACCAGATCACCCGCCGACCATCGAGATAACGCTCGACCCCATAGGCCACGCCGTCGAACCCATAAAACAGCGTCTTGCCCTTGGTGTAGGTATCAAAGGCTTCCGCCGACATCGGCTCGCCCGCCCACCCCGGCAGGCCCGACAGCAGCAACAGAATCGTGGCGCGGCTCAGCATGGGATGAGTGTGACAGATCGGGACGCCCGCCGCCAAGCCCTTCCATCACGCGCCGCACACGCCGATCCATCACCCGGCGCCAAAGTGGCGGGATCAAGGCGATCGTCGCCATCACCGGCATCGAGTAAGGCCATCGCGGCATATCCGCCTCCAGCCGCAGCGCTGAATAGATGCGGCCGGGATTCGTGTGGTGATCGGAATGACGCGGGGCGTTGAGCATCATCGCCGCGCTGTACCAATGCGGCGCATTCCAAGAATGCGCAGGGCCGGTTGGTTCTGTCCGGCCGTCCGCGCGTGCCTTGCGGCGCAACCCGTAATGCTGAATGTAATCCGCCAGCAGCAACTGTATCTGCGCATAGCCCGCAAGCGCCAGTAGTGCCGCGACACCGGCCCATCCGGCCAGCGCCGCAGCCATCATCACAACGCCAACCTCTCCGAGCGTATAGCGCAGGTAGGGATGCCGCAGACCGGGCCGGCGCCGGGCCTCGGCCAGATAACCGGCCCGTAACTCACCCAGCCATGCGCGCAGCGCAAAAGACCAGAACCCATGGCCCAGCGCGGCAGAGTTCGGGTCACGGTCCGTGGCAACATGGACATGGTGCACCAACAGATGCGCGGGTACGTGCTGCGCATAGAGCAACGTGACATAGACCAGCACGCCCAACCCGCGCTCTGCACGACCGGGGCGGTGGATCAACTCATGCGCGTTGGAATTGGACACCTGCCCCAAAAACAGCCCCGTCCCCGCCCAGAAGGCCAGTGCCTGCGGCCAGTTGAACGCGCCCGCGGCCAGGGCCCAGACGGCGGCAGGCATCACCGCGAAATGCACCAACGCCAGCAGAACCGAATAGACCCGCGCGACCCTTTCGAGGTCCTCCCTCGGCTTCAGTGTGACATTCATCCGGTCCAGGACCCAGACATAGACCGTCATGTATCCAAGGATCGCCCATCCCCAAGCACCCCCGACCGTTGCACCGGCAAGGATCAGCCCGGCCGGAACGAGGCTGGCAATGGCATGAGAGGCAATCGGGATCATCGGCGTCGACACGTGCGTTTACGCCACTGTCGCGCCCCCTTGCCGCCGCTGTCAAACTCCGCCCTTGAATGGCGGCCGTTTTCCGGCGCTCCTGTCGCGCGCCGACCACTGTCAAAGGCGAAAGAACAAAATGGCACTTATCCTCGGACTGGCGGCCGCATGCGCCCTGATTTACCTGCCGCTGGCATCGCGGCCTGCAAGCGTGCCACGCACCGCGTTCAAGACCACGTCCGTGGCCCTGCTTGCCTGCGGATCCGCGCTCGCCGGGCTGCCGTGGCTGTTGACGCTGGCACTTGCACTCTGTGCGATCGGCGACGCGCTTCTTGCGCAGGACAACGAACAGAGCTTCATGGCGGGTGTCGGTGCTTTCGCCGCGGGGCACCTCGCCTATGTCGCGCTTTTTCTGGGCCACCCCAACTCCGACACCGCGCAGATCCTGCAATCTCCGCTTGCGCTGGCCGCGCTCGCCGCGCTCGGGCTGGTGATGGCAGTCAGCCTTGCGCCGCGTGCAGGCGCGCTGCGGGGGCCGGTTCTGGCCTACATCCCGGTCATCCTCGCGATGGGCGTAGCGGTGCTGTCCCTGCCCAATGCCACCGCCCAGCTCGCGGCCCTTGCCTTCGTCGCCTCCGACACCGTCCTCGCGTCCGAGAAATTCCTGCTGCCAGATGACCATCCGGCAAGACGCGTCACACCCTGGCTTGTCTGGCCGCTCTACTGGGGCGCACAGGCCGGCTTCGTTCTGGCCTTTGCGTGACCCTTTGCAACCCGACCCAAACCGCATTAGGTGAAACGGAACCACCCTGGAGACCGACATGGCGTTTTTTTCCAAGCTCAAGGACCGGCTGTTCAAATCCTCCTCGAAACTCGAGGAAGGCCTGGACGCCATCGTCGAAGAAGGTTCCGAACCGGCCCCGGAGGTCGAAACACCGGCGCCACCCCCGGACCCGGAACCAGCCCCCCCTGCGCCTGATACGCCAATTGGCACATCTGCACCGCCCGCACCTGCGCGTGCCCCCCTGCCACACGAAGCCGATGCCGCCCCGCTTCCCACGGAGGCCGCCGCGGAGCCGCAACCCAAGGGGCTGCTGTCGCGCCTTCTGCGCCGCGACACTGACAAGGCCGAACCCCGCCGCACCCTCGACGACGACATGCTCGAACAGATCGAAGAGTTGCTGATCGCGTCCGACATGGGCGTCGATACCGCGCTCCGTGTTACCGCCAACCTCGCCGAAGGCCGCATGGGCCGGCGTGTCTCCACGCGTGAGATCAAGGAGTTGCTCGCGACCGAGATTGCCCGGATCATGGACCCGGTGGCGCGCCCGATGCCGCTCTACCCCAAGCGCCCGCAAGTGGTGCTGGTCGTCGGAGTCAACGGCTCTGGCAAGACGACAACCATCGGCAAGCTCGCCAGCCAGTTCCGCGCCGCCGGAAAGAAGGTGGTGATCGCCGCTGGCGATACCTTTCGCGCCGCCGCCGTCGAGCAGCTTCAGGTCTGGGGCGACCGTGCGGGCGTGCCGGTGCTGACCGCGCCCGAAGGCTCCGACCCGGCGAGCCTCGCCTTTGACGCGCTGACCCGCGCACAGGCCGACGGTGCCGATCTTCTGATGATCGACACTGCCGGACGCCTACAGAACAGGGCCGACCTGATGGAGGAACTTGCCAAGATCGTGCGGGTGATCCGGAAGAAGGACGAGACCGCGCCCCACAATACACTGCTCGTTCTCGACGCGACAACGGGTCAGAACGCGCTCTCGCAGGTAGAAACCTTCCGCAAGCTGGCGGATGTCTCGGGGCTTGTGATGACCAAGCTCGACGGCACCGCCAAGGGCGGCGTCCTCGTCGCGCTGGCGGACAAGTTCGGCCTGCCCATTCACGCGATCGGCGTGGGCGAGCAGATCGACGACCTTGCCCCTTTCGACCCCGAGGAATTCGCAGCCGCGCTTACCGGGCTCGACGCCGCATGAAGCCGACCGGGCGCAGGAACGCCCCCATGCTTCCTCTTGCAGAAAATATCCTCGGGGGGTCCGGGGGGCAGACAGCCCCCCGGCGAGAGCCATAAGCGACTGGCTCATCTCTCTCGAGGGCACCGAGGCTGGCCACAGGCTTGCCCTGCTGCTGGCGCTGTCCGCCGCGTTTTTGCACGCTGTCTTCGGAGCGCTGCAGAAAGGGCGCCACGACCCCTGGCTCTCGCGCGGGGCCATCGATGGCGCCTATTGCCTGATGGCCGCCCCCTTCGCGCTTTTTGTCGTGCCCTGGCCCGAGCCGCACATGTGGGCGATTTTCGCAATCGTCTGGGTTATCCACATCATCTACAAGGTCCTGCAGGCGATGGCCTACATGCGCGGGGCCTACACCGTGGTCTATCCGGTTGTCCGCGGCACCGGACCACTCTTTACCGTGATCGGGGCATACCTGCTCTTCGGAGAGGTCTTCACCGCCACGCAATGGGCCGGGGTCGGCGTCCTGCTGCTGGGCATCTTCGGGCTTGCCGTCTACAACCTCGTGCATCTCGAAACCGCGCGCGAGACACTGGTGCCGGCGCTCGTCCTTGCTGTTGCCACCGGGCTCTTCGTCGCGCTCTATACGACCTATGACGCCTACGGCATCCGGGCCACGGCAGATCCGTTCACCTTCCTTGCCTGGTTTTTCATGATCGACGGCGCAGTGCTGCCGCTGGTCGCCCTGCGGCGATGGCGCAGAATGGCCGATCGCCCTGCCCCCGGCCCGCTTCTGATAAGGGGCTTCGCAGGCGGGCTGGTGGCCTTCTTCTCCTTCGGATCGGTCATGCTGGCCACCCGGCTGGACAAGGTGGGCGAAGCGGCGGTATTGCGCGAGACCTCGACCGTTTTTGCCGCGCTGATCGGATGGCTGGTGTTGAAAGAGACGGTCGGGCCGCGCCGGATCGCCCTGATGGCCTTGATCGCGGCGGGCGCGGTGATAGTTGAGATGGGTGGCTGAGAAGACGAGACGCATGACCGACAAGACAAAAACCGCCGGACGCGAGATCAATCCACTGCTCAAGCAGGTGCTCGAACTCGGGCCGCCGCTTGCCTTCTTCTTCATCTACCTGCGCCTACGCGATGACAGCTTCCTTATCGCGGGGACCGAGTATTCAGGTTTCATCGTCGCGACGGTGCTTTTCGTGCCGATCATGCTGGCCGCGATGGGCATACTCTGGATGATGACCGGAAAGCTCAGCCGGATGCAGATCTTCACCGCCTTCATGGTGATCTTCTTCGGCGGCCTCACCGCGTGGTTCAACGACGAGCGGTTCTTCAAGATGAAGACAACGCTGGTCTACGGCTTTTTTGCCGCCATGCTGGGTCTCGGCCTGCTGCAGGGACGATCCTACCTCGCCTATGTCCTGTCGGACGTGCTGCCGATGCGCCACGAGGGCTGGATGATCCTGACCCGCCGTCTGTGCGCGGGGTTCACCGTGCTGGCGCTGGCGAACGAGTTCGTCTGGCGGACGATGTCGACGGACCTTTGGGTCAAGATCGAGACCTTCGGCTTTCCGCTGGCGCTGATGGCGTTCCTGATGCTGCAGTTCAACCTGCTCCAGACCTACATGGAACACGAGGACTGACGGCGGAGGGCGCTCCCGCCCATCGCCGCCGCGCGCGATGCGCGGCACCGCTGGTTGGGCCGGGCGCCGGCCTGAAGGCCGGCGCGGTTGCACAGGCTTGGCAGAACGCGCGCCATATGTGAAACTGTAGCGCGATGATGATGGTTCACCCTTCCGCGGGGCGCCCCGATATGAACAGCTTTCCCGAAACCGGCTTTCTTGCGCAGGCGTCACCCCGGCTCAAATCCATGCTGGCCGCGCAAGCCGAGGAGATACGGCTCGACCGTGGCGACGTTCTGTTCGAACAGGGCGATCCGGGCGACGCGCTTTACGTGGTGCTCGAAGGGCGCCTGGAATGCTCATTCCTGTCTTTCAGCGGGCGCAAGCTGTCGCTCGACCTGATGGGACCCGGCGCTATTTTCGGCGAAATCGCTCTGTTTGATCCGGGCCCGCGAACTGCAACCATCACCGCGGCCGAACCGTCCCGCATCCTGCGCGTCCGCAGCGCCGATGTGATGGGCGAGATCCGCCGCGACCCGGAACTTGCCACCGACATGATCCGACTGGCAGGCCAGCGGATGCGATGGATGGGCGCACAGATCAACGAACAGGTCTTTCTGCCCGTCTCGACGCGTCTTGCCCGCAAGCTCATCCATCTTGCCGCTGTCGGCGGTACGGCCGCCGGCCGCATCGGAATGTCGCAAAGCGAATTGGCCGAATATGTCGGCGCCACGCGCGAAGCGGTCTCCAAGACGATCTCGGCCTGGAAACGCGAAGGCGTGATCGAGGCGTCGCGCGGCGGGATCAAGATCTGCGACCGCGAGGCGCTGGAACTCCTCGCCGATACCGACCAGATCTAAAAAATCCGTGGCCCTGTGACATGGTTCACAGACCGCCGCCCCGCAACATGCAATCTTGACCGAGGTAGTCCCGGGAATTCGGTAAAGAGCATCCCCATACTCTCTCCCGACCGAATCCTTACCAGTGAAAGCCATGCGCTCCCCACGCATGGCTTTCTGCTGTTTGGTTTCTGGTCTTCCTTTACACCCGCGCCTCAGCGGTACCGGGCGAAACGGGCCTTGCCGAACATGCGCCGGTGATCCGCCGGAGTCAGGCCTGTCCTGCGCTTGAACAGCTTGCGGAACGAGCCCGTGTCGGAATACCCGACCGCCTCGCCGATCTCGGCCACGGGTGTATCCGTCGTCTCGAGCATCTGTTTCGCCTCTTCAAGCCGCAGCGCCTGCACATAGCCCATGGGGCTGAGACCGGTCGCCACACGAAAGCGGCGGGCAAAGCTGGTCGATGGCAGGCCCGACACAGCCGCCATCTCGGCCACAGGCTGGGCGCAGGCATAATTGTCGCCCAGCCAGGCCTGCGCGGCGGCAATCGCGCGGTCGGCATGCGGACTGGTCTGTATCAGAGTGGAAAACGGCGCCTGCAACTCGCCCCGATCCGCCATCAGCCAGACCTTGGCCGTCTTGGCCGCCCGCTGCGCGCCGCCGTAATTGGTGATCAGAAACAACGCCAGTTCCTGCCAGCCGGTCGTACCGCCCGAGGTCACGACGCCCCGATCGGCTTGGTCAAAGCAGATCCCACGGTCCAGACGCAGGCGCACCTTGGGGTAGAACCGGCGAAACAGATCGCCAAAGGCCCAGTGCGTCGTCGCATCGACCCGGTCCAGCAGGCCAATTTCGGCCAGGTAGATCGCGCCGGTACAGGCCGAGACTACGCGCGCGCCCCGCCGGGCCTGCCCGGTCAGCCAATCCAGCGCCGGATGATCGGACCTGTTCAGGCGCGCGGACGGCGACAGGGTCAATCCGGGCACCACGACGATCTGTGCATCATCCGCGCAGTCAAAGATGGTGTCGGGCAAGATGCGCAATCCGTTTCCACAAGCGAACATGTCCTTGGTCGGACCGACAAGCCGCACGTCGAACACGGGCTGCGCCACCTCGCCGCTGACCAGCACCTCCCAGTCGCGCCCGGCTGCAACCAGCGTGTCGTAGAGCCCGAACAGGCTCGACGCGCTGGCGTCGGGCGTGGCCAGCAGATCTATCCTTGCAGGGGCTTTCATCGTCACTGCACCTGATCGCAACCGCATCGTCGGACAGTCTCCCCCGGCAACCGGCAGCGATCAAGCACTGCGGCGGAGGATCTGCCCCTGTTCCGGTCGAAACGCCCCTCACCCCTCCTTTCCACTACCGGCGATGCTGAACCAGCCAGACCGGAGGAACACTCATGATACAGCGATGGGCAAGACACTTTGAACGTTTCAAACCACCCGCACGCGTCGACAAAAACAACACTGACGCAGCCGCCTTGCACCATCGGCGACAAAGCGATGCCTGCCTTGGCGGAATGTGGGACACGATGTCGGCAGACCCGATTTACAAGCAGTTCTGACCCCGGATCATCCAGACGAAAAAAAACGCCCCCGGGGGATTTCCGCGGGGACGTTAACTTGGTCCGGCTCTCAAACCGGTGCCGGGACTTAGTCGCCTTGGCCGAGGCTTAGCGCCACAAAACGCGGCTCACCACCACGGCGGACAAGCAGCAGCAGCGACTTGCGCCCGGCATCGCGCGCTTCTTCGATCCGGGTGTCCAGTTCGGACAGGCTCGCAACCTTTTGCTGGCCTGCCTCGGTGATAAGGTCACCGGCACGCAGCCCCTTTTCATAGGCTTCCGAAGTCTCGTCGACCTCGGAAATCAGAAGGCCGGTCGCGTTAGCATCGAGACCCATGTCGCTGCGCAGCTGATCCGTCAGCGGCGTCACCGTCAGGCCAAGCAATTCGCGCTCGGACGGCTCGGTCACGTCGCCTTCCTCTTCGCTCATCGTTTCGCCGGCCTCGGCGCGCTCGGCATCCTCGCGGCGGCCCAGGGTCACACGGATTGTCTTGGTCGCGCCATCACGCAGCACCACCACGCGAACGGTCTTGCCCACGGTCGTCTCACCCACCTGACGGACGAGGCCGCGCGTATCCTCGACCTCGACCCCGTCGAAGCTGGTGATCACGTCGCCCGCCAACAGTCCAGCCTCCTTGGCCGGGCCGTCGGGCACCTCGGAAATCAACGCGCCGCCCGCCTGCGGCAGGCCCATCGCCTCGGCCATGTCGTCGGTCACGTCCTGAATGCGCACACCCAGCCAGCCGCGCCGGGTTTCGCCGAATTCCCGCAACTGGTCGACCACCTTGGTCACGACGTTCGACGCCATGGAAAAGCCGATGCCGATCGAGCCGCCGGTGGGGCTCAGGATGGCGGTGTTCACGCCGATCACCTGGCCATCCATGTTGAACAGCGGCCCGCCCGAGTTGCCCCGGTTGATCGCGGCGTCGGTCTGGATGTAATCGTCATACGACCCAGAAAGCGCACGGTTACGCGCTGAAACGATCCCTGCACTGACCGAGAACCCCTGCCCCAGCGGGTTGCCCATCGCGATGACCCAATCGCCCACGCGGGCCGTGTCGCTGTCACCGAAGCTGACGAAGGGCAGCGCGACGTCGGCCTCGACCTTCAGCAACGCGATGTCCGTCTTGTCATCGGTGCCGACGACCTCGGCCTTCAACTCACGCGGCGCGCCGTCACCGGGAAAGAACTCGATCGTGATCTCGTCAGCGCCCTGAATGACGTGGTTGTTGGTTACGATGAACCCGTCCTCTGAAATCACGAACCCCGATCCCAACGCCGAAGACCGGCGCGGGCGGTTCCCCTCGCCATTACGGTCCTGGAATTCGCGGAAAAAGTCCTCGAAGGGCGACCCCTCCGGCACAATCCCCTCCGGCCCCGTACGCCCTTCGACCAGGGTCGAAGTGGTGATGTTGACCACCGAGGGGCTGATCTTGTCGACCAGCGGGGCCAGGCTTTCGGGCCGCGCCTGTGCGGTCAATACCTGGGCCAGAACAAAGAGCGCCGACAGCACGGCAAGGGCAAGGACCCGAGCGGTGAAAAGCGATCTGTTCCGGGAAAGGGCTATAACGCGTGCCTTTGATTGCACCTTGGCTCTCCTTGTCGCAATACCGGTCCGCCGTCGGCGGAACGTCGTGTTTTCGCCCTGAGTCGAGCAGACCGGGCGGGTTTGCCTCCAATGTAGTCGCTTTGCCGTGACCCGCAACACATCGATCACGAGGATATGTGCACCCGGCATTATCCCGACGGTGTCAGCGCGATTGCGCTCAGCGCCCGCCATGCGGACTCATGCGGCGGCAACAGGTCACGCAGGCGCGAGTCCTCGGCGGCAGCGGCATCGAACGCCTCGCTCTCCCGCCGCTCGGCGTCGGGGTCCGGCGGACGGATACCGGTCGAGCCCATCACCGCGCCGTGCCAGTCCTGGACCTGGGCCCAGTCGCCAGGTGCCTCGGAGCGCTGCCATTCGAACGCGCGCGCGGAAAACGGCAGACCGACGGCGGACCACAGCGCCTGCATCATCCCCTCGGGATCGGCGCGCAAATCCTCTGCGCGCAGAACGGTCACTGGCCGCCCCAACGCGCGCAACCCTTCGACATGGCGCAACTGGGCGGCGAGCCCGATCTCCTCCACCGTCAGATCGGGATCGAGCTTGCGATAGGACAGGATCGCGGCGCGCGGACGGCGGATCAGGAACATGTTCTGCAGCCGGTCGAGAAAATCTGCGTCTCCAAGGATGCGCGGCATGACGTAATAACTCATGTCCTTGAAGAAAACCGGCCCCGCCTCGGCCCGGGACAGGATCATGTCGCGGATCGCCTCATAGTCTTTCGGGTGGTCCGGCTGCACCTCGAAACCGGGCAGATCGCGCAGTTTTCGATGCACGTAATAGTCGTACATGAACGGTTCGTGCAGACAGTCGAGATCGCCACGCTCACGCATGATCCGCTCGGTCGCGGTCGACATCGACCGGGGATGCGCCCAGAGGGCATAGATCGGGTGCATTGCGGCCTCCGCCTCAGACTCCCAGGTGATACGCAAGCCAGACAAGGATCAGACCGCTCACCGCAGATAGCAGCCCGACCTGCCTCCGGGCCGCTTCCGGCAGGGCGCGCAACATCTCGAGCATCCGCTCGATAAGCGAAGGGGCCAGCGCATAGGCCAGCCCCTCGACGATCAGCACCAGCCCGAAGGCCAGAAGGATGATACCCATTACTGCGACCGGCCAGTCGGCGACTTCAGGTAGTCAAAGAACTCCGAATCCGGCGTCAGAACCATCGAGCTGTTGCCGCCTCTGAGCGCCCGGTCATAGGCCGAGAGCGAGCGGTAGAACTCGAAGAACTCCGAATCACGGCCATAGGCCTCGGCAAAGATCGCGTTGCGCTCGGCATCGGCCTCACCTCGGATGATCTCTGCCTCGCGGTTGGCCTCGGACACCAGTTCGACCACTGTCCTGTCGGCCTGCGCGCGCACGCGCTGCGCGGCCTCGTTGCCTCGGGCGCGTTCGTCCGTCGCCTCGCGTTCCCGCTCGGCGCGCATCCGCTCGAAGGTCGCGGCAAGGTTCTGATCCGGCAGCGCGGTCTGTTTGAGGCGCACGTCGATGATCTCAAGGCCCAGCGGCTCTGCCCGTTGCTGCGTCTCCTGCGTGATACGCTCCATCAGCAGCGAACGGTCCGGCGACAGGATCGTGTTCGATGTCACGCCATCGGCACCCAGCACTGCGCGAACCTGCGAGTTGAGGATGCCCTCAAGGCGGTCTTCGGCCTGCCGCACGCCACCAACGCCCACGGCCTGACGGAACTGGACCACGTCGGCAATTCGATAGCGGGCAAAGGCGTCGACGACAAGGCGCCGGTCATCCGACGGCGTCACCTCGGTCGGCTGTGTGTCCAGAGACAGGATCCGGTCGTCATAGCGCACGACATCCTGAATCAGCGGGATCTTGAAGCCCAGGCCCGGGTCTTCCTTGACCCGCACGATCTGACCGAACTGAAGCACCAGCGCCTTTTCGCGCTCGTCCACGATAAATATCGACGACAGCCCCGCCACGATTGCGACGACCAGAACGGGGAGGAGAAAGGTTGTTTTCCGCATCAGTTCGACTCCTCGTTGGTGCCGCGGCGCAGTTCGTTGAGCGGCAGGTAGGGCACGACACCCGACCCGTTGCCACCACCGGCCACGTTGTTGTCCAGGATCACCTTGTCCAGATCGCCCAGCACCTGCTCCATCGTCTCAAGGTACAGACGCTTGCGTGTCACGTCCGGCGCCTTGGCATACTCTTCCAGAACCGCGCTGAAACGGCTTGCCTCACCGGTTGCCTCGTTGACCACGCGGGCGCGATAGCCCTCGGCCTCTTCTAGAAGCTGCGCCGCCTCACCGCGGGCCTCGGCCAGTACCCGGTTGGCATAAGCATCGGCCTGCCGTTCCAGCCGGTCACGTTCCTGCTCGGCCGCCTGAACGTCACGGAACGCGTCGATCACCTCGCCCGGCGGGTCCGCCTTGTCGAGGTTGACGCGCACGATGTTCACGCCGCTGTCATAGTTGTCGAGTGTCGTCTGGATCAGTTCCTGCACCGTGTCCGCGATCAACGCACGGTCACGGTTCAGGATCGGCGCCAGCTGGCTTTGCGCGATGACTTCGCGCATCGCCGATTCCGACACCGCCCGGATCGTGTCCTGAGGCTCCGCCAGGTTGAACAGGAATTGGGCCGGGTCGCTGATGTTCCAGACGACCTGGAAATCGATATCGACGATGTTCTCGTCAGTGGTCAGCATCAGGCCTGCATCGCTGCCGCGCCCGCCGGTGCCGATATCCTCGGTCCGTTCGCCGGTCACCTGCACCACCTCGGCCGTGACGACCGGCCAGGGCGCAAAGTTCAGACCCGGATTCCCGATCGACGAGAAATCGCCCAGGAACAGTTCGACGGATTGTTCTTCCGGTTTCACGGTGTAAAAGCTCGCCGCGCCCCAAAGGCCCAGCGCCACGAGGATGCCCAACGTAACAGTACCCTTGGTAAAGATCGGGCCGCCGCCGCCACCGCTACCACCGCTGCGCTTGGGGTCGCGCGGATCGCCGCGACCGCCCATCAGCACACGCAGCTGCTCTTGGCCGCGCTTCACCAGATCGTCGATTTCGGGAATTTGCGAGCCGCCATTGTTCTCGGGAGGGCGCTGCGGCCCCTGTCCATTGCCCCGGTTTCCTCCGCCGCCGCCGGAGGAGCCACCGCCCCCCCAGGGGCCACCGCTGTTGCCCGCCATGTTCAGTATCTTCCTCATGATTTCCTGCGTGATCACACGTCCCCTCATAACCTGTATGCGCGGCGGTGCAAATCAAGCCTCTCGCACGTTACAGGCTGCGGACCGGTTGCCGCATGGTGACCAGTTCCTCGGACATCGTCGGATGCACCGCGACGGTCCGGTCGAAATCTTCTTTCGTGGCCCCCATCTTTACCGCGATACCGGCCAGCTGGATCATTTCGCCAGCGCCCGGCGCCACGATGTGACAGCCCAGCACCTTGCGCGTCGCCTTGGACACGATGAGCTTCATCAGCACCCGCTGCGACCGGCCGGCAAAGGCCTGCTGCATCGGCTTGAACGAGGTTGCATAGACCTCGATCTCTTCCTGCTCGGCGGCCTCTTCTTCGCTCAGACCGACGGTACCCATCTCGGGCTGGGTAAAGATCGCCGTCGGGATCAGCGCATGATCGACCGGTGTCGGGTTGCCCCGGAAGACCGTTTCGACAAAGGCCATCCCCTCGCGGATCGCCACTGGCGTCAGGTTCACACGGTCGGTCACATCCCCGATGGCATAG
This sequence comes from Lutimaribacter marinistellae, assembly GCF_042648365.1. Lineage (NCBI taxonomy): Bacteria > Pseudomonadati > Pseudomonadota > Alphaproteobacteria > Rhodobacterales > Roseobacteraceae > Lutimaribacter > Lutimaribacter marinistellae. The sequence continues at coordinate 166,316 of NZ_JBHRXI010000017.1, read as the reverse complement.
ATCGACGGCACTGCTGTCTGGCTGTACTCGTCCACCTTGACCTCGCCGTTGCGGCCCAGTTCGATGCCGAGCGTTTCCAGCCCCAGCCCATCGGTGTTCGGGCGGCGGCCCGTGGCGAACATCACCTTGTCGTAGACGCCCTCGTCGCCATTGGTGGCCTTGACCCAGATGCGTCCGTCATCCTCCTTGCGCATCTCCAGCACGTTGGTGCCCAGGTGCAGATCGACGCCGTTCTGGCACATTTCCTCGCTGACCAGTCCGCGCGCCTCTTCATCGAAGCCGCGCAGGATCTGCGCACCGCGATAGAACTGCGCCACCTCGACGCCAAGCCCGTTCATGATGCAAGCGAACTCGCAGGCGATATAGCCGCCGCCAACGATCAGCATCTTGCGCGGCAGCTCTTCAAGGTGAAACACCTCGTTCGAGCTGATCGCAAGCTCCGAGCCCGGGAACTGCGCCTGCGCCGGACGCCCGCCCGTGGCCACGAGGATATGCTTGGCCGTCTTGCGTGTGCCGTCGGCCAGCTCCACGGTATGCGGATCGACCACCACAGCGCGGCTGTCAAAGGTCTCGACCCCGTTATTCTTGAGAATGCCGCGATAGATGTTCTCGAGCCGGTCCAATTCCGCGTGCAGGCGGTCGCGGAAGGCATGCCAGTCGAACTTGCCCGGCTGAATATCCCAGCCATAGCTTTGCGCGTCCTCGACCATGCTGGAATACTCGCTGGCAAACACCATCAGCTTTTTCGGAACGCAACCGCGGATCACACAGGTCCCGCCATAGCGGTCCTCTTCGGCCAGTGCGACTTTCGCGCCCGCCTCGCCCGCCGCGACCCGCGCCGCGCGCACCCCGCCCGAGCCGCCGCCGATGACAAAAAGGTCGTAATCGAAATCCATGTCCCGCCTCGCTTGCTGTTCTGCCGCGGGTGTACCTTACACGTCGCTGCTGTCCAGACCGTTCCTGCGCGCAAGCTGCACCTGCCACGGTTCGTCCAGATCCGGCCAGTGCCGCCGCAGCGCCTCGATGAGCGCCTGACCTACGCCCGGATCGAAAGAATTCAATGGCAGGCCGTAACTAATGCGCCCGCGCCGCGGGTGATCGACGTTCACGAAAGCGCCATCGGGCGGATGTCCCGGATGCCACGGCAATTCGAAACTACGGACCCGGTCCCAGGAAAAAACCTGCAAGCTTTCATCCGGCAAGCGCAGCCCCAACCCCGCGTCCCCGACAGTGACCAGCAGGCGGCCCGGGTGGCGCAGGCGTCGGAGCTCGAGATACACCGGAGTGCAGACTAGAGCCATGATCACGGTGTTCAAAACCGTAATCACCAAAGACTCCCCGAGTGCCTCTGTCACCTTAGAGTACAGGAAATACAGTGTAACCGGCACGACAAACATCATGACAAGAAGCCTGCGCCGATGCTGCTGCTTCCCCTCGCGAAACTCCTGCCGATCTGCCATTCCCCGCGTCAGTCGGCCAGATCCGTGAACAGGTTGTCGCTTTCGACGAAATCCAGACGGTCCTGCTCGATCGTGCCCTCGTTGATGTCGCGCAGCTCGACCCGGCCGTCGCCGTAACCGATCACTACCGTGTCGCAGATGTCGATGAACAGCCCGTTCTCGACCACGCCCGGCATCTGGTTCAGCACCAGCGCCAGCTGGCGCGGGTTGCCGATCCGTTGCAGATGCAGGTCAAGGATGTGGTTCCCCTCATCCGTCATGAACGGCGCATCCCCGTTCATCCGCAGCGTCGCGTTGCGGCCCAGCACATCCATCGAGATCAGCGTCTCTTCGATCAGCGCCTGAGTGGTCTGCCAGCCAAACGGGATCACCTCCACCGGAAGCGGGAACGCTCCCAGCGTCTCGACCTCCTTGCCCACGTCGGCAATCACGACCATCTGGTCCGAGGCTGTCGCCACGATCTTTTCCTGCAACAGCGCACCGCCGCCGCCCTTGATCAGGTTCAGGTCGCCGTCGAACTCGTCGGCGCCATCGATGGTGATGTCCAGCCATTTCGCCTCGTCGAGCGAAATCACCTCGATCCCCACCTCGCGGGCCAGCTCCGCGGTGCGGGTCGAGGTCGGCACCCCGCGGAACTTCAGCCCCTCCTCGCGCACCATCTCGCCCAGGCACCGCACCAGCCAGGCGGCGGTGGATCCCGTGCCCAGCCCCACGCGCATCCCGTCCTCGACGAAATCGGCCGCGCGTTTGGCGGCGACGAACTTGGCCTTGTCGATCGGCGACAATTCTCCGGTCATGGCAGCACTCCAATGCAGATCCCGCGCCCTTATAGGGGGAATGTCGCCCCCGCGCGAGGGGGCCGGTGCAGATTCCCGGAATCCGCCCCGATATGCTATCGTGGTCGGACCAAACCCCAACGAGAGGCATCATGCTGCAATTCGACGAGGCAACGACCCGCATCCTCGAAGACGCCTATCACGGGGCGGACGTGACCGCGCGGCGGCGCGCCAGTTTCGACGCGCTCGCCCCCAAAAATGGCGATCACATCCTCGACCTTGGCTGCGGCAACGGCCTGATGACACTGGAGTTGTCGCGCGCGGTCGGGCCGGCCGGCCATGTCACCGGGCTCGACCCCAGCGCGGACATGTGCAGCGCGGCGCGGTCGCGGTGCCAGGACCGCGAAAACGTCACCCTGACCGAGGGCCATGCCGACGCCATCCCTGCCAGCGACCAAAGCTTTGACAAGGCGGTGTCGGTGCAGGTCTTCGAGTATATCGCGCCGCGCGAACCCTCGCTGGCCGAGTTGCACCGGACCCTGCGGTCGGGCGGGCGTCTTGTCATCGCCGACATGCATTTCGACACCTTCGCGTGGCATAGCGACAGCCCGACCCGCATGCGCCGCATGATGGACATATGGGAGGGGCACGTCGCCGAACCGCGCATTCCCGCGCTGCTGCCTGCCGAACTGGCCGATGCCGGTTTCGTGGTCGAGGATCTTGTCCCCCATTGCATGACCGCCCACCACCTTGCCCCTGACGGTATGCCGATGATGCTGATCCGCCTGATGCACGCCTATGCCGTGTCGAACGACGAAATGGCGAGGGACGAGGCCGACGGCTGGGCCGATGAACAAACCCGGCTCGACCGCGACGGGCGTTTCTTTTTCAGCCTGACCCACTACGTCTGCGTTGCGCGCAGACCCTGAAGACCCGGCCGGACGCGGGCGACAAACAGGCGGGTTTCCGGTAGGAAAAGTCGTATTCCGCCCAACCCCTTCGCCGGATTCGCACTAAGCCTCTGCGCATGACCGATATGCTTCGCCTCCACTACGCGCCCGACAACGCCTCGCTCATCATCCGCCTCGCGCTGGAGGAGATGGGCGTGCCCTACAAGGCGGTGCTGGTCGACCGTGCCGCCCGCGCACAGGATACACCTGCCTATCGCGCGCTGAACCCCGCCGGGCTGATCCCGGTTCTAGAAACCCCACATGGCCCGGTTTTCGAAACCGGTGCCATCCTGCTGTGGCTGGCCGACCGCCGCGCCGCGGCCCGCATACCGATGGCCCCCGCCCCGGATGCAACTGACCGCGGCGATTTCCTCAAGTGGCTGTTCTTTACCGCCAACACTGTCCATACCGAGATGCGCCTCCTCTTCTATCCCGAGAAATACGCCCCCGGCCTCGATGCCGAGGCATTGCGCGACGGCATCCGCACGCGGCTGCGCGGCCATCTCGGCCTGCTCGACATGGCGGCCAAGGCGAACCCCGCGTGGCTTTCGCCCGACCGCCCCTCGGTGTTGACCTGCTACCTGGCCTGCCTGTTGCGCTGGATGGCACTCTATCCGCGCGGCACCGACCTCAGCTGGTTCTCGCTCTCCGACACGCCATGGCTGCATCGCGTGGCCTCCGCGATGGAAACGCGGCCCTCGGCCCGTGCCGCCATCGCTGCCGAAGGGCTCGGCGCCACGCCATTCACCGCACCGACCTACGCAACCCCGCCCGAAGGCTCCGCCACCTGATGTTCCTCTCCGTTTTCGACATGTTCAAAGTGGGCATCGGCCCCTCCTCCTCCCACACGATGGGGCCGATGGTGGCCGCGGGCCGCTTCCTCGACCTCATGCGCACCTCACCTTTCGATTTTGCCGGGTTGCGCGCCTCGCTGCATGGCTCGCTTGCCTTCACGGGCGTTGGTCACGCAACCGACCGCGCCACCATTCTCGGCCTCGCGGGCTTCGCCCCGCAGGATTACGATGCGGAAAAGGCCGAGACGACCCTCGCGCAGATCGCGAACACGCATACTGTCCACCCTGATGGCCTGCCTCCCCTGCAATTCGACCCCAATGGCGATCTGGTTTTCGACTACGACCGCCCTCTTCCGGGCCATGCCAACGGCATGACCCTGATGGCCACCGATGCGCAGGGCGATGTCATCCTGCGTCAGGTTTACTATTCGGTCGGCGGCGGCTTTGTCCTGACCGAGGAGGAGTTGGCGCAGGGCAAGGACACGGACGAAGGCGATCCCGTCCCCTTCCCGTTCAAGTCCGCCGCCGAGATGCTCGAGATGGCGGCCCGCAGCGGCAAGACCATCGCCGAGATGAAACGCGCCAACGAGATTTCGCGCGGATGCCCCGAAAGCCTGGCCAAGGGAACGGCCCGGCTCTGGCAGGTGATGAACGACTGCATCGAGCGTGGCCTAGCCACTGACGGCATCCTGCCCGGCGGGCTCAAGGTGCGGCGGCGCGCCAAGAAGATCCACGATGCCCTTCAGGCCGAACGCGGGATGAACCTGCAGGCCCCGCACACGATCAACGACTGGATGAGCGTCTACGCCATGGCGGTGAACGAGGAGAACGCCGCCGGCGGCCAGGTCGTCACCGCCCCCACCAACGGTGCCGCCGGCGTGCTTCCCGCCGTGCTGCGCTATTACCTCGACCACGTTCCGGGCGCTTCCGAGAAACGGATCGAGGAGTTCCTGCTGACTGCCGCCGCCATCGGCGGGCTGGTGAAATTCAACGCCTCCATCTCTGGGGCCGAGGCCGGTTGCCAGGCCGAGGTCGGCAGCGCCAGCGCAATGGCGGCCGCCGGCCTCTGCGCTGTGATGGGCGGCACGCCCGAGCAGATCGAGAACGCCGCCGAGATCGCGCTGGAGCATCACCTCGGCATGACCTGCGACCCGGTCAAGGGGCTGGTGCAGGTGCCCTGCATCGAACGCAATGGGCTGGGTGCGATCAAGGCGGTCAGCGCGGCCTCGCTCGCGCTGCGTGGGGACGGCCAGCATTTCGTGCCGCTGGATGCCGCGATCGAGACGATGCGACAAACCGGGGCCGACATGCACGAGAAATACAAAGAGACCTCACTGGGTGGTCTGGCGGTCAACGTGCCAAACTGCTGATCGCGCTTTCCTTTCCACTGCACCGCCCCTAACGTCGCGCCATGCGCGCTAACACCACCCAGGACAAACCCGTTCTCGGCATCCTTCTGATGCTGGGCTTCTGCATGCTTGCCCCCATGGGCGACGCCATCGCCAAGCTGCTGGGAGAGGTCATGCCGACCGGCCAGCTGCTGCTCGTGCGATTTGCCGTGCAGGCCGCTGTGCTGGTGCCCCTGGTGATCGCGACGCGCAGGCCGTGGCAAATCCGCGGCCGCCTGTTGCGCCTGACGGCGATCCGCACGGGGCTGCACATCATCGGTATCGGCGCGATGTTCACCGCGCTTCGCTACCTGCCCTTGGCCGATGCCATCGCGATTGCCTTCGTCATGCCCTTCATCATGCTGCTGCTCGGCAAATACGTCCTCGGCGAAGAGGTCGGCTATCGCCGCCTCGCAGCCTGCGTCGTCGGCTTCATCGGCACCTTGCTGGTGATTCAGCCCAGCTTTGCCGAGGTCGGACTGCCCGCGCTCTGGCCGCTGGTCGTCGCGGTCGTCTTTGCCCTCTTCATGCTGGTCACGCGACAACTGGCCAAGGATACCGACCCGGTTGCGCTTCAGGCCGTGTCGGGCGTGATGGCCACGGTGTTCCTGCTGCCACTCCTGCTGATCGGCGATGCGGTCGGCATCCCCGACCTGGCTTTTGCCCTGCCCGACCCCGCGCTGATCTGGCTGCTTCTGGCCATCGGCCTGCTGGGAACCCTTGCCCACCTGCTGATGACATGGTCGCTGCGCTACGCACCTTCGGCCACGCTTGCCCCCATGCAATACCTCGAGATTCCCTTTGCCACGGTCATCGGCTGGCTCGTGTTCCGCGACCTGCCCAACGGGATGGCGGCCCTCGGCATCTGCATCACCGTGACCTCGGGCCTCTACATCATCCTGCGCGAGCGGGCCACCGCGCGTGCCCTGGCACGAGGAACGCCCGCGTGACCGACGCCAGCGCCCGGCGCGGCACCATTACCAGCAACCCCGGCGCATCCACCTCCAGCCGTAGCGGCCCACGCGCCCGGTTCGAGGTGCCGATCCGGCCATGCGGCTCCATCACGAGCCCCTCGATCGGCCATTCCAGCCCCTCGGACCGCCCCGTGACCCGCGCCAACGGAAACAGCGACACGACATCCTCCGGTCCGAGGTCCAGCGCGATCTCGGGCGGCGCATGGAACACGACCTCATGCGCCCCGATCAGAACGCAGGGCCGTTCGGCCCGGCGCACCAGCGTGTTCATCACCGCCAGCTGGTGATCCAGCCGCGCGCCAAGAAACCCCACCCCCAGGCAAAGCGGTGCCGCCACATGGCGCAACACCTTGTCAAAATCCGTGCTGTCCTGTTCCGAAATCTCGTGCAGCCGTGCTTGCGGGATCTGCGCGCGCGCATCGGCCGACAGGCTGTCAAAATCCCCGATCACCGCATGCGGCACATGCCCCGCCGCCAGCGCGGCCTGTGCGCCGCTGTCTGCGGCAACAAGCGTTGCGGCGTGGCTCAAGGCCAGTGCAAGGTCGTCATGGGCCAGTTCGCCCCCTCCGACCAAGGTGACTGGCGACGAACTGTGAACAATCGGGGGCTTCATGCGCCGATTACACCCTGTCCGGGAAACGGAACACATTGTCGCCATGAAATGATACGCTGTTAATCATAGATTCGGGCCGAAATTGACGCTCGGGGGATGGTATAGCTCAAGGCACAAGTATGTAGAGGACGAGCATCCCATGGTACAGAACAACAAGGTCCTGACGGTCTCCTACGGCACGTTTTCCTGCACGCTCGAAGGGTTCGACGACTCTTTCGACACGATGAAGGCAATCGCCGAGTATTTCCGCGACCTCGCTGCCGATGACCGCTATTTCGGCGCGGAACCCCCGCAGCCGGACGCCGAGATGCTCGCCCGCATCGCCGAACGCGAGATCGCGCGCCAGGTCGAGGCCCGCCGCGACGGCGCAGGCATCGTGCTGCGCGCCGCCGAACCGCTCGCCGCCCCGGTCACCACGGGCGCGAGCACCCCGGCCCCCGAACCGCCCGTGCAAGAGGCCGCCCCGGAAAAACAGCCCGAGGAACAGCAGGCCGAAGCGCAGCCCGCGACGCCCGAGCAGGAAGACCTTGCCGCCCTGGCCGAGGAAACGCCCGAGGAAGAGGTCCCCGCCCAGGATGTGACAGCCGAAGTTGACGAGATCGCCGAAGGTCTTGAAGCAGAGGCCGAGGCCGACGCCCCTGACATGGGACATGTCACCGCCGAGGAGACGACGCTGGAGGCCGCGATCATCGAGGTCGAGACTGCCGAGGCCGAAGAAGACGTCACGGTCGAGGAAGAGACCGTCGCCGAAGCGGCCGAGTTGGACGCGGCGATTGACGAGACCGAGGAAGACACCACCGATCCCGCTGAAACCATCGCAGCCGCCGAAGACCCGCAGGACGAGGAAGAGGCGCTGTTCGAAACCGCGATCGAGGCGCATGACGAGGCCGAGCTGACCGACGCTCTGGCCGAAGTCGAACTCGACGAAGCGCCCGAGATGTCCGAAACCGACGTAACTGCCGCCGAGGATGACGCCGAAGAGCCCGTGGCCGAGCTCTCCGAGGCCGAAGAGTCCAATGCCGAGCTGTCCAAGGAAGAAGAGGCCGAAGCGGAAGAACCCGAAGCCGCACTGGCCACGCTCGACGTAGAAGATGCCGACGACGCCCTGTTCGGTCTGCGTGACGCGGCCGAGGAAGAGGCCGCGCTTGACGCCATCAGCGCGCGCCTTGCCGATGCGGAAACCTCGGAAGACGATGAGCCTCTCGTCGCCGAACTGCATGACGCTACCGAAGAAGACGAAGAGGAAGAGATCGTTCCGGCCGCCGACAGCATCGCGGCAAAGCTGCAGCGCATCCGCGCCGTGGTCTCGCGCCAGGAACGGCTCGCCGAAGACGACTTTGCCGAGGACGAGCACGCGCAGGACATTCTCGCCGGTGCCGCCGCTATCGAAACGCCTGCGGAACCCGAAATCGAAGACGCGATCTTCACCGATCTCGACGACAGCGACGAGACCGAGGACGACAGTGACGACGACCTCAAGAACATCCTCGAGGATACGCTCGACCCCGCCCCGGAGGAAAAGCGCGTCGCACGCGTGATCAAGGTAAAGCAACGCGACATCGCCGCCGCCATCGCCGCCGGCGACATGGAAGAGGTCGAGGAAGAGACCGCTCCCGCCCCGGCCGGCTCGCTCTCGCCAGAGGACGAAGAAGACCTGATGCGCGAACTGGCCGAAGTCGAGGCCGAACTGCGCGGACATGGCGAAGTCGCAGAAGCCGAGGAAAAGGTGCAGGCGGAACAGGCCGAAGAGGATGAGCAGGACGACACAGCCACTCTGCCCCCCCTGCCCGCCGAGGAAAACAACGGCGACGACCTGGCCCGGTTGATGCAGGCCGCCGACCTCAAGCTCGACGATCCTTCGACCTCGTCGAACCGCGAAACCTATTCGCAACTGCGCGGCGCCGTCGCGGCCGCCCAGGCGGAACGCCAGGCCGGGGGAACCGTCGGCATCCACACCGATGATGACCCCTACCGCGAGGACCTTGCCGAGGCCGTGCGCCCGCGCCGTCCCGTTGCCTCGGGCCGCAGCGAACGCGCGCGCCCCGGCGACCGGCCCGCCCCGCTCAAGCTGGTGGCAGAACAGCGCGTCGACACCCCCGCCGCGGCACCGGAGCCCGCCGGCTCGCGCGGTCCGATCCGCCCCCGTCGCGTGGCCGCGGTAGCCGAGCCGCAGCCTGAAACGGGCAAGGAAGGCGGTTTTGCCGCCTATGCCGAGGAACATGGCGCGACGTCGCTGGCCGACCTGCTCGAGGCCGCCGCCGCCTACCTCGCCTTCGTCGAGGGTCAGGAGCAGTTCTCCCGCCCGCAGCTGATGAACAAGGTGCGCGGCGCAAGCGACACCGAGTTCAATCGCGAAGACGGGCTGCGGTCCTTCGGACAGCTTCTGCGCGAGGGAAAGATCGAAAAGACCGGTGGCGGCCGCTTCGCTGCTTCCGGCCGGATCGGCTTCCGCCCAGACGAACGTGCAGCAGGCTGAACCCCTGCACTATTGCAGGCAAAAGCGCCCCTCGAAACGGGGGCGCTTTTCATTTTCTCAGTGGCGGACACGCGTATGTCTCGCGGCGCGCTTTGCGCAGATAGAGCTACGCTACAGGCGATAGCCGCCGGAAACAGTCAGCACCTCGCCCGTTATGAAAGCCGCATCCTCTCCCGCAAGGAAACGCACCGCCCGCGCGATGTCCTGCGGCCTGCCGATCCGGCCCAGCGCAGTCTCCCTGACGAACAACTCGGTCAGATCTTCTGATCGCGGCGCTTCGGGCGTATTGACGGCACCGGGCGCAACGGCATTCACCCGGATGCCCCGTGGACCCAGCTCCTTGGCCATCGCTCGCGTCCACAGGTTCAGCGCCGCCTTGCTCGCCCCGTAAAACGATGCCCCGCGCGGCGGCAGCACGGCATTCACCGACGAGATGTTCACGATCGCGGCACCAGCCTCGAGATGCGGCAAAGCCGCTGCCAGAAGGGCTTGCGGCGCGACGAGATTGACGCTCAGGATGTCATGCAGCCGGTCTGGATCAAACGCCTCGACTGCGGAGGGCGCCACCAAACCTGCGTTGTTGACGATCACATCCAGCCGGCCAAACTGCGCGATCACGCCGCCAATCACCGCCTCGGCCGCACCGGCCTCGGTCAGATCCGCATGCAGGGGGAGCACCTCCGCGTCCAACCCTTCCGGCTCTGTGCTGCGCCAGGTGATCGCAACGCGATGATCGCGGGACAGCTCGCCTGCAATTGCCCGACCGATCCCGCGCGCCCCACCGGTGACAAGCGCGACGCGCGACCTCATGGCCACGCTCGCACGGCATCACGCACGCATTTCTGCAAAACAAACCGTCCCGCGGTCACTCCTGGCGTCCGGTGTCCGGATCGGCCTGGCCCACGCCGCGAAACACGAACTTGAAGGGCAGCGCCCAGACGATGCCAAGCAACACGTAGACAAGGAACTCGACCCAGATCGGTGGCCGATCCAGAACGTTCACAACGGTCACGACGGCAACGATGTAAAGCGGCATACCGACAAGCAGAATGACCAGCGACCACCGCCGCCGTGCCTTGTAACTCAATCCTTGTTTGCTCTGTTCGCTCATCTCAATCCGCAAAAGGGTCGGTGACGAGGATCGTGTCCTCACGCTCGGGTGAGGTGGACAGTAGCGCGACAGGGCAGTCGATCAACTCCTCGACCCGGCGCACGTACTTGATCGCGTTCGCCGGCAGGTCCGCCCAGCTGCGCGCGCCCTCGGTGGACTCGCTCCAGCCCGGCATCTCCTCGTAGATCGGCGTGCAGCGCGCCTGCTGGTCGGCGGCGGTCGGCAAATAGTCGTAGCGCTCTCCGTCCATCTCGTAACCGACGCAGATCTTGAGCGTTTCAAACCCGTCCAGAACGTCCAGCTTGGTCAGCGCGATGCCCTTGACACCCGATGTCGCGCAGGTCTGGCGCACAAGGCAAGCGTCGAACCAGCCACAGCGCCGCTTGCGCCCGGTCGTGGTTCCGAACTCGTGCCCGCGTTCACCCAACCGCTGACCGTCACCATCGTGCAGCTCGGTCGGGAACGGCCCCTCGCCCACGCGGGTGGTATAGGCCTTGACGATCCCCAGCACATAGTCGATCGCACCGGGGCCCACGCCCACGCCGGTCGCGGCCTGCCCCGCGATCACGTTGGACGAGGTGACGAACGGGTAAGTGCCGAAATCGATGTCCAGCAGCGCGCCCTGTGCACCCTCAAACAGGATGCGCTTGCCCGCCTTACGCTTCTCGTTCAGCACCTTCCAGACCGGCGCAGCATAGGGCAGGATCTGCGGCGCGATCTCCTTCAGCTGCGCGACAAGAGCGTCGCGGTCAATCGGCTCGACACCCAAACCTTTGCGCAGCGGGTCGTGGTGCTGTAGCGCGCGATCCACCCGCGCCTCCAGCGTTGCCTCGTCCGCCAGGTCCGCAACCCGGATCGCCCTGCGACCGACCTTGTCCTCGTAGGCCGGGCCGATGCCGCGTCCGGTGGTGCCGATCTTGGTCCCCTTGCTCGCCGCTTCCTCGCGCGCACGGTCCAACTCGCCGTGATACGGCAGGATCAGCGGCGTGTTCTCGGCGATCATCAGCGTCTCGGGCGTGATCTCGACGCCCTGCTCGCGCACCGTCTCGATCTCCTTGACCAGGTGCCAGGGGTCCAGCACGACACCGTTGCCGATGACGCTCAGCTTACCGCCGCGCACCACACCCGAGGGCAACGCGTGCAGCTTGTAGACCTTGCCGTCGATGACCAGCGTGTGGCCGGCATTGTGCCCGCCCTGGAACCGCGCGATCACGTCGGCGCGCTCGCTCAGCCAATCGACGATCTTGCCCTTACCCTCGTCACCCCATTGGGCGCCGACGACGACTACGTTGGCCATATCCGGTCCTTTTCTCGAATGACTCGCAAAACCCGGCCCGGTATAGCGATGCCGCTTGTGCAGGGAAACCGCAATTTCGCCACAGCCGCCGCACCGCTTTACCCCGAGGCTGGACACAAGGCGGGCTTTGCGCGAGTCTCACGCGCAAAAAAGGCATTTCGAGTGGGGTGGGGAAAATGGGCGTCTTCCTGCGATGGCTGTTCGCATTCTTGTTGTTGGGCCTGACCTACAATCCGACCAGTTGGAACTACGTGCGCTGGACCTTCTACAATCACCAGTCGCAACTGTCCCTGGCCGTGTTCCTGGGCCTTCTGCTGCTGATCGGCTACATCATCCTGTTCCGCGCGACACTGCGCTCGATCGGCGGGTTCGGAATGCTCACGATCCTGACACTCGTGGCCTCGCTCCTCTGGGTGCTTCATGATTTCGGGCTTCTGCATCTCGACAACACGACCGCCGATGTCTGGCTGGGCCTGCTCGCGCTTTCGGCGCTTCTGACCATCGGGTTGAGCTGGGGCCACGTACGAGAACGGCTGACCGGACCGGTGGAAGTCGACGATGCCGAAACCAATCAATATGAGGCCTGAGCGACCAGCCTGTTATCTATGGCTTTTCAGGTGCACCGGCTGGCCATGTGGTGTCGACAGGTAGGCCTCTCGCCAATCGGCCTCGACCTCCCTGACCTCCTCGGCATCCGTCGCGCCCGCTTCGGCCAGCCATGTCTCCAGCGTCTCAAGCCACGCGGCAAAGTAATCCTCGCCGCCATTGAGTTCTTTTGACAGACCGTGCCGCTTCAAGGTCGCGCCAAAGCGCGCGGCCCAGTCCGACCAGTCCAGACGTCCGGCCTCGTTCAGATGCACGGTCAAAGCAAAGACCTGCGCATGCCAGGGCTGCTCGAATACGGGGTCTGGTCGGGTTGTCATGCAGGCTCCAGGTAACTTTGCCACAGGTCCAGCACGACCTCGTCGCCCGGATGTTCAGGATGGGTCCACAGCTCGGCCGCCGGGAACACCACCGCGTATAGCGGCTCGGGGGCCTCGCCCATCCCGTGCGCATTGCTGTCGGGCAGCACGTGATTGCCGTGCCGCCGCAGGATGCGGCCCAGCGCCCCCGCGGCATAGCCGGGCAGCCGGGTGTGCCCGCCATCGACCAGCCGGTTGCCCGCCGGGCGCAGCGTGCGTACCGCGTCGCCCACGGCAAAGATCGCCTCCGGCCCCGCCTCCCTGTCCGCCGGACCGCCGCGCGCCAGGACATCCGGCACGACCGCCGCTTTCAGCGCCCGCTCGGCCAGTTCGTGCCGTTCGTCATCGGATACGCCCCGCAGGTCATCCGCGGTCAGCACGCCCCGTTCGACCAGCAGGTCCGCCAGCGCCGAAATCCACTTCTCATAATAGGAAAAGCGCGTGTAATCCTTGGGCGACAACCGCTCGCGCGCGTGGCGCGACATATCGAGGTTCCACTGCCCCAGCCCGCCAGCGGCCAGCGTCACGGCCAGTGCCCGCGCATGCCAGTCTTCGGCAAAAACCGGCGCATCGGCTGCGTCGGGGATCACCGGCCCATGCCCGAACCGTCCCCCCATGTCATGAACCCGGCTCATCCCGGCACCCGCGCCAGCCCGGTGCCGATCATCGAATCGCGCGTCACCAGTTCGACCAGTGCCTCTTCGTCCATCCCCTCGCTGCCTTCGGGCCGCATCGGCAGAACGAGGTATCGCATCTCGGCGGTCGAATCCCAGACGCGCACCGCAGTTTCGGCAGGCAGCGCCACGCCGAAATCGGCCAGCACGCGCCGCGGCTCGCGCACCGCGCGGGAGCGATAGGCATCCGATTTGTACCAGCCCGGCGGAATACCCAGCAAGGGCCACGGATAACAACTGCACAAGGTGCAAACGACCATGTTGTGCTGCACCGGAGAGTTTTCGACCACGGTGATGTGTTCTCCCTGCCGGCCGTAAAACCCCATCTCGGACACGGCCGCCGTCGCGTCGGCCAGCAGCTGCGCCTTGAACTCCGGGTCGGTCCAAGCCCGAGCCACGACGCGCGCACCGTTCTGCGGCCCGATCTTCGTCTCGTAAGTGTCTATGATCTCGTCCAGCGCGGCAGGGTCGATCAGCCCCTTGCGCGTCAGGATCGTCTCCAGCGCCTTGACCCGCAGCGCGGGTTCCGGCGGCAACAGCGAATGCGGGTGGTCGTGATGATCATGCGGCATGACCATACACTGCCGCCCCGCACCCGCCCTGTCCAGCCCCGGCCGCGCGGCCAAACCCCGGACCGAAGGCCGGATTTCCGGGACATAGCCGTTCGTGGCTGAACGGCCCATGCATGACCACTCCGCACTCGCCACCTCAGGTCATACCAGCCGTACCCGGGTAAGGCCTCAGGGTCGCACGTAGGCGTATCCCTGTTCCTGCAATTCGATCAGCCGCACAACGCCCGAAGGGACGATGGCCGCCTCCTCCATCAACGCGATCTCTTCGCCCGCCTTTTCGGACATCTTGCGATGCGTATTCCCGCAAGCGGCAAAGGACAGGTTTTCCAGTTCGAGACTCATCGCCGATATGCGGTCACCAACAGGCGATTTTCCCGGGATCAGCATGTTCAGCCCCGGTCCATAGGCAACGACTTCGATCACGACATCATCACCTTGCGACCCGTAGTATTTGTCGACATTGGCCGCATTGTTGAGCGCCATGTTCATGACCTTGGGATCGTTCTCGTTCACGTGTATGGCGACATAATGCGTCTTGCCCTCCGCCAAAGCTCCGGTTGCAAGCGTCAATCCGACCGCCGCGCAAAAAACGATGTTTCTCATGGTGTTCCTCCCTGAACCGTTCCTTAACCTAACGAAAATCCGGCGAGTGGAATAGCAATTTTTGAATGTGTGAGCGCTTAGGCGCGCGGATCGGCAATCGAAGCCCGGCGATGAGCGAAGCGTAGCGCGCGCCGAACTCGCGGCTTGCCCCTCGGGGCAAACTTGCATAGATAGCGCCCGGTACAGGTCACGCCCCCTAAGGACACCCATGGAAAACGTCGTTCTCATCATCCACCTTCTTCTGGCCCTGGGCCTGATCGCCGTCGTTCTGATGCAGCGGTCCGAGGGCGGCGCACTCGGCATGGGTGGCGGCGGTGGCGGCGTGATGAGCGGTCGTGGCGCGGCAACCGCGCTGTCCAAGGTGACATGGGTGCTGGCTGTGGCCTTCATCATAACGTCGATCACGCTCACGATCATCGCCGCGCAAAAGGCAGCCGGAACCTCGGTTCTCGACCGGCTCGGCGTGCCCGAGGCCAGCGAAACCGAAGGCGAGGCGACCACGCCGACCATTCCGGGCAGCGACCTGCTGCCCCCGGCACAGGGCGACGACGCGCCACTGGTACCGCGCGCCGACTGATCCACAACACCTAGAAACCTGTAGGGAAACCGCAACAGCATCTTGCGGTTCCCTTGCGCTTTTGGCGCGAATCCCTTATACGTGAAGTCCCGTGGTGCTGCGGTTTTCGGACGATGTCCCAAACCGCCGGGCAGCTTAATTTTGAGGTCTCACGGGAGCAGCCGAACAACAATGGCGCGTTTTATATTCATCACCGGCGGTGTCGTATCCTCTCTGGGCAAAGGGCTGGCGTCCGCCGCTCTAGGGGCGCTTCTGCAGGCCCGCGGCTACTCGGTCCGCCTGCGCAAGCTCGACCCCTATCTCAACGTGGATCCCGGCACCATGTCGCCTTTCGAACATGGCGAGGTGTTCGTCACCGATGACGGGGCCGAGACCGATCTCGACCTCGGCCATTACGAACGGTTCACCGGCGTGGCCGCCCGCAAGACCGACTCGATCTCGTCGGGCCGCATCTACTCCAACGTTCTCGAAAAGGAACGCCGCGGCGACTATCTCGGCAAGACGATCCAGGTGATCCCGCATGTCACCGACGAGATCAAGGATTTCATCGCCATCGGCGAGGACGAGGTCGATTTCATGCTCTGCGAGATCGGCGGCACCGTCGGCGATATCGAGGGGCTCCCCTTCTTCGAGGCGATCCGCCAGTTCAGCCAGGACAAGCCCCGCGGCCAGTGCATCTTCATGCACCTGACGCTGTTGCCCTGGATCAAGGCCAGCGGCGAGCTCAAGACCAAACCGACGCAGCACTCGGTCAAGGAACTGCGCTCCATCGGCCTCGCCCCCGACATCCTCGTCTGCCGTTCCGAGGGACCGATCCCCCAGAAAGAACGTGAGAAGCTGGCGCTGTTCTGCAACGTCCGACCCGACGCGGTGATCGCGGCGCAGGATCTCAAGTCGATCTACGAGGCGCCGCTCGCCTACCATGCCGAAGGGCTGGATCAGGCCGTGCTCGACGCCTTCCAGATCACCCCCGCTCCGCGCCCCGCGCTGGACATGTGGGAGGATGTGGCCGACCGCATCTACAACCCCGAGGGCCAGGTCAAGGTCGCCATCGTCGGCAAGTACACGCAGCTCGAAGACGCCTATAAGTCGATCGCCGAGGCGCTGACCCACGGCGGCATCGCCAACCGGGTCAAGGTCAATATCGAATGGGTCGATGCCGAGATCTTCGACCGCGAGGATCCCGCCCCCCATCTCGAAGGCTTCCACGCCATCCTCGTCCCCGGCGGCTTCGGCGAGCGAGGAACCGAAGGAAAGATCAAAGCCGCGCAATATGCCCGCGAACACGAGGTGCCCTATCTTGGTATCTGTCTCGGCATGCAGATGGCGGTGATCGAGGCCGCCCGCAACGTGGCCGGTATCGCGCGCGCGGGCTCCGAGGAATTCGACCACGAGGCCGGCGAGAAACGCTTCGAGCCGGTGGTTTATCACCTCAAGGAATGGGTGCAGGGCAGTCACCGTGTCGAACGCAAACTCGACGACGACAAGGGCGGCACCATGCGGCTGGGCGCCTATGACGCCACCCTCACGGAAGGGTCCCGCGTGGCCGGGATCTACGGCAGCACGCAGATCGAGGAACGCCACCGCCACCGCTACGAGGTCGACGTGAAGTATCGCGAAAAACTCGAAGAGGCGGGCCTGTGCTTCTCGGGCATGTCCCCCGACGGCCGCCTCCCGGAAATCGTGGAATGGTCGGATCACCCCTGGTTCATCGGGGTCCAGTTCCACCCCGAGCTGAAATCGAAACCATTCGAACCGCATCCACTCTTCGCCGATTTCGTGCGCGCGGCCAAGGAAACCTCGCGCCTGGTCTGAGCCGGCCCAGAGGGCTTTGCCCTCTGGGCCAAGGTCGGAACGCATTGATTTTCAATGTGCTACGTGTTTCACGGCTCCAGAAACGGAGCGGTTTCATGAGCACCCTTTCCTGGCTGACCGACGAGCAGATGGCCAAGCTTTCCCCCTTTCTTGCCGCAGTCGCACGGCAAGCAGCGGGTCGATGACGGACAGGTTCTGAGTGGGATGATCTTCATCAATCGCAGTGGGTTGCGCTGGTGAGATGCCCCGGAAGCCTACGGACCGCGCAAGACGCCGTACAGCCGGTAGAGGCGTTGGAGCAATAAAGGTGTTTTCGCCCGGATGATGGTCGGCCTCGCCGCCGAACACGGGGAGGAAAAGACCGCGATGCTCGACGCGACCTACCCGAAGGCATACCGCACCGCGACCAGCATGGCCGCGAAAAAGGGGGGCCCGGCCGCCTGATCGGTCGAACCAAGGGTTAGGCGCCTGTATCCCTGACCGAAAACAGCGCACGACGACGATGAAACACGACAAAGGCCGATACAAACCGCGCAACCGTCCCTCTCGTGGCATTGCTGCGCAATGCACTGCCGGGCTGTAATCGAGATCATGTTTGGGAGGCTCATAGATTGGCGGCGCGTGGCAACACGCTATGACCGCTGTCCCAAAAGCGTCCTCCCAGCCATCGCCCTCGCCGCAACGGTCATCTACTGGTTATGAATCCTGCCGCTGGAGTCCCGACTAGATGTAATTCAGCATCTTGTTGACCCAGAACAGCACTTCTGCAAGCGCAGCGATCGCGCCGGCCTGCTCGGTAATGATCAGCGCTGTGCCTGACGCGCCAAGACGGGCAGCATCGGCGGCGGGGCCATCAGGAATATCTATCGTGACGACATAGGCCGATGCCCCGGTAATATCCCGCAGCGACGGCAATCCCGAACGTGTGTCCAACGCGCCTTCCCGCGTGGCTGAGGGGATCGCACGGATACGGGTTTCGAACGCTTGGCCGGGCATAGTCCCAAGGGCCACACGAATGGGATCGCCAACCGAGACGTTGGAATAGCTGCTCTGCGGCAATCGGGCGACCAGCAGGCGATCATCGGGCACGATGAAATTCACAGCACCTTGCACCGGCGAAACGCGGTTTCCGGGGCGCAGAGACAGCCCCGTCACCATGCCATCGGCGGGCGCGCGTACAACCGTCTGATCGAGCCGCCAACGCGCCTGGGCCAAAGCCTGCTCCACCTCGACCATGGCCACGTCCACACCGTCCACCTGCGCCGCGATCCTGCGTTCCAGCCCAGCCTTGCGCGCCTGCGCCGCGCGCAGTCCGGCCTCCAGCTGCTCGATAGTCGAAACCGCCTCCTGCAACTGGAACTCTGCGGTCGCGCCACGTTCGGCAAGCCGGACGATGTCGTCCCTGCGCTGTTTGCCAAAGGCAAGCTGTGCTTTCAAAGAATCGATATCGGCTTCTGCTGCTTTCAAATCCGTCTTGAGCTGATCGGCAGCGGCGTGCGCCGAGGACAGCGATGCTTCGAGCCGCCTCACCTCGGCCCGATAGGTCGTGTCATCGATCCGGAAAAGAATGTCGCCTTGTTTGACAGGCTGGTTGGCTTCGACCGCAACCTCTGTAACCGGGCCGCCGACATTCGGCGCGATATTGATGACAGCCCCCTGAACCGAAACCGGTCCGGAGGGTGCCGTATGGTTCAACGCGCCGATCACCGCCAGGGCGATCACCAAGGCGCCGCCATAGACCACGCCCTTGGACAATCCGTTCCATGGCAGCAATCTGAGCTTGGAAAAGACCAGCCAGGCCACGCCGAAATACAGGCCGAGAACAATGAGCATCCCTGTCTCCTTCCGTGTTGGACACGGCGCGTGCATGCGCAGCTTTTTTCAACGCCTGCTCAGCTTAGCGCAAATAGCCGTGAAAAGAAGGTTGGCCGGCACCATGAGGGCGATAAACGCAAGAACCACAACGCTGTGTCCACCTCCTTCGCAGCAGCCATCGACAAGCACATAGACCAGGCCGACATTTCGAAGGTTCGTCGCGGCCGCCAAGACTTGGCGCTGCTTCGGGTTCGGCCCACCCAAAACCCATCCGGCGGCCATCAGCGCCAAGATGAACACAGTCATGGCGACAAGTGTCGCCGGTTCGATGGTGGCCAATGCGTCCTGCCGGACACTCAGGCTCAATAGCACGGCCGCCACGAACGACAACGTTGAGACCAGCATCGCTGGCTTGTAGAGCGTTTCGGCAAGGTTCGACGCGCGCAGCCGGATGGCCGCCCCGATCGCGAGGGGAACAGCAACAAGACCGATGGCCCGCAACATGAGTTCGCCCCCCGGAACGCCAGCACGAGCCTCTGACGCGAGAATGACCTGAGCCGCCACCGGGGCGGTGATCAGGCCAAGCAGGGACAGCAGGAACAGCAACTCGCCAGCAAGCGCCATCTGACCCGGCGCCTTTGTCGAGAACTGCAGCGCGTTGATGCCGCCGGGGGCAAAGGCCAGCAAGAACAGAACCGCGGCAGAGGTTTCGTTCATCGGCAGCAAGGATATCAGAAGAAACGCGACTATCGGGGGTATAACGATGTTTGCAACAAGCGTGCGTGCCGTTCTGCCATGATCGAGCAACAAGACACCGAAATCCCGCAGGGACGCGTTCATCCCGATGCACAACATCGCGAGTGACACGAAGGCATAGATCAGCAACTCGGCCGTCGTGTCAAAGGGAACAGAGGTCTCCATCACGCCGGTCCGATCTGCATCAGAACGTTAACCGTCACAAACAGACCAAGCGCCAGAACGGCCATGCAAGCGAAAAGCGCCACGGACATGGGAAAGGACGTTCCTGCCGTCCTGGCCAGCCGTCGCAGGAACACAACCTGTTGCAAGACGGCGGCGCTCAGCATGAAAACAGCCAGAACAAGCATGAACAGCCCGAGAAAGCGCGCCCGCTCGATCGGAGCGTTTTCAAGTCCCGGCACCTCCGTCAGGACTCTGAACAACGCCGGGATCGAAAACCCGAACCCGATGAGCGAGATCGCGGTGCGCATGTAACCCATTGTCGTTCGGTCGGAGGCCAGCCGCGACCGTTCGAACGCAAGACTCGTGCGCCCCTCCGCCAGTTCATTGTTGGATAGCCGTGGCGGATCAATGTCTTCGTCGTCGAGTTCCATGACTTGGTTCCGGGTGTTCAAGGAAAACGGTTAGATTCGGGCCTCTTCCTGGCGCAGTTCCTGGACGAGGAAATAATTCAGAAAAGTTCGAATTACGGCGATGGCTGCCAGCTTACCGATCTCCTGAAGCGTCGGATCGGTTGCCGTTGATATGATGTCGGCGGCCAATTGGAGCTCAAGAGCGATGATCAGGTATCGCCCGAAAACGCGCCGAGCGACGGCTGTTCGTTCGGCTCCAGCTTGCTTGAACAGCATCGCAAGAAACGCCGCGCCGCCGAATGCAACCACCAAAACGCTTGCCGCCTCGAACACAAGCTGAAGGGCATCGGCCAAAGAGACCACCGCTGTTTCGAGCCCGTTCATCGGTCTATTGCTCAACCGCCAGCGGCTTTTTGGACAGGGTCGTCTCATCTCCCCCCGTGGCGAGGCAACCCGCAAAGAGTTGCTCCAGATGGCCTTGGTCAAGGGTGGTCTTGTGCGCAATCGCCACGATCCGGGTTCGGGCGGCTTCGACGCCCCAGCGACGATCCCGGGTCAATTCGATACGCCGTCCCACGACCTGCAAAACATACCGATGTACAGGATCATCGGCGAGGTGCACGAATCCCTTGCAACGATAGATATTGGCGGGCAGTTCCCGCTTGATCATGCGTTCCAGCGCAGGTCGAGAAAACGGCCGGCTTTCGACAAGGCTCCAGGTGCTGAACATGGACCCGTGGGAATGTTCACGCTCGTGGTCTTGTTCGTGGTCGTGACCAACGGTCGGCATTGCCCTTTCAACATCAAAGCGTCCGACCGAAAGCACGATGCTCATCGGCACCTTGCACTTAATGGCCGGCACCAGGCGAACACGGCTGAAATGGCTTTCGATCCAGCGCTTTACCCTGGCCGCGCCGTCAGGCCCGGCAAGATCGACCTTGTTCAGGATGACAAGGTCGGCAAAGCCGATCTGCTGAAGTTTCAGCTTGGCGAGATCGGGATCATCGTATGTAAAGACCTGATCGGCATCCACCACACATGTCACGCTGTCGAGACGGATCTTGTCCCGATAGGCCGAGTCGACGAACGTCATGTAGATACCCGCCGGATCGGCAACGCCACTGGCTTCAAGAATGACATATTCGACCGGGTCGTCGCGGTCGATCAAGTCCGCCACACTATCGACCAGATCGTCCCGGATCTGGCAGCAGACACAACCGTTGGCCAGGCTGATCATCCCGTCCTCGACATCGACCACCAAATCGGCATCCACGTTGATCGAGCCGAAATCGTTAACGAGGATACCTACCTTAAGGCCATGATCCCCGGTCAGAATGTGGTTGAGAAGGGTGGTTTTTCCCGCCCCGAGAAACCCGGTCAGGATCGTAAGGGGAACGGGGCTTGCAGTCGCGTTGTCCACGTGGGTCACCATGTAGTCTGGGGGGATCGCCGCGCCGATCAAGGCGCGGCAGAGACGTTTCAAGGGATCAATCCGTATGATCGCGCGATGCGATCAGCGCCTGAATATCGAAGCGAAAGGTCTCTTCGTCGTAATGCTGCGTGAGCGGCCGAAAAACGTCTTCAGGCATGTAGAGCGCCGGATCGAGTTCGCGTTCGCGCAGAAACGCGTCCTGCTGTTCTTCCCGAGGCAGACGTGGTTTCGGAATCTGGATGTAGTCCGGCATTTCCCCTTCCGGGAACAATGTGCGCGGGTCTGGAGGCTGCATTGCCGCGGCCTCGGGGCGCAAGGCCATGCGCTCCCAAACACGGTCCTTGGTGACGTTGATGACCTTGGTGTCCGGGCCGCCAAACAGGAACAACCCGTCCCAATGGGCACGAATCTCCGCAATGGCCTCTCCCGCGGATTCCTCGGTGTAGTGGCAGATCACCCCGACGCGCGGCTGAATTTCGTTCATGAGGTAACCCGCCGCATAGTAAGGGGTGTGATAGGTATCCAGAGTGAACTCCAGAACCTCTTTGGGCGTGCCGTATTTGTAGTTCAGAAGTTGCGGCAGGTCCGCCTGACCTTCAGTGACAAAGACATCACAGCCTTTGGCGAACTTGATCGTGCTTTCGTCGGGTCGACCGTCTCCGGTCCACACGAAGGATAGCCCGGCCTCTTCCCAATCGACCCGGAACGCAGACGCACCGTTCTTGACGTGGCTGCGCGCCCAATGTGTGACTTTCAGGCCTGGTTCTTCAAGGCAGACACCACCCTCGTCCCTGTAATCGAACTCGACCACTTCGGTGTCATAGCCTGCGCCGATCGGGCAATGGTCGAAGTTTTCCAGATGCCAGGTCATCATCTCGTGCATCTTGTCGACCATGAATTGTGTGCCGGTTTCGGGACGGTCGCCGCTGGGGCCGAAGATGCGCAAACCATTCCGCCAGCCGCCGGACCAGGCGCGGAAGGGCATGAAATAGGGCAGGTCCGCATAGTGATCGACATGCAGGTGGCTGATGAAGATGTCACGCACCATCGGAGGCAAAATGCCCATCTGCAGAATGTTCTTCACACAGCCGTTGCCGAAGTCGAAGAAAAGACGCCGCGGGAAGGGCGTGCCGTTGCCAAGCTCCAACACGATGGACGTGCCGGATTGCACCAGAGTTGGCGGCCAAGGGGTGCTCCCGGGAAAACAGATCCGCATTTCGCCTTTGGCCAGTGGCTCGTTGGGCGGAAAAAAGTTGTTGCTGGTACACGAAGGTGTCGGCCGGAAATAGTCCGGCAGGGTGATCCCACCACCGGGACGGCGGCCATAGGGGTTGCGGGGTTGGGTCATCTGTTTACCTCCAGATTTGTGTCGGTTCGTGGTGCGGGCACCGGCAACATTGCGGCTCCGATGTACTGTCGCCGTCAGCCACGGTCGTCTTGCGGTTCGAGATCCGCCTTTCGCGATGGAAGTGTCGTTCGCTTTACCAGACGCCTGATCTCCGCCAGCAGTTCATCCCGCGTCGTTTCCCAGTCGGCTCTGGCTCTTGTCTCTTCCTCGCAACGCGCGATCCGCCAAAGCACCTCGTCCAGATCCCGGATCGCGGCGCGAACTCCGGGGTGATCGTACGCGGCGGTCAGAACACGCGCGCACATGTCAGGAAAAAGCGTATGCAGATCCTCGGGTCTCATCCGGCGCCTTTGCCAAAAATTCAGCCCAGCCTAAGTCTCCCTGCGCGAACTTGGCCGCCGCGAAGAGGTGAGTTACGGTAAGCCAAAGGTGAGACCGCCACGAAATGGGAAGCAATCAGCGCTCTGCAACGCCACCTCTCGACGACATCAGAATGGCCTTGGCGGACGTTCTGAAATCCGAGGCGTTTGCCAACTCACCACGATTGCAGGATTTTCTGACCTATATCGTCGAAGAGCAGATTGCGGGGCGCGGTCATGCGATCAAAGGCAAGACGATTGCCACCGATGTCTATCAAAGGGATCTGGACGAGGCCGGCAATGCGCAAAACCTGGTGCGCGTCGAGGCCCGGCGTCTGCGGCGTCTGCTTGACGAGTATTACGCGGACGAGGGCCGTGCGGTTCCGCTTCGCATTCAGATAGAAACCGGTGGCTATCGCCCGCGGTTCAAGACGGTTGAACCTGCATACACGATGCGTTCCGCTGCTGTGCTTCCTCCGGAACCCCGCCGCAAAGTGGGATCGCTGACCACCTTTGCCATATTCGTATCCTTGGGCTTGACCTGTTTGGCGGTGGGATTTGGCATCGCTACCTTTCGAAACGACGCAAGGAAGCCTGAACCCGTAACCCGAACTGAAACGGCCAGACTTGCCGCTCTGAGAGAGAGATCGATGTCCAGCGTTCAGGCCGCCAATCTTGCACAGCAGGCGCGGGGACTGTTCTTTCCCTTGTTCGACCTTCAAAGGCAGACGATCACGTTGGAGTCGTTTCGACATGTCGTTGCTCTCGATCCGGGTCTTCCCGCGGGCTATGCGGGGTCCGCGCAGGTCTTGGCACTGCAGTCCTTTCTGAGTGATGACGCCACCGAGGCATCCGAATTGCTCTCCGAGGCACTGGCGATGGCCGAGCGCGCGACCGATCTCGGCCCGTCCGATGCCTGGTCACAGGCGGCGCATGGCTGGACGCTCGCCGTGGCCGGCGACATGGCAGGCGCGTTGCGACGCGCCCGCATCGCCGTCGAACTGGCGCCCGAAGATGGCCATACGCTCGATCTTGTCGGCATAACAGCGCTCTTGGCGAATGATCCTTCACTCATGGCGGACGTGTCAGACCCCGACCGTCCGCGCACCGGGAGCGGTCGGTTCGCCGCCAACAACATTTGGGGAACATCGCATCTGATGATGGGCAATTACCCCGAAGTGGTCAAAGCCTTCTCGAACGCGGCCGAGCGCGGCCTGCCGGTCAGCGCGCCAAGCCTGATGTTGCTCGCGACCGCTCAAAGGATGTCCGGAGACGATATGGCCGCTGAGCAAGCCATTCTCGAAATGACGACAACTTGGCCCGGCTTCCCGGCAGACGAGGTGAGCAACAGGTTCTTCGCGAAAGATCCGGTAACCCTGAAGCGGGTTATGGACACATTGAGCGCATATTCCTGGAACGAATGACCCAACCGAAACACCCGGCTCAAACTGCGCCAGTTGATTGATACGCTGCAAGAACGGTTCACCCGTCCAATTCTTGAGTGCCGCGTCGAGTAGCAGGCCATTGACCAGGTAAATTCGATGAGCGACTGACAACCCGTCTACCGTGGTGCCACTTTGACCGCACAGCGGTCACCGTTGCAGGGCGCAGCGATCGTCTTGTGGCGAAGCCCATTAGCCGGGCCACGAAGGACGTTAAGCGGCCGTCTCCTTTGGCGCACCACAAGATCACGTGCCCGCTTCCGCGACGGCAAGGTTTGTCAGGCGAGGGTTTTGACCGCCACCAAGCGCATCGTGGCGCGGCTCATTGCTTCGCGGATCGCGTCGGCATCAGTGACACCAGGTTTCCGGAGCTTCACATAATTCGGTCGACACAAAGGAACCGGTTCCGCAGTCACCACACTGCCGATTTTTGACGATCCAGGCTTGCAGAGCTGAAGAGGCCGCAATCCACGTTGACGCCGATCCGTCACGTCAGTGGCGCACGTGGTCAAGGCAAAAACCAATACGCGGAAAATGGCGGTCTCATCGCGAACACCGGGCACCCCTGAGCGATGAAACCGCCCTGAAGCTTTCCGTAACGGTCTGCGCTTGTTTTGAACCGCGTTGCGCGAGGGGATCGCACGAGGGTCTTCGACATATCTGGCGGGGGCAATCATCCTGCGGGTACCCACCACTTGACCGCGGGAAACAACAAAAAAAGGATGAGGGGCGCATTGCGCGCCCAACTCATACGTCGTGGAACCGGTTGACCCTGCGCTGCATCTCCGAGCAGCTCTCGAAGACACGGATCACCTTGCGGAACAGTGGCACCTGGATGTCGGTACTGAAAAGCTGGGTTCGGGCGGGGTGTTTGTCGTGGGTCGGTTGCATGGCTCTGGTCCTTACCGGGTTGGTTGTTGGACATTTCGTAGGTTCATACTGACCCGATTCGCCCGCCCAGGTCTGTGACAAAGATTACGTAACGTCACATCCCGCCTTCCTCTTGCCCGAAATATCCCGGGGGTGAATTGACCCGGCACGGGTCAAGAGGGGGCAGCGCCCCCTTCCCCTCACGCGCCCCAGGTCTCACGCAGCACGCGCATCCAGTTGCCCCAGCAGATCCGTTCGATCCGCGCCGCAGGATACCCCGCACGCTCCATCATCTGCACAAGCGCCGGCAGCTTCTCGACCCGGTCCAGCCAATAGGGCGGGTCGCAGCCGTCGTAATCGGACCCGATCGCGACCCCCTCTTCGCCCAACCGGTCCAGCATGTGGCCCAGCATGCTCAGCACCGCGTCCTCGGGGATATCGGTATCGGGCTGGCCATCCCCGCGCAGAAAGCTGCACTCGAAATTCAGGCCGGCAACACCGCCCGTCGCCGCGATCATCGCCAGCTGTTCATCGGTCAGGTTGCGGGCATGGGGGGCCACCGCATGGGCGTTGGAATGGGTCGCGACCAGCGGCTTCGACGATATCTCTGCCACGTCGCGCATACCGGCCACGTTCAGGTGGCTCAGGTCCACCAGCACGCCCAGCGCATCGCAACGCGCCACCAATTCGCGGCCCCGTTCCGTCAGGCCCGCGCCGATATCCCCGTCCGAGGGGTAGCGGAACGGCACGCCATGTCCGAACGGGTTGGGCCGCGACCAGACAGGCCCGAGCGAGCGCAACCCCATCGTATGAAGCTCCTCCAGCCGCGTCAGCCCGGCATCCAGCCCCTCGGCCCCCTCCAGGTGCATCACACCCGCCAGAACGCCCTCGGCCCGGGCAGCGTCGATCTCGGCCACGCTGCGGCACAGGCGCACGGCGCCCAGCCGGTCCAGCTCCAGCATCGTTTCGGCCTCGACCCGGATCATCTCCCAAGCTTCCGCCTCGGGGATCTCGGGCGGCATCGCCAGGTCATATTCCGCGGGCCGGGGGCCGGACGGGTCCAGCACTCCGGGCGATTGCGCCCAGATCGCAAAGAACCCTCCTCCGAATCCGCCTTCGCGGGCGCGTGGCAGGTCCAGCTGTCCCGGCAATCCTTCGGCAAAGCCCGCCGCGGCGGACGCGCCGCCGGCCCGGGCCAGTTTGGTCAGCACATCGTTGTGCCCATCGAAAATCAGTGTCATGGCGGGACCTTGCGCCGGAACGCGGCCGCTCCGCAAGCGGGATTGCACACCGCGCCCATCCGCGCCACTCTGCCCCCGTCAGACAGGGAGGAAAGTGATGGCCAAGGGCTATTGGGTCGCGCATGTCGATGTTCACGACATGGAGATCTACAAGCAGTACATCGCCGCCAACGCGGCCCCGTTCAAGGAATATGGCGCGCGCTTTCTCGTCCGCGCCGGCGAACGGGTCGAGAAAGAGGGCAAGGCCCGCAAACGCACCGTGGTGATCGAGTTTCCCAGCTACGAGGCCGCGCTCGAATGCTACGACAGCCCCGGCTACCAGCAGGCCAAGGCGATCCGAGACCCGGTCTCGACCGGCGACATGGTCATCATTCGCGGCTACGAAGGCTGATCCCCCCTTGGCGGAACGCGTATTCGGCGCTAAGGGGACTCCATGCTGAAAAAATTCTTCGCGGCGTTCCGCCCGCCACAGGAAACCCACCTGCCCGATCCCGATGCCGAGCTTGCGCTCGGCGCGCTGCTGGTGCGCGTGGCGCAGGCCGACCGCGACTACCAGCTCGAAGAGATCAGCCTGATCGACCGCATCCTCGCACGGCTCTACAGCCACAACGCGATCGAGGCGGCCAAGGTGCGCGCGACCTGCGAGAAACTGCATGCCGCCGCGCCCGAAACCGACACGTTCGGCAAGCTGATCCGCGAAACCACCGGTCTCGAGGAACGGCTCGCCGCGATGGACGCCCTGTGGGAGGTCGTGCTCGCCGATGGCGAAACCAAGGAGGGCGAGCTCAAGATCGTCGAGGAGGCCCGCATCGCCATGGGTCTCAGCTTCAACGACAGCGAGGCCTCGCGCGCCCGGGTCATGTCCCGGCTGTGATCCGCGCTTGGCCCCGCGCCCTGCGCGCCCTAAGGTCACTGCCATGTTCCGCGATTTTCTCAACCGCCTCACCCATCCCGATCCCGAACCGCTGCCCGATGACGATGCGCGGCTGGCCCTGACCGCGCTGCTCGTACGCATCGCGCGCTCGGACGAACGCTACGACCCCGAGGAAAAGTCCCGGATCGACCGGATCGTGACCGAACGCTATGGCCTCACCCCGTTCGAGGCGACAAGCCTGAGGTCCGAGGCCGAAACGCTCGAGGCCGAGGCGCCCGACACCGTCCGCTTCACCCGTGCCATCAAGGATGCCGTCGCCTACGAAGATCGCCGCGCGGTGGTCGAGGCACTCTGGGCCGTTGTCCTCGCCGACGGCGAACGCACGCAGGAAGAGGACGCGCTGCTGCGCCTCGTCTCGAACCTGCTGGGCGTCAATGACCGCGACTCGGCGCTGGCCCGGCAAAAAGCCGCCCGGGGATGATCGCCTGGCTGGGCATGTACGACCTGCCCGAACTGCGCGACGCGCATGATCGCTACTGGGCACTGATCCGCGAAAACCTCGGCTACGGGCCCTATGCCCTCTCGCGCGACCTGCCGGCATGGGACACATGGCGCGCACCCGACCTGTTGCTGGCCCAGACCTGCGGCATGCCCTACCGGACCCGGCTGCATGGAGATGTCACGCTGGTTGGCACGCCCGATTACGGCCTGCCGGATTGCCCGCCCGGCCATTACAACTCGGTCCTTGTTGCCCGCTCCGACGATGCCCGCGCCTTGCCCCAGCTTCTGGCCGAGGGGGTCTTTGCCTATAACGAGGGCGGCTCGCAATCGGGCTGGTCCGCCCCGGTGACATGGTTCGCGCAGCAGGGGCGCGCACCCGAACGCGGGCTAAAGACCGGCGCACATGCCGCTTCGGCCCGCGCCGTGGCCGAGGGTCGCGCCGATCTCGCCGCCCTCGACGCGGTCACCTGGACGCTGCTGCGCGCGCATGACCGAACCACGGATGCGCTGCGAGAGATCGCGCGCACCGATCCGACCCCCGGCCTGCCCTACATAACTTCCGTATCGCACGACCCCGCGCCCATTGCCGCCGCAATCCGCAACGCCATCGCGGCGCTGGACCCCGCCGACCGGGCCGACCTGCATCTGAACGGGCTGGTCTCCATCCCCGCCAAAGATTACCTCGCCGTACCGACACCCCCCGAACCGGCGGAGATTCTGCATTCCGTTTAGTCAATTCGGAGGTTCACGCGCCCATTCCGCCGAATTGCACGTTGCATTGCGCCTTGTTTTGCGAACAGATACCTGCCTAACACTCGCAGCAACCCCGGACGACCCGTGCCCGAACCAGCCACAGCGCCCGTCATCGAAATCACAGACCTGCACAAGAGCTTCGGCCAGCTCGAAGTGCTCAAGGGCGTGAACATAACCGCCCATCGCGGCGACGTGGTGTCGCTGATCGGCTCTTCCGGTTCCGGCAAATCGACGCTGCTGCGCTGCTGCAACCTGCTCGAAGACAGCCAGCAGGGCGACATCTGCTTCAAGGGCGAACCCGTGCGCTGGCGCGGCGCCGGGCACGACCGCCGCCCCGCCGATCCCAAGCAGGTGCTGCGCATCCGCACGAACCTGTCGATGGTGTTCCAGCAGTTCAACCTCTGGGCCCACATGACCATCCTGCAAAACGTGATGGAGGCGCCCGTCACCGTGCTCGGCCGTGATCGCGCCGAGGTCGAAAAGGCCGCACGCCACTATCTCGACAAGGTCGGCATCGGCGACAAGTGCGACGCCTATCCCGCCCAGCTCTCCGGTGGCCAGCAACAGCGCGCCGCCATCGCACGCGGCCTGTGCATGGAGCCCGAGGCGCTCTTGTTCGACGAACCCACCTCCGCGCTCGATCCCGAGTTGGAGCAGGAGGTGATCAAGGTCATCAAGGACCTCGCCGCCGAGGGCCGCACGATGATCATCGTCACCCACGACATGAAGATGGCCGCCGACATCTCCAGCCACGTGGTGTTCCTGCACCAGGGGCTGATCGAAGAGGAAGGCCCGCCGGACGCGCTGTTCGGCGCGCCGAAATCCGAACGCTTGCGGGGCTTTCTCTCGGCCACGCAGGCGGCATAAAACAAAACCACGTCTCAACAGGGGAATCACTCATGAAGACACTCATCCTGACCACCGCTGCACTGGCGCTCGGCGCCGGTATGGCATTGGCCGGCAGCCATTCGCAGACCGTGCGCATGGGCACCGAGGGCGCCTACCCTCCGTATAACTTCATCAACGACGCCGGCGAGATCGACGGCTTCGAGCGCGAGCTGGGCGACGAGCTGTGCACCCGCGCCGAACTGACCTGCGAATGGGTCAAGAACGACTGGGATTCGATCATCCCCAACCTCGTGTCGGGCAACTACGACACCATCGTCGCGGGCATGTCGATCACCGACGAGCGCGATGAGGTCATCGACTTCACCCAGGACTACTACCCGCCCACCGCCTCGGCCTATGTCGCGGCAGCCGAGGGCGCCGATCTCGAAGGCGGCGTGATCGCCGCGCAGACCGGCACCATCCAGGCGGGCTACGTCGCCGAATCCGGCGCGACCCTGGTCGAATTCGCCACCCCCGAGGAAACCGTCGCAGCCGTCCGCAACGGCGAGGCCGACGCCGTCTTCGCGGATCGCGACTACCTCGTGCCGTTGGTCGAGGAATCGAGCGGTGAGCTGATGTTCGTCGGCGACCCGGTTCCGCTGGGCGGTGGCGTCGGCATGGGCCTGCGCGAAAGCGACGGCGAACTGCGCGAGAAGTTCGACGCGGCCATCACCTCGATGAAAGAGGACGGCACGCTGAATGAACTGCTCAAGAAGTGGTTCGGCGACGACACCCAGACCTACTGATACGTTCATCCGCAGGGCGGGTTCCCGACCCGCCCTGCCCCACCCGACACGCTCGCGCACGGCCTCTCCGGGCAGGACCGTCGCGGTGACAGCCCGCGCAGGGCTGAAAGAGCGGCCGAGGCGACCCGATGTTTCCTTACTGCACCGACCCCGATACCCTGGGCACGATCCGCTGGTTCTCGTGTTACCTCACGAACGGCGTGCACATGTCCTTCTACTGGTCCTTCGTGAAGGTGCTGGCCCTGCTCGCCATCACCGCACCGGTGGCACTGGGCTTCGGCTTTCTCGGCGCCATGGCGGCCCGGACGCAGTTCGCCCCGGTCAGCTGGCTCGGCAAGGGTTACATCGCCATCGTCCGCGGCGTGCCCGACATCGCCTTTTTCCTCTTCTTCGTGATCGCGCTCGACCAGGCCTTCGAATGGACGCGCCACCAGATCCTCTGCCCCGACTGGACCGACCCGATCCGGCAGGGATCCGACTTCCTCGTCTGTCCGCAGGCCAAGCTGCCGCTCGGCACGTCGCCGGAATGGGTGCACGAGACCTACGGCTTTTTCCTGGCCGTCATCACCTTTGCCATCGTCTTCGGCGCCTTCGCGGCCAACGTGCTCTTCGGGGCCATGCGCGCCGTGCCCCATGCCCAGCTTGAAACGGCCGAGGCTTACGGCATGACCCGGCGACAGACCTTCTGGCGCATCCTCGTGCCGCAGATGTGGGTCTACGCGCTGCCGGGCCTGTCGAACCTGTGGATGGTGCTCATCAAGGCAACGCCGCTCCTCTTCCTGCTGGGGATCGAGGATATCGTTTACTGGGCGCGCGAGCTGGGCGGCACCAAGACATCGCGCTTCACCGATTACCCGCATGGCGACTGGCGGATGTGGTACTTCCTGTTCCTGCTGATCTTCTACCTCGCCATGACCCGCGTGTCCGAAATCGGGCTCGAACGGCTGATGCGCCGCCTGTCGCACGGTCAGGCCACCTCGGGCGGTGAGCTCCTGCGCAAGGAGACGACGGCATGAGCTGCTGGCAAACGATTCAGGATTACGGCCTGCGCTCCATCGGCATCGGCGAACGGCTCCTCCCGCGTGAGGGCTATACGCTCTGCGAGCATTTCACCCTGATCGGCTCGGGGATGATCTGGAACGTCTATTTCGGCGTGCTCGCGCTCGCCACCGGCTTCTTCCTCGCCACCGCGCTGGCCCTTGGCAAGGCGTCGACAAACCGTCTGTTCCGCAAACCGGCCGAATGGTTCATCTTCATCTTCCGCGGCTCGCCGCTCTTCATCCAGTTCTTCTTCGCCTACTTCCTGTTCCTCAGCCTCAAAGGCGTACATCCCATCTTCGACCCGTTCACCGCCGCGTGGCTCGGCGCGCTGATCGTGCTCTTCTTCAACACCGCCGCCTACTCGGGCGAGATCTTCTACGGCGCGCTGCGCTCGATCCCCAAGGGCGATATCGAGGCTGCCGATGCTTACGGCTTCTCGGGATGGTCCAAGTTCCGCAAGATCACATGGCCCACCATGCTGCGGCTGGCATGGCCCGCCTATACGAACGAGGCGATCTTTCTTTTCCACGCCACCACGCTGGTCTTCTTCTCGGGCTTCCCGGCATGGCAGCAGCGGGGCGATGCGCTCTATTACGCGAACTACTTTGCCGACAAGACCTTCAACCCCTTCATCCCCTATCCGATCCTGGCCTTCTACTTCATCCTGCTGACCCTGCTGATCGTCGGCCTGTTCGGCCTCGTGAACCAGCGCCTGAACCGGCACCTGCCATCGGCACAGCGTGGCCGGATGAAGATGCGGCTGAACCTGATCCGTTAACCTTTGCGCGTGCCACGCGCGGCTCTCGCACGTCTCCGACACGGTACCTTCACCGCCCCGCAGCCACGGCGCGGCAGGGGGTACCACGTTGTACAAAACGGTCATTCCGTTGCCCGGACCACGTACAAAACGGTCAATTTCCGAGCCCGGCAAGGTACCGCCGGTGATCCGTCCAAACTTTTGATCAAATCCCGTGACAGGGCATTCGGGCCGCGCTAGACATCGGGTATGCCGCCGATGGAGACCCCGATGGACCTCAAATCACTGCACACGATGCGCGTTGCCGCCTGTGACCTGAACGGCCAGATGCGCGGCAAGCGGGTCCCCGCCAACTATGCCGACAAGCTCGACAAGGGTGCGGTGCGCATGCCCTATTCGGCGCTTAACGTCGATCTCTGGGGCGCCGATATCGATGGCAGCCCACTGGTCTTCGACAGCGGCGACGCCGACGGTATCCTGCTCCCCACCGGGCGGGGGCCGGTGCCGGTTCCCTGGCTCGCGGCCACCACCGCGCTGGTTCCCATGAGCCTGTTTCACGAGGATGGACGCCCCTTTGCCGGCGACCCGCGCCATGCGCTCAAATCGGTTCTCGACCGCTACGCCGCGCGCGGCTGGACCGTGATCGCGGCGACCGAGCTGGAGTTCACGCTGCTCGACGCCAGCGGCGATGCTCCCCAGCCGCCGCTCAACCCCATCACGGGGCGCCGCCTGCATGACGAGGCCGTGCTCTCGCTTGCCGAGATGGATGCGTTCGACGCCTTTTTCGACGCGCTCTACGACGCGTGCGAGGATATGGGCATTCCCGCCCAGACCGCCATTTCCGAAAGCGGGATCGGCCAGTTCGAGATCAATCTCAACCATCAGGACGCGTTGCGCTGCGCCGACGATACATGGCTTTTCAAGGCGCTTGTGCGGGGGCTGGCCCGCCAGCACGGCTTTGCCGCGACCTTCATGGCCAAGCTTTACGGTGACGATGCGGGCAACGGGATGCATGTGCATTTCTCGGTCTGCGACGCCGAGGGGCGCAATATCTTCGACGATGGCGGGGCAAAGGGTACCGACCTGCTGCGCCACGCCATCGCCGGCTGCCTTGCCGCGATGCCCGCAAGCTCGCTGGTCTTTGCGCCGCACGGCAATTCCTATGACCGGCTGGTGCCCGGCGCCCATGCGCCGACCATGGCCTGCTGGGCCTATGAGAACCGTACCACCGCGCTACGCGTCCCCGGCGGCGCGCCTGCCGCACGGCGTATCGAGCACCGCGTCGCGGGCGGCGACACCAATCCCTACCTCGTGCTGGCCGCCATCCTCGGCGCGGCGCTGACCGGGATCGAGAACGCCGCCCAGCCGCCCGCCCCCGTCCGTGGCAACGCCTATGATCTGACCGGCCTGCCGCGCCTCACCGCCGACCTGACCGCGGCGGTGGACAGCTTCGAAAGCGATCCGCGCATTGCACGCATCTTTCCCGCCGACCTGATCCGGTATATGTCGATGACCAAGCGGCAAGAGATCGCCCGCTTCGCCGACCGCCCGCCGGACCGACACTGGCTGAGCTATCTCGAAGCGGTCTGATCCCCTCCCTTGCCCATCGCGGATCGCTGCGATAGGCTGAATTTGATCAAATTGGTGATTTATGAAGATCGGCATCCTGCAAACCGGCCACGCCCCGGATTCGCTTATCGAGCGCACCGGAGACTACGATTTCATGTTTGAATCCCTCCTCGGCGGGCATGGGTTTACCTTCGAAACCTATGCCGTTGTCGACGGCGTCTTTCCCGACGGGGCCCTTGCCGCGGACGGCTGGCTGATCACCGGTTCGCGCCATGGCGCCTACGAGGACCACGCCTGGATCCCTCCGTTGGAGCAGCTGATCCGCGAGATTCATGCTGCCGCACTGCCACTTATCGGTGTCTGTTTCGGCCACCAGATCATCGCCCAGGCGCTTGGCGGCAAGGTCGAAAAATTCTCGGGTGGGTGGGCCATCGGGCGCACGACCTACGAGACCGAAACCGGCTCGCTTACGCTGAATGCCTGGCATCAGGACCAGGTGACCGAACGGCCCGAGGGCGCCCGCGTTCTTGCCGGCAACGCATTCTGCCAGAATGCGATCCTCGCCTATGGCGACACGATCTGGACGGTTCAGCCGCATCCCGAATATGATACTGATTTCATCGCCGGGCTGATCCGGACCCGAGGCAAGGGTGTCATCCCGGACGATCAACTCGCCAAAGCCTCGGAACACCTTGCCGGTCCGGTCGATGCCTCGTCCGTCGGCAGGCAGATGGCCGAGTTCTTCCTCAAGGAGCGCATGTGATGGCCGACTGGACAAAGCAACTTCCCGGCCCTGCGCAGGCCTACCTGGAAAACCGCCGGCTGGACGAGGTCGAATGCGTGATCGCCGACCTGCCCGGCATCGCCCGTGGCAAGGCCGTGCCTGCGTCGAAATTCGCGCGGCAAAGCTATTTCCACCTGCCCGACAGCATTTTTTACCAGACCATCACCGGCGACTGGGGCGAGGCCGCGGGCGAAGACGGGTTCATCGAACGCGACATGATCCTCAAGCCCGACATGGGCACGGCCACCGCTGCCCCCTGGACCGGCGACTGGACCCTGCAGGTAATCCATGACGCCTATGACCGCGATGGCGACCCGATCCCCTTCAGCCCGCGCAACGTGCTCAAGCGGGTGGTCGGCCTTTACAAGGAACAGGGCTGGAAACCCATCGTCGCGCCGGAAATGGAATTCTTCCTGATCGCGCGTAACCTCGACCCCGCGCGCGACATCGAACCGATGACGGGCCGTTCGGGCCGCCCTGCCGCCGCGCGGCAAGCCT
This sequence comes from Lutimaribacter marinistellae, assembly GCF_042648365.1. Taxonomy (NCBI): domain Bacteria; kingdom Pseudomonadati; phylum Pseudomonadota; class Alphaproteobacteria; order Rhodobacterales; family Roseobacteraceae; genus Lutimaribacter; species Lutimaribacter marinistellae. The sequence goes on along the minus strand of NZ_JBHRXI010000017.1, from coordinate 131,025 downwards.
ATTCGATGACGGCCGTGGACGAGTTCGGACCGGTGATTGATGACATCTACGATTTCGCCGAGGCACAGGGGTTCGAGATCGACGGCATCACGCAGGAAGGCGGGGCCGGTCAGCTGGAAATCAACCTGCGCCACGGCGATCCGGTCAAATTGGCCGACGAGGTGTTCTATTTCAAACGCCTGATCCGCGAGGCAGCGTTGCGACATGACTGTTTCGCAACCTTCATGGCCAAGCCCATCGCGGATGAGCCTGGCAGCGCGATGCATATTCATCACTCCATCGTCGACATGGAAACCGGGCGAAACGTGTTCGTCGGACCGCAAGGCGGCGAGACGGATGCGTTCTATCACTTCATCGCGGGGCTGCAGAACCACATGCCCGCCGCGCTTGCCGTGATGGCGCCCTACGTGAACTCCTACCGGCGCTACGTGCGCGACCACGCGGCCCCCATCAACCTCGAATGGGCGCGCGACAACCGGACGACGGGCATTCGCGTTCCGCTTTCGGGCCCCGACAGCCGACGGATCGAGAACCGGATCGCGGGTATGGATTGCAACCCATACCTGGGCATCGCCGCCTCGCTCGCCTGCGGGTATCTCGGCCTGATGGAAGAGAAACGCCCGCGCCGCCAATTCTACGGCGACGCCTATGAGGGCGAAGGCGATATCCCCCAAGTCATGGGCCAGGCGCTGGAACTTTTTGACGAGGCCACCGCCCTGCACAAGGTGCTTGGCGAAGAATTCGCCCGGGTCTACGGCATCGTGAAGCGCGCGGAATACGAGGAATTCCTGCAAGTCATCTCCCCGTGGGAGCGCGAGCACCTGTTGCTCAACGTCTGAGGCGCGCGATGAACCTGCTCTATTCGAATGACCGCGCGGGCGAGTATCCGCGCAGTTGGTACGCAGCTACGGCCAACCCTCCACCGCAGCGCTCCGCGCTGGATGGCGAGGTGCGCGCCGATGTCTGCATCGTCGGCGCGGGCTATACCGGGCTGTCCGCCGCGCTGCACCTGGCCGAGGCCGGACGGCGTGTTGTCGTGCTCGAGGCGCACAGGGCGGGCTTCGGTGCATCGGGTCGAAACGGCGGCCAGCTGATCATGGGTCAGCGCAAGGAGCAGGACGAGATCGAGGCCCTGATGGGCCGCGCCGATGCCGACCGCCTTTGGGAGTTGGCCGAGGACGCGCTGAACCTGACCAAGAACCTGATCGCAAGGCACGAAATCGACTGCGATCTGAAGCCCGGCGTCGGCGTTGCGGGCTTCACCGCGAAAGAAACAAAGGAAATGCACGGCTATGCCGATTTCCTGCAGGAACGCTATGGCCGCGGTGGGATCGAAAAGCTGGACCGTGACACGATGGGCGCGCTCTGCCCGTCGCCGCTTTACCACGGCGGCATCCTTGATGAGCATTCCGCCCATCTGCATCCTCTGAACTATGTGCTGGGTCTTGCCCGCGCGGCCGAAGCCGCCGGCGCCATCATTTACGAAGGTACCGAGGTGCTCGACCTGCGGGAGGGCGGCCCCGTCGTGCTGCGCAGCGCGGGCGGCACCGTCACGGCGGATCACGTGATCCTCGCCTGCAACGGCTATCTCGGCAGGCTGGCACCGAAGGTTGCCGCGCGTGTCATGCCGATCAACAACTTCATCGTCGCCACCGAACCGCTGGGCGATGACGCGGCGCAGGTACTGTCGCGCGACGTGGCGATGGCGGATACCAAGTTCGTGGTGAATTATTTCCGACTGAGCCGCGACAAGCGACTGCTCTGGGGCGGTGGCGAAACCTATGGCTATCGCTTTCCGTCCGACATCGCGGCGCTGGTGCGCAAACCGATGACCGAGATCTTTCCGCATTTGCGCGACATCCGCATCGACTATGCCTGGGGCGGGACGCTGGCGATCACCATGCGGCGGATGCCCTACCTTGCCCGGGTCGGGCCGAACATCCTGTCTGCCTCGGGCTATTCCGGCCATGGCGTTGGTACGGCCACGCATGCCGGCCAACTGATGGCACAGGCCATCGCGGGCGAGACTGACGGGTTCGATGCAATGGCCAGCATCCCCAGCCTGCCCTTTCCCGGCGGTCCGGCGTTGCGTTCGCCACTCCTTGTACTGGCGATGAGTTGGTACGCCCTGCGCGACCGGCTGGGCGTCTGACACCGGACACGTGACGATTTCATGAAATCTGCCCGCGCCGGGCAGATTCCATTTGGCCTGCGCCATCGAATGGATTTATGTTTCCCAAAATGGGAATTCAGGAATCTGAAATATGACGCAACCTCCAAATGTTCACGCTGCCGAACCCATCCCCGACGCGGCACGTGAGGCCATCGACGCCCTGATGCAATCGGGCGACCTGTTTCGCTACACGGCACCACAGGATGCGCCGGTTTCTCTGCTAGAGGCGGAATTCGCGGATCTCATGGGCACACGCTACGCCTTGGCCGTTTCGTCCTGCTCGGCAGCTCTCTTCCTGTCGCTCAAGGCGCTGGATCTGCCGCGAGACTCTCGGGTGCTGATCCCCGGCTTCACCTTCGCTGCCGTGCCCTCGTCGGTCGTGCATGCCGAATGCATTCCCGTCCTGTGCGAAGTTGGCGAGAACTACCGGGTGAACCTCGCCGATTTCGAGGCGAAGCTCGACAATGTGCAGGCCGTCATCATCAGCCATATGCGCGGCCATACCTCCGACATGGACGCGATCATGGCACTGTGCGACGCGCGTGGGCTGCCTGTGATCGAGGATGCCGCTCATTCATTGGGTACCACATGGGCAGGCCGAAACATCGGCACGATCGGGCGCGTCGGCTGTTTCTCGTTCCAGTCCTACAAGATGATTAACGCTGGCGAAGGCGGCATTCTCGTCACCGACGATGCCGACCTCGTCGCGCGCGCCGTCATCATGTCGGGCGCATACGAGCATGCATGGAAAAAACACAAGCCCGACGCCGAGCTGTCGAAGGCCTTTACCAAGTGGCAGAACCAGTTGCCGCTCTACAATCTTCGCATGAACAACCTGTCTGCCGCAGTGATTAGACCGCAGTTGCCGGAACTGGCGCGGCGCGTGAAAGACGGGTTGCGCAACCATGACTATGTTGCTGCGAAACTCGGCATGAGTGCCTTCATCGACGTCCCTGCACCGCTCGCACCGGAACGGCGCGCACCCGATTCCATACAGTTCAATCTGCTGGGCCTTGACGAGGCCGAGACCCGCGCCTTTGCCGCAGCGGCCGAGGCCCGTGGCGTCAAGGTTCAGGTCTTCGGGTTGAGCCAGGACAATGCCCGCGCCTTCTGGAACTGGCAGTTCCTGCCAGAGCAGGTAGAGCTGCCACAGACCCGCGCGATGCTGATGCGGGCCTGCGACGTGCGGCTGCCCGTGCGCCTTACTCAAGGCGAGCTCGACGTGATCGCCGATATCCTGCTGGATGCACTGGCCGAGGTGACCGGCCCTGCACGCGCCTACGGCACCTGAGGGTCAGGTCTCGTCAACGCCGAACAACGCGTAAGGCAGAAAGACCGCCTCGATGCCTTTGGGCGTCGGGGCGACTCGGGAAAGAATGCCCAGCACGCGCAACCCCTCCGGCCCCTCGGTCAGCAATGGTGCGCCTGAATCCCCCTTCATCAGCGGACAATGCGCGCGCAAAAGCCCCTCTGCCGTGCGGCGTGTCGCGCAGTTATCCGTCCGGCTGAGCAGGTGTGGGCGCAGCGCCGGATAACCGGCAGCAAAAGGTGCCTCTCCGCTCGTGGCAAGCGGCAAGGTTCCCACATCGCGTCCGATGGGTTCGGCAAGCTCCAGCAAGGCCCAGTCGACCGCCACCCTCGTATCGAAAACCCCGGCCCGCCCCTGCGAGGGATCCATGCGATACCCCCTGACGTTCGAGACAGCCGCAGCGCGCCCTTGTTGGTATCCCGCCACGAACCGCAGGCTTTCCGGGGGAATCCATCGCTTGCGCGGCGCGTTCCACAGACAATGCGCGGCGGTCAGTACCAACCGCTCGCCGATCAACACGCCAGTGCAATGCGACCGGATATCCGTGCTGGCGAAATTAACTCGTCCGATCGCGCTCCACGGTCGTTCGCTGGCAGTCACCGTCTGCCGGTCGCGGATGGCCGCACAGCCCGTCTCGCGCTCGGATCCCAGCGCGCAGATATCATCCCATGCCGGGGTCAACAGAGCCTGCGCTGCAGCCGCTCCTGCCATCGAGATCCAAAGGACAGTGGCGGCGGCCCGCCACATCAGCTCAGCTTGGACAGTTTCTTTTGCAGGTCGGCTAGTTGCTTCTTGATGGTGTCCAGATCCTCGGCCGTGTCACCGTCGCCATCCCCGTCACGGTCCCGGTCCGGCCCCGACCACTGGCCCGACAATCCACCGGTCATCGCCTTGAGAAAGGCGCGCTGCTGCGCCTGCATCGCCTCGAACCCCGGCATCTGTGACATCGGGTTCATGGCGTTCATGTTCTCCATCATCTTCGACTGGCTTTCGCGCAGCATCTCGAAGGAGCTTTGCAGGAATTGCGGCATCATGCCCCCGCCCGGCACCATGTAGCTGCGCACCAGGTCGTTGAGCACGTTGACCGGTAGCACGTTCTCACCCCGGCTTTCATGTTCGGCAATGATCTGAAGGAGATACTGTCGCGTCAGGTCGTCGCCGGTCTTGAGATCGACGATCTGCACCTCGCGCCCTTCGCGAATGAAACCCGCGATGTCTTCGAGCGTGACATAGTCGCTGGTTTCGGTGTTGTAGAGACGACGGCTGGCATACCGTTTGATGAGCAGCGGTTTATCCTGTTCGGCCACCCGAATTCCTCCCCGGCGATGATGCATCGCAGCAACCGTATGCGAGCGCAGCACAAAAGAAAAGAGCGCGGAACACGGCCCCCGCGCATCAAAATTTGTATCCGAAAGCAGTTTCCTGCTACGATTCATCAGGGGTCGGGCAACCTTCCGAAGGAAACGAATGATGACATCACGGATGTCAGTCTTGCTTTCGGCGGCATTGCTTTCGACAACCGCACTCGGATACGGACCTGCCCTGGCTGGCGTCGGTCCTCCTCCACCACCGCCGCCCCCCGCCGGGGTTGCCACGAACAGTTCCGACACGACACTTTATGTCGGCCTGAATCTTCTGTTCGGCAGCGGCGCCCCCACGCTCGAGGGGATACTCGGCGTGGCCTCAGGCGAAACAGATACGTCGGGAGACGTGACAGGCGGCAAGGCTGCTTTGCATTTCCGGTTGAATGACGGGTTCGGCCTCCGCAAATTCAAGATTACGGGGCTTGTCGGAGACGAAGACGTTCAGGGCGAACTGGGCTTTGGCTACAACTTCGAAAGTCAGAGTTTTCTTGGCGTTCTGGGAGCGAACGGCAAGTACTGGGCGGCCGGTGCCGACTATGACTTCACCACGGGGCTTGAAGGGTATATCGGCGCGCATTCCATTGAAGGGTTCTGATCGACGACACGTACTTCGCATGGCCGTTCTGGCGGCCATGGGTCCGTTGATGGCGCCGGTCGCCGCTGTCGCGCAAGCGCCTGATGCAGTACTGCGGCGCGAAACGCTGGGGGCAATGGTCTCGCGCATCCTGCCGGGCGACGGCGTGACCCCGTCCGGCGAGGTTGTCGCTATCGTTTCCGAAATCGACACAATTCTAGTCAAAAGCACCGACTGGTCAGAAATCACGAACAATGTGACAAGGTGGCTCAACGATGGTGGCCCCGAATTCGCCACGCGACCGATCGAGCAACAGGATGCTGTCCTCGCGTGGATGCAGGACGCGGGCACACAGACGCCACAGGGCTATTATCTTGCCCTCGTTCGCCGTTTGGCCATCGAATTGCACTACTCCCAGCCCGAAGCGCGCATGGGAATGGCGCTCGCGTCAGCGCCACAACCGGATGGATATCAGCCCCCGTGGACGCGCTGACCGGACATGATGCCGTCGTTATCGGCTCTGGTGCAGGTGGCGCAGCGGCGGCATGGCGAATGGCAGAAAAGGGCTTGAATGTCCTCCTGCTCGAGGCGGGTCCAAGGTTCGATCCTGCAATCGACTACCCTCTGACCAATCCGGATTGGGAACGTCACGATTTTCCGACGAAGCCTGGCAGCCGGGCCGAAATCCTCTTCGGCGATCTCGGACCCATTCCGCACGACACCGAAGTGCCGCGATCATTCAACGCGGTTTGGGGCGCTTTGTCGTATGGCGATCGTCGGCAGGTGGGCGGCCGGGGAATTCATCATGTTCAAGGCATTGGCGGCACAACGCTGCGCTATGTCGGCGAGGCGCATCGTTTTCACCCGGACACGTTCGCCCTGCGCCGCTTGACGGGACACGGGGTGGACTGGCCTTTCGGGTTGGAGGAACTCGCGCCCTACTACGCTCTATGTGAACATCTCATCGGGGTTGCGGGCGCGGACCCGCACCTCCCCTTGCCGCCGCACCCGCTGAGCCCCGGTGCCGCAAGATTGGGCCGTGCTGCGACCATGCTTGGCCTCGGGTGGCAGGCCAACACCCGTGCCGCGCTGGGTGCTCCTTATGACGATCGACCGGCCTGCAATTACTGCGCAAATTGCAGCCGTGGATGTCCCTTGGGCGACAAGGGCTCCGCCGACGTGACGTTCCTGCGCCACGCCGCGGGCACCGGCCGCCTGACGGTTAGGGCCGACACCCCTGTCGTGCGCCTGATCCCGGCTGCCGGCCGACGGATTGCCGCGGTCGAGGCGCTGGTACAAGGGCGCCTGCGGAGAATAGAAACACCGATCCTGATGCTCTGTGCGGGGGCGGTGCAAACCCCGCGCCTGCTGTTGGCAAGCGCATCGACGGATTATCCCGAGGGTGTCGCCAACGGATCCGGCCAGGTGGGGCGCAACTTCATGGAGACGCTGAGCTGGAGCGCTGCCGGGCTCGCCCCCGGACTGCGCAACTCGCATATGGGCCTGCCCGCCGATGCTGTTTGCAACGATTTTCTCGCGCCGCTTTCACGCGCTGATGGAACGGGCGGGTTCAAACTGTCACACGCCACGCAGGAAATAGGGCTGGTCGGGCCGATCTCGTACGGAACAAGGCTGATTACCGGATTTGGCAGCGTGTTCCAATCCGATCTGCGGGATGCTTTCGGTTCCGCGCTCGCCGTAGGTGCGGTTGGAGAAGTGGTACCGGACGACCGCAGCCGCATTACCTTGTCACAAGACCAAAATGATGCAATGGGCGTTGCTCTTCCGGTCGTATCTTCTGTCCTGACCGGCGACAGCCTGAAGCGTCTCTCCGCGATGGCGCAGGAGGGGCGAACCTTGCTCCGCGCGGCAGGGGTGACCACAATTCTCGAAGAGACAAGCGTCGCAGACCGTTTCAGCTCGACGCATCTGGCGGGAACGTGCCGGATGTCGTCCGATGCGCAGACCGGTGTTGTCGACCCGCATTGCCGTAGCCACGAGATCGACAACCTCTTCATCGCCGATGCAAGCGTCTTTCCGTCTTCCGGGGGCGGAGCGGCACCCAGCCTGACCATTCACGCGCTTGCCGTTCGGGCCGCTGACGCCGCGATGGCATAAAAAAAAGGGGCAGGTCTTAGGACCTGCCCCAACGTGATTGCACCTAAGGTTGGGAGGAGATGGTGCAACTCAGCGTAATGCTTACTTCGCAGCAGCAGCCGTCGCGGTCTTCTTGGCAGCGGCCGTCACTTCGTTGGTGGCCTTCTTGACGGCCGCGGTTGCGTCCTCGGAGAGGTCCTTGCCTGCTGCCATCATCAGTTCGACCGTGTCCATCTGGACTTTTTTCGCGATCTCGGCGAAGGCGGCCATGTTTTCGGCTGCGACTTCTGCCTGGGCCGATGCGAAATCGGTCACGGCCTTGGCGTAATCGGCAGGCTCTGCCTTTGCCTTGGACATTTCGGCCATCTTGGCGATGGTTTCTTTGGTCCACTTGTTCGAGATCTCGGCCGATTTTTCAGCGGCTTCGAGAGCAACGCCCGACAGTTTCTCGTTCAGGGTCGCGGTGGTCTTGAACGCGTCTTCCATCGCGGTGGTGTCGACGGGGAATGCACCCATCATGTCTTTCATGATGGCGGTAAAGTCTTGGGTCTTTGCCATGGTCCTGGTCCTCATTTCTAAACTCTGTGCCGTGTCCGGGCCCACCCCGGTGCGTCGGCTTGAGAAGAATATGCATGCTGCGACGCAGCATTTCAAGATATTTTTTCTGCGCCGCAGAAATTCTTCAGAGACTCAACCGGATCAACCACTTGCCTTGGCCACGACATAGGTGCCGGGCGCCGGAGCGATCGGCTCATGCTCCGAATCGCCGGGTTCACGGGCCGGAACCTGCTTGCCCGCGCGCTTCTTCAGCCAGTTGTCCCACATAGGCCACCACGATCCCTCGTGGTAATCGGCACTCTTCATCCACTCGTCGGCCGCAAGCTTCAGGTCGGGATTGGTGTAATGGCCGTATTTCTTCTTGGTGGGCGGATTGACGATCCCCGCGATGTGGCCGGACTCGGAGACAACAAAGGTCTTGGAGCGCGATCCCATCTTCTGAACGCCGCGATAGCAGTCTTTCCACGCGGCAATGTGATCGGTCTCGCAGGTGATCGCCATCAGCGGCACATCCACATCGCGCACATGCAGCTTGTGGCCCATCAGCTCGAACCCGTCTTCGGCGAATTCGTTTCGCTGACACAATCCGCGCAGATACTGCACCGTCATCTTGGCCGGCAGGTTTGCGCCATCACCATTCCAGTAGAGCAGATCGAAGGCCGGTGGCGTTTCCCCCAACATGTAGCTGCGGATCGCGGGGCCATAGACCAGGTCGACCGACCGCAGGTACGAGAAGGTCCGCGCCATGATATAGGAACGCAGGACGCCCTGCTTTTTGACTTCTTCCTCTATCCCGTCAATGAAATCGTTCTGAAGGAAGGGTGTGAATTCGCCCTGATCGCTGAAATCGGTGAGCGCGGTAAAGAAGGTGGCCGATTTCACCGACTTGTCGCCCTGCTGTTTCATCAGCGACAGTGTCATGCTCAGCGTCGTTCCCGCGATGCAATAGCCAACCGCGTTCACCTGGCGGGTTCCGCAGATCTTCTTGACCTCGTCGATGGCCGTCAGGAACCCGTCCTTGACGTAATCCTCTAGGCCAGTGTCGGCATAGCTGGCGTCGGGATTTACCCAACTCACCACAAAGACGGTGTATCCCTGATCCACCGCCCAGCGAATCAAGCTGTTCTGCGGCTTGAGGTCGAGAATGTAGAACTTGTTGATCCAGGGCGGGAAGATGACCAGCGGGATCTCGTGCACCGTCTCGGTCGTCGGCGTGTACTGGATCAGCTCCATCATCCGGTTGCGATAGACGACCTCACCAGGGGCCGTGCCGATATTGCCGCCGACCTCGAACGCTGTTTCATCGGCAAGGCGAACCACCAGTTCGCCGCTATTCGCCTCAAGATCCGCAACTAGGTTTTCCAGCCCCTTTATCAGCGACTGTCCTTCGGTTTCGATCGCCTTTTCCAAAGCGTCGGGATTGGTGGCCAGAAAATTCGTCGGCGCCATCATGTCGACGATCTGTTGCGCGAAATAGGTCAGGCGGCGTTTCTCGCGGGCGTCGATATCCTCGACCGAGTCGACGGCTTGCGCAATTGCCTGTGCATTCGTCAGGTACTGGTTCTTGATATAATTAAAGTAAGGATTGTTTTCCCACATCGGGTTCGCAAAGCGCCGGTCGGCCAATTTGTCGCGCTTGTCCTCGGCGGCATCCCCCTTAAGGACCGCCTGCTGCGCCTCGGCGAAATTGAGGACCGTCTTTCCCCAATACTCGATCTGGTGCTCCAGAAGCCGGGCCGGATTCTGAACCGCATCCGTCCAGTAAGCCGTTGCAGCCTTGGCAAAAAGCTGCTGATCCGGCGCATTGAGAGAGGGATTATGGGACGTCTTGCTCGTCATCACCTCGATCAACCGCTTGGAGAGGGTTTCGACCTTCTCCATGTTCTCCTTCAGCCGTTCGAGATGTTCGCCGGTCGGTTCAGGTGTCTGATCATCGCTAGTTGTCATTTTAAGGAATCCCCCCTAACCTTTCTGCTATGCAGCAATACTGCTGCGGGAGTTTCGGCGCAAAGCGACGAATGCACCGCACCCGCCAGCATGGCACAGGAGACCGCCGATGCGCTACATGTTGACCTACGATCTCATGGAAAGCATGAGAAATACGAATCAATGGCTTGGCGCTTCGGCCAATTCGCTTGCGTCCTATCCCTGGTTCAGCATGTTGCCGAATCCGGTATTCAACTGGATGTCGGCCTGGGGCCAGGTGACCGAGCGCACGTTCGAGCGCATGGTCGCCAAACCCGACTGGGGCATTCGCACCTTCACCTGCGAGGACGGCAAGGATCACCTGGTCGATATTCGCACGGTCGTCGAAAAGCCCTTTGGCGATCTGATCCACTTTCACGTAAACGGACGTGAGGAACAGCCCCGCAAGGTGCTGCTGGTGGCGCCGATGTCGGGACACTACGCGACACTGCTGCGTTCGACCGTGAAATCGCTGATCGTCAATTGCGAAGTCTACATCACCGACTGGCACAATGCGCGCGACATCCCCGTTTCGGCTGGCAAGTTCGACATCGAGGATTATACGCTCTACCTCGTTGATTTCATGCGTGAGCTCGGCCCCGACACCCATGTCGTTGCGGTCTGCCAGCCGGCACCCCTCACGCTTGCCGCAACTGCTTACCTGGCCGAGCAGGACCCCGATGCCCAGCCGCTGTCGCTGACGCTGATCGGAGGGCCGATCGACCCCGACGCGACCCCGACCGAGGTGACCGATTTCGGCCGCCGCGTGACCATGGGCCAGCTCGAAGAAACGATGATCCAGCGCGTCGGGTTCAAGTACAAGGGCGTCGGCCGCATGGTCTATCCCGGCCTGTTGCAGCTCGCCTCCTTCATGTCGATGAACGCCGACCGCCATTCCAAGGCGTTTTCCGACCAGATCCACCGCGTCATCCGCGGCGAGGCGTCGGATCATGACGCGCATAACCGGTTCTACGACGAATATCTCGCCGTGATGGACATGACCGCGGAATTCTACCTTTCGACGGTCGAGCGGATCTTCAAGAACCGCGAAATCGCCAAGAACGAGTTCATCGTCGACGGTCACAAGGTCGATATCGGCAAGATCACCAATGTCGCGGTCAAGACCGTCGAAGGCGCGAATGACGACATCTCGGCGCCGGGCCAGTGTATTGCCGCGCTCGATCTCTGCACCGGGCTCCCGCCCGAGAAGAAGGCCAGCCATGTCGAACCGGGCGCAGGCCATTACGGTATCTTTGCCGGCCGCAGTTGGCGCGACAACATCCGCCCACTTGTGATCGACTTCATGAACGCCAACTCTACCCGGCCCAAGGGACCGCAACCGGCGAACAAGAACGCCGCGGCCTGACGATGTCCGGGGGCGGCCCCCTCCGGTTCTCCTGCACATGCGGGAAGGTGAGCGGCCATATGGATGAACCCGCCCTCAGGGGCGGGTTTCGCATTTCGTGTCATTGTCCGGATTGCCGCGCCGCAGACCGTCACCTGCGCGGGACCTCGGGCAGAATTGACCCGATCGACATCTACCAGACCAGCCCCGACCACGTTCATATCGACAGCGGCGCAGACCATCTCGGCCTGTTCCGCCTTGGTCCAAAGGGTTTGTTCCGCTGGTATGCGACCTGTTGCGGTACACCGCTCTTCAACACGCTCGCCTCTGCCCGGCTGCCCTTTGTCGGAGTTCTGACAGAGAATTTCGAAACACCCGACAGGCTTGGCCCCGTGCGGGGGCAAAGCTTCGTTCCCGGCCCGGGCGGCAAGCCTCGCAACTCGGGCAGCGGCGCGATGGCCTGGGGCATCATCAGCCGGATGCTCACCGCGCGCCTGTCAGGGCGCTGGCGGCAGACGCCGTTCTTCGACACCGAAAGTGGAAAACCCCGCGCCGAGGCTCAGATCCTCAGCCGCGAGCAGCGTGCCGAACTCTATGATTGACGCGCCATGGCAAGCCAGTCGCGCAGGGCCGCTGTAACCGCTTCGGGCGTTTCCAGCGTGGGGATATGTCCGGCCTCATCGATCACCCGCAGCTCGGCCCCGTCGATCAGTTCCGCCATGAAGCTGTGGCGCTTGACCGGCGTCAGCCCGTCATGCGCCCCGCACAGAACCATGGCCGGCACCCGGATCTTGCGAAGCGTCCCCTGCTGATCCGGGCGGCGCTGCAAGGCCCGCGACTGGCGCACGAACACCTCGGGGCCAAGGTCGCGCGCCATTTCCATAACCTGCTCCAGAACGGCTACCCGCCCGGCGCCCGGTGCCAGGAATTCGGGTCGGATCGCCTGTTTCATGACCTCGTCCAGCCGTCCTGCCCGCGCGCCCACGATCATCGGCTCACGCGCGGCGGCGATCTGCGGCGTGTCGGCCAGAGCGTCGGTATCCATCAGGCAGATCCGCGTCACTCGGTCCGGTGCGCGCCGCAGAATCTCCATCGCGACGATGCCACCCATGCTCAGACCAGCAAGCGCAAACCGTTTGGGCAACTGGTCGAGCAGCCCGCTGGCGATTTCCTCGACCCGCTCGCCCTGCGTGATCGGCGCAATCGTCACCGCCCGCTCGCGCGAAAGGTGCAGCATCTGGTGGTGATAGAGCCGCGCGTCGCACATCATGCCGGGCAGCAGAACCACGGGTTCGGTCATGTCAAATGTCCCTCGGGGGCAAGGTCTCGGGGCCGGGTCTCGCGCGCAGCATGAGGGTTTTGCATGCCCCCTGCAAGGGGCCGCTCAGGGATAGGCGATCCCGCGGAACGGCGGGAAATCCGCGTATCGCGCGCGGCGCGCCTCCTGGGTTTCCGCGGGTACCGCGCCAGGATTCAGCAGGCATCCGCGCGGCGCGATGTAACTGTCGATCCGCCGCTGCGGCACCGGACGCCAAGAGATGTTGAAGGCGCAAAGCTTGGGAAAGAACCAGATCTCGGAATAGTCGAGGTGATCATGCATCCACCACGCAAGGTCACGCCAGTCGCGCCCTTCTGCATAACGATCCGCAAACCACGGGATGACGATCGAGGCACCCGCGATCCGTGCATCGCCGCGCCCCATGTCCCATATGTGACATTCCAGCGGATGATCATTCCGGGCGCAGTTCAGGCCATTTTCGTTGCCGAACCGGTTCAACTCCGGCGAGCGATAGCCAGAGCGCACCGCCACGCGGCCAAACGTCTCCTGCAACGGGTCGAGCAGTGTTTCGCAAAAGGCGCGCCCCGTCTCGATGGCAAGTTCGGGATCGTCCGGAATGTTCTGTATACGGTGGAAATTGCCGATCTCGGAATACAGGAACTCGCGCATGTAGAAATGCCGCGACAGCCGCACCCGGCCCAGCGTCTCGAGACTCCACATGCTGCGCGGCCGGCGCATGGCTCAGCCCAGAACGTCCAGAACCGCCTGCTCGATCAGGCCAAGGCACGGCCCGTCAGAAAAGCGGTGATCGGCATCCTTGACCAGCAACAGCCGCATGTCGCCGCATTCCGCGTGCTCCAGCAGCCGCAGCGCGGTCTGCGTGCTGACAGCCGTGTCCGCCGTGCCCTGCAGGCACCGTACCGGAAAGGGCAGCCGCAGCGGTTCGCGCAACACCAGCCGCTTTCGGCCATCCTCGATCATGCGCCGGGTGACGATGTAGGGCTCCATGTAATCGGATGGCAGCTCGACCTGTCCTTCGCGTTCCAGCGTCTCTCTCTGCACGGCGTCGAACCCGGCCCACCAGCCGTCCTCGGTGAAATCCGGCGCCGCCGCGATGGTCACCATCCCGGCGATCCGCTCCGGCCGCGCCCTTGCAAGCAACAGCGCCTGCCAGCCGCCCATGGACGAGCCCACGACCACCAGCGGCCCGTCGGTCAGCGCATCGAGCGCCGCGAGCACATCCTCGTGCCAATCGCCGATGCATCCCTCCTCGAACCGGCCCAAGCTTTCGCCATGCCCGGAATAGTCGAATCGCAGAAAGGCACGGCCCTGCGCCTGTGCCCAGGCTTCGAGGTGCACCGCCTTGGTACCTTCCATGTCGGATTTCAGTCCGCCGAGAAAGACGATGCAGGGGCCATCCCCTTCGGTCTTGTGATAGGCCAGCCGCCGCCCTTGGGCCGTGTCCAGAAACTGCGTCGCCGCCATGAAACCCCCTCCGTCGCCTCGCGCGCATCATGGCGCGGCAGGCGACGCTCCGCAATCACCCGGCACCCAAAGGGCCGGGGCTTTCATCAATGCACGAAATGCCCGGGACGCTTGGCCCCCGCGCACCTCAAAGCTGGGCCATGACCTCGTCCGAGGCATCGAAATTGGTGGTGACGCGCTGCACGTCGTCATCATCCTCCAACGCTTCGATCAGCTTCATCAGCTTCTGCATCGCGTCGAGGTCCAACTCGGTCGTGGTGGTCGGTTTCCAGACCAGCTTGGTCGATTCCGACTCGCCCAGCTGCTCCTCCAGCACGCTCGACACCTCGTTCAAGTCGGTATCCGCGCAATAGATGATGTGCCCGTCGTCGGAGCTTTCGACATCCTCGGCGCCCGCTTCGATGGCTGCTTCGAAAACGGTATCGGCATCGCCCACCGATGCGGGATAGACGACCTCGCCCTTGCGTTCGAACATGAATCCGACCGAGCCGGTCTCACCCAGGTTGCCGCCGTTCTTGGAAAAGGTCGAACGCACGTTCGACGCGGTCCGGTTGCGGTTGTCGGTCATCGCCTCGACGATCACCGCAACGCCGTTCGGGCCATAGCCCTCGTACCGGATTTCCTCGTAATCCTCGCTGTCGCCGCCCTGCGACTTCTTGATCGCGCGCTCGATCACGTCCTTGGGTACGGATTGCGACTTGGCTTCCTTCACCGCCAGGCGCAGACGCGGGTTCTTCTCGGGGTCGGGGTCGCCCATCTTGGCGGCGACGGTGATCTCTTTCGACAGCTTGGAAAACAGCTTGGACCGCGCGGCGTCCTGACGGCCCTTGCGGTGCTGGATGTTTGCCCATTTGGAATGGCCGGCCATGCCTTGTTCGTCCTTCTTCGGGAAGTCGTGGAAAATCTGGCGTCTTCTTTAGGAAATGAAGGCGTCCGGCGCAAGACGGGCCGCTGTGTCCGCTGTCCCAGCGCGTCAACGATTTTGCCCGGTGACACCGTCACGACCCCGCTATAGCGTGCCGCAATGACCAGTGACCAGATCATCCTCTTCACCCTGTTTGCCCTCGTCTTCGCATTGCTCCTCTGGGGGCGCTGGCGATACGATATCGTAGCCTTCGGTGCACTTCTGGCGGGGGTGGTGCTGGGTGTTGTGGAAACCGACGCCGCATTTGCCGGGTTCGGCCACCCCGCGACACTTGTGGTGGCGCTGGTGCTGGTCGTGTCGGCAGGCCTGGTGCGCTCCGGCGCGGTGATGCTGATCACGCGAACGCTGGTTGATTCCTCGCGCGCGTTGGGTGCGCATATCGCGCTTCTGGGGGGTGTGGGTGCCGTGCTCTCGGCCTTCATGAACAACGTCGCCGCCCTGGCGCTGCTGATGCCCGTGGACATCCAGACCGCGCGCAAGGCCGGCCGGGTGCCGGGGCTCAGCCTCATGCCGCTGAGCTTCGCCACGATCCTCGGCGGGATGGTCACTCTGATCGGCACGCCGCCCAACATCATCATCGCCACGATCCGCGAGGATACGCTTGGCGCGCCTTTCTCGATGTTTGACTTCGCGCCAGTGGGCGGCGCCGCCGCGATTGCCGGGCTGATCTTCGTCGCCCTGATCGGTTACCGCCTGATTCCCGTCCGCGACGAGGCGTCGAACCACCACGAGACCTATGCCCATTACATCGCCGAGCTGACGGTGCCCGAAGAGTCCGAGCATATAGGCAAGCGCCTTGCCGAGTTCGACGCCGCCGCCGAACAGTCCGACACCGCAATCCTCGGCCTTGCCCGCAATGGCAAGCGTCTCTACGGCCGCGCGCGCAACACCCTCTTACGTGCCGGAGACGTGCTGGTACTCGAGGCCACGCCCGAGGCGTTGGACGAGTTTCGCGCGGCGCTCTCGCTCGATTTCTCGGATGCCGATCGCGAGGACAGGCTGTCCGCCGCAGGCGAGGGGCTGGAAGTGATCGAGGTGGTCGTCCCGCAGGAAGCCGCCATCGTCGGCCGCACGGCGCAGGGCATTGGCCTGCTATGGCGACAGAACACGATCCTGATGGGGATCGCCCGCCAGGGCCGCCGCATCACCCAGCAGGTCCGCAGGACCGAGGTGGAACCGGGCGACCTGCTCCTCCTGCTGTGTCCGCGTGACCGGGCCGCCGACGTAGCCGACTGGCTTGGATGCCTGCCGCTGGCCGAACGCGGTCTTGCCGTTACCGCGAACGAGAAGGTCTGGCTGGCTATCGGCCTTTTCGCCGCGGCCGTGCTGGCGGCCAGTGTCGGCCTTCTCTACCTGCCCATCGCGCTCGGCATCGTCGTGGTGGGCTATGTGCTGACCGGCATCCTGCCGCTTCAGGGGCTGTACGATCACATCGAGTGGCCCGTCGTGGTCCTGCTCGGCTCTATGATCCCGCTCGGCGCCGCGCTCGAGGCATCGGGCGGCACCGAACTGATCGCCGGCTCCCTCATCACCCTGACCGACGGTCTGCCCGCATGGGCCATCCTGACCGTGCTGATGGTGGTGACGATGACGCTGTCGGACGTGCTGAACAACACCGCCACCGCCATCGTGGCCGCGCCGGTCGGGATCCAGATGGCCCGCACGCTCGACGTCTCGCCCGACCCTTTCCTGATGGCGGTCGCTGTCGCGGCTTCTGCCGCCTTCCTTACCCCGATCGGGCACAAGAACAACACGCTGGTTCTGGGCCCCGGCGGATACCGTTTCGGCGATTACTGGCGCATGGGCCTACCGCTTGAGATCATCGTGATCGCCGTGTCCATTCCCGCCATCCTGACCTTCTGGCCGCTCTGACGCATGAAACCCTTTCTCATCCTGCAACTGCGCCCCGAAACCGACGCCAGCGATGCCGAGTTCGCCTCGATCCTGGCGCGCTCCGGCCTCTCGGCCGAACACACACACCGGATCCGGCTGGATCGCGACCCGCTGCCCGAGGGGCTGGACGTGACCGATTATGCCGGTGTCATCGTGGGCGGCGGCCCCGGCTGCGTCAGCGACGCGCCCGAAACCAAACCCCCGCTCGAGGCGCGGATCGAAGGCGCGATCCTCTCGCTGATGCCGCAGATCACCGCCCGCGATCATCCCTACATGGGCTGCTGCTATGGGCTGGGCATCCTTACTGCACATCTCGGCGGCGAGATGAGCAAGGCGCGCTATGGCGAACCGGTCGGCCCTTCGACCTGTACCCTAACCCCCGAAGGTAGCGAGGATCCGCTGACCGCCGGGCTGGATCCGGTTTTCGACGCCTTCGTCGGCCACAAGGAGGCCGTGCAGCAACTTCCGCCCGGCTGCACCCACCTTGTTTCGTCCGGCCCCTGCCCCTTTCAGATGATCCGCTGGGGCCGCAACGTCTATGCCACGCAATTCCACCCCGAGGCCGACGCCGCCGATTTCGAGGCGCGTATCCGCATCTATCGCAATCACGGCTATTTCCCGCCCGAGGATGCCGAGGCGCTGATCGCGCTCTGCCATTCCGCCGAGGTGACCCAACCGGGCGAAATCCTGCGCCGCTTCGTCCAGCGATACGGCTAAAACACACCCTGCCCCTGCGGCAACCTTGCCTGACACGCCCCGCCGCCCCTAGGCTGGCGCAAACGGCAATCTGTGGGAGGAGCGGTCGTTGGATTTCCTGATCGGGGTGGTGCTGCCGCTGGCGCTGGCCATCATCATGTTCTCGCTGGGCGTGGGGCTGGATTTCGGCGATTTCCGCCGCGTCCTCTCCCGCCGCCTGCCATTCGCCATCGGCGCGCTGGCACAGGTCGCGCTGCTGCCGGTCACGACCTTCCTTCTGGTCATCGCATTGGCCCTGCCGCCCGAAATCGCGGTCGGCTTCATGCTTTTGTCCTTCTGCCCGGGCGGAGTGACCTCGAACATCCTGTCGAAATTCGCACGCGGCGACGTGGCCCTTTCGGTGACACTGACGGCGGTGGTCAGCCTGCTGTCGATCCTGACCGTTCCGATCCTCGCCGCCTGGGCCGTCGCGCATTTTCTGGGCGAGGCCGCGCCCGAGGTCTCGGTCTCGGGCCTCGCCATCGCGATGTTTCTCATCACCACGCTTCCGGTCTTGGCGGGCGTCGCGCTGCGCCGCCTGCGCCCCAGCCTGGCCAACCGGATCGACGCGCCACTGTCGCGCATCGCAGCCGGGCTTTTCGCCCTGATCGTGCTGGCGGCGCTTGCTGGAAACTGGCAGCTGTTCGTCGATAATCTCGGCGTCATGGGCGGCGGTCTCGTCGCGCTCAACCTCGCGCTGCTGCTCATCGGGCTGGGCCTTGCACGGGCTGCGCGCCTGACATGGAACGAGACCAAGACCATCTCTATCGAGACGGGGATACAGAACTCCACCCTGGGCATCACGCTCGCCGCGCTGATCACCGGAACGACCAGCGGGTTCAGCGAACTGGCCTTGCCCTCGGCGGTTTATGGCATCACCATGTACCTCGTCTCCCTCCCCTTCATCCTGTGGTTCCGCAGCCGCTAGAGAGGCCGACACATGACCACCAACACAGCAGACGCCATCATCGTGGGCGCTGGCCTTGCCGGCCTCGCCGCCGCAGCCGAACTGGGCGACCGGGGCAAGCGGGTGATCATCGTCGATCAGGAACCCGAGCATTTCCTCGGCGGTCAGGCGCATTGGTCGCTGGGCGGGCTGTTCATGGTCGACACCCCCGAACAACGCCGCATGGGCATCCGCGACAGCGCCGATCTGGCCCTGCGCGACTGGATGGGCAGCGCCCAGTTCGACCGCGACGAGGACGACTGGCCCCGCAAATGGGCCGAGGCCTATGTCGAGTTCGCCGCCGGCGAGATGCGCCCGTGGCTTTACGAGATGGGCCTGCGCTGGTTCCCGGTCGTAGGCTGGGCCGAGCGCGGCGGCTCATATGCCGATGGTCACGGCAATTCCGTCCCGCGCTTTCACATCACCTGGGGCACCGGGCCGGGCGTGCTGGAACATTTCATCCGCCGCGTCCGCGAGCATCAGGCGCAAGGTCGGATCGAGCTGCGCTTTCGCCATCAGGTCAGCCATATCATCATGCAGAACGGCAGCGCCAAGGGCGTTTCGGGCGAGGTCCTGGCCGACGATGAGGCCGAACAGGGCGCCAAGACGAACCGCGACGAGATCGGCGAATTCGAGGCCTACGCCCCGTCGGTCATCGTGACCTCGGGCGGGATCGGCGGCAATTTCGAGATGGTGCGCCGCAACTGGCCGCGCGACCGGTTGGGCGAACCACCCGCCGAGATGGTCGCGGGTGTCCCCTTCCACGTCGATGGCCGCATGATCCCGATCAGCGAAAAGGCCGGCGGCCATGTGATCAACGGCGACCGGATGTGGCATTACACCGAAGGCGTGAAGAACTGGAACCCGATCTGGCCCGCCCATGGCATCCGCATCCTGCCGGGGCCCTCCTCGATGTGGTTCGACGCCACCGGCAACCGGCTTGCCCCGCCCTGCCTGCCGGGCTTCGACACGCTGTCCACCCTGCGCGAGATACTCGCGACAGGTTACGACTACAGCTGGTTCATCCTGACCCAGAAGATCATCAAGAAGGAATTCGCGCTCTCGGGTTCGGAACAGAACCCAGATTTCACCTCCAAGAAATGGGGCGAGGTGATCCGCCAGCGCATCCTGTCCGGCGAAAAGGCAACCGCCCCGGTCGAAGCCTTCAAGGAACGTGGCGAGGATTTCGTGGTCGCCAAAACGCTTGGCGATCTTGTCCGCGGCATGAACCAGCTGGGCGGCGGCCTGCTGGACGAGGGTCAAATCCGCGCGCAGATCGAAGCGCGCGATGCCCAGGTCGACAACCCCTTCGCCAAGGACGCGCAGATCATGGCGATCAACGCCGCCCGCAACTATCGCGGCGACAGGCTGATCCGCACCGCCAAACCGCACCGGTTCCTCGATCCCGCGAATGGCCCGTTGATCGCGGTCAAGCTGCATATCCTCACCCGCAAGACGCTGGGCGGGTTGCAGACCAATCTCGACAGCCAGATGATCGGCGCCGACGGGCAGGTGGTGCCCGGCCTCTTCGCGGCGGGCGAGGTCGCAGGCTTCGGCGGCGGTGGCTATCACGGCTACAACGCGCTCGAAGGTACCTTCCTTGGCGGCTGCATCTTCTCGGGCCGCAACGCTGGCCGCTCACGGGCAATCGCCTAGCGCCTACCAGCTGCCCGACGCGCCCCCGCCCGAGGACGACCCGCCACCGAAAGAGCCGCCCGAACCACCGGACCCGCCCGAGGATTTGCGCGGGATCGTCCGGATCTCGCTATCTTCGTAATCGCATTGCTGGCAGTGGTAATCGACCCGCTTGCGCCCGCTGCTCGAAGTCGTAGCCGCCTCCAGCGTCGTGCTTTCGCTCGCCAGCGTCCGGTAATCGCAACGCGGGCAGGTCCCATGCGCCGAGAACAGGCTGGGATAGCGGATGATCTCCTTGTGGTCGCAATCCGCGCAGGCCCAGACATCGTAATCGACCGATTGCAGGTATTCCTCCAGCCGCTGACCACCATCCAGATGCTCGTCATCGGCGGCCTCGCCCATGCGGGCCATCAGGACGCGACAGTGCGGACAGGGTCTCGGCCGTACCCGCAGATAATGCCGCAGCCCCAGCGCCGCGCCGCCCAGCGGGATCAGCAGCAGCGACCAGATCCAATCGCCCGCCTTGCGCAGCTGCCGCAGGATCCACGCCCAGCCGCGCGCGGCGGTGCCGATCTCATCTTCCCCCGGATACCTGCCCGTCAATTCGTGGATCGTCTCCTCGACCCCGGTTTCGATGCCCCGCTCGTACTTCTCGTTGCGGAAATGGGGCAGGAAACCGTCATCGATCACGCGTTGCATCCGCGCATCCCAACTCTGGTCATAACCGGCGCCGATCTCGATCCGCATGTGCCGGTCATCCACGACGACAAGGACAAGCACGCCATCATTTCGTACCGCGTGCCCGATGCCCCACGCGTTGAACAACCCCGTGGCAAAGGGTTCGATCGGGCCATCATGGCCATAGGCCGCCATGTTGGAGAGGGTCAGCACCGTCATCTCGATGCCGGTCCGGTCATAAAGATCCTTCAGATCCTGCCGGACGCGATCTTCGGCCGCCTCTCTCAGCAGGTCGGCATAATCGTTGACGTGGATCTCTTCGTAACCCGGATAGCTGACGCCACCTGCGCCATCCACCGGCCCGTCCTGCGGTGCAACGGCCCGTTCTGGCGGGCCTTCGGGCGCGACGGTCTCCACCACGGTATCGGGCCTTGTTGCCCAGCCCACGGCAAACCCGATCAGCCACCCCGTCACCACGACGGCAAAGACCACGGCCAGCGCGATCTCGAGATCCCGTTTCGTCATTCGCCCGTCCCCATCATTCGAGGGCAGGCTAACCGGCACGGGCGGCTTGCGCCATCCCGTCTCAGTTCATCGGCCGGAACCGCATCAGCGCCTCGCCCGCGCCATCGGTCAGCACCAGCGCACCGGTCGTCACCTCGTAGCCTTCGACAAGGGCCAGCCGATCCATGAAGGCACGCTCCTGCGCCTCGACCTCTTCGGCGCAGGCCATCATCGTCGCGGCAATCGCGTCGGGAAAGGCCAGCGTGCCATCGCCGATCTCGGCCATGCCGCGCATCCGGTTGCAGCCGCCGGTACCGGCGAACTCGCCCCCCTCGCCAAAGGTGATCTCGGGCAAGCGGTCTTCCAGCAACTCGGCATCCCCCATCTCTTCCATGATCCACGCGGTACCCGGCAGCGTGATCGGCGCCGGGCTCGACACCTTGACCAGCATCAGGTCGGCGCTGTTGCCAGCCCCCTGCGTCAGCACCGGATAGGCCCGGTCGGTGGTGAACATCAGCCGTCCTTCGCGGCTGATCGTTGCGCGCAGGACGTATCGCATCCGCTCGTCGATCAGCGCATCGTCATAAGGCAACTCGAACCCCGCCGGCACGCCCTTGAGCGCATAGCGGCGCGACGACAGCACATCGGCCTTGGCATCCGCGCGGGAAACATCCAGCAACTGAACCTCCAGAACCGACCCCGGCAGCACGGCGATCCGTTCACGATAGCTCGCGGTTCCTTCGACTGTGCCGGCCATGGCCCCTCCTGCTGCGGCCATCATCATGGCGCCTGCCAGGATCATTCGCTTCATTAGTCCTGCTCCTTTCGTATGTCCTGAAACCAAGATCGGCCCCCGCCGGTCATGGATCAAGACCATTCCGCTCAGAGCGGCCAGATCAGCGGAATAAGCGCCGATGCCAGCATGCCCACCGTCAGATTCAGCGGGATGCCCACGCGCATGAAGTCGGTGAACTTGTAGCCCCCCGGACCATAGACCAGCATGTTGGTCTGGTACCCGATCGGCGTCGCAAAGCTGGCCGAGGCCGCGACCATCACCGCCACCACCAATGGGCGCGGGTCGATCCCCATTGCCTGCGCCAGACCGATGGCGATGGGTGTCACCACCACGGCGACCGCGTTATTCGACACAAGCTCGGTCAGGATCGAGGTCAACAGGTAGACCGCCCAAACCACGAGGAAGGGCGGCAGCATCGCCAGCCCCGGTGCAACCGCGTTCACGATCAACTCCACCGCGCCCGACGCTTCCAGCGCCTTGCCCACCGCCAGCATGGAAAAGATCAGGGTCAGAAGACGCCCGTCGACAAAGCCGAACGCCTCGTCGGCATCGATGCAGCGGGTGATCAGAACCACCGCAACCGCGATGATCGACAGCGCAAGGATCGGCGCCACTCCCAGCGCCGCCAGCACCACGATGCCCAGAAGCGCGGCAATGGCAACCGGTGCATGTCCCCGGCGGAACCCCCGCGCCGACGGCTGCGAGACATCGACCACGTCCATATCGGCGGCCAGCCGCTGGATATCCTCCGGCGCCCCCTCCAGCAGCAGCGTATCGCCCACCTGCACTACCAGCTCGTCCAACTGCCGGCCGATATTCTGGTTCCGCCGGTGCGCGGCCAGCACGTAAACGCCGTAACGCCGCCGCAGGCGCAGCACGCCCAGGCTCTTGCCCACCATCCGGCAGCCCGGCGTAATCAGCACCTCGACCGTCCTGGTCTCGACCGCCGAGACCTGATCGACCCGCTTGAGTTCCTTGTTGCGCTGCAGGCTCAGCAGTTCGGTCATCTGCGTGCGCAGGACCACCCGGTCACCGACCTCCAGCTTGACCCCCTTCAGATTCCGCCGAAGCGAGGCATCGCCGCGCACCACGTCGATCAACCGCACGCCCGGCCGCTTGAACAGTTGAACGCCTTCGACCTCACGACCGACCAGGTTGCTTTCCGGCGGGATGACGGCTTCGGTAAAGAACTTCATGCGCGACCGGTCGGTCAGCATCTCGGCCATGCTGTCGCGCTTGGGCAGCAGGTAGGGACCGATGAAGCGCAGATAGATCATGCCCCAGGCCACCACCGCGATGCCCAGCGGCGTCACCTCGAAAATGGTGAACGGCGCCAGCCCCTGCGCCCGCGCCACACCATCGACCAGCAGGTTGGTCGAGGTTCCGATCAGCGTCAGCGTGCCCCCCATGATCGCAGCATAGCTGAGCGGGATCAGCAGCTTGGAAGACGGAATTTCCATGGTGCGCGCGATCTGGATGAAGACGGGGATCATCACGACGACGACGGGCGTGTTCGACACCACCGCCGAGGCCAGAACCACGAAGCCCATCAGCAGGCCCAGCGCGATCCGCGGGTTGGATTGCGCCTTGCGCTGCGCCAGCGAGGTAAAGGCGTCCAACGCCCCGGTCCGCACCAGCGCCCCCATGATCAGGAACATCGCGGCGATGGTCCAGGGCGCCGGGTTCGACAGAACCTCCAGCCCTTCACGGTAGGGCAGAACCCCGGTGACCAGCATCAGCGCCACACCGGCAAGCGCCACCACCTCGGTCGGATAGATCTCGCGCAGGAACATCACGAACATGACGGCGACGATGAACAGCGTCAGCATCGCGCTGCCGGTATCCGTCAGGGAAAACAATTGCATGAAGATTCGCGCGACCTCGAATGGGGCAGGAAACGGCCTATCGGACAGTGTCCTTTATCGTTTCGCCCTCTGCAAGCCCGTCCTGCGACCGGGGTTGCACAAGGAACACGCCCAAAAGGACAAGACACAGCGCCGCCCAGATGTACGGAGAGTAGCGCTCGCCCAGCAGCACCAGTGACCAGAACACGCCCGAGACGGTCACAACATAGCTGACCTGCGCGGCAAAGACCGGCCCCGCCTTCGCCACCAGCCAGACATACCCGCAATAGACGGCGGCATGAATCACCGATGAGGCGACAAAGGCCCATTCCGGCGCCTGCCACACGCGGACCGGCGAGATGAATTGCCCCGCGCCCAGCGTAACCGGCAGTGCGATCGCCGCCCCCAGCACCGAGGCGCCGAACAGCACCTGTATCGCATCAAGCCCCCCGGTGCCCCAGCGCGCGACGTAATTGCCCTCGAACGCGTAGCAGGCCGGCCCGACCAGCGCGAGCGGGATCCAGGCCAGCATCGCACGTTCCGGCAGGCTCGCCTCGGGCAGCACCAGGATCAGAACGCCCGCCAGCCCGGCCATCAACCCGACCAGCCGCCGCGTGCTGAACCGCTCCAGCCCCAGTACCAGCGCGATCGGAAAGGCCATCATCGGCACCAGCGAGATCAGGATCGACATCACCCCTGCCGGCAGATGCGCGATGGCCTTGTACCCTGCCGAATTGGGAATCAGCGTCCCCACCAGCGCGATCACCGCGCAGGCCGCGAAAGCGGGCCACGTCATGGGAAAGCCACGACCCGTCGCAAGTGACACCGCCGCCATCGCCGCAGCACCGATCACCAGTTGCCAAAAGATCAGCCCAAGCGGCTGATAGCCCGTGCTCACCGCGATCTTCGTCAGCGGCTGCGTCACCCCCCAGCCCATGCCCAGCACCACGAGAATGCCGGAATAAAAGGCCAGTTCCCGCCGGGTCACGGCCCCGCCTGTTCCAGCCGTCCGCCGACGCGGATCATCCGGACGCGCTTGGCCACGCCGCTGCGGTCGTCGGTTTCGACATATACACCCGACAGCGTGGCCTCACCCATCGCGGGGGTAAACCGGTCCTTGGTCATCCCGGTGATGAACCGGCGCATCGGCTCGGCCTTGTCCATCCCGATGACCGAATCGTAATCGCCGCACATGCCCGCATCGCTCTGGAACGCGGTCTGCCCGGGCAGGATCTGCGTGTCGGCCGTCGGCACATGGGTATGCGTCCCAACGACAAGGCTCGCCCGCCCGTCACAGAAATGCCCCATCGCCATCTTTTCCGATGTCGCCTCGCAATGCATGTCCACGATCACCGCCTGCGCCTGCCCGCCGCGCGGAAAGGTCTTGAGAACCGGCTCGATGGCCGAGAACGGATCGTCGTAGGGGCGCTTCATGAATACCTGGCCCAACACCTGCGCAACCAGAACCTTGCGCCCGCCCGGCGCGGTGAACAGGCGGTGCCCCCGCCCCGGCGCGCCCTTGGCATAGTTGATCGGCCGCACGATGCGCGACTCGGTCTCGATGAACTGCATCATGTCCTTCTGGTCGAAAGCGTGATCGCCCAGCGTCAGGCAATCCGCCCCCGCATCCAGCAGCAGCTTGGCGTGATCGGCCTTCAGGCCCATCCCGTTCGACGCGTTCTCGCCATTGACCACGACGAAATCCAGCCGCCACTCGGCCCGCAGCCGTGGCAGGTGTTCGACCACCGCCGCGCGCCCGGCACGGCCCATCACGTCACCCAGAAACAAAATCTTCATGCCCATGGTCCTAGGCGCGGCCGCGTCCCCCGGCAAGCCCAAAAGGCTTGACCGCGCGCCCCGCGACGCATAGCTGCGACAGGCGCGGAGGGCTGGATGGCCGCGTGGGGGTCTCCCCCGCGAGGAAAGTCCGGACTCCACAAGGCAACGGTGCCGGGTAACGCCCGGGCGGGGAAACCCGACGGAAAGCGCCACAGAAAACAGACCGCCCTGTCACGGCAGGGCAAGGGTGAAACGGTGGGGTAAGAGCCCACCGCGCGGCTGGCAACAGCGGCGGCACGGCAAGCCCCACCGGGAGCAATGCCGAATAGGATCCCCGCGCGGGCCGGTCGGGCAACCGATACCGCCGCTAGGTGCGCCTTGGCCGAGAGGGATCGGGTTGGCAGCTTGAGCCGTGCAGCAATGCACGGCCCAGAGGAATGGTCATCCAAGGGGGTTCGCCCCCGGGACAGAATCCGGCTTACAGGCTCTCCGCGCGCAGATTTCCCGCAGGTCCCACTTGACTCGGGTGCGCGGAAAGGTAAAAGCGCACGCTCATACGATTTCAACCGAAAGGCCCCTGCCTTTTCGGACGCAGGAGATAACCATGGCGAAGCCGACGACAATCAAGATCCGTCTGAACTCGACCGCGGGCACGGGCCACTTCTACGTGACCAAGAAAAACGCGCGGACGATGACCGAAAAGATGACCATCCGGAAATACGACCCGGTCGCGCGCAAGCACGTCGAGTACAAGGAAGGCAAGATCAAGTAATCTTGCCCGGTCCCCGGACCCAGGAAAACGAACGCCCACGCATATCGATGCGCGGGCGTTTTTTGTTGCCCTCGGCCGCGGGCCTCAGCGCTGCAGGTGCTTCAGCATCCGGACCATGTCGCGCCCGGGGGCAAAGCCGTCCTTGACCCGCTCGACCGCGTCGAACCCGAACCTGTGGAAAAATCCGCTGCTTTCGGGGCTCGTCTCGATCGACACCTTATGAAACGCAGGCTCCGCCTTGATCCGCGACAAACGGTGCAGCAGCAGGCTGCGACCCAGCTGCTGGGTTTGGGCGGACCGGTCGACCATACCCCAGCACAACACCGCGACATTGGCATCATGGCGCGACGCCGCATATCCTCCGCAGCCCAAAACGGCGCCTCCCTGCCCCCTCATCACGACATAGGGTCCGGGCAGATGATCGAGAAAACCCGCGAACTCCTCCCGTTCCTCGGCGCCGAAGAATACCGGCACATTGCTGTCGAAAACGCCAAGGCAGGCTGGTTTGTCAGCCGTGTCATAGGGCGCAAGGAAATGGGTGGGGGTCATTCGCCAGCATCCCGTACGTTACGTATTCATCACCGGCGCGGTGCTATACCCTCCTGCACAGCATGGAAAGACATCTTGCTCCATCGCTTCTTGCCACAAGGCCTGCCCTGCGCTTAGGCTGACGCATGCTGCCACAGAAGACCCTGACCGATATGCGAAAACTGCTTCTCTCCGCCCTCGCCCTTGCGATCTTGCCCGCCTGCGAGACGATCTTTCACACCGAAGGCGTCGGCTTTACCGGGATCGACGGCGAACCGCGCACCATCGCCGATGCGCCCTCTGCCGTGTCCGTGACCCGCGGGGTCAACATTCCAGCCGCGCTGGCCACCCGCCCGACGATCCGGGTGCAGGTTGACGCGTCCGACATGTCCGACCTTGCCGCCGCGGCGATCTCGGCGGGCGGGCGCACGCCCCTCACCGCTGTCGAGGTCGGCGGCATGAACCGGACGCTGATGCTGTCGAACGTTCAGGCCAACAACGTGTTGTTCGCCGTCCTGCGCAGCCCCGAGGGTGAGACGACCGAGGTCGGCGACGGCTCCGAGGCCGCGTTTGCCGCGGCGGTCCCACGCCTGACCGGCTGCCTTGCCGTGGGCCAGACCTATCGCGCCGGCAGCGCACGCAATGGCGGCCTTGCCGTGCCACTGAACTGCCGCTGATAGAACAACCTACCGCACCAACGAAAAAGGCGGGCCCGACCGGACCCGCCTTTTCTTGTTTCTCTGACCTGCGCGTTACTCGCGGCTGCCGAACAACTGCAGCAAGAACATGAACATGTTGATGAAGTTGAGGTAGAGGCTCAGCGCGCCCATGATGGCGGCCTTGCTCAGCCATTCCTGGTCGCCATGCGTGGCGAACTGGACATACTCGCTCTTGATGCGCTGCGTGTCATAGGCGGTCAGGCCGGCAAAGATCAGAACGCCGATCACCGAGATCGCGAAGGCCATTGCCGACGAGGCGATGAAGATGTTCACGATCGATGCGACGATCAGGCCGATCAGACCCATCACCAGGAAGGTGCCCATGCCGGACAGATCCTTCTTGGTCGTGTAGCCGTAAAGCGACAGACCGGCAAAGGCGATGGCCGTGATCAGGAACACCTGCGCGATCGATTCACCGGTAAACACCAGGAAGATCGAGCTGATCGAGATACCCATGACCAGTGCAAAGGCATAGAAAAGCGTCTGCGCGGCGGCTGCCGACATGCGGTTCAAGGCGGCGCTGAAGCCAAAGACGAAGATCAGCGGCGCGAACATCACGACCCATTTCAGCGGCGATGCATAGACGGCATAACCGAACTGGGTCAGGTACTGGCCTTCCCGGAACTGAGCGGCCGCGGCCGACGGGTCGGTCGTCACCGCAAGGCCCGAAATCGCCCAGGCTGCGGCAAAGGTGATGAGCATGCCCACGGACATCGTGCCGTAGACCTTGTTCATATGGGCGCGCAGGCCCTCGTCAATCTGGGCGGAGCGGGCGCCCGCCGCCGTCCGGACCGTGTCGAATTGTGCCATTCAGGGTCTCCATCCATACGCTTCTTGTGCCGACGGGGGAAACCCGGCGGCTCTCCGCTCAAATATCGGAAAGCCGCGGCCTCAATTCAAGTGTTTCCGACCGGTATCATGCATTCTGAATGCAACAATTTTGCGCATCATGCGTTTCGCGCGCGCACCCGGCCCTCAGTCCCGCCATGTGTCCGGCGCGTCCCAGAACGGGCGGGCGGCCTCGGCCTCGGCGGCTTCCCGGCTGACGCCGATATCCTCCAGCGCCGCATCGTCCAGACGCTCAAGCGCGCGCCGCTGCCGCCAAACCGACAGAAAACGGGCGATCCGGCCAATTCCAGGCCGGCGGCGTGACATCGGGATCTGTGTGCTCAACATCGACATGGCGGTTCATCCTTTCAGGTAGAGTGATGTTTTGGTGGCCTTCATCAATTTCCTTGAACTATATGGCGCGGTGTGATCCATTAGTGAAACGAATGTTCATGATGCCGTTCATCAGGATTGTTGATAATGCGAAATCTCGACATCACCACCTTGCGCTCTTTCGTCGCGGTCGCCGACCATGGCGGCGTCACCCGCGCCGCGGGCTTTCTTCACCTCACGCAGTCGGCGGTCTCGATGCAGCTCAAGCGGCTCGAGGACCTCCTGGGCCTCGACCTGCTCGACCGGTCGGGACGCACCATCGCGCTCACGCCGTCGGGCGAACAGCTCCTTGCCTATGCCCGGCGGATGGTCGCGCTCAATGACGAGGTGATCGGGCGCCTCACCGACCAGGCGTTCGAGGGCGAGGTGGTGCTCGGCGTACCGCATGACATCGTCTACCCTGCCGTTCCCCGCGTCTTGCAGCGGTTCAACGCGCTCTACCCACGCGTCAACGTGACCCTGATCACCAGCAACACCCGCCACCTGAAAGAGGAATTCGGCCGCGGCGCGTTCGACCTGATCCTGACCACCGAACCGGGCGCGGCTGAAGGCAGCGAATGCGTGCACGAAATGCCGCTACGCTGGGTCGGCGCGCGCGACGGTTCCGTCTGGCGGCAAAGGCCGTTGCGGCTGGGTTTCTGTCGGCAATGCATCTTCCGCGCGACCGCCATCTCCGCGCTCGACGCGGCCGGGATCGAATGGGAGATGGCCGTGGACTCCGAATCCGACCGCAGCGTCGAGGCGACGGTCAGCGCCGATCTCGCCGTCGGCGTTCTGCTCGAAGGCACGCAACCCGCCCATCAGGAAATCATCGACCATGACAACAGCCTGCCCGAGCTGCCGGTGCAGCACATCAACCTCTACGGCGCCGAACGCACCCGCGCACCCTATGTCGAGGATCTGGCCGGCCTGATCCGCCAGGGTTTCGCACCTGTGCACGCACGCCCCATGCGCGCCGCCGGGTAAGGCGCGCTCAGATCGTGATCACGACCTTCCCGGTCGATTTTCGCGCCCGCAACAGCTCCATCCCTTCGACCGCGCGGTCGAGGGGAAGGGAATGGCTGATATGCGGGCTGATGCGGCCCTCGGCGGCCCAGCCGAACACGGTGGCGAAACACGCGCGCAGGATGTCGGGCCGAAACTTCAGGTAGCCGCCGATATAGACGCCGATCACCGTCAGGTTCTTGACCAGCAGGTGATTGGCCGGGATCTGCGGCACCGCGCCCCCGGCGAACCCGATCGGCAACAGCCGCCCCTCGGGATTGGTGGCCCGGAACGCTTCCTTGAACACGTCGCCGCCGATCGCGTCATAGACGACATCTGCACCGCCCAGCTCCAGCACCCGCGCGCGCAGGTCCTCATCTGCGTCGATCAGGTGGTCCGCACCGGCGCGGGCAGCCACCTCCAGCTTCTCGGACCCGCGCGCCTGGGCGATCACCTTCGCGCCCATCAGCTTGCCGACCTCGACCGCCGTCAGACCGACGCCACCCGCCGCCCCGGTGACCAGCAAGGTCTCGCCCGGCTGCAACCGGGCGCGATGGTCCAGCGCCAGTTGCGTGGTGCCATAGGCGATGGGCAGCGCCGCCCCCTGCTCATAGCTCAGCCCATCGGGCAAGGGCACGGCACGATCCGCTTCGAACACCCCGTACTCGGCCAGACCACCCTGTCCGGAATAAACGGCGATTCGCGCTCCGGGAGAGAGATTCTCCACCCCTTCGCCCGTCTCGACCACCTCTCCGGCCACCTCCATACCCAAGGTAAAGGGGGGTTTCGGGGTGTCCTGATAGGTACCTTTCTGCATCAGGAGATCGGCAAAATTCAGCCCGCAGGCCCGGTTTCGGACCAGAATCTGGCCGGGTCCCGGCACCGGGCGCGGAATGTCCTGCAAGGCGGGCGCAGCCCCGCTCTCGGCGATTCTCAACGCTAACATCGTCCCGTAACTCCCTAATCCTGAATGATTGTCAAGCCAGATCGCCTTTGGCCGACAAGCCCGACCATACGGGTTTCCTCGGCCTTGGGCCAACATCGTGCAAGCCTTTTTCTGCCGGAACACCCGCGCCGGGCATGTTCTGCAACCAAGGCTTGTTGGCCCTGCCAGCGGGTTCAACCTTCTTGATTTGATCTGCAAAAACCGTGATATTTACCGTCATGGTGCGGTTCGGGGACAGAAATGGCGGTTAATTCAGTTTAAACGGGCGCGCCACCCTCAAGGCGCGCGCGGATGACGGTGACCAGTTCCGAACGGGTATCAGTGGAGCAAAGGGGAGATCATCCATGGCCCATCCCGTCGATGTACATGTGGGAAAGCGCGTTCGTCATCGCCGCTGGCTGACCGGAATGACGCAGCAACAACTGGCCGAACAGGTCGGGATCAAGTTCCAGCAGATTCAGAAATACGAAACCGGCGCGAACCGGATCAGCGCCTCGCGCCTGTGGGACATCGCCGAGGCTCTCGAGGTACCCGTCAGCTTCTTCTTCGAAGGGCTTGACGACGGCAACCGCTCCGAACCCGAAAAACCCTCGGTTCCGGCGGACCTGATGGGCGACAAAGAGGCTCTGGACCTCGTACGATCGTATTACGCGATCCCGGAAAACCAGCGCCGTCGCCTGTTCGAACTGGCCCGCGTATTGAGCGACGTCGCCTGAAAGCGTTTCTGACAGGGTGTGCATCCCGCCAAGAGGCTTGCAATTCGCACCGCCCGGTGGCACCGCACCCGCATGACCGTCGCCAATGACTCCGACCTCGCCGTCGCCAACCTGATGGCCGATGCCGCCCGCGCGGCGATCCTGCCCTATTTCCGCGGCACCCGGCTGGAAACCGCGAACAAGCTGGCCGACGGGTTCGATCCCGTCACCATCGCCGACCGAGCCGCCGAAGAGGCGATGCGCGCGATCCTCGCGGAACATCGACCCGATGACGGCATCCATGGCGAGGAATTCGGCCTCCACCCCGGAAACTCGGGCCGTACCTGGGTGCTCGACCCGATCGACGGCACCCGCGCCTTCATCTCGGGCACGCCCACCTGGGGCGTTCTGATCGCCCTGTCCGATGCGGATGGCCCGATGCTGGGCGTGATCGACCAACCCTATATCGGCGAGCGGTTCACCGGCACCCGTGCCGGCGGGACCCTGACCGGGCCGCACGGCTCCATGCCGCTTGTCACGCGCAAGACCGAAACGCTTGCGCAGGCCGTGCTCTTCACCACCTTCCCCGAAGTCGGCACCCCGACCGAGGCCGCCGCCTTTCGCGCGGTCGCCGACAAGGTGCAGCTGACCCGCTACGGGATGGATTGCTACGCCTACGGGCTGCTTGCCGCCGGTCAGATCGATCTGGTGATCGAGGCCGGGCTCAACGCCTATGACATCCAGGCACCAATCGCCGTGATCGAGGCCGCCGGCGGCATCGTCACCGACTGGCAGGGCGGTCCCGCCTATCACGGCGGGCGTGCACTGGCCGCGGCCAACCAGGCCATCCACGCCGCCGCGCTCGACCTGCTGCGCAACGCCTGACGCTTGCGCCGCGCCCGCGCGCGGCTTACCCTGCTCCTCGGCTGCGGTTCTTCTCCCCGTTTTCCGCCGCGCCCGCGACACTCCGAAACGGGACCGGACGGAGTGCCCATACATGCCCGAGACCCTCATCCGAAACGCCCATACCATCCTCACCATGGATGACGACCGCCGCGAATTGTCCGGTGCCGATCTGCTGATCCGCGACGGCGTGATCGCAGATATCGACCATGGCCTGAGCACGAGCGGAGAGATCGTCGAGGCCAGCGGCTGCGTCGTCACACCCGGCCTCGTGAACACACATCACCACCTCTACCAGACGCTCACCCGCGCGGTGCCGGGCGGGCAGGATGCGCTGCTCTTCGGCTGGCTCAAGACGCTCTACCCGATCTGGTCGCGCTTCGGCCCTGAAGAGATGCGCGTTTCCGCCCTGATCGGCCTCGCGGAACTGGCGCTGTCGGGCTGCACGCTCTCCTCGGATCACCTCTATCTCTACCCCAACGGCGCACGGCTCGACGATACGATCGACGCCGCGCAGGAGCTTGGCCTGCGCTTCCACCCCACCCGTGGCGCAATGAGCATCGGCGAAAGCGCGGGCGGCCTGCCCCCCGACGCCCTTGTCGAAAAAGAGGACAGCATCCTCGCCGACATGACGCGCGTGGTCGACCGGTTCCACGACCCGCGCGAGGGCGCGATGATCCGCGTGGGCCTCGCCCCCTGTTCGCCCTTCTCGGTCAGCCGCGAGCTGATGCGCGATACCGCCCTGATGGCCCGCGACAAGGGCGTGATGCTGCACACCCACCTTGCCGAGAATGACGAGGATATCGCCTATAGCGAGGCGCAGTTCGGCTGCCGTCCCGGCCAATATGCCGAGGATCTCGGCTGGACCGGCCCTGATGTCTGGCACGCCCATTGCGTCAAGCTCGACCGACAAGAAATTGATCTCTTTGCCAGAACCCGCACCGGCGTCGCGCACTGCCCCTGCTCGAACTGCCGGCTCGGCTCGGGCATCGCCCCGATCCGCGCTATGCGCGATGCTGGCGTGACGGTCGGCCTCGGCGTCGACGGCTCCGCCTCGAACGACAGCGGAAACCTGATCTCCGAGGCGCGGCAGGCCATGCTCCTGCAAAGGGTGGCGAACGGTGCCGACACTATGTCCGCCCGCGAGGCGCTCGAGATCGCGACGCGCGGCGGGGCCGACACGCTCGGCCGTCCCGATTGCGGCCGTCTCGCCTCGGGCAAACGCGCCGATATTGCGCTTTGGGACGTTACCGGCATCCACAGCGCCGGCAGCTGGGACCCCGCGGCACTCCTGCTCGCAGGCCCCACCACGGTGCGCCACCTCTTCGTCGAGGGGCGCCAGATCGTCCGTGACGGTCAGATCATCACGATCGACCTGCCCCGCACCATCGAGACGCAGAACCGCCTCGCCCGCGCGCTGCAGGCCTAGCGGCGCGCGCCCGCGACCGGCCTGCCGCCAATCCAGACCTCGGCCACCGCGCGGTCATCGCCCATCATGATCGTCGGAAACACCGCCTGCCACAGATCCTCGGCCCGCGTCACCGCCTGCGCGATGGCAGGGGTCGAAGCAAGGTCCAGAACGACGATATCGGCCTCCATCCCGGGCGCGAGATTGCCGATCAGGTGATCCATCCGCAAGCTGCGCGCCGATCCCACGGTGGCCAGCCACAGCAATTCCGCCGGATGCAGCGCGCGACCGCGCAGCTGACCCACCTCGTAGGCCGCCGCCATCGTGCGCAGCATGGAAAAGCTCGACCCGCCGCCGGTATCCGTCGCCAGCCCGATCCGGTGCCCCGCGGCCTTCAACCCCTCCATGTCGAACAGACCCGAGCCGATGAAGGTGTTCGAGGTCGGGCAATGCACCAGCGCCGCACCCACCTCGCGCAGCCGGTCGCGTTCGCGCGGCTCCAGGTGGATCGCATGACCATAAAGCCCGCTTTCGCCCAGCAACCCGAATGCCTCGTAGGTGTCGAGGTAATCGCGCGCCTGAGGGAACAGCCCCTTGACCCATTCGATCTCGTCCAGCTGTTCACTCAGATGCGTCTGCATCAGGCAACCCGGATTGCCGGCCCAAAGCGCGCCCAGCGCCTCCAGCTGCTCGGGCGTCGAGGTCGGCGAGAACCGCGGCGTGATCGCGTATGACAGCCTGTCCACCCCGTGCCAGCGCTCCAGCAGCGCCCTTGACTGGTCATAAGCGGCCTGCGGGGTGTCGCGCAGTCCCTCGGGCGCGTTGCGGTCCATGCAGGTCTTGCCCGCCACCACGCGCTGCCCCCGCGCCTGCGCCTCGGTGAAAAAGGCCTCCACGCTCTCGGGATGAATGGTGCAGAAGCTGCACATCGTCGTCGTCCCGTGCGCCGCCGTCAGGTCGAGGTAGCGCGCGGCGATCTCACCCGCATATTCGACATCGCCGAACCGCATCTCCTCGGGAAAGGTATAGGTGTTCAGCCAGTCGATCAGCCGCTTGCCCCAGCTCGCGATGATGGCCGTCTGCGGGTAATGCACATGCGGATCGACGAAGCCCGCAAGGATCAGCCGATCACCGTGATCGACGACCTGCGCCTGTGGATGCGCCGCACGCAGTTCGGCCAGCGGACCAACCGCCGCGACATGCCCCCCCGCGACCGCCACCGCCTCGTGAAACCGCGCCGCGCCCGGCCCCTCCTCGAACGGATCGCCGGCAAAGGACAGGACCCGACCGCTCAGAATGTGACCCGCCATATTCGATTGCTCCCCGTTTCGGCCCCTTCGCTCCGCAGCGCAGGATAGGCACCGCCGATGCTTCGGTAAATTCTGCCATTGTCATTGTTTTCCGGTAGGTGCTTCTCCTATTTTGAGCGCAAACGAAACGCACGACAATAAGGGGCCGGAGCATGACTTCGCCAGAACTCCAGGCCGACACCCTCCCCTCGCGGGACGAAGCGGCCTATGTGCTCGACCGCAAGACGGTCACCTCGATCCTCTACGCCCTCGACACCGAGAACCGCGACAAGCTCGTCGAGCTGATGGAGCCGCTGCACCCGGCCGACATCGCCGACCTTCTGGAACAGGTCAACGCCTTTGACCGGGGCCGCCTGCTGCGCCTCTACGACAAGGAATTCGACGGCGACATCCTCTCGGAACTCGACGAATCGATCCGCGAAGAGGTGATCGCCGCGCTCAGCCCCTCGACCCTGGCCGATGCGGTGCGCGACCTTGAATCCGACGACGTTGTCGACCTGCTCGAAGATCTCGAGGAACCCCAGCAGGAGGCGATCCTCGACGCGCTAGAAGAGCCGGACCGCCTCGCCATCCAGCAGGCGCTGTCATACCCAGAAAGCTCTGCCGGCCGCCTCATGCAGCGCGAGGTGGTGATGGCCCCCGACCACTGGACGGTGGGCCACGCCATCGACCATATGCGCGGCACCGACGACCTGCCCTATCAGTTCTACCACATCGTGCTGGTCGACCCGCGCATGCATCCGGTCGGACAGGTGGCGCTTGGCCGGCTCATGGCCTCGCCCCGCGGCACCCCCCTGTCCGAGATCGCGTCGGAAGAGTTCCAGATCATCCCGGTCGACCAGGATGAAGAGGACGTGGCCTACGCCTTCAACCAATACCACCTGATCTCGGCCCCGGTCGTCGACGCCGACGGGCGGCTTGTCGGGGTCATCACCATCGACGACGCGATGATCGTCATGGACGAGGAAAACGAATCCGACATGCTGCTGCTTGCGGGCGTGGACGATGAAAGCTCGCTGTCCGACACGGTGATAAACACCACGCGCCGCCGCTTTCCATGGCTGGCGGTGAACCTGCTGACGGCCATTGTCGCCTCGCTGGTGATCTCGATCTTCGACGAGACCATCGCGCAGTTCGTGGCCCTCGCCGTCCTGATGCCCATCGTCGCCTCGATGGGCGGCAATGCCGGCACGCAAAGCCTGACCGTCGCGGTGCGCGCGCTCGCGACCAAGGACCTCACCGGCTCCAACGTGTTGCGGGTGATCCGGCGCGAGTCGCTGGTGGGCCTCATCAACGGCCTCGCCTTCGCGCTGGTGATGGGCATCATAGGCGTGCTGTGGTTCGGCGACATGACGCTGGGCTACGTGATCGGCACGGCGATGGTCATCAACCTCGTGGTGGCGGGGCTTGCGGGCGCGGTGATCCCGGTCATCCTCGACAGGGTCGGCGTGGACCCGGCGCTGGCCTCGGGCACCTTCGTGACGACCGTGACCGACGTGGTGGGCTTCTTCGCCTTCCTCGGGCTTGCCGCAATGGTGCTGCTATGACCGCGCTGGCCGACATCAAGGCCGCCGCGCGCAAGGCTGCCTTCGCCCGACGCAAGGCCGCGTTCGACGCGCAGATCCCCGGTGCCGCGGGGCGTCTGTCCGAGGTTCTTGCAGGCTATCGCGGCGTGCCGAGCTCGGGCTTCCTTCCTATCCGGACCGAGATCGACCCCCGCCCCGCGATGGCCGAGGCTGCCGCGTATGGCCCCGTCGGCGTGCCGGTCATCATGGGCAAGGACCAGCCGCTGCGCTTTTCCCGGTGGGAGCCCGACGCACCGCTGCGCGACGGCCCATTCGGCGCGCAGATACCCGAGCATGACGATTTCTTCGACCCCGAGCTACTGAT
The DNA here is from genome assembly GCF_042648365.1 of Lutimaribacter marinistellae. Taxonomy (NCBI): domain Bacteria; kingdom Pseudomonadati; phylum Pseudomonadota; class Alphaproteobacteria; order Rhodobacterales; family Roseobacteraceae; genus Lutimaribacter; species Lutimaribacter marinistellae. The sequence goes on along the minus strand of NZ_JBHRXI010000017.1, from coordinate 93,765 downwards.
TGTCCCGCTCGTGGCTTTCGACCTGCAGGGCAACCGCTTGGGCTATGGCGGCGGATTCTACGACCGCACGCTCGAACAACTGCGCGCCCGCCGCGCCACTTTGGCCATCGGCTTCGCCTTCGACGCGCAAGAGGCCGCGGACCTGCCGCTGGAACCCACGGATCAACCGCTCGACATGATCGTCACCGAAAGCCGGGTGCTCAGTTTCTGACGGTCTCGCACGTGCCCGGCATCCCTTGCCGGCCATGTCGCGACCTATCCCAGAACCGTGAAATCGGCCACCTCCAGCGGCCCGCGCGCGCCCGGCCTGTAGCGCAGCCGCACCGCCTCCAGCAGGGCTGCTTCATCCACCTCCGCCGTGTAACCCGCCACCTGCGCCCGGTCGCGAAAGGACGCGGCGCAAACCACTTCCGGCGCATCGCCCCGCCCCACGGGCGCCGCCAGCCCCCGCAGCGCCAGCCGCGCCCAGTCAAAGCGCGGACCGGGGTCGCTCTTGCGCCCGGGCGCCATGTCGGAATGCCCGATCACGCCCTCGGGCGCGATGTCCCAACGCCGCATCACGCCGTGCAGCAGAGCCTCAAGGCATGTCATCTGCGGTTCGGAAAACGGGTGATCGCCGCGATTGTCCAGCTCTATCCCGATCGAGCGCGAGTTCACATCGCCCTGCCCGCGCCAGCTTCCGGCGCCGGCATGCCACGCGCGCTCGGCCTCTTGCACCAGCTGCCACAGCGTCCCGTCGGCACCGATCAGGTAATGCGCCGACACCTCCGCCTGCGGGTCGCACAGACGCTCCAGCGCCGCCTCGGCGCTTTCCATCGCGGTATAGTGGATCACCACCAGTTCAGGCCGCAGCCCGTCGCGGCGCGGCCCGAAATTGGGGGACGGTTTCTGGATCAGTTGCCCACCGCGCGGCGAAAGGTGCTCGGGTCCCAGCCACAGGCATAGCCATCGCCATCGGGGTCCAGCCCCTTGCGGTCCCGCTGCGGCCCGCCGCCTTCGAGAAATGCGATCTGCGCCTGATCGGCCGAAGGATAGCCCGCGCAGGCCCGCTGCGCCTTGGCCTCCAGGTTGAACCCCGCCCGGCTATAGACCTGAGTGCCCTTGGGATGGTTCGTGGTCAGCGCGTATTGCACGATGTTCGGCTGCGCCTCGCCCGAACGCTGCGGCACGGCGGTGGGCTGCACCACCTCGTAATTCGCGCGCGCCTGCTCCAGTCGCTGCGCGTCGCCTTCGATGCTGCGGGTCGAGGACACGGCGCCGAAATCCTGTTCCTCGGACAGGCCCGCACTGTTGAGGACCGGCGGCGCGGGGTTGGTCGGGCTCGCCTGCAACGGGGCCACGCCCGAATTGGCGTTCGACGCGGCCAGCGCGGCGGCGGTCTCGTTGGCGATATCCTGCGAGGTGTCACCCTGCTGAGGAACATAGAGCGGCGCGCCGGTGGCATCCGTTCCGGCCTCGACCGCCGTAGGCGCGGGCACCAGCCGTGTGCCCTCGGCCGTCGTCTGTGCCGATCCCAGCGGCAGCGGCTCTGTCGAGACGGCCGATGGCGGCACCAGCGGATCGCCGTTCACCGTCTCCCCCTCCAGTGCCGCGGTCCGCTGCGCCTGGTAATCGGGGGTGTTGAACCCGGCACCCGAATCCGGGACCGGCGGCTGACACGCCGCCAGAACACCCATCACGGGAACGAGAAAAATCGCACGCTTCATCTTCTGTCCTGCCAGTTGACCATGGTCGACAATATCTGGTCGGTTGGCAGAATTACCACCATTTGCCCGGCTTGGCCACAAATCCTGCGGCGGATTCCAGCGCATAGGCCGTGTTGAGCAGGTCGCCCTCCTCCCATGGACGCCCGATCAGCTGCAGCCCCAGCGGCAGCCCCTTGGCATCGAGCCCGGCGGGAACGCTGATCCCCGGCAGACCGGCCAGGTTCACCGTCACGGTGAAAACGTCGTTGAGGTACATCTGCACCGGGTCGGCCTCGGCCATCTCGCCCAGACCAAAGGCCGAGGACGGCGTGGCCGGCGTCAGGATCGCGTCGACACCGGCGGCGAATGCCTCCTCGAAGTCCCGCTTGATCAGCGTCCGCACCTTGCGCGCGCGGTTGTAATAGGCGTCGTAGAACCCCGCCGACAGCACGTAGGTGCCGACCATGACCCGGCGCTGCACCTCGTGGCCGAACCCTTCGGCGCGGGTCTTTTCATACATCTCGGTGATGCCGTCGCCCTGCGCCAGCGCCGCGCGGCGGCCATAGCGCACCCCGTCATAGCGCGCCAGGTTCGAAGACGCCTCGGCCGGCGCGATCACGTAATAGGCGGGCAAGGCGTATTTCGTGTGCGGCAGGCTGATATCGACGATCTTGGCGCCCGCGTCGCGCAGCATCTCGGCGCCCTTGGACCACAGCGCCTCGATCTCTTCGGGCATACCCTCCATGCGGTATTCCTGCGGAATGCCGATGGTCTTGCCGCGAATGTCGCCGGTCAGCATCGCCTCGAAATCGGGCACCATCAGCTCGGCGCTGGTCGAATCCTTGGGGTCATGCCCGCACATCGCCTGCAGCATGATCGCCGCGTCGCGCACATCCTTGGTCATCGGCCCGGCCTGGTCCAGCGAGGACGCAAAGGCCACGATCCCCCAGCGCGAGCAGCGGCCATAGGTCGGCTTGATCCCCGTGATCCCGGTAAAGGCCGCAGGCTGGCGGATCGAGCCGCCCGTATCCGTGCCGGTCGCGGCAAGGCACAGGTCAGCCGCCACCGCGGCGGCGGACCCGCCCGAGGAGCCGCCCGGCGTGAGCCGACGATCATCGACCTTCCACGGGTTGACCACGTCGCCATACACGCTGGTCTCGTTCGACGAACCCATCGCGAACTCGTCCATGTTCAGCTTGCCCAGCATCACCGCACCCGCGTCGGCCAGTTGCTGGCTGACGGTGGATTCGTATTCCGGCCTGAACCCTTCCAGGATCCGGCTCGCCGCCTGGCTCTCCACGCCCTTGGTGCAGAACAGATCCTTGATCCCGATGGGCAGGCCGCACATCGCGGGCGCATCGCCCTGCCCGATCCGCGCATCCGCCGCCCGCGCGCGCTCCAGCGCGATCTCGGGCGTCTTGTGAACAAAGGCGTTCAGCGCATCCGCGCCCTCGATCGCCTTGAGGCAGGCTTGGGTCAGCTCCACCGAGGTCGTCTCGCCCTTGCGCAGCATGTCGCGCGCCTGGGCCAGGGTCAGGCTGTTGAGATCGGTCATGTCTTATTCCACCACTTTCGGAACCGCGAAAAAGCCCTCGCGCGCATCGGGCGCGTTCGACAGGACCTTTTCCTGCTGGTCGCCATCGGTCACCACGTCCTCGCGCCGCTTCAGCCGCATCGGCGTCACCGACACCATCGGCTCCACGCCGTCGACATCGACTTCCTCGAGCTGCTCGATGAAACCGAGGATGGCGTTGAACTCGGACGCAAGCGCCGGCAGCGCATCGTCCTCGACCTTGATCCGGGCCAGTTTGGCCACCTTGGCGGCGGTGTTTTGGTCAATCGACATGGGAACCTCTGTCTGATGTCAGGGGGCATTTACCGCCCGCACCGCCCGGTCGCAAGGGCGCAGGTTGATCCGGGCTTGCCGCAATGGCCCCTGCGCGGCCATGCTGCCCATAACACAAGCACGAGGCCGCCATGAAACTGAAGCTGCACCACATCAACCTCGTCACCGAGGATGTCGCCCGGATGGAGGGGTTCTATCGCGACGTGCTGGGCCTTGCGCCCGAGGATGAGGGGCTGCCCGTTCTGGAAAAGGGCAAGGGATACGCGGGCGATGTCGCCTTCGTCACCGATGGCGCGATCCAGATGCACCTTGCCCGCAAGGACGTGCTTGCGGGCTTCAATGCCGGTCAGCAGGTCAACCCGGTCAGCCGCGGCCATATCGCCTATCGCACCGACGACCTCGCCGCCGTGCGCCGCAGGCTCGAGGAAAAGGGCATCCCCTATTCCGACTGGGGCAACCAGGCCGTCGCGGGCTGGCACCAGATCTTCTTCTACGACCCCGACGGCAACGTGATCGAGGTGCACGAGATCGCAAAGGGCTGACACACGCGCCGCCGCCATTCCCGCCCCCTTGACGCGAGCGGTCAGACCGAACAGCCTGCCGGGTCAGCACACGCCCCCAACTTCACAAGGATCATGGCGATGACGACACGAACCGAACGGACCGATGTGCTCGTGATCGGCGGTGGCACGGCCGGCTTCGGTGCGGCCGTCGCTGCCGGGCGGCAGGGCCTCAATGTCACGCTTCTCGAGGCCACCACCAAGATCGGCGGCGTCATGGCCTTTTGCCCCGGCATGCCCTGGGGTGGCGGCTACCCCGTCGACCGGATCATCGGCGGCCTGATCGAGGAGTTGACGAACCGCCTCGCCGCGATGGATCCGCCCGCCGCGGAAAAGCGCCGATGCACGCTCGAGAATTTCGGGCCCGAGATCGTCTATGACCACGACATCGCCACGCTGACCATGTTCGACATGCTCCAAGAGGCAGGCGTGCGCGTCCGGCTGGGCGCCATGGCGCTTGCGCCCCGCCTGTCGGACAGCAGGATCACGCAGGTCGAATGCTGCGACCGGAACGGTCCCTTCACCGTCGAGGCGGGCATGGTCATCGACTGCTCGGGCGATGGCGACATCTCCGCCAAGGCCGGGGTGCCCCATGTGCTGGGCGATGCCTCGGGCAACATGATGGCCGTGACCATCTCCTTCTTCATGGTGGGCGTGGACTGGGCGCGCGCCTTTGCCGATCCCGATCCCTATTTCCGCGACCACGCCTCCCGCGGCATTGCCGAAGGGCGCCTGCATCCCGATCTTGCCGCGCTCTACCTCATGCGCGGCTTTCATGACGGGACGGTCTTCTGCAACTCGGTCCATGTTCGGGGCGTCGACGGCACCGACTCCGTCGCCGTGGGGGCGGCCACGCAGGAAGGCCGCCGGCGCTGCCACCAACTGTCGCAGTTCCTGCGCAGCGACGTGCCCGGCTTCGAGCGCGCCCACATGTCCATGCTGTCGCCGACAGTCGGCGTGCGCGAGACGCGCAAGCTGCAGGGGCTGTACAGGCTGACCGGAGAGGACCTCGCCCGCGCGACCAAGTTCCCCGACGGGATCGTGGCCTGCGACAACCCGGTCGACGATGTCATGCGCGCCGATGGGGACATGACCCATCACGCCTCGCTCGAGGTCGGGGAATACTATACCATCCCCTTCCGTTCGCTGGTGCCCGCCGGGATCGACAACCTGATGTTCGCGGGCCGAATCCTGTCGGCCGACCCGGTCGCCTTTGCCTCGGTGCGCGGCATGCCGCAATGCATGGCGATGGGACAGGCGACAGGCACCGCCGCCGCGCTTGCGCTGCGCAACGCCACGCCCGTGCAACAGGTGTCGCACGCCGCGCTCGTCCGCGCCCTGATCGAGCAGGGCATCAACCGGATCGGCACAGGAGGGGTACAGACGGACGCCGCGTGACCGGGCGCAAGCCCCCAGGCCGCGTCGATGTACAAGCATGTACAAAACGGACATTCGGGGCCGAAACCGATGTACAAAACGGTCAACCCGTCTTGTACCCCCCCTGCAAAAGGTGCCTCCGATACACCTCGATCATCCAGCCGAGCATCACCGCGTTCAGGAAGTGCCACATGAAATGCGTGCCCATCGGCACGATCCCGCAAAGCGGTTCGTCCAACGTACGAAACAGGATCGAAACCGTCAGCACCCCGGCACCGATTGCGAAGCCCCGCGCCACCTCCGGCTCCCGCCGCCGCAGGGCGACTGCATGAAGCGCGATCAGCAGCGGCACCGGCGCGTAGCCCGCCGAACCGCCCAGCCCCGGAATCAAGCCGAAAAGTGGAACCATTACAGCAGCATAGGGAAAGAACAGGGCCGTCGCCCCAAGGGCCGGAAGGGGCCGCAAGCCCCAGATGTCGCGATGCGCGGCAAAGATGTAGACGAGGATGAACAGCAGGATAGGCGTGGTGTCGGCAATCGCTGCCCAGACCTGCGCATGGGTGTGAAACAGGTAGCTCCCGACACCGATCGCCGCGAGGATCAGCACCAGCGCACGCGCCAGCCCCGCGTCTGCGGGAACCCGCCGCCACATGATCAGAGCACTGATTATAAAAAATAAATTCGTCACGGCATTGATCGGCTCGGCCCAGTAGTCAGGCCCCAGCCTCTCGCAATATCCGTCAATCTCACGCATCCAGTCCATGGATTTTCACATAGCGGGTGCTAGGCTCGCGCCAATGAAAAACGGAGGAAAGACATGAAGATCATCTGGCTCGGCCATGGCAGTTTCCGGATCGAGACCGAAGACAAGGTGCTGTTGCTCGACCCCTGGCTGAACGGCAACCCTATGCTGGAGGAGACCCAGCACGAGGCCGCCATCGCAGGAGCGACCCATATCTTGTTGACTCATATGCATTTTGACCATGTCGTCGACGTGCTGCCTCTGGCCAAGAAACTGGGTGTCCCGGTGGCCGGCCAGTATGACGTGCTCAGCCATTGGGGCGAGACCGAGGGGATCGAGGCCCTCGGGTTCAACAAGGGCGGCACGGTCGACCTGGGCGGGCCGAAACTCTCCATGGTACCTGCCTCGCACAGTTCTACCTTCGGCTCGACGGATGGTCCGAAAGCCGGCGGAAGCGAAGTTGGCTTCATGCTGCATGCAGAGGGAAAAACCGTTTATATCTCGGGAGATACAGGGATCATGGCCGACATGGACTGGATGGGCGACTACTACAAGCCGCAGGTCGGCATCCTCTCGGCCGGCGGACACTTCACCATGGACATGAAAGGCGCGGCCTATGCGGCCAAGCGCTATTTCAATTTCGAGACGGTGATTCCCTGCCACTACAAGACCTTTCCGATCCTCGAACAATCTGCCCAGGACCTGATCGACGGCCTGCCCGGCGTGAACGTCGTCGAACCACAGGTGATGAAGGCGATCGAGATCTGACCGGGGCCCTCCCGCCCGGCGGGGAGGCATCCAGGATGCCACCCCGCCAGTTGGGCCGGGCAGCGCACCCTTACGGGCGCGCTGCGGTCGTGCCCCGGTCAGCCGGTCGCGTTCCGGCGATCGGCAAAGAAGGCCCGTAGCAGCCCCGCGGCTTCTGCCTCGGCAATTCCGTCATATATTTCAGGAACATGATGTGCCTGCGGATGCGAGAAGACCCGTGCGCCATGGGCCACGCCACCCGATTTGGGATCAGGCGCACCGTAGTAGATCCGCGCGATCCGAGCTGCGGCGAGAGCTGCGGCGCACATCGCGCAGGGTTCCAGCGTGACGTAGAGATCATGCCCCGGCAGCCGCTCGGACCCGGCCGCCGCACAGGCTGCGCGCAGAGCGACGATCTCGGCATGTGCCGTTGGATCATTCCACTCGCGCGTGCGGTTGCCGGCTGCTGCCACGACACGGCCATCGGGCGCCACGATCACGGCACCGACCGGCACCTCGCCGCGCCCACCCGCCGCGCGCGCCTCGGCCAGGGCGCGATCCATATGCGATCTGAAACTCATGTCCCTGCTTGCCCCGCCACGAACCCTTTCGCAAGCGGTGGTGATCGGCTATGGCCGCTGCATGAGCAAGCGCCCCACACCGCCCCGCCCCAAGACGACTTCGTCAGCAACGCCCCCCGGCGACCGCATCGCCAAGGTGCTGGCGCGAGCGGGTATCGCCTCGCGGCGCGACGCCGAAAGGATGATCGCGGCAGGGCGTGTCGCGGTGAACGGCAAGGTGATCGAAAGCCCCGCGCTGAACGTGACGGCAAGTGACAAGATCGTCGTCGACGGCAAACCGCTGAGCGAGCCCGAGCCCGCGCGCCTGTGGCTTTATCACAAGCCGGCAGGCCTGGTGACGACAACGCGCGACGAACAGGGGCGCAAGACGATCTTCGACGCGTTGCCCGAGGACATGCCGAGGGTCATGTCGGTTGGACGGCTCGACCTCAATTCCGAGGGGTTGCTGCTGCTGACCAATGACGGCGGAATCAAGCGCAAGCTGGAACTGCCCTCCACCGGCTGGTTGCGGCGCTATCGCGTACGCATCAACGGACGGCCCAAGGACGAGGATTTCGAGCCACTGCGCAAGGGCCTCGTGATCGAGGGAGAAAGGTTTCAGCCGATGATCGTGACTCTGGACCGTCAGCAAGGCGCGAATGCCTGGGCCACCGTGGGTCTGCGTGAAGGAAAGAACCGCGAGATCCGCCGCGCGATGGAGGATCTGGGATTTAGCGTGAACCGCCTTATCCGCATATCTTACGGGCCGTTCCAACTGGGCAACCTTGCGACCGGCGAGGTCGAAGAGGTCCGCCGCAAAGTCATGCGGGACCAGTTGGGCCTTGATGCCGAAGACGGCAAGCCCAAGCCGCCGAGGCCCACGCGTCAACGCCAGACCGGACCGCGCAAAACGCGCTGAACCTGCCCGCTGCAGCGCGACGCCCTTTGCGCATCGCGCGCCAGCGCCTATCTTGGCGTGGGAGGCCGCGAATGAGCAGATTGCTGATGTTTCTGGGAATTGTGGCGCTGGCCGTTGCCATCGCGGCTTTCCTGCTGTCAATCTGGCGCGGCGCATGGGCAATCGGGCAGCAGGCGACTCGCTCGGTCCTTGGTAGCGAGGTGGGAGAAGCAATGGCTCCGAACGGAATTCAGAAGATCGCCTATGCCGCGCTTTTGGTGCTGCTGTTCGGCGTATCGACCGGCTGGCTCGGGGGGCTTTGAGAATGGCGCGTCGCTTTGGCGGCAAATACAGCCCCGATTCCGAACAGCCCCCTGAGGCCGATATCGAGCGCGGCCAGTATGACGGTGCGCGGGTCGATCCGGTGGGCGGGCGAGCGAATGCGATGTTCATCCCGGCGATCCCTCTGGTCTTCATGTCGCTCAACGACGGTGCCGTCGGGCTGACGCTGGGCCTGATCGGCGCAGGTTTGCTGACAAGCGGAGCATTGTTGCTGCGCGAAGGACTCAGAGCCGAGGCAGCCTATAATGCACGGCGCGTTGCAAAGCGCCCCGCCTTTCCGCGCAAGGCATTTGCTGCCGTGCTGACCGGGCTTGGCGCGGCGGTCGCAGCCTATCGCAACGACGTGCTGGATGCCGGAACGGTCGCGAGCGCCAGCCTGATCGCACCGGTTCTGTTCGGGGTCGCAGCGGGTGCGCTGCACGGCGTCGCCTTTGGCCTCGACCCGATGCGCGACAAGGGGGCCGAGGGGATCGACTCGTTCCAGCAAAGCCGTGTTGCCCGCGCGGTAGACGAGGCAGAGACATATCTTGCCGACATGGAAGATGCGATCGCCCGCGCCGGTCATCGCGGAATCGAGGCACGCGTCGAACGTTTCCAGGAAACCGCGCGCGAACTTTTTCGCAAGGTCGAGGAAGACCCTCGCGACCTGTCGGGGGTCCGGAAATACCTGGGGGTCTACCTGAAAGGGGCCCGCGATGCGACGATCAAGTTCGCCGATTTCTATGCCCAGAGCCGCGATGCAAAGGCACTGGCCGACTATACCGCGCTGCTCGACGATCTGGAGCGTGACTTTGCCGCGCGCACGCGCAAGATGCTACTCGACAACCGTACCGACCTGACCGTTGAAATCGAAGTGCTGCGAGAACGGTTGCAGCGCGAAGGCGTCCGGACCGATTGACCGGAACCGCCCTTTGATAACTTGAGGAGCCCTTTCCCATGTCCGACAGCGTGAAGAAGAAGGCGACAGAAGCCGAAACCATGGTGCAGGAGGTGACGTCGGTCATGCTGCCTGAGCCGTCCGCCGAGGTTGTTCCGCTGGAAGAGGCGGATGAACCGGTTGGTGCCGAGATCCGCAGACGGATGGGCGAGATCGACATGGGCAACACGAACTCGATCGTGTCGTTTGGCTCGCGGGCACAAGCCGAATTGCAGCAGATCAGCCAGGCGATGTTGCAGGATGTGCGCAACAAGGATGTCGGACCGGCGGGAGACAGCCTGCGCGATATCGTAACCACGATACGCGGTTTCTCGGTCAGCGAGCTGGACGTGAGGCGCGAACGCAGCTGGTGGGAGCGCCTGCTGGGCCGCGCGGCACCGTTTGCTCAGTTCACCGCGAAATACGAAGAGGTTCAGGGCCAGATCGACAGGATCACGTCGGATTTGCTGGACCATGAACATACCCTGCTCAAGGACATCAAGTCGCTCGACCTCCTGTATGAAAAGACCCTGGATTTCTACGACGAGCTGGCGCTTTACATCGCGGCCGGCGAAGAGAAGCTGACCGAGCTCGACAGTCATGATATTCCCGAAAAGGAGGCCGAGATTCAGGCCGCCCCCGAGGAACAGCAGGTGATGAAGGCGCAGGAACTGCGCGACCTGCGCGCGGCTCGCGACGATCTTGAGCGCAGGGTACATGACCTGAAACTGACGCGGCAGGTCACGATGCAATCGCTGCCCTCGATCCGGCTGGTGCAGGAGAACGACAAGAGCCTGGTGACCAAGATCAACTCCACGCTCGTGAACACCGTGCCTCTGTGGGAAACCCAGCTGGCGCAGGCCGTCACCATCCAGCGCAGCGCCGAGGCCGCAGCCGCCGTCCGCGACGCTAATGACCTGACCAACGAGCTTTTGACCAAGAACGCCTCGAACCTTCGCGAAAGCAACAAATTGATCCGCCAGGAAATGGAGCGTGGCGTCTTTGACATCGAGGCGGTCAAGAAGGCGAATGCCGACCTGATCGGAACGATACAGGAAAGCCTACAGATCGCCGACGAGGGCAAGGCGCGACGCGCCGCCGCCGAGGAGGATCTCAAGAAGATGGAGACCGAGCTGCGTGACACGCTTGCCTCGGCCAAAGCGCGCCGCGACGGCTTGGGAGACACCACCGGTGGCGCGGTTCCGGGCTGATCGAATGGGCGCACGCAGTCCCTTCTCACGGTTCGCCATCGCCTTGCTCGCGCTTGCGGGACTTGCCGCCTGCGAGCAGGGCATGAGCAGTTCGCCGCAGCCGCAGGCCCGGCCGGCGGGCCTTGTGCCCGTGGCGGCGCAGCCTGTGCCCCCTTCGGCTGCGAGCATTGAGTTGGCCCGTTATTACCAAAAGGTGCAGGACGACCTTTTGACCCGCGGACTGCTGCGCACCGATGGCGGCGGGCCGGACACGCCCTATGATGCGACCGACCTGGAACGGAATTTCGAAACGATCGCGTTTTTTGACGAGTACACCCAAGCGTCCCTTACAACACGCGGGCGGCAATCCGAGGGTGCCCTCGCGCGCTGGAGCGGCCCCGTGCGCATCAACGCCGAATTCGGCCCATCGGTAACAGCCGAACAGCGCGAGAAGGACGCCCGCAGCATCGTTGACTACGGTACGCGTCTGGCCCGTGTCACCGGACACCCCATCTCGAGCGTTCGGCGCGGCGGCAATTTCCACGTGTTCGTCGCAGGCGAGGACGATACCGAGTTCGTGCAATCCCGGCTCAAGCAGTTGTTGCCGGGCATCGGACCCGCGCAGCTGGACCTGTTCGATGACCTTCCGCGAAGCTTCTATTGTTTCGTCTTCGCGACCACGGGCGGCAACTCCCCCTATTCCTACACTTCGGCCGTGGCGCTGATCCGGGCCGAACATCCCGACCTTGTCAGGCTGTCCTGCATTCACGAAGAGATGGCGCAGGGACTGGGCCTGCCCAATGACAGCCCGGCGGCGCGACCGTCCATCTTCAACGACGATGACGAGTTTGCCCTGCTGACGAGCCATGACGAGAAGTTGCTCGCCATGCTTTACGACCCGCGGTTGACCCCGGGCATGACCGCGGCCGAAGCCCGCCCCGTCGTGCGGATCCTTGCGCGCGAGCAGATGGGCCAGGCGCTGTGAGAATTTGAGGACAGGAGATAACACATGGGCATTCTGGATTTTCTCTCGGGCCAGTTCATCGACGTCATCCATTGGGTCGATGACACCCGCGATACGATGGTCTGGCGGTTCGAACGGCATGGTCACGAGATCAAGTACGGCGCCAAGCTGACAGTGCGCGAAGGACAGGCGGCCGTTTTCGTCCATGAAGGTCAACTGGCCGATGTGTTCACGCCCGGTCTCTACCTTCTCGAGACGAACAACATGCCGATCATGACCTCGCTGCAGCACTGGGACCATGGGTTCAGGTCGCCGTTCAAATCCGAGATCTACTTCGTCAACACGACGCGGTTCACCAATCTAAAATGGGGCACCAAGAATCCGATCATGTTGCGTGACCCGGAGTTCGGCCCCACGCGCATCCGGGCGTTCGGCACCTACACGGTAAAGGTGAAGGACCCGGCGCGCTTTCTTACCGAGATCGTGGGCACGGATGGCGAGTTCACGATGGACGAGATCAGCTACCAGATCCGCAACATCATCGTGCAGGAGTTCAGCCGCGTCATCGCAGGCTCGGGCATCCCCGTTCTGGACATGGCCGCCAATACCGCCGATCTGGGCAAGCTGATCGTGGCCGAGGTTGGCCCGGTGGTCGAGGGCTACGGGCTGGAGATGCCCGAGTTCTACATCGAGAACATCTCGTTGCCGCCGGCGGTCGAGGCAGCGCTCGACAAGCGAACCTCGATGGGGCTGGCCGGCGACCTCGGGAAGTTCACCCAGTATTCGGCCGCCGAGGCGATGACGGCCGCCGCAAGCGCCAAGGGCAGCGACATGGGCGCGGGTCTTGGGATGGGTATGGGCATGGCGATGGCCCAGCAGATGGCGAACCAGGCGGCGGGTCAGCGCCCCGGCCCGTGGGGAGCGCCCGCCCCCGCCGCACACCAGCCGCAGGCGCACATGGCGCCGCCCCCACCGCCGCCGGTCGAGCATGTCTGGCATATCGCGGAAAACGGCCAGACGTCGGGCCCCTTCTCCAAGGCACGGCTTGGCCGCATGGCATCCGAAGGCGCGCTGACACGGGAAACCTATGTCTGGACCGCCGGGCAGGATGGATGGAAGAAGGCGGGAGAGGTGCAGGAGCTGGCACAGCTGTTCACGATCCTGCCGCCACCGCCGCCGGGCGCGTGAGCCGAACCGGAGACGCCCCGTGTCAATGCCACCGCCCCCTCCGCCCGCGACACCTTCGGAAACACGCGGGCCGCGCGACGAACACCGGTTTCCCTGCGACCAATGCGGGGCGGATATGCGTTTCGTTCCCGGCGAAGGCAGGCTTGTCTGTGACCATTGCGGCAACACGGAATCGGTGAGCGCCGGTCCGTGGGGCGGATCGACCCTGCGCGAGCTTGATTTCGAGGCCGCACTTGCGCAACGACTGCCCGAGGCCGAGATCGAGGAAACCCGGGTTCTCTCCTGCCCCAATTGCGGCGCGCAGGTGGAATTCGACCCCGATACCCATGCTGCAGAGTGTCCGTTCTGCGCGACCCCTGTCGTGACGGATACCGGGGCTCATCGCCACATCAAACCCAAGGGCGTTCTGCCCTTTGCACTGGAGGAGCGGCAGGCGCACAGCGCGATGAACGACTGGCTGGGACGTTTATGGTTCGCGCCATCGGGATTGAAGGAGTATGCGCGCAAGGGGCGAAAGATGCAGGGCATCTATGTGCCCTACTGGACCTTCGACGCGGATACGCAGACGCGTTACCGCGGTGAGCGTGGAGTGATCTATTACGAAACGCGCACCGTGGTGATCGACGGCAAGCGGCAGGTCCAACAGGTGCCCAAGGTACGATGGACGCCGAAATCGGGACGCGTGGCGCGGTTCTTCGACGACGTTCTGGTTCTCGCCTCTCACTCCCTGCCAAAAAGCTATACCGACGCGCTGGAGCCGTGGGACCTGTCGGCGCTGGAACCGTATCAGCCAGAATACCTCGCCGGGTTCCGTGCCGAAGCTTACACCGTGGAACTGGCCGAAGGTCACAAGGAGGCGCGCGCCTTCATGGCGCGGGTGATCGAACGCGATGTGCGTTTTGACATCGGCGGCGACCGTCAGCGCATCCACGGGATAGAGACCAGGGTATCGGACGTCACATTCAAACACATCCTGTTGCCCGTATGGTTGGCCGCCTACAAGTATCGTGGCGAAACCTACCGCTTTGTCGTGAACGGTCGTACCGGCAAGGTGCAGGGAGAGCGCCCGTGGTCGGCAATCAAGATCGCGGTTGCCGTTGTTCTGGGGCTGATCCTTGCCGCCGGGCTGGGATTTCTCGTCGCCCAGAACCAGTGAGGATTGATCGTCGGCGCAACGCCCCTAAGTCGTCAGGCAGACTATACCGGAGGGAGACCATGCCGCGCCTTGTACTGCCGATGATTGCCGTAACGCTTGCGATAGCTGGCTGCGTACCGACGACTGGCGACGTGTCGCGCGCGGACTACGAGCGGCACAAGGCAAATCGTGACGCCTACATGTATCAGGGCGGGCCGTAGAACCCGCCCCACCCGGGCCGTTGCTGCGCTACCCGCGCGAAATCGAGATTTTCTGCGCCTTGCCGGGGTCCTCCTGCGGTTTCTTGGGCACCCTCACATGAAGCACGCCGTCCGTCATGCGGGCTTCGGCCTTGGCGCCGTCGGCGTCCTCTGGCAGGCGGAAAGAGCGGCGGAACGCGCCATATTGCCTTTCCGAGAAGTACCAGGTGTCGCCCTTCTTTTCTTCGTGCGTCCTTTTTTCTCCACGGATTGTGACTACCCCGTTTTCCACAATCAGCTCTATGTCGTCTTCGCCGACGCCGGGCAGTTCCATGGAGATATCATACGCATCCTTGCTGCCGGATGCCTCTGTCGCCGGGCTCAGCCAATCGGCGAGGCGCGTGCCGAAATTGCGAAACGGGTCATAAAGCGATGGCCAGAGGCCCGCCTGTTCTGATTTCTCAACCATAATCAGTCCTCCTTGGTATCTGTTCCGGATGGACTGTGTCACGTGTCCCGGGGCGCGACCTTGATCCGGCTCAAACACGGGGCGTTGCGCCGCTTGAACATCGCGGCGCCGACCGCCATGCTGCAGCGCAAAGACCGCTGGGCGAGAGGCATGGGCATGATGACATTCACCGATCTGGACGACTTGTTGGCGCAACGCCATTCCTGCCGGGCATTCCTGCCCGAGCCTGTTCCCCGCGAACAGATCGAACAGGTGCTGGCCGCTGCCCGGCGTGTCCCCAGCTGGTGCAACGCCCAACCATGGGAAGTCATTATCACCAGCGGCGCCGAAACCGACGCGTTCCGCGAAGCCCTTCAGACCGAGGTGGCAAGCGGCAACCCCAAGCCAGACCTCCCCTTTCCCAGTTCCTACTCAGGCGTCTACCAGGCGCGCCGCCGGACCTGCGGCTGGGCGCTGTACGAGGCGGTCGGGGTCGAAAAGGGGGACCGCGAAGGCTCGTCCCGACAAATGATGGAAAACTTCGCGCTGTTCGGCGCTCCACACTGCTTGATCCTGAGCAGCCCTGCGGAGTTAGGCGCATATGGCGCGATGGATAGCGGCGGGTTCGTGACCGCGTTCACGCTTGCCTCTCAGGCGCTGGGAATCGCCACCATTCCACAAGCCGCCGTCGCGTCCTACAGCCCGTTTCTGCATCGCTATTTCGACATCGCAGACGATCGCCTTGTCCTTTGCGCCATTTCCTTCGGATATGCCGATCGGGATCACCCTGCCAACGGTTTTCGCACTGATCGCGCCGACCTGGCCGAGTTCGTACAGTGGAGGGGGTGACATGCGCGCGTTGATCCAGCGGGTCTCCGAAGCGTCGGTAAAGGTCGATGGCCACGTTGTCGGGCAATGCGGGCGCGGTCTGTTGATCCTCGTCTGCGCGATGAGTGGCGACACGGAAAGCCAAGCCGACCAACTGGCCGCCAAGATCGCCAAGCTGCGCATTTTTCAAGACGAGGCAGGCAAGATGAACCTGTCTTTGCGCGATATCGGGGGAAGTGCGCTGGTTGTCAGCCAATTCACATTGGCCGCCGACACGTCACGTGGGAACCGGCCCGGCTTCTCCGCTGCGGCACCACCCGATGAAGGCAAACGCCTGTACGAGTATTTCGCCGTACGGCTGGCCGAGCAGGAGATACCCGTAGAAACCGGTCGGTTCGGAGCGGACATGAAGGTTGGGCTGGTCAATGACGGCCCTGTGACGATCTGGATGGACACTTGATGGAGCTGCGCGATACCGCCTTGTCGATCTGGCAGGCTGGCGTCGATGCAGTCGGCGGTTATGCGTCCGTTGCGCGGGCATTAGACGGGATTCCAGCGCCCGACCGTATTCTGGCAGTCGGCAAGGCCGCGGCCCCTATGGCGCGGGCTGCGCTGGACAGGTACGGACCAATTCCCTGCCTCGTTGTAACGAAGGATGGCCACGCCGACGGGCTGCCCTCGGCTGTCGAGGTGATCGAGGCCGCGCATCCGGTCCCCGACGATCGGAGCCTTGCCGCCGGACGCGCGCTTATGCAGGTTGTGGCGTCGATGCCGTCGGACAGCCGCCTTCTATTGCTCTTGTCAGGTGGCGCATCGGCCCTGGCCGAGGATCTGGTCGCAGGTGCCACGCTGGATGCGCTTGCGACTTTGAACCGGCGACTGTTGGCCGAGGGGTTGGACATTACCAAAATGAACGCTGCCCGGCGCAAACTGTCGCGCATCAAGGGCGGCGGATTGCTGGCTGCCTTCACCGGACACGCGGTTGAGGTGCTGGCGATCTCGGATGTGCCGGGGGATGATCTTGCGGTGATCGGCTCTGGCATCGGCCTGCCACCTCAGCGGCCGGATTGTCGCGCTCGCATCGTTGCCTCGAACGGCGTTGCGCGCGAGGCGGCGGCACAGCGGGCCAGGCCACTTGGTTTCGACATCCTCGTAAATGCCGAAACACTGCACGATGATATCGGGGTTCTCGCCCCTCGCATCGGACAACACCTGCGCAGCATGTCGTGCGGGACGATGATCCTTGGCGGTGAACCGACGGTCCTGCTTCCGGACCGTCCGGGACGTGGCGGTCGCAACCAGGCACTTGCCCTGGCCGTTGCTCGTGAGATTGCTGGCATCCCCGATCTGGCGGTCGTCGTGGGCGGCACGGACGGGACGGACGGCCCGACCGACGCGGCCGGAGGGATCGTTGACGGAACCACCTGGTCGCCAGATGGCGCCGAGGCGATGGCCGCTGCCGACAGTGGGACCTGGCTGGAAAAACACGACGCTTTGCTGGTCACGGGGCCGACAGGCACGAATGTGATGGACCTTCTTGTCGCAATCCGGCAGTAAAGCGTCGCAAACACAGGAAAATCTTGCGCGCCTCGCCTGCCTGCATGGTCCTTGCCGGAGCCATCGAACGCTTGGTTTTGGGGTCCATTACGTCTTGCCCGGTGGGCGGAAATACGCAAGATTGACTCGAGGATCAATAATAAGCGCCAAAACGGCGCGGGGACACCAGGGAGAACTGAATGAACAACGAACTCGAATACATGGCCGGGCGGGTAACCGCCGGTCGCATGACCCGCCGCGAATTCATGGGCCGCGCAGCCGCGCTGGGTGTCAGCGCTGTCGTTGCTGGCAGCCTCTATGCCGACGCGGCGGCGGCAGCTGGGCCGGTCAAGGGCGGCACTTTCCGCATGGGGGTCCAGGGCGGCGAAAGCACCAACACGCAGGACCCAGCGCTTTATGCCTCGGACGTGCCCATCGCCGGTGGGCGGCACTGGGGCGAGACACTGGTCGAGGTGAACGCCGACGGCTCGCTTGAACCGCTGCTCGCGGAAAGCTGGGAAGGCTCTTCTGACGCGCGCACATGGCGCTTCAAGATCCGGCAGGGCGTCGAGTTCCACAACGGCAAGACGGTGACGGCCGAAGACGTGATGCGCACGATGGAGCGTCACACGAACGAGGATTCGAAATCCGGCGCGCTCGGTATTGTCGAGGGCATCGAGGAGATGCGCGTCGATGGAGACGTGTTCGAATTGACGCTGGGTGTCGGCAACGCGGACATGCCATATCTGATCAGCGACTATCACCTTGTGATTCAGCCCGATGGCGGATTTGACGACCCCAATGCCGCGATCGGTACCGGTGCCTACACGCTGGAAACCGACGAACCCGGCGTTCGCATGACGTTCAAGCGCAACCCCAATTACTGGGGTGGTGATGGTGTGGCACATTACGAGATGAGTGAAATCATCACGCTGAACGACGCGACCGCGCGCACTGCGGCGCTGCAATCCGGGCAGGTGGACGCGATCAACCGGGTCGAGCCCAAGATCGCCCAGCTGCTGGACCGTGCACCCAACTTGGCCGTCCGCAACGTTTCGGGCCGCGGGCATTACGTGTTCATCATGCATGTCGACACCGCACCGTTCGACGAGAACGAACTGCGGCTGGCTCTGAAGTATGCCATCAACCGCGGCGAACTGGTCGACAAGATCCTGCGCGGCTATGGCGGCGTCGGAAACGATATGCCGATCAACGCGGCCTACCCGCTTTTCGACGACAGCATCCCGCAGCGCGAGCACAGCCTCGAGAAGGCTGCCGAACACTACAAGAAATCCGGGCATGACGGCTCTCCGATCATCCTGCGGACAGCCGATGGCGCCTTTCCCGGGGCGGTGGACGCGGCCTCGCTCTTCCAGCAGTCCGCGCAGGCTGCAGGCATCCCGCTCGAGATCAAGCGCGAGCCGAATGACGGGTACTGGTCGGAAGTCTGGAACAAGCAGCCCTTCTGCGCCTCTTACTGGGGTGGACGCCCCGTTCAGGACCAGATGTACACAACGGCCTACCTGTCGACCGCCGACTGGAACGATACCCGCTGGAAGCGCGAGGAATTCGACGCGATGCTTTTCGACGCGCGGGCGGAACTGGACGAAACCAAGCGCAAGGAAATCTATTCCAAGATGGGCCGGATGCTGCGTGACGAGGGCGGCCTCATCCTGCCGATGTTCAACGATTTCATCGACGCGGTCAGCACCGAAGTACAGGGCTGGGAATCCGATCCGAACGGGCCGCAGATGAACTGGTACGCGTTCAAGAAGACCTGGAAGGGCTGATCGCGCCCGACCTTCATGCGCCTTTGCGCCCACCAGATTGCGCTGCCCGAACCATTCCGGGCGGCGCCCCTAAGGCCAACGCTCCGAAAGATGCATTGGCCACACGAGATGCCGCAATGATCGGCGACACTATCAACGGGGAAGATCAGACATGTCAGAACAGCAACTCGACTACATGAAAGCCCGCGTGAGTGAGGGCAAGATGAGCCGTCGCGAGTTCATGGGACGCGCTGCGGCACTCGGCGTAAGCGCTGCGATGGCGAGCAGCCTGTTTGCCAGCGCCGCACGCGCCGAAGAACCCGTGAAAGGCGGAACGCTGCGGATCGGTTCGGTCGGCGGTGAAAGCACCAATTCGCTCGACCCGGCGCTGGCGGCTTCGCAGGTGCCGACACTGAACCTCAAAACCATCGGCGATTACCTGACCGAAGTCACACCTGACGGCGGGATCGAGAACCGTCTTGCCGAAAGCGTAGAAGCCTCGTCCGACGCAAAGACATGGGTCTTCAAGATCCGTCAGGGCGTCGAGTTCCACAACGGAAAGACGATGACCGCCGAGGACGTGCTGAAAACGATGCAGCGCCACTCCAACGAGGACGCGAAATCCGGTGCGTTGGGTATCATGCGCGGAATCTCGGACATGAAAGCCGATGGCGACAACTTCATCGTCGAGCTGGACACGCCGAATGCCGACCTGCCCTACCTGCTGGCCGATTACCACCTGATGATCCAGCCCGACGGCGGCATGGACGATCCCGCCTCTGGGATCGGGACCGGCGCATACACGGTCGAGGCGGATGAGCCGGGCGTGCGCCACGTGTTCAAGAAGAACCCCAACTACTGGGACTCCTCGCGCGGTCACGCCGACCAGATCGAGGTGATCGTTCTGAACGATGCCACGGCGCGGACAGCGGCCCTGCAATCCGGACAGGTACATGTGATCAACCGGGTCGAGCCAAAGATCGCGAACCTGCTGGCACGCGCCCCGAATGTCGAGGTAAAGAGCGTTTCCGGTCCCGGGCATTACGTGTTCATCGCCCATGTCGACACTGCACCATTCGACAATAACGACCTCATGCTCGCCCTGAAATACTCGCTCGATCGGGCCGATATCCTTGACAAGGTGCTGCGCGGCTTCGGCACGCTGGGCAATGACATGCCCATCAATGCCTCTTACCCGCTTTTCGACGAAAGCATCCCCCAGCGGGAGTTCGACATCGAGAAGGCCAAGGAGCATTACAGCAAGTCCGGCCATGACGGCTCGCCCATCGTTCTTCGGGTTTCGGACGTGTCCTTCCCCGGTGCGGTCGACGCGGCATCGCTGTTCCAGCAAACCGCCCAGGCCGCCGGCATTCCGCTCGAGATCAAGCGCGAACCCGGCGACGGGTACTGGTCCGAAGTCTGGAACAAGCAGCCCTTCTGCGCCTCTTACTGGGGTGGACGCCCCGTGCAGGACCAGATGTACACCACGGCCTACCTGTCGACCGCCGACTGGAACGACACCCGCTGGAAGCGCGAGGAATTCGACGCGATGCTGCTGGAGGCGCGTGGCGAACTCGACGAAGGCAAGCGCAAGGAGCTTTACTCCCAGATGGGTCAGATGATCCGCGACGAAGGCGGCCTGATCTGCCCGATGTTCAACGATTTCATCGAAGGTATCTCGACCAATCTGGGCGGGTGGGTCGCGGACCCGAACCTCGGCACGATGAACGGCCTTGTCGGCGTCAAATGCTGGCTCAAGGCGTGATGGGCCGTCCATATGCATCCTGTCGTTAAATTGGTTGCCCAGCGCCTTGTGCTGGGCCTCCTCCTGCTTCTTGCCGCCTCGGTTCTGATCTTCGCGGGAACGATGATCCTGCCGGGCGACGTGGCACAATCCATCCTCGGCCAGTCCGCAACGCCCGAAAGCCTCGCCAACCTGCGCGAGGAGCTCGGCCTGAACGATCCGCCCGTCCAACGCTATTTCGACTGGTTGTTCGGCGCGCTTCAGGGTGACCTGGGTACGGCGCTGACCAACGGGCGCGATATCGCCGAGAGCCTCGGCCAACGCCTGTCGAACACACTGTTCCTGGCCTTCTGGGCGGCGGTCATCTCGGTCCCGCTGGCGATTTTTCTTGGCCTCATCGCGGTACGTTACAAGGATCGCTGGCCTGACAAGC
This sequence comes from Lutimaribacter marinistellae, assembly GCF_042648365.1. Taxonomy (NCBI): domain Bacteria; kingdom Pseudomonadati; phylum Pseudomonadota; class Alphaproteobacteria; order Rhodobacterales; family Roseobacteraceae; genus Lutimaribacter; species Lutimaribacter marinistellae. Next base: position 72,657 of record NZ_JBHRXI010000017.1, on the reverse strand, counting down.
TGATTTCGGCGGTGACACTCGCCTCGATCTCGATCCCGGAGTTCCTGATCGGTTACCTGTTGATGTTCTTCATCGCGGTTCAACTGGGCTGGGCGCCCTCGGTTGCGATGATCGGCGACCACATGAGCCTTGGTCAGAAGCTGCAGGCCATCGCTCTCCCGGTTATTGTCCTGACGCTCGTCGTGCTGGCGCACATGATGCGCATGACCCGCGCTGCCATCCTGAACGTGATGCAGTCGGCGTATATCGAGACGGCCGAACTCAAGGGTCTTTCGAGCTTCCAGGTGATCTATCGCCACGCCTTCCCCAACGCCATTGCGCCGATCGTGAACGTGGTCATGCTCAACCTTGCATACCTTGTGGTTGGCGTCGTCGTGGTCGAGGTGGTTTTTGTCTACCCCGGCATGGGTCAGTACCTGGTCGATCACGTGTCCAAGCGTGACGTTCCCGTGGTGCAAGCCTGCGGGCTGATCTTTGCCGCCGTCTATATCGGGCTCAACATGATCGCCGACATCGTGTCGATCCTCGCCAATCCAAGGCTGAGGCATCCAAAATGAAGAACATTCCCATTTCCGCAATGATCGGGCTGTTCTTCACCGCCCTCTATTTCGTGATCGCGATCTTCGCGCCGCTCATCGCCCCCTACGGCATGGCCGAGGTTGTGGGCGACGTCTGGGAGCCCTCCTCGTCCGAGTTCCTGCTGGGCACCGACAATATCGGGCGCGATCTTCTCAGCCGGATGATCTATGGTGGTCGCACGACGATCTTCATCGCGACTGCCGCCACCATTCTTAGCTTTGTGACCGGGTCGGTTCTGGGTTTCCTTGCCGCTGTGCTCGGCGGCTGGATGGATCAGGTTCTGTCCCGGTTCGTCGACCTGATCATGTCCATCCCGTCGCTTATCTTTGCTCTGGTCGTGCTGTCGGTAATGCCGGTGACCATCCCGGTCCTGATTGTGGTGATGGGTCTGCTGGACTCAACACGCGTCTATCGACTGGCACGTGCCGTTGCCGTGGACATCAACGTGATGGATTACGTCGAGGCCGCAAAGCTGCGCGGCGAGGGGCGCGGCTGGATCATCTTTCGGGAGATCCTGCCCAATGCGCTTTCGCCGCTGGTCGCCGAGATGGGCCTGCGCTTCATCTTCATGGTGCTTTTCGTTTCGACGCTGTCCTTCCTCGGTCTGGGCGTCCAACCGCCCGAAGCCGATTGGGGCGGTATCGTGAAAGAAAACAAGGAGGGTATCGTGTACGGTATTCCCGCGGCCTTGATCCCGGCATTTGCCATCGCGACACTGGCCATTTCGGTCAACCTCGTTGCTGACTGGGTTCTGAACCGCACCACATCGCTGAAAGGAGGCCGTGGATGAGCGACGATACGCTTCTCAAGGTCCGCAACCTCAAGATCGGCGCAACGGTCTATCCCCCGGGAGAAAAGCCGCACGACATCGAGATCGTGCATGGCGTGAGCTTCGATCTAGAGCGCGGAAAGGTCCTGGGGTTGATCGGGGAATCCGGCGCGGGCAAGTCGACCATCGGGCTTGCTGCCATGGCATATGGCCGGGGCGGTGTGCGCATAACCGGCGGGGAGGTCTGGGTCAACGGCCGCGATATCCTGCAATCCGGGCTGCGCGATGTCCGTCGCCTGCGCGGTGGCGAGGTGACTTACGTTTCGCAATCGGCTGCTGCCTCCTTCAATCCGGCGAAAAAGATCATGGATCAGGTCGTCGAAGCCGCCGTGGAGCAAAAGAAGTTCTCTCGCAAGGAAGCCGAGGAACGCGCCCGCACCCTGTTCGCCAAGCTGGGCTTGCCCGATCCCGAGAATATCGGAGAGCGCTACCCTCACCAGGTCTCGGGCGGCCAGTTGCAACGCTGCATGACCGCTCTGGCGCTTTGTCCGGAACCGGATCTGGTCGTGTTCGACGAACCGACCACCGCGCTTGACGTGACCACCCAGATCGACGTGCTGATGGCCATCAAGGAGGCCATCCGGGACACTGGCGTAGCCGCGCTCTACATTACCCACGACCTTGCTGTCGTGGCCCAGGTCAGCGACGATATCATGGTGCTGCGGATGGGTGACATGGTCGAGTACGGTGAGACCGACCAGATCATTAACCACCCGCAGGAAGAGTACACTCAGGCGCTGGTTTCCGTACGCTCCATCGAACACGAGGAAAAGGCCCCTACACCCGAACCCGTTCTGCGGGTCGAAGGGATCAGTGCGCGCTATCGCGGTCTGAATTTCGATGTTCTGCACAACGTCAATGTCGACCTTCACCCAGGGCAAACCCTTGCCGTTGTCGGCGAATCCGGATCCGGGAAGTCCACGCTGGCCCGCGTGATCACCGGCCTGCTCCCCCCTCGCGAGGGGCAGATCCATTTCGCGGGACGAACGCTCAGTTCCGACCTCGCCGGGCGGTCGCGGGAAGACCTGCGCGAATTGCAGATGATCTACCAGATGGCAGACGTGGCAATGAACCCGCGTCAGACCGTCGGCACGATCATCGGGCGTCCTCTTGAGTTCTATTTCAACATGCGCGGCGCCGAGAAACGTCGTCGCATCCAGGAACTGCTCGACGAAATCGAACTGGGAGACGGGTTCATCGACCGTTACCCGGCCGAGCTTTCAGGCGGTCAGAAACAGCGCGTGTGCATCGCTCGCGCGTTGGCGGCAAAGCCCAGGATGATCATCTGTGACGAGGTGACTTCGGCGCTGGATCCGCTGGTTGCCGACGGGATACTCAAACTCTTGCTCGATTTGCAGAAGATCGAGGATGTAGCCTATCTTTTCATCACCCATGACCTTGCCACGGTGCGCGCGATCAGCGACTCGATCGCTGTAATGTACCAAGGCCGCGTGGTGCGGTACGGCTCGAAATCCGAGGTGTTGAGCCCTCCCTTCGACGACTATACCGACCTTTTGCTAAGCTCCGTTCCGGAGATGAAACTGGGTTGGCTTGAAGAAGTGGTCGCCCACCGCAAGATGGAAAGCGCGGGCAACTGATCGTTGCCTGCGTCAGGGCAACCCGCCACGGCAATACTGCGGCGCGCGATCGCGCGCCGCTAATCGTGAGCGCCGCAGGCGCACAATTTGGCTGGAGCAATTCGGGCTACGGGTTGTACGGCCAGATGTCCTGACCCAGGGCCTCGATCGCCACGCAGATCCGTTCGAAACTGTCGCGGGCCCGGCCGACCGTCTTGCGCGCGCGCAGATACCCATGCACGAGGCCGGGTTCGTTGATCCACTCGGCCTTTCCCCCGGCCGCCCTGATCCTGTCGCGGTATGCGCCTGCGTCGTCGCGGATCGGGTCGCAATCGGCCGAGATCACGACCGTAGGGGGCAGGCCCGAATAGTCGGTGTCCTGCAAAGGCGCAAAAGTGGGATCATTTTCGGGTTTTTCGCCGTGGAACCGGACGGTCATGTAAAAGGCGATGTCGTCGCGCGTCAGGAGCGGAGCGTTGGCATGTTCACTGTAGGACGGGGCTGACATGTCACCGCCAAGTCCCGGGTAGATGAGAACCTGCCCCAAAACCTGTGACAGGCGCCCGCGCGCATGATGGGCTACGCAGGCCGCTAGATTGCCGCCCGCACTGTCGCCCGCAAGGACGAGCGGGGCATCGTATTCGACCGCGGCCCACTCGGTCGCGGTCCAGCTGTCTTCAAACTGGACCGGGTGCCGGAACTCTGGGCAAAGGCGGTAATCGACCGATACGACGCGGTACCCGGTTTCAAAACAGATTTCGGCACATACATCGTCATGGCTTTCAAGGCCGCCAACGACGAACCCGCCTCCGTGGTAGAAGACCACTGTCCGCGACGGGGAGCCTGCCGTGTACACGCGGACTGGAACGCCATTTGCCGAGAAATCCTCGGCATTGACTCCAGCGGGATAACCGGTGTGAAACTCCCGGCACATCTCGTCATAGACGCGGCGCTGATCCTCGATGGAGAGGCCAACCGCATCCTCGGGATAGCTCTCCAACGTGCGGCGGATGAATGTCCAGGTCTCCTCGTCGATCAACCGGTCGTAATCCGCCATATCACGCGGCCCATTCCCAGGGTCGGGTATAGGCGCCAAGCACCTTGGACACGTCTTCCTCGTTGGACCCGTTCTGATCAAGCTGGGCGACGAGTCCGCGCTTCTTGTCGTCGATCACGCTGACAACACGGGCCTTGACACCCGCCTCTTCGAGCGCACCATTGTACACGCGGGTGATTGCGTGCTTGCGCAAGTCCGGCTTGAAGATTTTGCCTACAGCGGTCTTGGGAAGTTCGGGCATAATGGTCATGTGCTTGGGGATCGCGGCACGCTCGTGCACGTGCACCTTGCAGTACTCCATCAACTCCTCTTCGGTGACATTGCCACCGTCGACAAGTTCGACAAAGGCACAAGGCACCTCGCCCGAATGGGCATCAGGCTGGCCAATGGCACCGGCAAAGGCCACGGCGTCATGTCCAAGCAGCGTTTCCTCGATCTCTGCTGGATCGATGTTGTGGCCGCCGCGAATGATCAGGTCCTTGGCCCGACCGGTAATCCACAGATACCCATCGCCATCGACGCGGCCCAAGTCCCCGGTACGAAGATGTGTACCGTAATGGTAAAGATCCCGGTTCTTATCCTCTTCGGTATAGGTGTTGCCGGCATAGACCCCGGGGTTCGAGATGCAGATCTCGCCGATTTCGTCGACTGCGCATTCTACCGGCCCATCGGGCGTCGTCTTGATGATCTTCACGTCGGTATAGGGGAACGGAATGCCGATAGACCCTATCTTTTTCTCGCCATCAACAGGGTTGCACGACACAAGGCAGGTCGCCTCGGTCAGGCCATACCCCTCGACAATGTTCACGCCGGTCGCCTTTTCAAAACGCTTGAACAACTCGACCGGCAGCGGGGCCGAGCCGGAAAAGGCGGTTTTGACCGTCGAGACATCGGCATCGACAGGGCGCTGCATCTTGGCAGAGATTGCGGTCGGAACCGTGATGATGAAGGTGATCTTCCACCGTTCGATCAGTTTCCAGAAATTGTCGAACACCCCATCGCCGCGATAGCCGGCCGGCGTCGGGAAAACGACATGCGCGCCCGAGGCGACTGCGGCCATTACGATCACGTGGCAGGCAAAGACGTGGAACAGCGGCAGAGGACACATGATGTTGTCCTCTTCGGTGAAGAGAAGGGAGTGCCCGATCCAGCCATTATAGATCATGCCGGAATATTTGTGCTGGGCCACTTTCGGCATGCCCGTCGTGCCACCGGTATGGAAATAGCAGGCGACCCTGTCGCCATCGGAATCCGCGAAGTTCAGCGTCTTGGGCTGCTTGGCAAGTTCACGGTTGAAGTTGAGATAGTCAGCGTGGGCGAGATGCTGCTTGTTTTCCATCTTGGGACGGACCAGCGGAACGATCCAAGATTTCGGAGGGGTGAGGTAACGGTTCAGATCGACCTCGAGCACCGTGTTGACATTTGGTGCATGGCGAACCGCCTCGGCAACCTTCTGTGCGACATCCGTCTTGGGGAACGGCCTGAGCGTCACGACGACCTTCGCGTTCGTCTCGCGCAGGATGGACGCGATCTGCTCGGGCTCCAGAAGCGGGTTGATCGGGTTCACGATCCCCGCAACCGCACCGCCAAGCATCGTGATCAGAGTCTCATTGCAATTGGGCATGACATAGGCGACGACGTCGCCTTCTTTCACACCCAGCGAGCGGAAAAGGTTGGCTGCCTGGTTCGTCTTTTCCAGAAGCTGCGACCAGGTAAGCGTTTCCGCCTTGTCCTTGGGGCCCGAAAGAAGCTGGAAACTGACCGATTTGTGGTTTGGAAACCGCTTGGCAGTGCGTGACAAGAGCTTGTGCAGCGTGTCGGGAAGATCGCGATCCGACCACGGCATTTCGTTTTCGACGCGAAGCTTGTCGTCCATCCCCACAAAGGCCATCGGTATCCTCCCCGGTTTCTGCCCGTCTCTCCCAGACGGGCGGCATGTGTTATGCTGTCCAGAAGATGTGGTCATTTGGCTCTGGACGCAAGCCGGGGGTTTATCGCGCGAAACGCTCCGTTTGTAGAATGACGCTGCGGCGAAAGACCAAGTGCCGGGGCGTCATCCTATTCTGCGGCGACGCCATCGGTGAACTGGAGCCGCGCAAGACGGGCATAAAGCCCGCCCTGCCCGACCAGTTCGTCATGCGTGCCCTGAGCAACGATCCGGCCAGCATCCATGACCACGATACGGTCGGCTTTCTTGACCGTCGCCAGTCGGTGCGCAACGATCAGCGTCGTGCGCCCGGCACTCAACTCGTCCACTGCCTGCTGGACAGCCCGTTCGCTTTCCGCATCCAGTGCTGAGGTGGCCTCGTCCAGCAACAGGACCGGAGCATCGCGGAGGATGGCCCGTGCGATGGCGATACGTTGCTTCTGACCGCCAGAAAGCATCACGCCGCGCTCGCCAACATAGGCATCGTACCCATCTGGCAAGGCGCTGATGAAATCATGCGCGGCTGCGGCACGCGCCGCCGCTTCGACCTCTGCATCGGTCGCATCGGGCCGACCAAAACGAATGTTTTCTCGTGCGGTCGCAGCAAAAATGACGGGATCCTGAGGAACGAGCGCGACATGCTGGCGGAAATCTCCCCGGGCTACCTGCCGCAGATCTACCCCGTCCAGTGTCACGCGCCCGGCCTCGGGATCGTAAAACCGCAGGATCATCTGAATTACCGTCGTTTTGCCTGCCCCCGAAGGTCCGACGAACGCCACCGTTTCACCAGGCACGACGCTGAGGCTCAGGCCGTCGAGGGCGACCGTCTCGGGGCGCGAGGGATAACGGAACGTCACATCCTCGAACCCGATGGCGCCCTGCACCGGTCGGGACAAGGTGCGCGGCGTGGAGGGGTCAAGGACCGTGTCGTCCACGGCCAGCAGTTCGACCAGCCGCTCGGTGGCACCCGCCGCACGCTGCAATTCGGCCATGATCTCGGACAAGGCCGCGACCGAACCCGCCATGATCACCGAGTAAATCACGAACTGGATCAGCGTGCCTTCGGTCATGGTCCCGGCGCGCACCGCATTGGCTCCCATCCACAGAACGCCGACGATCCCGGCGAAGACAAGAAAGATGACGATGACCGTCAGCACGGCCCGGGTCCGGATACGACGCACGGAGACATTGTAAGACGTTTCGGTAATGTCTCCGAACCGCGAACGGCTCGCCGCTTCGTGGGTAAAGGCCTGCACCGTCTGAACCGCGCTCAAGGCTTCTCCTGCGTTCCCGGAAGACGCCGCAATCCAGTCCTGGTTTTCTCTGCTGATCTTGCGCAGCCGGCGTCCGAGGATGAGGATCGGCACCACGACCAGAGGGATGATCAGCAAAACCATTCCCGTCAGCTTGGCCGAGGTCAGAAGCATCAGCACAAGCCCGCCGACAAACATCAACGCGTTACGAAGTGCGATCGACACGGACGATCCCAGAACCGACTGGATCAGTGTCGTGTCAGTGGTGATCCGGCTCAACACTTCACCGGTCATGATGCGCTCGTAAAACTCGGGACTCATGCCGATGACGCGGTTGAACACGGCTTTGCGGATGTCGGCAACGACACGTTCACCCAGCCGGGTCACCAGCGCGTAGCGGATACCGGTGCCGGCGGCCAGCACGGCGGCGATGCCCAGCGCGGCGAGGAAGTACTGGTCCAGCAAGGTGCCGTCTTCGATCCGGAAGTGATCCACGACACGACGGACGGCCAGCGGCAGGGTCAGGGTCATTGCCGCCGTCAGCACCAATGCCAGCAACGCCCCCGCCATCATCAGCTTGTAAGGGCGCATGAATGGCCACAGCGCCTTGAGGACACCGATCTTGCGCGACCGCGCCCGGTCTTCGGTCGCGCCCGGTGCGCCGGGTTGTGCGGTGCGCGCGGTCGTGGATCGTGCCATGTCGTTCCTTCGCAAGCTCATTGGTCCCCGGCGCGGTTGCGGCGGTCGGGCTGTTTCATGACCCCCGAAGCCGAAAGGGTCAAGCGCCGTAGACCTTTGACCGCTGGATTCGGATGATTTGACGCGCGTGCGAAAGCGAGGAACAACGGCTGAGCAGCCAAGCGCAGCCCCAACCGACGCCAGAACGGTGACGGCAGACATCATCTATTGGTTATGGGTGAAAGGGCTTGAGGTTTTTTGGAGCGGGTAGACGGAATCGAACCGACATACACAGCTTGGAAGGCTGGTGCATTACCATTATGCTATACCCGCTCGGGTCTCGATTGGGTAATTCATCGCGATCCTATCGTCAACCGCAATCGGCGCATAGTTTGCACCGATCTTCCGATCCTTCAGGAGCTTGCCTTGGTGGTCATTCGTGCCCTCTGCCTGTTCGTTGCACTTGCCTTGGCACTGCCCGCCAATGCCCAGAATCGTCAGAAGGTGGAAACACAGTTTCGCGCCTGGCTGGAGCAGACGGTATGGCCGCGCGCCCGGTCCGAAGGCGTTTCGCGCGACACCTTTGAAAAGGCCTTCAAAGGCGTTCACTTGAACTGGAAACTGCCTGACCTCGTTCCTCCCGGAACGAAACCGCAAACGCCCAAGCGACAAAGTCAGGCCGAATTCGGGTCACCAGCCAAGTATTTCAGTCAGGGATCGGTCAATGGCGCGACTTCGGTCGGCCGGCAGATGGCCCGGCGGCATGCCGGTACGCTGGCGCGCGCCGAAGAACAGACGGGCGTGCCCGGGCGCATCATTCTGGGTATCTGGGGACGTGAAAGCGGCTATGGCCGAGTTGCGATACCTCACGATGCTTTTCAGGTTCTCGGCACCAAGGGCTTCATGAGCACGCGCGCGCCCTACTTCACCGATCAGCTGATTGCCGCGTTGCGCATTGCCGAAGCCGGACACAAACCCGCACGCGGCATGAAAAGCAGCTGGGCCGGGGCACTGGGGCAACCACAATTCATGCCGACGAGTTTTCTGGATTATGCCGCTGACGGAGATGGTGACGGGCGTGCTGATATCTGGGGATCCGAAGCCGACACGATCGCGTCGATCGCTCGCTACCTTGACGAACATGGCTGGGTGAGCGGGCGCGATTGGGGCTTCGAGGTGAACGTGCCCCAGAGTGTCTCCTGCACGTTGGAGGGGCCGGATCAGGGTCGCAATATTGCGGACTGGGAGACAATGGGGATTTCACGCGTCTCGGGCCGCCCCTTTCCCGAGCATGAACGCAGGGGCAAGGGCTATTTGCTGATGCCGGCGGGACGGAATGGTCCGGCCTTTATCGTCACCCCGAACTTCTATGTCCTCAAGGACTACAACATGAGCGACCTCTACGCCCTTTTCGTTGGTCATGTAGGAGACAGAATCGAATTCGGCGTCGGCGGGTTCAGTGCCACTTGGGGAAACGTGGGCGGACTCTACCGCTCGGACGTTGCGGTCATGCAAAGGGCTTTGGAACGGATGGGCCACGACGTGGGCGGGGCAGACGGCTTGCCGGGCTTCAAAACACGCCGTTCGATTGGACGCTGGCAAGAGGCCAATGGCCGTGCCGCGACCTGTTTCCCGGAGGCCGGCATGAAAACCGCCCTCCGGTAGTCTCGGGATCACGCGACCAGTGCGTAGCTTTCCTTGGTCGCGTCACCGAAAAAAACATCGTGCAAACCTTTGATCGCATCGCCTCGTTCATTTCGCTCGATGATGAACTGGGTCTCGACGTTGCGCAGGCCTTGGGAGGCACCAAGCGGCTCGATGCTGGCCTGCGACAGGGCCTGCAGACCGCGGGATTGCACGGACAAGCCACTCAGGTCGCGCCCGATTACCGACACCAGTGCGAGCTTGCGTGTGGCGATCTCGGCCTGCGGATAGATCTGCGACAGGTCGTTCTCGACCCTGCGCAAGACCTTGAGCGAGGCATCCACGTAATGCGTGATCGTGTTGGCGTTCGAAACCTTGGACACGATCCGCACGTCGTGACGGCGCAAAACCTCGAGAATGGCAGCGTCGTACCCTTTGACCCCGACCATGTCCTGCTCGAACAGTTCCAGCGCGATGATGTCAAGACCGGTCACGATCTCTACGCCCGGCGCCGCGGCCGGCTGATCGTCGATCAGGGTGCCGGGGTGATCCGGTTCGAACGCATTGGCTACGCGAAGGCGCACTCCGGCCTGGCGCAGCGTCTTGGCCGCCGAAGGATGAATAGCCTCCATCCCAAGATTGGCCATCTGGTCCGCCACGTCATAATTGGTATGACCCAGCGTACGCACTGCATCCGGGCCGACAAGTTTCGGATCTGCCGAGGACAGGTGGAATTCCTTGTGAATGATCGCCTCGTCAGCGCCGGTTTGCGCAGCCAACTGGGAAAACGTCACCTCGGAATAACCGCGGTCGTACCCGCGCATCAGACCTTCGCTGCACTGCGCATAGCCCGTGACGATCGGCATCTCGTTCTGCAGGTCGATCCCCTGCATGGCGGAGCCGATCCGCTCGTCCAGCGTCATTTCGGTCTCGTCACGCCACCCGGACAGATCCACGAGACGCGCATTCACACCGGCGCGCTGCAAAAGAAGGGTCGCGACAAAGGCAGAATGTGCCTCCCCCAGACCCGACAACAGCTCACGGATATGCAGCAAATGCTCGTTCAGGCGGAAATGGCCGTAGGAGCACAGGCGCTGAAGATCGATCAGGCAATTCCGCGCCCCTTCGATCCGCTCCTGCACAAAAGCAGACGCTTGGGCCACGTCGCCGGGATTGTCGAGTACGCCCTCATGCGCCTCGGTCATCGCCTTGGCGACACGGTTGAGCGCCTCGTGCCAGCCGAAATCATCGTCAGCGTTGGCGAACCGGGCATAGACACCCGCCTCACCCGTCTTCTTGTGCTCCAAGAGCAAGTTCGTGATGCCGCCAAAGGCCGAAACGACGAAAACGCGACCGTAATCCGGCTTGCCTTTCCTGATGAACAGGGTGTCCTTAAGTTCATTCAGGCGGGACATGGATGTCCCGCCGATCTTTTCTACCGTATGAGCCATATCAGGCCTCCAGTTCCTCCGGCGCGGCGTAAGAGCCATCCTCGCGGTGCACTTCGTTGCCCGATACGGGCGGGTTGAAGCAGCACGCCATCACGAGTTCCTCGTCAGCCTTCAGCCGGTGCCGGTCGTGCTTGTCGAGCGCATACATGACGCCGGGTTTGATCTCATGCGTCTCGCCAGTGGCAAGATCAGTGATCGAACCGCTGCCCTGCATGCAGTAAACGCTCTCGAAATGGTTCTTGTACTCGAAAACGTGCTCAGAACCTGCGTCAAGGAAGGTGATGTGGAACGAGAAACCCATCCCGTCCCCGGCAAGCAGCATACGCACGCTTGTCCAGTTGGCATCCGATACCACCCGATCGCGTTCGCTTTCTACGATCTTGTTGAAATCTCTTACGATCATTGCCGTTACTCCGCTGCGATCTTGTTGGCACCGGTCACCTCGGCGGCGGCGGCGATTAGGATGTCCAGACCCCTGCGCAGGGTCTCGTCGGGGGTCGTGAGCGGCGCGAGGATCTTTATGACCTCGTCGTCAGAGCCGGAGGTCTCGACGATCAGACCATTTTCAAAGGCCTTGGCGCAGATCTCACCAGCCAGTTCACCGGTCCCGACATCAACGCCGCGCATCATTCCGCGTCCTTTAAGGTAGGCACCGTCGACCATGCTGGCGATTGCCTCGAGCCCTTCTTCGACGATCTTCGCACGGCGGGTGATGTCACCCAGAAAGGCGTCATCGGCCCAGAACTTCTCGATGGCGACACGCGCGGTGACAAATGCATGGGTGTTGCCGCGGAACGTTCCGTTGTGTTCGGCAGGTCCCATGACATCTTCGTCCGGGCGGACAAGGACCAGCCCCATCGGCAAACCAAAGCCCGAGATCGACTTGGCCATTGTCACGATGTCGGGCATGACATCCATACCATCGAAGGAGAAGAAACCTCCCGTGCGACCGCACCCTGCCTGCACATCGTCGATGATCAACAGCGCGCCATGCTCTTTTGCAAGCTTTGCAACGCGGGTAATCCATTCGGGCCGCGCGGCGTTCAGCCCGCCCTCGCCCTGAACGGTCTCGAACATGATCGCGGCAGGTGCGTCAAGCCCTGAGGACGCGTCGTTCAGCATCGCCTCAAGCAGGTCGGCCGTATCGACGTCTTCGCCCATGTAACCATCGAAAGGCAGACGCGTGACGCCGTTGAGGGACGTGCCAGCACCACCGCGGTGATAGCCGTTGCCGGTAGCGGACAGCGCGCCCTGTGTCACGCCGTGAAAGCCATTCGTAAAGGCAACGACTTCGGTCCGGCCGGTGGACTTCCGTGCGATCTTCATCGCGGCCTCGACAGCGTTGGCCCCCGTCGGACCAGTGAACATCATCTTGTGATCCATGCCGCGCGGCTTGAGAATGTGTGTCTCGAACGCCTGGATGAACGCCTTTTTGGTATCGGTATGCAGGTCGAGACCATGCGCGATACCATCGGCGCTCAGGTGCTCGATCAATGCAAGCTTCATGTCGGTGTCGTTATGCCCGTAGTTGAGCGACGAGCAGCCTGCCAGAAAGTCGATATAAGTGCGGCCCTTGGCGTCCGTGATCTCGGAGCCGCGAGCGGAGGTGAAGACGGTATCGAAGCCTCGGCAATAGCTGCGGGCTTCGGATTCGCGTCGGGCAAAAAGTGCGGTATCGGAGAGTTTCGTAGACATACGACCTCTTTTCAGAATTGTGGAATTCGTGATGGATGGAGCCGGTCGGGTGCTCAGGCAGCCCTTGCCAGTTCCTCGGCAACCTTGATGGTCACGAGGTTCTCGGTCTTGTGCCGATTCCGGAAATGGAGCGATTGGGTGTAGTAGGGTTGCACGTCCAGCTTGCTGCCCTGGATGCGACCGAACTTCCGGAACAGCGCCCAGGACGCGTCATTATCGCCGGTGATCGTGGTCTGGAGCCGCTGAACGTCATCACAAACATCGCGCTCAAGAATGCTTTGCAACATCAAAGTACCAAGACCCATGCCGCGAGCGTCCTCGCCGACGGCGACTTGCCACACGAACAGCGTTTCCGGGTCGTTCGGCATGACGTAAGCCGAAATCCAGCCGACGACTTTTCCGTTCAACTCGGCCACTACACAAGTGTCTGCAAAGTGATCGCACTGGATCATGTTGCAATACATGGAGTTTTCGTCGAGCGGCTTGCACGCGCGCACCAATTCCCAGATCGCCGCACCATCCTCGGCACTCGGTGGCCGCAGGTTGGGCAGGGAAGTGTTCATGAGGTCGCGCGGGTGTTGCATGGATCAGGCTCCAGTTTGCTTACTTCGGACATCTAAATACGGCGGCGCAGCAGGTATTTCAACAGGCTAAATAAAACTTCACACAAGATCGTGCATATTCGCACAAGAATGCGCTATTAGCGTCGAATGCGGGGTTCTTGGAGGTTAGACAAACAAAGCAAATTGATCTTGCCCACCGCATGAATAGCTATATATTTGCGGAGTTTTTCTGCACCGAGGCATCATGGATCGAGTTGACAGCAGTTTGATCGCATTGCGCAGGATTCTGCGCGCCACCGAACTATTCGGGCGCGACCTGAAAAAAGCAGCCGGCGTTACCGCCGCTCAGTTTCGCGTCTTGCAGATCATCGCCGAGTCAGGCCAGGCAACAGCCAAGGAAATATCCACGCGCATGCGGGTTTCCCAGGCCACGGTCACGTCGCTTGTCGACAAGTTGGTCCGCGAGGGAATGGTGGTACGAGAGAAATCCGTTCGCGATCGGCGGCAGACGGATATTCATATCACTGAAAGAGGGCGTCAGACACTGATCGACGCACCCGACCCTTTGCAGCAAAAGTTCGTGCGAAAATTCTCGTCACTTGAAGACTGGGAACAATCCATGCTTGTCGCCAGCCTTGAGCGTGTTGCCGGTATGCTCGACGCTGACGACATGGATGCCTCGCCGGTTCTTGATTCCGGCGATTTCAAACAGGCGACCGATTAGCCGCGCGCGGCCATGACGATGAGTTCGACCCGGAAATCAGGAGTGGCGAGTTTCGCCTCACCGCAGGCCCGCGCCGGTGCATGACCCTCGGGTACCCAAGCATCCCACACCGCGTTCATCTCGGCGAAATCAGCCATGTCGGCAAGCCAGATCGTGCACTGCAGGATGCGCGTCCGATCACTCCCTGCTTCGGCGAGCAGCTTGTCGATCTTGTCGAGACAATCCTGCGTCTGTTGCGCGACACTCGCCGCGGGCGTTCCAACCTGACCAGCGAGGTAGATCGTGTCGCCGTGGATGACGATCTGGCTCATACGCTGACCGGTATGGTGGCGGGTGATGTCTGACATCGATGAAACTCCTTGACGGGTTGATGGGCGTTCAGAAGCCTAGGTAATTCTTGCGTGCCTCGTTATCGGCCTGCAGGGCGGCACTGTCACCCTGCCAAACCACTTCACCGCGTTGAACGATGAAATGGCGGTCGGCGATGCGCATGAGGTCATGCAGGTTCTTGTCCACCACGAGGATCGAGGTGCCCTGTTCGCGGATACTGCTCAGCGCCGCCCAGATCTTGCGGCGTACAAGCGGTGCAAGGCCCTCGGTCGCTTCGTCGAGGATCAACAGGCGGGGATTGGTCATGAGCGCCCGCCCGATTGCCAGCATCTGCTGCTCGCCCCCCGACAGTAGGTTCCCCATCGAACCGATGCGCTGCTCAAGCTCGGGAAACAGGGCGAAGACTTTTTCGACTGTCCATGGGTCTGGGCGATCGAGATGGTTGCTCGCAGTCGCGACGAGGTTCTCGCGCAGCGTGAGATTGGGAAAAATCTGACGCCCCTCCGGCACCAGACCGAGGCCCAAGTTGGCAATGCGGAAACTCGACTGCCCGCGCAGCTCCTTACCATCGAACGTGATCGAGCCGCCCTGCGCAGGGACGATGCCCATGATCGAATTGATGGTCGTCGTCTTACCCATGCCATTGCGACCGAGAAGGGTCGCGACTTGCCCAGCCTCGAGCGCAAGCGACATTCCGAACAGGGCCTGACTGGTCCCGTAGAAGGTGGTGACGTCTTTCAGTTCAAGCATGTCACGCCTCCTCGCCGAGATAGGCATGCTGAACTGCGTCGTTTTCGCGGATTTCGCTCGGCGTGCCGGTAGCGATGATGTGACCATAGACAAGAACGGATATCCTGTCGGCGAGAGCAAAAACCGCATCCATGTCATGCTCGATCAGCAGGATCGTATGCTTGCCCTTCAACGCGCGCAGCAACTCGATCATCTCGGTCGATTCCTGCGCCCCGAGTCCGGCCATGGGCTCGTCCAGCAGCATCAAATCGGCCTCCGAGGCCAAGGCGATCGCGATCTCCATTCGGCGGTGCTCACCATGCGACAGCGCGGCCGTTGGCGCATCGGCTTTCTCCAGCAATCCGACGCGATCCAAAAGCGCCCTGCCCCGCTCGCGCAGCGAGTGGGCGGACCGTGCGGGGCGCAAGAAGCGAAACGAATGACCATCGCGGGCCTGCAACGCGAGCGCGACATTGTCGAGGACACTCATCTGCATGATCAGCGACGTGATCTGGAAACTGCGCGCGATGCCAAGGTGCGGGCGTTTGTGCGCCGCCATGCCAGTAATGTCCTGACCTTTGAAGCGAACCGTGCCACTATCTGGGAACTGCATCCCGGTGAGCTGGCTGATCAGTGTCGTCTTGCCGGCACCGTTCGGCCCGATCACCGCGTGCAATTCGCCTTGTTCCACCGAAAGCGACAGGTTGTCGGTGGCCTTGATGCCACCAAAGCTCTTGTTCAAGCCGCTTATGTCAAGAAGAACGCTCATTTGCGCCCTCCACGGTTGGTGAACATGCCGACCAACCCGCCACGAGCGAACAGAACCACTCCGATCAACATGAGGCCAAACGGAAGGTGCCAGTAGATCGTCCAGGACGATAGAACCTCTTCCAGAACGATGAAGGCGACCGCGCCTAGAACCGGGCCGACGGTCGTGGCAAAGCCACCGAGGATCACCATGAACATCAGTTCACCAGACCGGGACCAATCCATCATCTCGGGGCTGATGAAGGTCGTGAAGTTGCCCAGCAAGGCCCCTGCATATCCGGCCATGGCGCCCGAGATCACGTAGGCGACCAGCCGGTAGGCATAAATGTTGTAGCCTAGCGATATCATTCGCTCTTCGTTGCCTTTGGCCCCTTGCAGCACCATGCCGAAGCGGGAATTGACGATCATCCGAACCAGCAACATCGCGACCACGAGCGAGACGTAGGACAGGAAATACAGCTGAAGCGGGTCGTCGAGGTTGATCAAGGGAAACTCGGATCGCGTGTCGATCACCAGACCGTCATCGCCGCCATATTCCTCGATCGAAACGATAAGGTAATAGATCATCTGGGCAAAGGCCATGGTGATCATGATGAAATAAACGCCGCGTGTACGCAGGCAGACGAGGCCGGTCAGAAAAGCAAAGAGTGCACTGACACCAACGGCAAGTGCGATCTGCACCCAGCCGTTCGTCGTCGCGATTGCATCCATGCCACCATATAGCCAGTGATAGGCTGGGATGCCCACCGCATAAGCTCCGAGCCCGACAAAGGCTGCGTGGCCAAATGAGACAAGACCGCCGTAGCCGAGGATCAGGTTGAGGCTCACGGCCGCGATCCCAAGGATCACCAACCGCGAGGCGAGATCGAGGTAGAACGCGTTCGCATACCAATAGAGAAGCGGCGGCACTACGGCGAGCACCACCATCACGACAACAGTCAATCCGGACCGCATCAGCGCACCTTCGGCGGAAAGAGGCCCTGCGGACGCAAGGCAAGAACGCAGGCCATAATAATATAGATCAGCATGGCCGATACGGCGGGGGCCGAGGTTTCGGCAGCGGCAGGCGACATCACGATCTTGAACAAGTCATCGAGAAAGCTGCGCCCCAGCGTGTCGATCAACCCGATCAGTAGCGCCGCGATGAAGGCCCCCTTCATCGAACCGATACCGCCCACGATAATGACGACGAACGCGGTGATGATGATGCTGTTTCCCATACCCATCGAGGCCTCGGTGATCGGAGCGATCAGCATGCCGGCCAGACCGGCCAGCGTCGCGCCCAGCGCAAAGACCAGCGAAAACAGCATCTGGATATCGATACCCAGTGCACCGACCATCGTTCGGTTGGACGCCCCGGCGCGGATCAGCATGCCCAAACGGGTATGATTGACTAGCCAGAACAGGCCGCCGGCAGCCGCCAAACCCGCGCCGATGATCACCAGCCGGAACGAGGGAACAACGATCCCGCCCGGCAGCGTGACCTGCCCTTGCAGCCATTCGGGCAAAGGAACCGCGATGCCTGCCGGCCCCCAGATCATGTGCACCAGCGTATCGATCAAAAGGATCAGGCCGAAGGTTGCCAACACATGATCGAGATGGTCACGGGTATAAAGCGGACGGGCCACGAACCGCTCAACGAGGTACCCAATGAATGCCACGACCGGAAGCGCGGCCAGAACCGCCCATAGGAAATTGCCCAGAAAGAAGGTGAAGCTTGCACAGATGAACGCGCCCACCATGTATAGCGCGGCATGAGCGAGGTTCACGAAATCGAGGATGCCAAAGACCAACGTCAGCCCGGAGGCGACGAGAAACAGCAGCAACCCCAACTGAACACCGTTCAGGGTCTGGATGACGAAGAGGGACAGGTCCAAGAAATCGGCTCCGCTCGGAAAAAAGACCCGACCGGGTCGGTAACCCGGTCGGGCAGCATTGCGTGGGGTCGGATCAGTTCAGCTTGCACTCGGCGGCAAAGCTGTCCTGGTGGTTTTCGAACACCGTCTCGACGACCTTGGTTGTCCAGGTGCCGTCAGCATCCTCTACGACCTCGCGAAGATAGAAGTTCTGGATCGGCAGGTTGTTGTTGCCATAGGAATACTCGCCGCGAACCGAGCCGTAATCGGCTTCTTTCATCGCGGCACGGATACCGTCCATATTCGACAGGTCGCCACCAACCGCCTCGACCGCGTCTGCGATCATCATGATCGCGTCATAGGACTGGGCCGCGTAGAACGACGGATACGTGCCATGTTTCGCTTTGAAATCGCTGACGAACTTCATGTTCGCCTCGTTGTCGAGCGTCGGATCCCATTCCTGCGTGGTACGCGAGCCCAACACCGCCTCGAACCCGGCTTCCTGAAGTTTGGGCAAGGAGATCGCGTCGACCGTGAAGACCGAGTAGAGCGGCAAGACATCTTTCAGTCCCGCCTGCTGGTACTGCTTGATGAACGCGCCACCTGCTGCACCGGGATAAAAGACGAAAATACCATCTGCCCCTGATGCCTTGGCCTTGGCCAGTTCCGCGGAGAAGTCCAGCTGCGCATCGGCGCCCCATTTCGTCAGGTCCTTGCCCAGGATCTCGCCCTTGAAGGTCCGTTCGACACCGGCGACCATATCCTTGCCCGCGGCATAGTTGGGCGCCATGATGTAGAGCGAGTTCACGCCCTGGCGGTTCAGTACCTCCCCCATGGCCATGGGGGTCTGGTCGTTTTGCCAGGAAGTCGAGAAAAAGTTTTCGTGGCACAGCTTGCCGGCCATCTGGCTAGGTCCGGCATTCGCCGAGATCAGGAACTTGCCTGCATCCAGAACGGATTTCCGCGACGCGAGCAGGACGTGGCTCCAGATGTAGCCGGCGACGAAATCCACGTCATCCTGCTTGACCAGCTTGTCGGTCACCTGTTTGCCGGTCTCGGGCGCGAAACCATCATCGCCATAGATCACTTCGATATCGAGATCACCGGCCTTGCCGCCAAGATGCTCGACCGCCAGATCCACGGCGTTCTTCATGTCGTTGCCGATCACGGCCGCACCGGTTGTCAGTGTGGTGACAAAGCCGATCTTCACGCTTTCCGCCCATGCCGGGACCGACACAAGGCTCGCGGCCACGGCCGCGGTAACGAATTTCTTCATATCTTCCTCCCATTCGCGGGCTATGGCCCGTCATTTTGATATCTCTTGTGTCGGCATATCAGCATGAGTTGCCAGCGCTTATCAACTGCCGGTTTGCCGGAGCGCCTGCCGATCGATCTTTCCCGTGCCGGTCTTGGGCAGTTCGGCGACGAATTCCACCAGTCGAGGGTACTTGAAGGGTTGAAGTCGGTGTTTCACGAAATCCTGCAGTTCCCTCGTCGTCTCGCGTCCTTTCTCTCCTCGCAAGGCCACCACGGCGCGCAGTGTCATGCGCCGGTCGGGCAATTGATGGGCAAGAACGGCGCATTCACGAACCTCGGGATGTTCATTCAGACAGCGCTCGACCTCCAATGGCCAGACCCACTGCCCGGACACCTTGATCAGGTCGTCCGCACGACCCTGGAAATAGAAGTATCCGTCGCGCTCGACGAACCGATCCCCGGTATGGATCCAGTCGCCGCGCATGGTTTCGGCGGTCTTGTCAGGACGGTTCCAATAGCAGGGCGCCGAAGAATGACCGCGTACTTCCATCACGCCCTCTTCACCGGGCGGCACAACGTCTCCATCCGGCGACAGAAGCCTGACCTCGTATCCCGGCACCGGTGCACCCGCCGCACCGTATCGATGATCCCCGACCCGGTTCGACAGGTAGACGTGCAACATCTCGGTCGAGCCCAGACCCTCGGTCGGGCCATGCCCGGCAAGACGCTTCCACGCCAGGTGTATCTCCTCAGAAAGGATTTCAGCAGCGGACATGGATTGCCGCAGGCTGGACAAGTCGCGCGCGCCTGCCCCTTCGGAATGGGCCAGCGCGGTGTATAGCGTCGGCAAGCCGAAAAAGACGGTTGGACGATAAGCCTCGATCAGATCGAAAACTCCGGCGGGGCTTGGTTGGCCAGGCATTAGCAGGGTCGTCGCGCCGATTGAGAAGGGAAAGGTGATCGCATTGCCGAAGCCGTAGGCGAAATAGATCTTGGGGACAGAAAAACAGACGTCATCGGGGCGCAGGCGCAGAACATGGTGGCCAAAACTCTCATGCGTGTAAGCCATGTCGTGATGCAGGTGAACGATCCCCTTGGGCTTGCCCGTCGACCCCGAGGAGTACATCCAAAACGCCATGTCGTCGGGTCCGGTGTCGGCGCATGGCAGATCCTCGGGCTGACCCGACAGAAAATCGGCGCTGTCCCGGCAGCCCAGTGCCGTGCCGTTCACCCCTACGAGCGTTTCCACAGCCTGCGCGGCAAACCGGTCGGCAAGCCCTGCCTCGCACAGCGCGACCCGCGCCCCGCTGTCACGCAGGAAGTATGCCAGCGTTTCCGTACCAGTCTGGATGTTGAGAAGAACCGGCACAAAGCCTGCCCGCACCGCACCAAAGAACGCAGCAACGAAGATGGGGCTGTCATCGAGAAAGAATGCGATCCGTTCACCGCGCTCCAGCCCGTGTGCAAGGAAAGCGTTTCCCCATCTCGCTGCCATACGGCAAAGTTGGGCGTAGGTCACTGTGCCGCCCGGTCCGATCAGGGCAGTTTTGTCGGGGTTCCTTTCCAGGTTGTCCCACAGGACCGCCGAGCAGTTCGGATGGGCGGATCGGTCGAAATCGATCTCAACCGCTCCCGGTGCATCATCGGCAACGGGATCGATTATCGCAGGCTTTCGCTCTTCATAGGCAGCCATGAAACCTGGCGCCATCTTGCGCAACCTGTCCATGTCGACCCTGCCGGACCGGGTAATGTAGTCGAAGGCGAAGTCGAGCGGCGACTGACGCATTCTGTCCCCGAACGTTTCGTACCATTGCGCCGACGTATTGGCCGCATCGACGATCTTCTTGGCAACGGGGCTGCGTTCTGACTGGTATGCTTCCAGGGCGTCGCCCCAGTCCGCATGCCTTTCGAGCGCGGACACCAACGCAATGGCGTCCTCCATCGCAAGGCGTGTCCCCGATCCGATTGAAAAATGTGCCGTATGTGCTGCGTCGCCCAGAAGGACGTGGCGGCCGTTCACCCATCGGTCGCACCAAAGCCGGGGAAACTGACGCCATTGCGACTTGTTCGTAAGCAGGGGTGCGCCCTCAAGTACTTCGGAAAACAAATCAGCGCATCGCTCGGCGCTTTGCGCTTCGTCCATCTCGGCAAACCCGAGCGCGCGATACGTTTCGGGATTGCACTCCACGATGAAGGTGCTCGCTTCGGGGCTGTAGCGATAATGATGAGCGTTGAGGGGCCCCGCCTCGGTTTCGATGAAGGTCTGCGTCAGGGTGTCAAAGGTGCGAGGCGTTCCAAACCATGCGAACCGGTTCGAGAAATGATCAACCCTTTCCCCGAAAGCCTCGGGCATCGTGCGACGCACCAGCGAGTTCAGCCCGTCAGCGCCAACGACCAAGTCGGCGCCAAGCGCCTCCAGATCGCTGACACGCTGGCCGAACACCATGTCGACACCGAGCCGATGGGCGCGGTCAGTCAGCAATTCGATCAGTTTCAACCGACCGATCGCGGAAAAGCCGATGCCATCAAGGGTGACCGCGCCTCCCGGATGGTTGAGCACCATATTCTGCCACTGCTCCATACGCGGCGTGATGAGATCATGCGTCTCGGGGTCGTCGGCCTTGAGAAAGCCCAGCGCCTGATCCGAAAAGACGACGCCGAAACCGAAAGTCGCTCCCCGGGGGTTCTGCTCGATCAAACGGAGACGCAGATGTGGCATTCGTCGCCGGAGCAGTATCGCCGTGTACAGACCAGCGGGACCGCCGCCCAGGATGTCGACGCTTTGCAAGCGGCCCATTATCCCCTCCCCGGCACTCGACACGCACACGCATCAGTGTTATCGACTTTTCCGAATGTCGCAATACATTTTGCAATACGGAAAAGCTCGTGGCCGTTCATACCTATCGTCACCAAACCAGTTTCGGCGACTGCGACCCCGCAGGCATCGTGTATTATCCCAATATCTGCAAATGGCTCGACGCGACCTTTCACGATTGGATTCGCCAACATGGCGGGCATTCAGTCTTGTGCGAAAAGATCGGGTCCGTCGGCCTCGGCCTGATGGAGGTTCGCGTCAAATTCCGCTCGCCCATACGAGATGGCGACGCGTTGGACATCGTCCTCGCCCGTTGCGACTGGTCAGCAAAAAGCCTTTCGGTGCATTACGCGGTCATGAATGGCGAACGGGTGTGCGCCGAAGGGATCGAAACCCGCGGTGTTTTTGTCGATCGCGACGGGCGGATGGCCGCAGGTGACACTAACGCGTTGCGCGCCATACTGGACAATGACCGATAGCCGGCGCGAGGGCGGCGGCCTGAGTTCGCTGGACGCAGCACTCGAGGTTCTTCGTGCGATGGCGAAGCGATCCGGCCCCGTCTCCTTGTCCGATCTTGCGCGGGAATGTTCCATGCCGGTGAGCAAGGTGCATCGATACCTTGCCTCTTTTCTGGTCGCAGGGATGGTGACCCAAGCAGGCAAGTCCGGAAAATACGACCTTGGACCGGGCGCCGTGAAACTGGGGCTAGCGGCGATTGGACGCAACGATTTCGTGAACCATGCCGCGGACGGCTTGCACGAACTCGCGGATGCAACAGGCATGAGCGCGCTTCTGTCGGTTTGGGGTGATCGCGGTGCCACAGTCGTACGCTGGGAAAGGGCCGCGACGCCGACCGTAACGTCCATGGGCCTTGGTACGGTGATGCCATTGCTGGGCTCTGCCACCGGGCGCGCATTTCTTGCTTGGGCACCACGGGCGCCTTTGACTGGCCTGCTAAATGACGAATTGGCCCAAGCTCAGGAAACGACATCTGACGAAGTGGATGCCTTGGTAAAGGATATCCGTAGGAAAGGTTTTGCAAGCGTCGAAGGGCTGTTTATCCCGGGTCTCGTTGCGATGGCGGCACCGATCCTCGACTGGCAGGATGAGGCTCAGGCCGTGGTGACACTTATCGGGACTGATCCAAGATCAATCCGTGAGAGCGCACAAGAAAGCGTGGAACTCGTCGATTACTGCAGGTCGATTTCGATCTCTTCAGGAGATTGAGAGCGGGCACAGATGACGAACAGTCGGAAAGCTGCTTGAATGCAGTAGCACTTGCTTGGTGATTTTCCTCTTGTGGGGTCGACATCATGCCCATACCTGTTGCGCCGACGGGCGAGCCCGAAATTGATGGTATTCTGTGGGGTTGGAAGTGGGACAGCCCGCACTTGACAGTCAGCTTTCCCTCGGAAATCCGTGCATATTCCGGCTACAACACGGTCGAGAACTTCTCGCCATTCACGCAGATCGAAGCGGAACAGATCTTCGACCTGGTCCTCGCACACTTGAGCACTTTCACCGGCCTGACCTTTACCCATGATCCTTCGGATGGGGGCGACCTGCGGTTCGCACAGGCTTCGGGGATAGATTACGGACCGGAACATTTCGTACCGGGTCTGCACGCACCCGGCGGAATCGGTTCAGCCGAAGCCAATCCACCCGACCCCAACCTGATCGGTGCGCATGCGGTGGGCGATAACTGGTTCACCACGGGGCAGTATCGGCCCTCCCTCCTCGGATCGTTCCATCATGCTGCCGGCCTTTTGCATGAAGTGGGTCATGCACTGGGCCTCAAGCATGGGCATGCGACACAAACCTGGTCGCACGACGCCAGCGTGACGTTACCGGCTCTTCCGGCTGAACAGGACAGCCAAGAATTCTCGGTCATGACATATCGCGGCTATGTCGGGGGTCCCTTGAACGGTGCGTCGGGCGAAGAAGAGTATCCTTGGACCTACATGTTGAACGACATGGCTGCTCTTCAACATATGTACGGCGCGAACTTTGGCGGCGGGTCCAATAACGGCGACAGTACCTATCGGTTCGATCCGAACACCGGCGAAATGTCGGTTGATGGCCTCGGGTTCGGCGCGCCCTATGGTGCGAAGATCTTGCTTACCATTTGGGATGGTGGAGGCGAGGATCGCTACGACTTTTCGAATTACGATCAGGATCAGAGCATCGACCTAAGGCCCGGTGCCTTTTCGACATTTTCCATGCCGCAGCTCGCGAACTTGGCGAACGGACCGGAAGAGGATGCCAAGCTCGCACGAGGTAACGTTGCCAACCCATATCTCTATCAAGGTGACCTGCGCTCATTGATCGAGCATGTCGATACCGGTGGGGGAAACGACACCATAGCCGGAAACCAGGCCGGAAATCACATCCGCTCAGGCGCAGGACATGATGTGCTTTGGGGCGGCGATGGCGAGGACAGGCTGATCGGGGCCTCTGGCGACGATGTCATTGACGGCGGAACAGGCACCGACACGGTGAATGGCGGCGATGGCAATGACAGCCTGATTGGCGGGCCAGCGGATACAGACCTTCGTGATATTATCTTCGGCGGCGCGGGTGATGATCGCGCGGATGGTGGCGGTGGCAATGATCTGATTTATGGTCAAGAGGGCCACGATACGCTATCAGGCGGCTATGGCTCGGATGAGTTGCAAGGCCAGTCAGGAAATGACGTGATATCCGGCGGCGCGCTTTCGGATCTGATTTTCGGAGGAGACGGTGCCGATTTCGTGAATGGTGGATTTGGCCATGATCGCATCAATGGCGGCAATGGGGGCGATCGCTTTTTCCATCTTGGGATTCTTGATCACGGTTCGGACTGGGTGCAGGATTTCAATACCGCAGAGGGCGATGCGCTCTTCTTTGGTTCCACCGCGACGTCCAAGGATTTTCAGGTCAACCTGGCCCACACGGCAACACTTGATGGCGACCGAGCAGGCGACGACGCGGCGAGAGAAGCTTTCGTCATTTATCGACCCACTGGCCAAATCATCTGGGCTTTGATCGATGGCGAGGCACAGGCATCGATCAGCCTGCAACTGGCGGGCGAAGTTTTTGACTTGCTGGCGTGATTGAGGCAGCCGGCCAGTTCCTTCCTCCGGATGTCAGGAAAACGCGCGCAGGCGGTCAACCGAAATCTCCTTGATCAAGCGCGGCTCGGCAAGCGGAACAAAGGTTGTCTGCAAGCCCGATGGTAACAGGTCACAAATCGCAAATCCCGTTCCTTCGACCACTGCAAGCGCGTCTGTACGCGTGAGGTCGACCGTCGATTGCTGCCCCATGGTCACCACGAGGGGTACGCCATGCCACATCGCCACACGGTTCATGTGCACATGTCCCGACAGTACCGCCAACACGCTGCGTCCCTCTAACAGAGAGGCGAGACGATCCGTGCTGTGTTGATCCAGGGTGGCCCAGGCAAAGTTGCGCGAAGGGTCAAGGCGCGGAGGATGGTGAATCGCGACTAGCTTAGGCAGGTCAGGATTACGCCCCAACATTTCGGCGGCCCGCTCGATCTGTTCGTCGTCCAGCGCGCCGCTCACCCTGCCGGGAACCGAACTGTCCAAGGCCACAACATGCACGCCGCCCAGTACTGCGTCATGATCGACCGGTCCATCCGGGGCGGCGTGGTGGCCGGGGAAAACGGAATGCCACCCGGCGCGGCGATCATGATTGCCCAGCGTCATGTGTACCGGGATGTCAAATCCCTCGAAACGCTCGGCAAGGAGGCGATAGCTTGCCTCGTCGCCGACGTTGGTCAGATCCCCTGATGCGACAATGAAGTCAGGTCTCGGATCCAAACGAAGGGCAACTTCGATCAGACGGTCGAGAGCGGCGACGGTATCGGTCTGGCGTGTCGCGTCATTCGTCTGCGGCGCGCTAACATGAAGGTCGGTGACGTGGAGGAAGCGTGTCATCGGGTCTCTTTCGTGGCTAGTGCCGCCGACGGTGCAACCTGCGCGGCGGCGATCAGTGTCTGGGTGTAATCCGCGCCCGGTTCGGCCAAAATGCGCTGAGCCGGACCATGTTCGATCGTCTTGCCGTTCCGCAATACGATGAGGTCGTCGCAGAGGCTGGACACAACGGCGAGGTCGTGGCTGATAAACAGCATTGCCATGCCGAACGCGTCCTGCAGGTCCATCAGCAGGTTCAGGATCTGCGCCCGCACCGACACATCGAGGGCGGAAACGGCCTCGTCCGCGACCAGCAGGCGTGGGCGCGTGATGATCGCTCGCGCGATTGCGATCCGCTGGCGCTGTCCGCCCGAGAACTCGTGCGGGTAACGCGCGCCGTCCGCCGCCGACAATCCGACCCGCGACAGGGCTTCCTCGGTTTCGGTCCGCGTATCACTCTTACCCAAGGCGCGAAGCGGTTGCGCTACGGACCAGCCGACCGGGCGACGCGGGTCAAGCGAACCGAACGGGTCCTGAAACACCATTTGCAGCGCGCCGCGCCGACCCTTTTGGTCAAGCTCCTTGCCGTTCAAACGAATGCGGCCCGCATCGGGTGTTTCGAACCCCATGACCAGCCGCGCCAGCGTGGTTTTGCCAGACCCGCTTTCACCTACGACGCCCAATGTGCGGCCCGCACCGAGTGCAAAGCTGACCTGATCCAGTGCAACCAAAGGAGGTTCCGGCCGGAGCACCTGTTTGCGGGGACGCGGATATCGACGGGTCAGACGCTCGACTTCCAGCAAGACGGTCATCGGGCCTCTCCTACCAAGTGGCAGGCCGCACTCCGCCCTACCCCGGTTTCGCGTTCGTCGGGGCGGACATCTGCGCAGCGCGGCAGCTCCACCGCACAGCGCCCCGAAAACCGGCATCCTCGGGGAAGTTGCATCAACCCCGGGACCGACCCGGGTATCACGGGCAGGCGTTCGCGCAGGTGACCCGCTGCCAGCGGCGGACGCGCGGATAGCAGACCCTTCGTGTAGGGATGACGCGGATCGGCAAGGATGTCGGCGGTCGCTCCACGTTCCACGATTTCTCCGCCGTACATAACCACCAATTCCTCAGCCGTTCGTGCGACCGCCGCGAGATCGTGGCTGATGAACATCAGGGCCATTCCGCGATTTCGGGCCAATCGCACAAGCAAATCCGTGATCCTGAGAGCGACGTGAGCGTCGAGCGCTGTGGTCGGTTCATCCGCGATAAGAAGCGACGGATCGCAGGCCAGCGCCAGCGCTATCAGCACGCGCTGACGCTGCCCACCGGACAGTTCGTGAGGGTATTGGCGAAGCTTTGCAGCCGGGTCCTGAATGCCGGTTTCCTCGAAAAGCGCCAATGCGCGTGCACGGGCTGTCGCGCGATCCATTCCCATATGACGACGAAGAGGCTCCATCACCGTGTCGCCAACCCGGCGCAGCGGGTTCAGCGCGGCCAATGGTTCCTGAAAGATCATCGCTATGCTGCGCGCACGCAGACCTCGCCATTCACGTTCGGATGCGCGCGCCATGTCGCGACCGTTGACATGCAATTCGCCGGTCAGTCGCGCGGCATCGGGCAACATACCCATCAATGCAAGCCCCAACATCGACTTGCCGCAGCCCGACTCTCCAACGACTCCCAACCGCTGCCCTGCCTCCAAACGGATCGAGATCTCGCGCAGCGCAGTTGCCGAACCGAAATTGACGGTGATGTTTCGGGCGTCAATCATGCGCGCGCCCTCGTCAGTCGGGGATCGGTGATGTCCCGCAACCCGTCGCCCAACAGGCCAAAGCCCAAGACAGCGACGATGATGCAAAGCCCCGGATAGATGGCCAGTTCGGGCGCGAGATACATCAGGGTCTGCGCCTCTGCCAGCATCCGCCCCCACGACGGCATCGGAGGTTGGGCGCCGAGGCCAAGATAGCTCAGCGCCGCTTCGGCGAGGATGGCAACGGCAAATTCGATCGTCGCCTGCACGATAATCGGGGCCGCGATGTTGGGAAGCACGTGATCAATGGTCAGGCGCAAGCGCCCCAGACCGGCAACTTGTCCCGCCAGTACAAAGTCGCGCGTCCAGACCTGGTTTGCAGCCCCCCTCGCGACGCGCGCAAAAATCGGGATGTTGATGAAAGCGATGGCGAGAATTGCGTTGGTCAGTGACGGGCCAAATGCCGCCGCCAGCATGATCGCAAACAGCAGCGCCGGAAAGGCAAACCCCAGATCGGCCAATCGCATCACAAGGGTCTCGATCCACCCTCCCCAGGCCGACGCTGCGAGGCCGAGCGCGGTGCCAATTGTTCCACCGATACCGACAGCCACGAACGCCACGGTGAGCGAGTTGACCGAGGCCGCCATCAACAAGCTGACGACATCGCGGCCAAGCTGGTCGGTTCCCAACCAATGTGCCGGCGATGGCGGCTGAAATTTCTGCGAGATCGCCAATTGCGTGACGTCATATGGCGTCCAGAACAACGACACTGCAGCGACGGCCGTCATGACCCCCACAAGCACCGCACCCAAACGCAGGTTCACATGTCGTTTGTTCATGCCAGCCGTCCCTTCAAGCGAGGATCGATCAGCGCGTAGATGACATCGACGAGAAAATTCGCCGTCACTACAATGGCCGCAAACATCACGACGAGCGCTTGAACCGTGAAGAGATCGCGGTTCGCGATGGACTGGAACACCAAACGGCCCAAACCCGGCAGGTAGAACACGTTCTCGATCACGATTGTCCCAGTCACGACGCCTGCGACCTGCATTCCCACGATCGTCACGATTGGGACGAGAGCATTGGGCAGAATGTGCCTGCCCCAGATCCGGCCACGCGGCAAACCGGTCGCGCGTGCCGTCCGAACGAAATCCAGTCGCATCACCTCGAGCGCGGAGGACCGCGTCACCCGTGCCAGCACAGCCGATTGAACAAGCGCCAACGCAACCGTCGGTAGAATCAGGGAACGAAGGGCGAGAAGCGGGTCGTCCCAACCCGGAAAACCTCCGGGCGGAAGCCAGCGCAATTTGACCGCAAAAAGAAGAACCAGAAGGATCGACAGCCAAAATGCCGGCACGGCGATACCGAGTTGGCTGAGAAACATGATGACCCAATCCCCGCTCCGCCCGTGATTGGCCGCCGCGACGACACCGAGGGACACGCCCAACAGGACCGTAAGCAGCATTGCCAGCGCGGCCAGCGACAGGGTCAACGGCAGACGTTCAGCGATCAGTTCCGACACCGGCACGCGAAAGAAGTAACTCGTCCCGAAGTCGCCGCGGACTGCACCCCAGACCCAATCGCCGTACCGCTGCCAGATCGGACGGTCGAGCCCAAGCTCGGCACGAAGAGTCGCGCGTGCATCTTCGGTCGAGTCGATTCCAAGTATCGTGACTGCAGGATCGCCCGGCAGTACGTTCATCACGAGAAAGACGATGATCGAGATCGCGAAGAGCGTCGCCAGAAAGCCGAGGCTTCGCCGAATGAGGAATATTTGCATTACGAAAGCCAGGCCGGCGCGGAACTCCGCCCCGGCCCATATGTCACATTATGCCGCGAAATCACTCGACGGTCACGCCCGCCAGGGGCTGGAACAGGACGGGCGAAGCGGCCCAGAAACCTTCGACGCCGTCACGATACACGCCAAGCTTGGGCAACTGGAACAGGAACGCGTGGACCGCGTTCTCGGCCACGTAGGACTGCGCCTGCTTCAGCATTTCCTCGCGCTTGGCCATGTCGGCTTCGGTCTTGATGCCGTCCCACAGGGCGTCGAAATCGTCTGACTGGAAAGCGTAGAAATACTCGGGTCCCCGCGCGAAATTGCCAAGGTCGTTGGGCGACGTATGCGCGATGATGGTCATGTCGTAGTTCTGCTTCTTGTAGACCTCGTCGATCCAGAAGCCCCATTCGACATTTTCCAGCTTTACGTTCACACCGGCCTCGGCCATCTGTGCCTGTACGATCTCGCCCGAGCGCGTGGCATAGGGAAACGGGGGAACCCGCAAAACAATCTCTTCACCGACGCCGGCCTGCTCGAACATTGATTTGGCCTTGTCGGTGTCATGCGGATACATGCCCGTCAGGTCGACATAGGCGGGCCCGTGCGGGGGATAAAAACTGCCAATTGGTACGGCACGACCATACATGGCCCCGTCGATAATCTCGTTGCGATCGATCGCGTGGCTTACGGCTTGCCGCGCTTCGAGCTTGTCGAAGGGAGCTTTGCCATTGTTGAGTGCGAGGATCACCTCGCCCTCGGTCGATCCCACGACGACCTTGAAACGAGGATCCGCCTCGAACTGGTCAAGCAATTCCGGTGCCGGAAAGCCCGGAAACGCGTCCAGCTCTTCGGCCATCAAAGCGGCGGTTGCCGCCGCCGGATCGGAAATGAAGCGGAACTCGACCTTGTCGATCGCGACGCTGCCGGCATCGCGGTGGTCTTCGAATTTGGCAAGGGTCAGGCGATCCCCCCGCGTCCAGCCGTCGAACCGGAACGGCCCGGTACCAACCGGTTTCGTCGCGGCGTCGGCAACGCTTTCCGTGGCCACGATCGACGCGTCGCCTTGTGCAAGGTTGAACAGCAGAAATGCGTCCTTGCGGCTGAGTTTGACTTCGACCGTTTGCGGGTCGATCACTGTGACACTCTCGATCGGTTCCCAGATTGACTTGGACGGGTTTGTCGAGTCTTCGGCCATCGCGCGATCGAAAGTGAACTTGACATCTTCCGCATCGAAAGCGGTCCCGTCGTGGAAACGGGCATCTTCAACCAAAGTGAAACTGTAGGTCAGCCCGTCCTCGGAAATCTCCCAAGCTTCAGCCAATTGTGGCTGAACCGCGCCGCTTTCATCCACGGTCGTCAAAGACTCGAACACGTTCTGGGCCAGCATCCCGTCAATAGATGCGGTTGCATCCGTGGTCGGGTCCAGAACGGTTGGCTCTTGCTGCAGTCCGATCCGCAGGACTGTTTCAGCTATTGCAGGAGCAGCGAAGGCAGTTGTCGAAAGAAATGCGGCGGCAAGGCCGAGGCGACGGATTTTCATTTTTCATCCCCATGGTCAGTATGTGCCCCGCTTAGTCTCGTTGCGTAACTTCTTCATGACAAGAGATTTGTCGAATTGAAGGAATGCATCACGGCGGGGGACTTCAAACGCCAACGCCCCAGCAAAGAGCCGGGGCGTTGGTTTGGAACAGTGCGCAAGATCAGATGAACGGAGTGTCGTCGACCTCGAGACTTGTGACGCCCCACCTCCAGGTGAGATCGCGGGCCTGCTGGAACTCGAGAACATTGTCACCGACCTCCAGTTCAGCGGCGGTGAACTCGAGCTGGTAGGATTGCAGCCCGTTATCCACACCTGCGGCCAGGAACCCTTGGCTGTTGCCATTGAGGAAGACTTCGACCTCGTTCGAGAAATCGATGTCGAACCCTTCGACGAAGACGAACAGATCCTCGTCGGTGCCGACAAACGCGAAGGAAACGGATCCATCGGCATCCGTCATGCCGTTGAAGTCATTTCCGTAATCCGCATTGTCGCGCACTCCGCGCTCCAGCCGGGCATCTGCAGGCTCGTTTTCGCTGATCATCACATCGGTGACACCCCAAGCCCAGGTCGTATTCCGAGCCTGCACGAACTCGATGACATTTTCTCCGACTTGCTGCTGAGCTGCGCTGATCTGGAACTCGTCGTAGGACAGGCCATTGTCCTGACCGACGCCGAGGAAGCCAAGGCTGTTGCCGTTCAGCAAGACCTGAACCTCGTTCGAGAAGTCGACGTCAAAGCCCTGCAGCGAAAGGGTGATATCCTTCCCCGTCCCGGCAAACGCGGCCTTGACGATGCCGTCGGCATCCGTCTTCCCATCGAACTTGTTCCCAAACGTGCCGGTTTCGATCTGATCCGGTGTCAGACGCATATCGGCATCGGCCTGAACAAGCAGGTCGGTCACGCCCCAGGTCCAGCTGATGTTCCTGGCCTGCACGAACT
The DNA here is from genome assembly GCF_042648365.1 of Lutimaribacter marinistellae. Classification (NCBI taxonomy): domain Bacteria; kingdom Pseudomonadati; phylum Pseudomonadota; class Alphaproteobacteria; order Rhodobacterales; family Roseobacteraceae; genus Lutimaribacter; species Lutimaribacter marinistellae. Next base: position 41,008 of record NZ_JBHRXI010000017.1, on the reverse strand, counting down.
CCAGGACGTTTTCACCAGCCTGCTGCTGGGCAGCGGTGATCAGGAAATCATCCGGCGCAAGGGCATTGTCCGCGCCCACGTCCAGGAACCCGATGTTGTTCCCGTTCAGAACGACCCTGACTTCGTTGCCGAAGTCTATATCGAAGCCGTTGAGCGATACGCGGGCATCGATGCCAAGACCTTCGAACGTGTAAGCGACCTGTCCGTCAATCGCAGTCGCACCGTTGAAGTTGTTGCCTTGTTCGGTCGTGTCGGTCTGGGCAATCGTCAGAGGGATCCGGTTGTCGATCTTCACATCCGTCACGCCCCAGCGCCACGAGGTGTTCGTGTTCTGAACAAACTCGAGGATATTGTCCGAACCTCTGAGGGTGCCGTCGGGCAACACGATCTCGTAACTCGCAAGACCGTTGTTGACGCCCGCTTCGAGCACCTCGACCACCTGACCGTTGAGGCGGACCGACATCTCGTCATCAAAGTCGACATCGTAGCCCTTGAATGTCAGGACGTTCTGGCCCGGAAGGGCATCGAACCGCGCCTGCACCACTCCTGTCGGACTGACGGCACCGTTGTAGTTGTTTCCGTACTGTCCGGTTTCGACCACTTCCTTGGTCAAGGTGAAATCGGCGCCAGCGACATTCACGGTCACCGTACTGGCCCCCGACTGCGCCCCTGCGCCATCTTCCACGATCACCGAGAATTCCGCGGTGGCGGATGGATCACCATCCTGCGCGAAGGTCACGTTTCCGTTGGTCACGTCGTCCAAGGTGAAACTTGTCGCCAACACGCCATTCAACCGAACTTCGCCATTGGTTGAGGATTGCACATGGAAGGTCGCGGTATCGCCCACGTCCGGATCGACTGCCGTCAGATCAGCGGTGGTAAGCGTGACAGATCCGAAGGGCGTGGTCGAAAGCGTCAGGTCGCCGCCAATTGCCGGATCGTCGTTCGCGCCGACATAGTCGACGATGAAGTCCTGGGTCGCGGTATCCGTCCCGGCCACTCCGCTGTCGTCCTGAACCGTGACCCTGTAAGTCATGCTCAACGTTTCGCCTTCCGTAAGGAAATCGAGATTGGCATCAGTCAGGAAATACACGATAGAGGACGACTGCGTTCCAGACGCGCCCGGCGGGAAGCTGGTTGTCTGAAGCGTCGGAGCAGTCTCCAGCGCCGCAAGGTCGGACGCAGAATGTGTCAGACCAAGCGAACTGATGGCCGACACGGTCGACAAGGACATGGAAGCCCCGTCGCTGATGTCGGCGTCGGAGAAGTTGACCACACCAAAACCACTCTTCAGCGAAGCGCTCCCCGTTTCGCCCGGGTTCTCGTCGACCGTCGCAGGGCGCGCCGTGGTAAGGAATACGCCCGAAATCTGCGGAGTATCGTTCCGGCCCTCCACCGTGATCGAGATCTGCGTTCCGTCGGTCGAGTTTCCGTCGGAGATGTCATAGGTGAATGTCAGCGTCTCGCTTTCGCCCACCGCAAGATCGGTAAACTCGGATGGATCGAAGCTAATGCCGCCAGCATCCGAAACCGTCAGAGATGTAAGCGCACGTCCGCCGTCTGTCCGCGTCAGGTTCTGAACGGTGTGCGTGTCATTCGTATCAACATCGCTGACATTCGCGATGAGATCGGACACCGTTGCCGTGAACGTTCCGGCGTCCTCGTCCGTCGTATCGGTCAAAGGCGCCCCGGCAGAAACCGGGTCATTTGTTCCGGTTACGGTTATTTCGACAAACTCTTCGACCGAGGTCCCGCCGCGGCTGTCGGTGGCAGTGACACCGATTTGAACGGTTTGGGTCTGCCCTTGGCTCAGGTTCTGGAAATCGGAACCGGGATCGAACTGAAGCCCGGTCGGATTGATTTCAAGCCCCTGAAGAACAATCGAGGCGGAGCCACCTGCAGGTTGTGACGAGACGCTGTAGATCAGGCTCGCGCCATCGTCTTCGTCATCCGTGTCCGAACCCAAGGCCGACAAGTCCACGACAATCGGAGCGCCGTCTTCTTGCGCATTCCCCGTGCCTCCGGCCGCAACGACTGGGTCGTCGTTCTTGCCGGTGATCCGGAAAGTGACATCAAAGCTTTCGGACGCGAGTTGCGCATCCGTCGCCGAAAGCGTGACGGTCACATCCTGCGTTTCGCCCTCATTGAGCGTTTCGAGTCCCGCGCCAGGGGTGAATTGCAGAGACGGTACAGCGCCATTTCCAACGATCACCGAGTTGCCGGCCGGGTCCTGAGCCGTAACGGCATAGGTCAGCGAGTTCGTGTCATCCTCGGCATCGGCATCGATATCGGAACCCAGTGCAGCGGCCAGGCCAAATGTCGCGACATCGCCCTCTTCGACCAACGTTCCGGTTAGGTCATAGCTTGCAGCAGGCTTCGGCCCATCGTTCACACCTGTCAAATTGACAGTGACAGTCTCGGTCGTGGAGTTTCCGTCGCCGTCTTCGACTGTGTAGGTGAAACTGTCAACGCCGGCTTCGCCCGAATTCAACGCTTCGAAAGCACCGTTCGGATCGTAGGAGAATGTTCCGTCGCCAAGCATGTCGACGGTTGCCCCAGATGCGATCGTAACGGTCGATCCGATCGCATTACCATCCACCTCGGTGACTGTCAGATCGCCAGACCCGAGCGCGATATCGAAATCGTTACCAAGTACGGATCCGTTCGTGGAGCTGTCCTCGTCGGTTGCGACGCTGTCTTCTTCCGTGAAGATCGAAACCGTCTGGTCCGAGAATTGCAGGTTTTCGACGTTGGTAAAGGTATCCGTGCCATCGGCGCTTACGACGGTCGTGACGCCCCCGACCTGCGTTACCGTAGAGTTCGCGAACGTATCAGCGATGATGGCAGTGTCGTCGCCTGACCCACCATCGAAGCTGTTGTTGGCGGTTCCACCGGTGAAGCTGTCATCGCCATCGCCACCGACGGCGTTGGTGATACCAGACAATTGATCGCTGCCGATACCGGCACCGGTTGCCGTTCCACCGACAAGGTCTATCGCCACCGCGTCGGTTTCATCCGACGCATCGTACGTATCGGTACCCCCGGCGCCGGTAACGGTGTCGTTGCCGCTGCTGGCAAAGAACACGTTGTCTCCGGCGTCACCGGTCAAGCCGTCCGCCCCCTGGCCGCCCCTGATGTTCTCTATCCCGGTAAGGCCATCAATTCCGATATCGGAACCCGTTGCGAACCCTGTCCCGACTGCGAGAGGTGAAAGGGGGTTGCTGCCGAGGTTGACACCAACAGAGTTGATCGCATCGCTGAGGTCCAGCGTATCTATGCCCGCTCCGCCGTCGATGGTGTCGTTTCCTCCAGCGCCCGACAAAGTATCGTCCAGCCCGGCACCAACGATCATGTTGCCAGCGGCGCCGCCATTCCAACTGACGGTTGACGCATCACCCGTGATCGACCCTGTTCCCGTGACCGCACCATCGCCAAGAACACGAAGGCCGATCCCGGAACCGGTAAAGCTGTTTGTGCCGGCAAAGCTGCCAGAAGAGGCATCGCTCGCATCATATCCAAAGAACACGCCGAACGAGTTGTCCGCAAAGCTGTTCCCGGAGAAGTCGGCATTGGTTCCCGGCCCGAAGAATGTCGAAACGAGGACACCTGCGGAAACCGATCCATCAGATGAAGCAACACCGCGGTTTTCCGAGATCACATTGTCGGTTACGTCGATATCGGCTCCGGCGCTGATATCGAGCGCATAATCCAAATGATCGCCGTCACCCTTGCCGGTGTACGTGTTGCCGCGGAATTCGCCGGTTGTCCCCGCGCCGTAGTAGAGCACGCCCACCCGACCTATGTTCGAGAAACTCGAGTCTATGACGTCGACGTCCGACGCGGCACCAAAGGCGGCAATAGCAGTGCCTGCGTAGTTGGTGCTCGGGTTATAGCCGATGTTTTCGAAGCTCACGCTATCGAACACGCCGGAGCCTTTGTGCCGGACGCCCTGCCAGATATCGAAACCGGTTCCGTCCATCGTGAGGTCGGACATACTGAACGTGACACCGTCGTTGACGAGGAAGGTGCCTCGACTGTCGCCGCTTGTACCGGTACTCGCGTTCACCTTCAGAGTCGTGCTGGCCGATCCGAGGCCCACGATCGAGATATCCTTGTCGATCACAACTTGACCGTTAGGGGTTCCGTTCTCGATGTTCACATCCCCGGACGCGACCCGAAGCGTCGAGCCCGCCGTCGCAACAGCGACTGCGTCTTCGATGTTATCGAATGTCCCGATCAGTGCGTTGCCGGCATCAAAGACATGAACCGCATCGGCGGTATCGATCACGCCATCGGCAAATTGAAGTAGTTCGACATCCGTAAGGGTATCTGTTCCTTCATCGCCATCGCCGACGTTCGTGTCGGTGATCGCCGTGAAGCCGGTCGCGCGGCCATCGGCATCAGTTGTTGCGGTCACGGCATAATCGCCGACACTCCCCGCATAAACCGCTGTGTCTGTGTCCGCCCCGCCGTCGATCGCGTCATTACCAGCGCTACCAAAGACCGTGTCATTGCCCGCATCCGTTGAAAACGTATCGTCACCAGGAGTTCCGGCAAACCCGTCGGGTCCTGTTCCGCCAATGAACTGGTTGCCCGACATGTCTTCGGTGCCGTTTTGATTTTGCAGCGTGACACCGCGCGAGTCCCCTCCGGACGAGTTGTCGAAGGTATTGTTCGTGATGTCCGTATCGGGACGACGCACACGCAACCCGGTATAAAACGCTCCGCCCGTTCCCGTGAAGGCGTTGCCGTCTATCACGGACCCGGCAGCATCGATGGTTGCAAGGTAGTTGCCTTGCGAGTTGCCATCGATATTCAGGCCACCCGTTGTCCCCGAGACGGTGTTGTTGGTGAATGCGAGGTTCGTGACATTCGCGGACAGCGCGTCACCTCCACCATTGCCCAATACAACCAACTGGCGCGGCACGTTGTTGCCAACGTTAAACTGGCCCGCACTTCCGAGGCCCTCAGGTACTCCACCGGTGTAAGTGACGCCGGTGAAGGCATTGCCGTCGATGGTCGAGTTCGACAGGGTTCCCCCGTACTCGTTCATCAGGCCGGCATCGCCACGTGCCTCGATCGTGTTGCCGAGAATATTGATGTTGTCGTGGCCAGTGCCCTGTATGTAGACGGCGGCGTTCTCGATCGCGCCGTTGCCGTTGTTTCCAAGGATCGTAAAGCCTTGGCCGCTTCCGCCGATGGTGACATCGCTGACACCCGGGTCGATCTCGATCGCGCCGAGCGCCCCGTTCTGACCATCGATTATCGTGCTTGCAGCGCCGCTTGCCGAAACAAGGGTGAGCGCCTTGTCGATAACGACGTCCTCGGCATAGGTGCCTGCACCTACCGTGATCGTGTCACCGGGGCTGGCCGCATTGACAGCGTCCTGTATGGAGGTGAACACGGATTCCGAGCTGGATATCGTCACTGGGCCCGGAACAAACGTATTTGTTCCCAGAAGGGCCGAATTGTCGGCCGCGTCGTAGTCAAAGAAACCCTTGTTGAATGTGTTTCCGTCAATTGTCGAGGTACCACCCCAGCTGGCACCAACTGCGCCAAGCCCCATGTCCTCTAGCGTGTTGTCAAAGACGTTGTTTGTAACCGCGAGGTTCAGGTTCCCAACAGGATAAGCATCGGCTGAAACACCCACCAGGTTGTTGATGAAGTGATTTCCATCAACGGTCACGTCATCGGAACCATTCACATAAGTGCCGGTATGGAACCCGCTGAACGCGTTGTTTGTCACGCTCATCCCGTCGCCGTTGCCCACCGAGTTGACGACGCCGCGAGAAGTGTCTCCATCGACTGCACCCGACCGATAGAACACGGAGTTCGATATGTCTGCATTTGATGCCTGGACATGGATCGTCGCAAGTTCGAAGGCGCCTCCGCCCGAACCTTCGGCAAAACGCATACCGTCAATCGACGTATCATCGCCAAGAACGATCAGGCGGCCCTGCATCGAGGATTCTCCGACGCCACCCATCAGGTCGCGCGAGACGTCGCTGCCTGCGGTACCGTCGAACACGCCGTTGATGGTCAGACCCGTCAAACCGACGGGGATGGTGACATCCTCGACGTAGGTTCCTGCACCGACGTTTATGGTACCGCCGTTAGACGCAGCATCAACGGCGTCCTGAATGGACATACCGTTGTAGACGTTGATTTCGCCTGACGTCAGATCAAGCACGATGGAGCCGTTGGTCAGCTGGCCCGCGGTTTGCGCAGCTGCCTCGTTGTCGAAAAGCGTGATCGTCGTGTCGGTGATCACAGCGAAGGTCGCCGTGCCTTCGTTGTTCAACGCCAGAATCTGCTGTTCGTCATAGCTTGCGGCTCCATCGATGAAGGATGTGGTGCCGCTATCGAGATTGAAGTCATTGAGTTGAACCTGAACCCCGGTGCCAAAAACCTCGAGCGCGGCATAGCCGGGCGATCCAGAGAAGGTATTCGTGCTGACGAACCCTCCATTGCTCTCGATCCCCATCAACAGGTTATCGCCTGTCACCTGATTGAAGACGATGTTGTTGCCTTGGCTGATGGCACCAAGGCTTGCATTGCCATTGATGTAGAGCGTCTGGGTCGGGCCGCTGGATGTCATCACGTTCTGGGCAATCAGCGAGCTCATGAGCCCGAAAACGTTCGCCCCATCCGAAGCACCGCCCGAAAGGAAGGCGTTGCCCGTTCCACCATCGATATTGTTGCCCTGAACGGTAATGTCCGTGTTTATTCCGACGGCATAAATCGCTGCCAGATCCCCAGCGCCGGCATCGATGTCGAAGCCTTGGCCCACATTCCCGATCCGTACCGAACTGACTTCGGTTTCGATCCGTATCGCGGCGCCTTGGTTCACCCCCGCGCCGACGATCTGCGCGCCCCCGTCGTTGACGGAAAGCAGGTCGATGCCGCTTGTCGAAATCGTTACGGGTCCGTAGGTGCCGTTATCGACAAGCACGGTGTCGCCGGAGGCCGCAGTGTCGACAGCTTCCTGGATCGACATGCCGCTGAACACGTAGAACGTGTCGGCCTGCGGATCGTATATCACTTCGCCAGCCTGAACAGCAGCTTGCGCGGACGCGACGTCGGCATATTCGCCGACTATGGTGTTGGTACCCGCGGTCTTGATCTGAATGGTGTTGGAGTTTGCCGTCTGCAGCGAGACGCTGTCCACGGCCACGCCTCCGGCGATGTCAATATTGGTGAACCAACCGTAGCGGTTTCCACCCACGGCGGTTGCGATGTCGTCGGACGGATCGGAACGAACCTCGGTGAACATCCAGTTGCCGGCAGCATCATAGACATTCATTGCAACTTCGAGATCGCCGTCGGCGTTCTCGTATGCATTGTGCTCGAGAGTGTACCAACCGGCGGTATCGATCGAAACGTGGTTCTTGGTTTCAAGGTTGTTCTGCGGATCAAAGTTGCTGTTGTTGTCCGCGCCGATCAATACCGTTCCAGTGTCAGCATCCTTGGTGACGTGGAAGATGAAGTCGCGCTCGTGGTTTCCATCTTGCCCGTTCGCCGCTACTGACCAGTCAAAGCCTTCGCCGTCGGCCCAGGTTGGATCAAGATAGACCTTGATCTGTGTCGTCCAGCCGCCTCCGAAGTCGGTACGGTAACCATCGAAACGGGTGAATGGGCCAGACTCGTTCCCAGGAGTTCCGGATTGTTGGGCAAGCGCATAGTACCCGCCATCCGCGGCGCTGATCCCACCAAAGCCGCTAAACAACATTGTCAGCGAACCATACCCGGTTGGCGTCAAGAAACCGCTTGTGTCGGCTTCAAAGCCCTGCGCGAATTTCTCTGTGTAGCCGGACGTATCCGGGCTGTTGCTATCCAGTTCAAAAGCGATGCCGCCCATCAAGACGGATTCGATACGGACCAGCTGATCGGTCCCCTCGTCACCATCCGTCGTGTCCGAATCTGTGACGGTGTAGCTGCCATCGGGGTTCTGAGCGATTCCGAACCCATCGCGCGAGCCGCCATAAGCGGCCTGATCGGTTCCTGCCCCGCCATCCAGGTCATCATCACCTTCGCCGCCAACCAGAGTGTCGTCTCCGGCGAGGCCCGACACCGTATCGTTCCCACCATAATCGGTGTCGCCTTCGGCGAGGGCGTTCAGCACATCGTCGGCGTCGGTGCCGACAAAGGTGTCAGCGGCATCTGTTCCCCGAACGAAGGAGTCGAAGGGGGCACCTGTCGAACTGTTGTTGATGGTCACCCCGGACATGTCCAGACCGCTGGTTCCCGCACCGCCAGAAAAGTTTCCGGGATAGCCGGGATTGGCAGGCGCATCCGTTCCCGAAGAACCGATCGGGTCGACGAAGACAAGATACCCCCAGTTTGCGGAACCGGTGAGCGTTACATTGCCAAGGCTCAACCCGGAAAGGTCATTGAAGCCCTGCACGGCCAAATGCGGCTTGTGGTACGCTCCATCGACGGTGACATTGTTGATGGACACTGTGCCGATGGGCGCCGATACGTCGTAGGTCGACGGATCGAACCCGGCAATCTGAATGGCATTGTCGCCCTTGCTGGCTGTCGCATCGCCTTCGACACGGGTGCTATCGATGTCGACGTTTTCAATGGTGGCATCGCCATGATAGTTGAAGAGAACAATGTCCCCGGTACCGTTCGATCCCCCCTGTCCGTTGTCGAGGAAATCCGAGTTGGTGATCGAGATATGGCCCAGGCCGGGTGCACCGCTCCCAGAACCCACGCCATGCACGGTGTTGCCCGAGTAGTCGTTATTGTCGAGCATTAGGTTGTCGAGCATCGCTGTCGACGACACACGAACACCGACTGAGTTGTTCTCGAACGAAAAGCCTGAAATCTCTACTGTGGCGCTGCCACCATCATTGATGTCGCCGGTCAGCTGTATCCCGTTGCCGGCTGAATCGATTACGGGCTTGTCCCCGGCCGCGTTGGCAACGCCGATGAGGTTCAGTTCCTTGCTGAGGCTCAGGCTTTCGTTATAGGTTCCCGCACCAACGATCACGCTGTCGCCAGCGGCGGCGGCATCGATTGCCGCTTGAATCGTGCCGTATAGCGTCGTCGTGTTCGACGCTGACGAGTAAAGATAAACCTCACCGTCGAGCGGACTGAAAGCAGGGTTGCCATTGGTTGCGCGGGCGGTGTCCAACTCGCTGAGTTCCAGCCCATATCCGATATCCCATGCAATGCTTTCGCCAAAGGCTTGGTTGTCGGAGGTTCCGGCAAAGTAGGGCCGATCACCAAAGGCTTGGCCTGCAGCGCTGCGCGGATCGGCAACAAGATCGCCGATGCCGTCTCCCGTAATATCAACATTGTTGTTGGGGTCGGCTTCGGGGTTCGTGAACCGCGAAACGATCGGAGAATTCCCAAGGTTGCCCAGCAGATTATCATGGTAACTCTGCCCAGGGGCAGGTGCACCGCCGCGGTCCTTCGCGATTTCGAGAATAGGCGCCCCGCCATCCTGGAGATAAGCAACATACTCTTCGCCCAACTCGACAAACAGCATGTTCACCGTCAACGCCAGTTGCCCAACCGTCGTGGAGGCGTCGTTCAACACAAAATCATAGTCGGAGGTCAGCAGGCTCCGCGCGTTCGCGAAATCTCCTGCCACAGTCGTAACGCCGGTCGCATCGTCGTAATCACCGCCGACTGCGGCAAGCGCAGGGAAAGTCACATAAGCCGCGTCAAGTTCCGCCCAGATGTCCAGTATCTGCTGTTTGGTCAAAGCCATTGGTCTACCTTCCCTGTTGTTTACAACCGCGCGAACTTCCGCTGCACGGCTCAAGGCCTCTCCCGCGTGAACCACTCGAGAGACCGAAATCTAATTTTTCCTGGAAGTTCAGCCGGCAATAATGCGAGCGGTGCAAATCCAACGAATTAAGAACGTGCAAAACGGATATCAGGAAAGCACGCACCGGTTGATCAGTTTGGCAATCTGACCGACACGAATATCCATATCACCAAGAATGAAAACTTCCTTGGCCCAAGTGCAAATATTCCGCTATTTGACGCGCCCTGCGCCAATACACGACAAAACGTTTACCGATGCCCCGAACGCCCCCCGGAATAATCACTTCCCACTATCAGAAGCGTAATCGGGGTTAAAATTTCAATCAAGATGAGAGAGAGTTTATCTTAAAATTTGTTAACATAATCGGCTCAAGTATTTGTTTTATTATATTTTTTCGGAACCCAACAGACAGAAAAACGTGACCCCACCAAGCAGGGTGGTAAACATCTTCGCATTATTCGGGAAAATACAAAAGGTTAATCAACCTTTAATTGCAGCGGCAGCCAAAGCTCAAAATGAACCACTGGGCCAAGAATGTATCGATTCGATCCAAGGGCCTTCAATAACGACCCCAAACACCCAAAATCACAGATTCAAGGATATGAGAATAGCGAGCGAAAGCAACAACCCACTCCAGAGGCCCAGCGAATCATTGAGAGAAAAGCATAAAGGCAATTCCAAATGATACGCGGCAAGAAAGAACAATTCCCGCCCGTAGAGCGCTCTGGTGGTTGAGAAACGGCAGAGATACAAATGGTGCCCCCACACGGCAAACCGGGAAGAGGAGAAACCATTTCCGCGCCCACGGTTAAACACCCAGTTCCGTTGCAGAAATCGTCTCCGAGACCGTGTTCGGGGCGATCCATGCAACCGCCCCTTTGTGGGGCAGACTGTGGAGCAGACCATGAGCAACAAAACCTCGACCCTTTCAGACGGCTTGGAACTGCGCGGGAGGATGTACTACGCGCGGTTTCGCGTTCCCACCCGGTTCTACAGCGTTGAAACGCGGCGCGAAGTCAACAAATCGCTAAAGACACGCGATCGCCGGCAGGCCAGGTTCAAGCTCGAGCAAATGCGCACCCAGCATGAAATGCAGTGGGAGTCTCTGCTGGCCGAGAAAGAGGGCCGGGGCACCATCGACAGCTTCATTCAAATGACGAGTTTCCTGGAAACCCTCTCGCTGCCTTTTCGCCCTTTGCAGAATATCGTGGGCGGGCCGCTCGAAGATGTGCTGGCCCGAATCGAAAAGATCGACAATTTTGGCACGACCTCGGAAGCGGTTCCTGCAGTTCTTGGCGTCAGACAATTTCCCGAAGTGAAAGTTTCGGAAATGGCTGATCTGATGAAGCGTCACCACGCGAACAAGATCTCGCGCAAAAATGCGTATCAGACCCGGGCGTGGATATCAAAATATCAGCGGGCGGCTGCATCCTTCATTGAAGTTGTCGAGGATAAACCGATAAACCAGATTTCAGAAGCCAACGCGATGGCCTTCAAGAAGCACTGGCTGGAACGTCTGGAAAAGACCAAGCTAACGGCAAACTATGTAAACAAGCAGATCCGGCATTTCCGCCAGATGATCGACACCTACCACGAGATGTTTGCAGTCCCAACGAGCGAGCGTCGCAACCCGTTCGAGGGCATGAACCTCAAGAACGCCGGATCATTTTCTAATGACGAAGGCACCAAGCTTCCGCTCCCCTCCAACTGGGTGCAGCGTGTCGTGTCCGGCTACGTCTTTGCTGGCTTGGACAAAGACCCTCAAGCCCAGGATATTGCCATCGTTGTGGCGCAGACTGGTGCCCGGCAGAGCGAAATCTGCGATCTGCCGCCGCACAACATCGTTCTCGACCATCCGATCCCGCATGTCATTATAGGCTTCGTGAACCGCGATGACTTCAAATGCGAGATCAAGAACAAGGCATCCGAGCGGGTCATCCCTCTTGTTGGACCTGCTCTCGACGCCATGCGTCGAAACCCCAAGGGTTTTCCAAAGTATCGTGGCAAAGGCACGATCAGCAATGAAATCGGCCGATATCTTCGGGACAACAACCTATTCCCAGTGCCCACGGATGCAGAAAAGGCTGAAATCGCGCGCCGTGCCGAAGCCCTTGGCCGCGATGTCAATGATGCGTTGCAGCGCCCCTTCACCTTTGGCTCTACTCGTCACACTTTCGAAGACCGCATGCAGGCGTTGGGCTTCACCAACGAAGAGCGGGCTTACATGATGGGCCATTCGCTGACGCAGGTGCGTGGTCGCCCGGTCTACGGCAGTGGTCCGGACGTCGCGCTGCGCGCCTTGTACATGGAGCTGGCTTCTTACCCGACGGACACCTGGTCTCCGCGTGCCAGCGCCGAACTGTGGGCCAGAGTCGACGCGCATCTCTTGAAGATGGGATTTGAGCTCCGCCGTCCGCGTGCGCAGGCTGCATGATGCTATGGCCAGAACAGATGCTGATTTCAACGACCGTCGAAGATTTTGGGGGTGTCCGCAAACCGTGTTGTTCCGCTATGCGGACTCTTCGGTCATTCGCATGCAACACCAGTGTCTATTTTGACCCTGGGAAAATGGCTCAGGCCAGATTGTTCTTGTGCACTCTGCCGCCCTTCATGATCACATCGAAGTTGTCCGGAGAGGCCATGACCGTAAGGTCGGCAATCGGGTCTCCGTTGACGAGCAGGACATCGGCGTAGGCTCCGGGCTGGATGACACCGACCGGTCCGGCCTGGTATGGATTACGCGGGCCAGTTAGGCCCCAAAGCTGTCCATTCAGGCCCGTCGCCTGTCGCAGGATTTCGGCGTTGCTGAACCATGGTGTCCTGAGTTGCAACTCCTCCAACTGCGTTGCTTTCGTTTCCCTCGAACCAACAAAATCCGTTCCGAGTGCAATCTTTGCTCCAGACTCGCGCGCCAGTCGCAGCATCGCGTCCAGACCATCAAACGCCATCTTTTGGCGTTCTGCCTGCGCGGGCGTGAACCCTTCCGGGATTTCTGCCGCAAAAAAGCCAACCTGTGTTGAAAGCCAGACCCCTTTTTCAACGGCCAACTCCATCGACTCGGGCGTCATGAGGTTGCAGTGTTCGATGCACTCGTAGCCGGCCTCAATCGCGGCCCGAACCGATGTATCCATGTATGCGTGTGATGTGGCGTAGGTGTTCCAACGTTTGGCCTCCTCCACGGCCGCTTCGAGCTCCGCCGGCGAGTACTCGTTGATATCCAATGGATCGTAGAGCCCGGTCACGGCACCACCTGAAAAGATCTTTATGAAGTGTGCGCCCTGCCGAAACTGCTCGCGCGCAGCCGCCAGTACTTCAGGAACCCCGTCTGCAAAAAGCGTGATCCCAAGTCGCTCAGCTTCCGTGAACGGCGGCCCGCCGAAAGCACGCGGACGCACAGACCGCGGCCGAAGGTCGCCATGACCGGCGGTCATTGAGATCGCAGCGTTTGACGCCTGAATGCGCGGACCGGGGTGGAGCCCCTCGTCTATGGCGCGGGCCAAACCGAGAATGCCGCCACCAGTATCGCGGACACTTGTAAAGCCACGCATCAGGGTGGCTGCACTTTCGCTCAATGCCAATGCAGCAACGTAATCTGGACGTGCCGTCAGGAAGCCAGTTGGGTCCTGGTTCCACTGCAGGTGCACATGCATGTCGACGAGCCCCGGCATCAGGGTCCGCCCATCCCCATCGATGCGCGGCACCTCTTGCACGGCATTGGCAGCGGGCGACACATTCGTGATCATTTCCCCTTCGACAAGGACGTTCGTGAGCTCGGTCAATTCATCGGACATCCCGTCATAAACACGCACGTTCGTGAAGAGCGTTGCATCTGGAGCTTGAGCTCGGACTCGCGCAGGGACCAGCGCCAGCGCAGCGGTCGATGCGAGACTGGACAAAAATTGGCGTTTTGAGATCATAACTTAACCCTCAAGATGCCGAAGAAGTTGTTTAAGGCTAACTCAGGCTCGCCTATGAAACCATCCGGTAAACCCGATGAAGAGGGTGACGTAAGGTATAGAGTTTTTTGGGCGTTAAACTGAAGGTCATCCTTCGTTGCAAGAACGCCGGCTTCGGGCTCCAGGCAGCCGCTCGCTGCGAAGGCTCGAACGAAGCGTTGGCAGAAGGCCGGATCGCGAAAAAACCGTTTCGAGAAGGTTTCGCTTTCGGATGAAACACACGCTTTCGATTCATGTGATCCATACTCACACAAGTGGCTCAGGCCTTGTTCCGATCCGGTTCGCCAAGGTGAGCTAAATCTGGGGTCAGACCAGAAATCGCCTTATCCTGTCCGCTACCGGAACCACGGCACCCAGTCGGGCGCCAAGCAAGAAAATTCCGCCAAACTTCCGTTGAAGGTAGAGGACATCCATGGGCAGCGGAGGCGGAAGATAGCCCGCTTGTGCAAGCGCCATGCCTTGTTCGTTCAGTTTCATCGTCAGGGTCCGGTCGGCGAAATCAAAGCTCGGGTTATGGCGGATCGCGCCGAAGACAGTTTCAATCATCCCAATGACATGGTCGTCAAAAGGCCCGTTCCCTTCGATGAGATGCATATCCCGAGCTACTCGGCGAAGCCCCATGGCATCATCCGACAGTCCAGCGCGCAAGAGCTGCCGGTAGGTGTTAACGAGAGCAGGCTCAAGATGACGCGTTGCGCCAAAATCAAGCAGGATGATCTTTCCGGTCTCGGAATTGTATTGGAAGTTCGCGAAATTTGGATCGCTTTGGATGACGTTGAACTCGAAGACCTCTCGGAGCGTCAGATCGATCAAGTGCTGAACAATGCCGTCACGCTTGCTTTGCGAAGCCGTTGCCGCCGTCTCGATGGGTTGGCCATCGAGATAGGACATGACGAGGATTTCTCTTGTGCTCCAGTCTTGGTGAAACTCCGGTACGGCAAAGGTCGAAGTGCCCTCCAGCAGCGCCGCGAAATGCTTGAGATGCTCACCTTCTTGGAGATAGTCGGTTTCCTCGTGAAGCTGGCGGCGTGCCTCTTCGGCATAGGGAGCCAGATCAAACCGGCCCGGCAAGAGGCCCGACATACGAACCAAGGTGCTCACGTTGGATACGTCGCTGTCTATACTCCGGGCGATGCCGGGGTATTGCACCTTGATCGCGACGGCGCGCCCGTCCTTCAGTCGAGCGCGGTGCACCTGACCGATGCTCGCTGCCGCAATGGGGCGTACATCAAATCTCTCGAAAACCCGCAGCCAGTTGTTGCCCCAGTTCCGGTCGAGCACCTGCTTGAGCTGCTTAGGTGGCATGAAGTGCGCTTGATCCCGCAGCCGCGCCATGATTTCCGCAACTTCGGGCGGAAGTATCTCGCCCGCATCCATAGAGATGAGTTGCCCAAGTTTCATAGCCGCGCCCCGCATACGCGCGAGTTCATTGGCCAGCCGGGTCATGTTGCTGGGGGTCAAGAGCAAGCGGCGCATGTCTGGCCTGCCACCGCGACCGAGCTCACCTAAGGCATTTGCTGCCACGGAACCCGCAATGCCTGCCGTCATAGTGCTGAGCGCCGCGAAGCGTCTGATCCGGCCAGACGGAATGGCAACGGCGCGGGACGAATTCGACGTGTTCACAGTTGAGTTCACCCTTCAAGACAACACCGTGAAATACATGGCTCAGGTATGCCCTCGGGCAAGTATTGCGCTTCAGAGATTGCTGCTTCAAAAAGCCATTGTTTCCCGAAGTTCGTTCAGATTTGGCGGTGGTGTCCGGCAATAGCCAGACGGCCGCCCTCGGCTCGGTGCTGATCTCGGACGCGGTGCGGCATCGGTACAATCTGGAGCGCTCGGCACGACAAACGGCCCTTACCTACCGTTCGCGCGACCAGCGTTGTATAGCGCTGCGGCACACCGGACCGGACGTTCGCCCAGGTAGCGCCATTCTCGACACAGCTGCGAGTGCCCCGGCGAAAGGGTGGTGAGCCGCCTTTCCTTAGATCCTTAGCTTACATTCAACATGGGTCCATTCAACACTCCGCCACATATGCCGACCGTGCAAGCAGTCGGGTTGTAGAACTCGACGGCCTGCTTATTGCGATTTCCTGTCGTCAGACGGGCGGGCGCTCGACGACGTAGCATTGGAACCACTCCAACTCGGATCCTTGGCGACAAGTTCGACGGTGTTGCCGTCGGGATCGAAGGTGAACACCCCGCGCCAACCGACCCAGTTGAAGGTCTCGACATGGTATTCCAGATCGAGTTCCTCATACCAGGCGATGACAGCATCCTGCTCCTCCCAGGGCAGGCTGAGCGCGATATGGTGGAGCGAGGATCCCGGACCCGTCGCAGGCTGCCGGTCACCGGCCCGGGTTTGGCCCGCGCCCTCTGTGTCGTGGCGGAACAGGGCCAGCACCGCCGTGTGCCCGGCAAAGCCTCCGGCGATGCGGAAGAAGGCGATGGGCGCGTTCTCGGTGTCGCGCATCGGCTCGAGTCCGATCACGTCGCGGTAGAACGCGACCATGGCGGGGTAATCGACGCAACGGATGGCGATTTCCCCGAGGGCTCGGACGGTGAAGCCTCTTTCGGTCATTGGTTGTCTCCGAGTTGTTGCGATCCGGATGATACTCGGTGTGCGTCATGTTTGGCCGGCCAATTCAGTAAGAGTAGGCGCAAACAGAATGCCGTCTCGGCCAGAAACGTCAGGCCATAGGCCGGCAGGAAAATGGGCAAGAGCTCGGGTGCGAAGAACCGCATACCACTGCCTGCCAGACAAACCGGCCCAGCGATCCCGAGCCCTGCGACGAAAGCCTTTGCTACGAGACCCGAACGCCAGACAAGCACGCCCATGATCAGGCTGTTCACACCGGAGATCACCAGACCGAGATCGCAGCCGTACTCGTGCAGGTCCAGGAACACCGAAGCCAGGACCGGGGCATCGGATAGACCGTCGCGAGTCAGCACCAACCACGCTGCCAGCAAGGCCAGGATGCTCGCGGCGATCAGGAGCGCCTGGATCAGACGGAACACCATTGCAGACAGAGCAAGGCCCGGGGCCATCTTTCGAAAAATCAAATGAAGCAGGATCGCAAGCCTCGCGTCGCTTAGCGCCATCACGACACCTGCAGCAACGGCGAGGCGGAACTGACCGGGTGCCGAAAGGATAGCGGCGGCGGTGGCGTTCGCATCTGGGAAGTCGATCAGCATCCTTCGGAGGCGTATATCGGCCCCGAGATCGGTGACAATGATGGCCAAGTATAGCAACTCGGCAACCCGCGACTTCCTTGAGAGGTCGTCGCTGTGTGCGAGGGGGGTCACGACGGGTTTTCCTTTCCGAAAGAACGATCGTGTAACCTGTGCCAGGAGTTTGACTGGGCCACCGAGGCGCCAGGGACGGACCGCCGGTTCGCCCGCTGTCCGGCCCAGACCGATCCCAGGACAACGGCCGCGCCGAGGCCCTGCATGAGCGTCAGGGATTGGCCCAGAACCACCCAACCAAGCAATACGGCGGTAACGGGGCTCATCATGCCCAGCATCGAGACGGCTCCGGGCTCGATCCGGGAGACGCCGCGAAACCACAGCGCGTAGGTCGCTGCCGCGCCGATGAGGCCGAGCCATGCAAGCCCCGCGAGGTTCGTCCCCGTCAGGGGGGGCAGCGGGGGTTCCATGATCAGGGCGAAAGGCAGCAAGATCAGGCCACCCGCGGTCAGCTGCCAGGCGGTGAAGCTGAGTGGGGACACGGGTGGCTGCCATTTCCGGCTCAGGACGGTACCCGCCGCCATAGACGCAGCGCCCCCGAGCCCGGCGGCGACGCCGACGGGATCGAGAGCGGCACCAGGACCGATCAACAGCAGGGCGACGCCCGAAACGCCCGTCGCGGCCGCGGCGACCGCGCCCGCCCGGATTGGCGTGCCGAGCCATCCGCGCGCCATGACGATGACCATCATTGCCTGAAGCGACCCGAGCGTGGCCGCCACGCCACCCGGCAGCCGGTAAGCGGCCACGAAGAGCAGCGCCCAGAACAGCGCAAAGTTGAAACTGCCAAGCAGGAAGACCCGGCCGAGCCAAATGCGCGGCGGGAGGCAGCGCGTGAGTGCCAGCAACAGCAGCCCTGCCGGCAGGGCGCGCAGAGCCGCCATGCTAATGGGATAGCCCGCGGGCAGCACCTCTGTCGCCACGAGATACGTGCTGCCCCAGACCGCCGGGGCGAGCGCGGTGAGTAGGATGTCGGTGGAGCGTGGCATTGGATTTGTGTCCTGTCGGGGTTTACCAGAGCGCAGCTGTGGGTTTGGGAAGACGATCGGGCCAGGGATCGGAGCCGATGTCGCGCATCAGGTGCGGTGGCAGATCGCGTGGAATGCCTCGGGGGATGCGGCGGCGGATCCGGCCGCGCCTATGGATAAACGAGAGGGTCATAGTTTTTCCTTTCAGGCGACGAGGCGGGAAGCGGCGTACAGCTGCGCGGTCAGATCTTCGTGGGGTCCGTTGACAAAGCGTGTGCCGGTCTCGCGGACGATGGGGGTGGGCACGACCCGGACCTGCAGGGTGCGCGCCTTTTGCCGGTCGGTCTCGACGGCGCGACGGGTTCCCGGATCGTCGAAGACTGTCGCCTTTAAGCCCAGCTCCCGCGCGGCGCTCAGCACGACCTCGGGGTGGGCAACGCTGCGCGCCTCGGCCAGATGGACGTGCTGAAGGCGGTCGAACATCTCCCAGTGGGCGGGCTGCCCGCCGATCCGTTCCGCAGCCTTGCAGCCAAGAGCCGCGGTCATCCCGTGGCGGTAGTCGAAGGGCGCGGCCCGCATGGCGTCTGTATCGAAAAGCTCGGGGCGATCGCTGACCTGACGGCAGACGGCCCAGTGCCCGAGGATCGTTTCGCGGGCGTCTTCGGGCGTGCCCCTGCGCGAGGCCATCTCGGCCGGACTGGCCTGCAGGACGAAGGTGAGGTGCCGGATACCGAGGTTGAAGTCCTCGGTCAGACTACGCATCCGCGACGAGATATTGAAGCACCAACAGCAGACGACGTCATGGAAGAAGTCGACGGTGAGCGAAGCCATCACGCGGCCTCCTCTACCAACTTGGCCCCCGCCAGCCGGGAAGCGATCCGCGCGACATGGGCACCTTGAAAGCGAGCGCCCGCCAGGTCCGTCTCGGTGGGGGCGCGTGAACCGTCGGTTCCGGCGATCGTGCCCGCGCCATAGGGGGCGCCACCGATGATGCCCTCTGCGGTCGTCTGTTCGGAAAAGCTGTAGGGCATGCCCGCGATGAGCATCCCGAAATGCTGGAGCGGGATCTGGGTCGAGAGCAGCGTCGCCTCGTGCCCGCCGTGCTGCGAGCCAGTGGAGGCGAAGACCGCGGCGACCTTGCCGACCAGCGCGTTGCGTGCCCAGAGGCCGCCCGCCTGGTCGAGGAAGGACTTCATCTGCCCGGCCATCATGCCGAACAGCGTTGGCGTGCCGAAGATGATGGCATCGTAGGCTTCCAGATCGGCCGGGGACGCGACGGGTGTGTCGTCCGGGGAAAAGCCGGCCTTCTGCCGGATATCCTCGGCGACTGTTTCGGGAACGCGGCGCAGGTCGACTTGGGCACCGGGGACGGATTGCGCGCCTTCGGCCTCGGCCTGCGCAAGCGCGCGGACATGGCCATAGCTGGAATAGTAAAGAACAAGAACGCGGGTCATGGGATCCTCTCAAGGTTCGGGATTTCCTTACCCAGAAGATCGTGGATCGGCGAGGACGGAGTAACCGCCCGGCTGTCACTTTATTCTTTACGTCAGTTGAAGAATGTCAGGGCCGAAGCGTGGCGCGCAGGTGTTCGAGAAACGCCGTCACCTTCGCATCCATGCCGAGTCGGGAGGCGGTGACGGCGAAGATCTCCGGTGCGGGCAGTTCCCATTCCGACAGGACCCTGACGAGGTCGCCACGCGTCTCGGCCGGTTTCGAGACGAAATCCGGCAGGGTTCCTATACCCTGGCCCGCGATAAGAAGGTCGCGCAGAACCAAGCTGTTTCCGACGCGAACGGACGGATCGAGGCTGATGGTCGCCGCTCCCGAGGGGCCGGTCAGGGTCCAAGAGGTCAGGTGATCGGCCAACAGGAAGCCGACGATCTTATGCCCGGCGATATCCTCGGGCGACTGTGGAATGCCGGCGGCCTCAAGGTAGGCGGGCGACGCAAAGATCCGTTGCCGCATGCTGCCGATCTTGCGCGCCACGAGCGCGGAGTCCGGCATCGCGGCACGGATACGGATCGAGACGTCGAACCCTCCGTCGACCATGTCCACCACCCGGTCGTCCAGGGATAACGTGAGCCGCAAGTCAGGATGGGCGTCGAGGAACGTCGGGAGAATGGGCGCGATCACGGTCTGCCCGAAGGAACTCGAGGCGTTAACCTTGAGGTGCCCGCGCACCGCGCCGGCGCGCTCGCGGATCCGCGTTTCGACCTGGGCCACCGCGTCGAGAATCCCGATCGCTTCGTCCAGATAAAGCTGCCCGGCATCGGTCAGAGACATCGAGCGCGTCGTGCGCGTGAGAAGCGTCGCGCCAAGACTTTCCTCGAGCAGCTTGATCTCGCGGCTCAGAAGCGCAGACGACACGCCGAGGTCTTCTGCAGCACGCGCGAAACTGCCGCGTTCGACGATGCGGCGGAAGGCGTGCATGACCGACAGCTTGTCCATGGTCTTCGGTTCTTTAGTTCAACTATACCCGCGACGTATCCGGGCTGCATATTCAGACTTACACGATCGACCTGTCCTTTCGAAGAGGAACAGTCCCGTTCCCGTAATTCGTAAATCGCGACACGATCGATGCGCCCGGCCCAAAGCATGCTTAATTGGGCTGACCCTGAACTGAAGTCGAACTCCCGATAGGATCACAGGGTGTCTATGAACAAGGGAGAAAGACGATGGAGAATTTTTGCGGACTGGATGTTTCGTTGCGGCCGTGCGCACTGTGAATTGTGGATGCGCAGGGTGGTGTTGCTTTTGAACGTGAACTGGCCTGTGATGTCGATGAGATCGTCAAGTGCCAGGAGAGCTTCGCTCACCTGATAGCGCGGATCGGGTTTGAAGCTGGCACCATGATTCAGCATTTGTTCTAAGGGCTTACGAACCAAGGCTTTCATGTCGTCTGCATGGAAGCGCGCCAGGTCAGCGCCGCCTCGTCGGCGATGCGGAACAAGACACTCGATCTGGCGAACGAGGTTCGGGGCCTTTTGAAGATCTTTGGACTGCGCCTTCCCAAGACAGTCCAGCATGGCAGTTTCGACGGCTTGGTGCGCCCTCTCGTCGAAGCCGGCAAGGTCTTGGCGCACGCAATGTTACCGCCCTTGGATGCCCGTCGTGAGAAATACCGCCTTTTTTCGATTTGGATCGGCGGGTCCAACGTCCGGCCAGGAATGATGAAGTCTACTTACGGATGATGACGGTGCCAGGTGTTGGTCCAATTGCAGCGCTGACCTTCAATGCCGCCATAGATGATCCTGCCCGCTTAAAGAAGTCCCGAACCGTTGCCGCGCACTTCGGTCTCACACTTTGAAGGTATCAGTCCGGCGAACATGCCAACCCGGGGCGCATATCCAGAGCTGGCGATCGAGATGTCCGCGCAACCCTCTACGCGGCCGCCAATGAACTGCTAATGCGCACGATGGCAGGATCGCAGATCAAATCCTGGAGGATGCGACTGATGCGTACCAAGGGCCGACGCCGCGCGGCCGTCGCAGACGCGCGCAAACTGGCCGTTCCGCTCCACTGCATGTGGACAGATGGCACAGAATTCCGTCAGGTGAAGGTGGATGGCACATCATGATCTGAATCGCCCAAAACCAAAACCGCACGGGGTCGTCCTCACCGGACGAGGTTCGTGGATGAAGCCGAATATGGCTGCTGCGTAACGAAAAGCGCGTCCCAAAGCGAGGCTCTCCACTTCCAATCCGACACATGCGTGCAGCGGTTTCCCACGCGGCATCAACCAGACCGCGAAGAGAAGCGTGACCCGGATGAGAGAAAATGCCCCGATTGAAAAAGGAAACCGTGCTTGACCCAAGCAACCAATTAGAGAAGCTGCCGCTCGAGGGACGGCTCAACGCCGCAGCGCAGCTACCCCGAACCGGACATACAAGTCGTCGTGCAGCATAGTCGGGCAGGAATAGGTCGGTGATGTGGGGCTTCTCTGAAGCTCGAACGATAGTCCGAAGCCGCGGATTGCCGCTGCGAGGGCGCACGACAAGTTGAAGACTTGCCATAATTCCCCAGTTTCAGAGGGTGCTTGGTCGTAGGATTTCGGCGGCCATTCTCAGTTTCTGGTCGGGTGGCATGCCGCCATTGCCCATTTTGTGGCGCCAGCTTTGTTCCCGCTGGATACCTCAGGCCGCTTCGCATTTAATCTCCAAGCTGCGGTGAGCCCACGCTTCGAGAGCGGTCAGTTCCGGGCGCAAATCCTGCGCAAGGCCGCCAGCGAAATAATTGAAGGCGGACAAGTTCAGCGCGTTGACACCGACAAGAACCGGGATGCCCCGTGTCAGTGCCTCTGCAATGACCGGGCGAAAGCCACGCCCATCGGCTTCTTGTTTGCCGAACTTGTTGATGATCAGGCAGTCTGCACCGACATCCAGCGCCTTCTGCACGTATCCGACCGCGCTCTCCAGGGCGGTCGGATCCAGTCGGCATCCGCGGGACCCGGTTCCAAGGCTTTGCGAAATGCGAAAGACCTGCCCATCGGGAAGAACCTGCACGTCCATGTCACAGGGACCGCCAGAAGGGGACTCACTGTTGATCTGGACGGTGCCTGCGGTCCGAACTCCGGCCTTGGTCAGCGCTTTGGCGAGGCGGAACAGCAAAAGATCGGTGTCACCGCGCCCGGGGGCCATCGTGTAGGCAAGTTGCATAGTTTCTTTCCTCAAGTCTCGAAAAACGGCATGAATTCCACAAGCGCCCCTTCGGGCAGGTCATCTGCGTCAGCGGGCAGCAGGATCAGACCGTCCGCCGCAGGAAGATTTCCGACTCTCGCAGAGTTGGTGGTGCCGTCGAACCCCACCAACTCACGGCCAAGGGCATCGAAACCGATGCGGTTTGCGGGTCGAAATTCGCAGCGTCCCGGCTTGCGCTTTATCGGAAAGGCGGTGACGACGTGCCGGCGTTGGTTGCGCAGGCGCGTCTGGCCGGTCAGGTGCTGTACGACTGTCTCTCCGAAAAGTTGCCATGTGACGAAGGCCGCCAACGGATTTCCCGGCAGTCCCAACCAAGTTACGGACCCAACCGATCCCAAGGATACAGGTTTGCCAGGCTTGATTGCGACGCCGCTCAAGGCAAGCTCTCCCCCCAGATCGGCAAGCGCCTGCTTGACGTGGTCCTCTTCGCCGACGGATACGCCGCCTGTTGTGACCACCAGATCCGCGCGGGAACATAGGTCGGCCAGTTGGCGGCGCAGGCGCAATCTGTCGTCGGCGGCCGGTTCGGCTGCGACCAGTTCCATAGCGGGTGATGCGATAGCCGCGCCCAGCATCGGTGTATTAACGTCCCAGATCTGCGCAGTGGCGCGGCCGGTCCCGGCCTGCCGCACCTCGTCTCCCGTCACCAACAGCGCCACGCGCAACCGCCTGCGGACGGTGACCTCGGCAGCGCCCGCCGCCGCTGCAGCTGCGATTTCACGCGGTCCCAAGATCGTGCCAGCGGTCAGCACAACCTCTCCGGCCTGCATGTCACTGCCGATGCGGCGAATGTTCTGTCCGTCTGATGGACGGCGGTCGATTCGGACCAGAGCCCCGGCATTGCGCACCTGTTCCTGCATGACAACAGCGGTCGCGCCTGCGGGTACCGGCGCACCGGTAAAGATACGGGCCGCCGTGCCGGGTTGCAGCGCGGCCTGACCGCCGGATCCCGCAGGAATCCGGTCCGAAACCTGCAGGATCCACGGTCCGTCCCCAACAAAGGCTCGTGCATCGACGGCATATCCATCCATCGCGGAATTGTCGAAAGCGGGGGCCGGGGTGTCATTGACCACCGGTAGCGCGAGGACACGGCCATGCGCCTGCGACAGGGAAAGCCGTTCCACCTCGGCGATCGGATGGCACAGCGCCCCGATCCGGTGAAGGGCCTCGTCAATGCTGATCAACTTTCCCGGATGCTCGGGCGCGTCGCAGCTGCAGCCGGGCTTCAAGACGTCGTGCAAAAAGGTCATTCCGCCACCTCGCGTTGAAAATGTCCGGGACCGACCGTGCAGTCGAGATCACGCAGGCACCCGTCTTTCAGGCCGTAGATCAAGCCGTGGATGCGGATGTCCGCCTGTCGCGCCCAGGCGCGTTGCATGATCGGGGTTTCAGCCACGCGGCGCACCCCTTCGATAACGTTGATCTCGGCAAGCTTGTCGCGGCGGGCCTCCATGCACTGTTCCTGCGCCAAGTCGACGGCATAGGCCCGCGAGAGGCGACGGATAGGCTCCAGCCAATGGTCAGCCAGCCCGTGTGGCATATCCTCGGTCGCGGCCTTTACCCCTCCACAGCCATAATGACCGCAGAGGATGATTTCCCGCACCTTCAAGGCGTCGACGGCG
The DNA here is from genome assembly GCF_042648365.1 of Lutimaribacter marinistellae. Classification (NCBI taxonomy): domain Bacteria; kingdom Pseudomonadati; phylum Pseudomonadota; class Alphaproteobacteria; order Rhodobacterales; family Roseobacteraceae; genus Lutimaribacter; species Lutimaribacter marinistellae. Next base: position 16,744 of record NZ_JBHRXI010000017.1, on the reverse strand, counting down.
AATTCCAGCGCCGATAACAGGTTCATGTCGGACGAATGCACCACGTTTGCCACGTTGCGATGCACAAAGACCTCTCCCGGGTCCAAACCGGCAACGACGTTGGCGGGCACCCGGCTGTCGGAACAGCCGATCCAGAAGAATTCCGGCGCCTGCTGGGATGCAAGCCGCGTGAAGTAGCTCGGGTCAGCGCGATGCCGTTCAGCGGACCAGTCCGCGTTGCGTTGAAGCAGTGAGTTCAGCATATCAGCGCTCCAACAGGTCGAGACACAGCGGTGCAGCTTCGACACGACCGCCTCGGATTTTGGACAGGTCGATTTTCATGATGCCGCCTCCCTTCGGTTCAGGCCGGTTTCAGATCCGCGCCCAGAATGTCAGCCGCCGCCACAAGTTGATCTACCAAGGCGTGTGCAGACCGCCTCCACGCAGCCTTTTCCATGGCTTGGCGGATCTTCGGTCGAACCGCCTCGAAGGGCAGGATCGCCCCATCGGCGACGGCATCCATGCGGATCACGTGCCAGCCATGCCGGGTCAGAACCGGTGTTTCGGTGATCTGCCCCTCGGGCAGATCACGCAGGGCAGCTTGGAATTCCGGCACGGTGTCGCCTGGACCAAGCTGCCCCAAAGCCCCACCATTGGCCTTGGACCCGCAATCGCTGTGATCCTTGGCGAGCTGTGCAAAGCCGCGCGGATTGTTCAGGATGCGTGCGGTCAGCTCCTTTGCACGGTCATGGGCCGCGTCGGTTTCTGCCTCGTTGCGGGGGTCACAGGCGCAGAGGATGTGCGAGACCTCCCAAAGCGGCGGCGCGCGAAATCGTGAGGGATCACGCGCCCATTCCGCGCGCACCTCCTCCTCATCGGGCGGCGTCACCGACACGGCGGTTTCAAGAAGGCCGCGTATCAGGGCTTCTTCATCGGTTTCGAACTGCCCCGATCCGATTTCTACCGGGTCTGGAGACAGGCCGCGTCGCGCCGCCTCTTGCAACAAGAGGGTGCGGATGGCGACGGCATTGGCCGCCTTGCGCCAAGCGATCCCGGGTTTGCCCTTGGGCGCATCGTGGTTCTGGGTCTCGGCGGCGACAACCGTATGGGGCACGGTTTCGCCATTGACGATCAGATCGGGAAACAGAGCTGCGTTCATGGCCGTCACTCCGCCGGTTTCGCTATGGCATCCGAAGCCGGTGCTGTGGCTGCGGCTTTGGGTGCCGTCACACTATTGCCGTTCCGCTCTGGCAGGGGCTGCGTGCGGCGCGAGCGCACGATCTGGTAGCCCGGCCGCCCCAGCAGATAGCGGAAGGGCGCAGCAAAGCCGGACACAAGGTGCACAAGGCGGGTGAAGGGGAAGACGAGGATGATCGTCATGCCCAGCAAAAGGTGCAGCTTGAACACCAGCGCCACGTCCTGAATGTGGCTGGCCGCCGAACCGTCGAAGGTAAAAATCCCCTGCGCCCAGGACATGAACTTGACCATCTCATGCCCGTCCAGGTGGCCGAGAGAGACAAAGACAGTGCCCAGCCCCAGCACCAGCTGCGCCAGAAGCATGGCAAGGATGGCGATGTCGGCAAAGCTGGACGTCCGGCGGATGCGTGGATCGGTCCAGCGGCGATGGAACAGCATCCCGCCGCCCACCAGCGCCATGATACCCGCGATGCCACCGGCGACAACGGCCAGCAACTGCTTGGCACCGTGGCTGATGCCCAGCGCGTCGAAGATGGCGATCGGGGTCAGCAGGCCTACCACATGGCCCAGCGTGATGACGATCAGACCGACGTGGAACAGGATCGACCCGATCACCAGCTGCTTGCGCCGCAACAGCTGCGAGGATGAGGATTTCCAGGTGAAGGGGTCGCGCTCATACCGGGCGATGGACCCCATGATCCCTACGCCAAGGGCAATGTAGGGGAAGATACCGAAAAAGAAGTTGTGCATCATAGCCTCCGTCACTCTGCGGCCACGCCGGAGGCGCGGCGGAGCGGTTCATCCATGCGCGCCAGCATGTCACGCGTTACCGGACACCCGGCGTTAGGATCGGGACCAAAGCGGACCTCGCTTTCCTCCCAGACCTCGTCCAGCGCCTCCAGATCGTTGGGATCGACCTCGGGCTGGTCCAGCAGTTCGGCCACCGTCTCGCGGTCGGCCTGGGCGCCGGACAACTGCAAGAGGCTGGCGAACACGGCGGCATAGGGGCTTTCGCGCCGGACAAGCCGGGCGTTCAGGGCCTCGAAGATATGCGCCGCGTCCGCCAGAGTGTCCTGTGCTTCCGCGAAGGGACGCGTGGCCAGGAATTCCAGTAGCACAGGCAGGTGGTCCGGCAATTCCGATGTGACCGGATCGAACCCACCCGCACGATAGGTTGCCACAAGCGAGACCATTGCGCCGCCCCGGTCGCGGCTTTCGCCGTGGACATGTTCGAACAGATTCAGCGACAGCGTACGCGAGCGGTCAAAGAGCATGACGTATTGCTCTTCGATGTCATAGATGTCGCGCCCGCCCAGCTCCTCCATGAGCGGGCGCAACGCCCGACGCGCGGCGGACGTCAGCCGGGTGTCGGAGGCAAGGACACCCCCGATTTCCGGCATCGCGGCCTGCAGCTCTCGCGTCGGGTAGCTGAGGATCAGCGAAAGGGCTTTCAATGTGCGGTCCATGTCACTGTACCTCCGTCGGCATCTTGAGGGGTTTCTTCGACCCACCGAACAGCGAGCCCTTGGAGATCCCGGTGGAACAGCCATTGCCATCGGTGAACCCGCAGCCGCCGCGCAGGTCATAGGCCTCTTCGACCTGTTCGCGGTGCGTTGTCGGGATCACGAAGCGGTCTTCGTAGTCGGCCAGTGCCATGATCTTGTACATGTCCTCGATCACCCGGCCCGACAGACCGACGCGCGCGGCAATCGCCTCGTCCCGGACCCCGTCGATGGTCTTGGCCCGCATGTAGGCGCGCATGGCCAGCATCCGTTCCAGCGCCTGCGCCACCGGGGCTTCGTCACCGGCGGTCAGCATGTTGGCGAGGTAACGCAGCGGTATCCGCAGGTTCTTCACGTCCGGCATCGCGCCGTCCATGCCGATGGCGCCCGCCTCGGCCGCGTTCTGGATCGGCGAGAGCGGCGGGATGTACCAGACCATCGGCAGCGTCCGGTATTCCGGGTGCAGCGGAAAGGCGACCTTCCACTCCATCGCCATCTTCCAGATCGGGCTTTCCTGCGCCGCCTTGATCCAGTCCTCGGGGATGCCGTCGGCGCGGGCGGTTTCGATGATCACCGGGTCGTTGGGATCAAGGAAGACTCCCAGTTGCGCGTCGTAGAGGTCCGTCTTGTCCGACGCGTTGGCGGCCTCTTCGATCTTGTCGGCATCATAGAGCATTACGCCGAGGTAGCGGATGCGCCCGACGCATGTTTCCGAACAAACGGTGGGGTTGCCGCTTTCGATCCGGGGATAGCACAGGGTGCATTTCTCGGATTTGCCGGTGGACCAGTTGTAATAGATCTTCTTGTAGGGGCAGCCGGAAACACACATCCGCCAGCCCCGACATTTCTCCTGGTCGATCAGGACGATGCCGTCCTCTTCACGCTTGTAGATCGCGCCCGAGGGGCAGGACGCCGCGCAGGCAGGGTTCAGGCAGTGTTCGCACAGCCGGGGGAGATACATCATGAAGGTGTTCTCATATTCCCCGTAGATGCGTTTCTGGATGCCTTCGAAGTTGTAATCCTCGGACCGCTTGGAAAACTCGCCGCCAAGGATCTCTTCCCAGTTCGGACCTTTCTCGATCTTCTCGATCCGCTCGCCGGAGATCTTGGACCGGGGGCGCGCCGTTGGGAACGCCTGCATCTCGGGCGCGGATTTCAGGTGGTCATAGTCAAAATCGAACGGCTCGTAGTAGTCATCGATCTCTGGCAGGTCGGGGTTGGCGAACATGTTCGCCAGGATCCGCCATTTGCTGCCCTGTTTGGGTTGGAGCTTGCCGGATTTCGTCCTTTCCCAGCCGCCGTTCCAACGCTCCTGGTTCTCCCAATCCGTGGGATAGCCGGTGCCGGGCTTGGTCTCAACGTTGTTGAACCACGCGTATTCGACGCCGTCGCGGCTGGTCCAGACGTTCTTGCAGGTTACAGAGCAGGTGTGGCACCCGATACATTTGTCGAGGTTCAGCACCATGCCGATTTGCGCACGAATTCTCATTCTGCTGCCTCCGTTTTGGGGGTGGCTTCGTGGTCGAGCCAGTCGACCTTCTTCATCTTTCTGACGACAACGAATTCGTCCCGGTTCGCCCCAACGGTTCCGTAGTAGTTGAAGCCGTAGGACTGTTGGGCATAGCCGCCGATCATGTGCGTGGGTTTCGGCACCGCGCGGGTCACCGAGTTGTGGATGCCGCCGCGATGGCCGGTCTTTTCAGATCCGGGCGTGTTCACGATCTTTTCCTGGGCGTGATACATGAAGGTCGTTCCGTCCTTCATTCGCTGGCTGACCACCGCTCGCGCCGTCAGAGCACCGTTCACGTTGTAGAGCTCGACCCAGTCGTTATCGACGATGCCGGCCTTTTTCGCGTCGTTCTCGGATATCCAGATCACCGGCCCGCCACGGTTAAGCGTCAGCATCAAGAGGTTGTCGGAATAGGTCGAGTGGATGCCCCATTTCTGGTGCGGGGTAATGAAGTTCAGCACAAGGCTGTCGCCCTCGTCCTGCACCTCCTTGGTGATGGTTTTCAGGTCAACCGGCGGCCGGTACGTCATGAACCCTTCGCCAAAGGCACGCATCCACAGGTGATCCTGATACAGCTGCTGACGACCGGTCAGAGTGCGCCAGGGGATCAACTCGTGCACGTTGGTATAGCCCGCGTTGTAGCAGACCTTTTCCGACTCCAGTCCCGACCATGTGGGTGAAGAGATGATCTTGCGCGGTTGCGCGGCGATGTCGCGGAACCGGATCTTCTCGTCTTCCTTGGGCAGGGCAAGGTGGGTGTGATCGCGGCCTGTGGCCTTGGACAGCGCATCCCATGCCTTGACCGCGACCTCGCCGTTGGTTTCGGGGGCCAGCATCAGAACCACCTCGGTCGCGTCGATATCCGATACGATCTTGGCGCACCCCTTGGCCGGGCCGTCCTCCCAGACACCGTTCAGGTCGCGCAGGTGCTGGACTTCATGCTCAGTCTTCCACGAGATGCCCTTGCCACCGTTGCCCAGCTTGTCCATCAGCGGCCCAAGCGCGGTGAAGCGATCACCGATGGCGGTGTAGTCCCGCTCGACCGCGATGTAGTTCGGCGCGGTCTTGCCGGGGATCAGGTCACATTCGCCCTTCTTCCAGTCGCGCACCTGGTCCTGCGCCAGTTCTCCGGGCGTGTCGTGCAGGATCGGCAAAGCAACGATGTCGGTTTCTTTCCCGAGGATTTCCGGCGCGACTTCCTGCACCTTGTAGGCAATAGCCTTGAAGATTTCCCAATCGGACTTGGACTCATACGCCGGGTCCACCGCTGCCTGCAGCGGGTGGATGAACGGGTGCATGTCGCTGGTGTTGAGGTCGTTCTTTTCGTACCAGCTGGCCGTGGGCAGGACGATGTCGGAATAGACCGCTGTCGTGCTCATGCGGAAGTCGATGGTCACCAGCAGGTCAAGCTTGCCGCGCGGCGCATCCTTGTGCCACTTGGCCTCTTTCGGCAGTTGCCGGCCTTCCTCGCCCATTACCCCGTTGTCGGTGCCAAGCAGGTGCTTGAGGAAGTATTCGTGCCCCTTTCCCGAGGACCCCAGAAGGTTCGACCGCCAGACGAACAGGTTGCGCGGCCAGTTTTCCGGGGCATCCGGATCCTCGCAGGACATTTCCAGCGCGCCGGACTTCAGCTGTTCGGCGACATAGGCGGGTATCTCCTTGCCTGCCGCCTTGGCCTGTTTCGACACCTCCAGCGGGTTGGTTTTCAACTGCGGCGCCGAGGGCAGCCATCCCATGCGTTCGGCGCGGATGTTGTAGTCGATCAGAGACACGTCCCAGTCGCCCTCGGGCGCGGTGGGCGACAGGATCTCTCCGGCCGTAAGCGTTTCATAGCGCCACTGGTCGGTGTGGGCATACCAAGCCGAGGTCGAGTTCATGTGCCGCGGCGGGCGACCCCAGTCCAGCGCGAAGGCCAGCGGTTGCCAGCCGGTCTGCGGCCGCAGCTTTTCCTGCCCAACGTAATGAGCCCAGCCGCCTCCGGACTGACCCACGCAGCCACACATCACCAACATGTTGATGACGCCACGATAGTTCATGTCCATGTGGTACCAATGGTTCATCGCGGCCCCGATAATGATCATCGACTTGCCATTGGTCTTTTCGGCGGTCTGCGCAAATTCACGGGCGACATGGATGATCTTGTCGGCCTTCACACCGGTGATCTTCGCCGCCCAGGCAGGGCTCCCGGGCACGTCTTGGGTGTAGTCGCTTGTGACCCAGTCGCCGCCCAAACCACGATCCAGCCCATAGTTGGCGCAGAACAGGTCAAAGACGGTGGCGACGGCCACCTCGCCATCGGCGGTCTGGATACGCTTCACCGGCACGTTCTTGGTCAACACGTTGGGGCGGCTATCCCCGGTGGTGAAGGCTTTGGTGGCGTCCGCGCCGAAATAAGGGAAATCGACCCCGATGACGTCATCGTGGTCGCCGTCGAGGATCTGCGACAGGCGCAGACGGGTTTCGGCACCGGCAGCGCGTTCCTCGAGGTTCCAGCGCGCCGTAGTCATCTCGGCATCGCCGGACATCCCGGTCTTGCCCTCCCCAGCAACCTTGCGCAGCGGCCCGGCGCTTCCGCCCCAGCGATAGCCGATCGACCCGTTGGGCGCGACCAGCGTCCCGGTGACCTCGTCATAGGCTACGGTTTTCCATTCCGGGTTGTTCTCTTCGCCCAGCTTGCCGTCCAGATCGTCGGCGCGCAGGAAGCGGCCCGGGATCATCTTGCCGTCTTTTTCCTCGATCTTCACAAGCATGGGGAAGTCGGAATACTTGCGGCAGTAGTCCTCGAAATACTCGGCCTGCCGATCAAGGTGGAATTCGCGCAGGATGACGTGACCAAAGGCCATGGCCAAAGCGGCATCGGTGCCCTGCTTGGCATTCAGCCATACATCGCCGAACTTGGCAGCCTCGGAATAGTCCGGGCAGATAACGGCGGACTTGGTGCCGCGATAGCGCGCCTCGGTGTAGAAATGCGCGTCCGGTGTTCTGGTCTGCGGCACGTTCGAGCCCCAGAGCAGCAGGTAGCCAGCGTTGTACCAATCGGCCGATTCCGGAACGTCGGTCTGTTCGCCCCATGTCATGGGGGAGGCGGGCGGCAAGTCGCAGTACCAGTCGTAGAAGGACATGCAGACGCCCCCCATTAACGACAGGTAACGCGACCCGGCGGCATATGAGATCATCGACATGGCCGGGATGGGCGAAAAGCCGAATATCCGGTCGGGGCCATAGGTCTTGGCGGTATAGGCGTTCGCGGCGGCGGTGATTTCCGTCGCCTCGTCCCATGTGGCACGGACGAACCCGCCCTTGCCGCGCGTTTCTGTGTAGGAGGCGCGCAGGACAGGATCGTCCTGAAGCTTGGTCCAGGCCTCGATAGGCGTCATCGTCTCGCGCATCTTGCGCCAGATCTTCATCAGTCGTCCGCGCACCAGCGGGTTTTTCACCCGGTTCGCGCTATACAGATACCAGCTGTATGAGGCACCACGCGCGCAGCCGCGCGGTTCGTGGTTGGGCAGGTCGGGCCGGGTGCGTGGATAATCGGTCTGCTGGGTTTCCCAAGTGACGATCCCGGACTTGACGTAGATCTTCCACGAACAGGATCCGGTGCAATTCACCCCGTGGGTCGAGCGTACGATCTTGTCGTGCCGCCAGCGGTTCCGATAGGTGTCCTCCCAGTCGCGGTTTTCACGGGTGACTTCACCGTGACCGTTGGAGAACTGTTCCAGGCTCTTGGACTGGAGAAAGTTCAATCTGTCGAGAAGGTGGCTCATCTCGCTTCCTTTCCTGATGTCGGGGGTCGGGCGGCGACATGAGTCGCCCGACGGCATGTTTCGATCATTCGGCGGGTTGCGCGGTTGCTTCGGCTGGCACGCGGCCATGTTCGACGTCGTGGAGCAGCCCACCGCGCCGCGTGTAGACGGCCCAGGTGATGGCAAGGCACACCGCGTAGAAGACCAGGAAGCCCCAGAGCGCCCCGACCGGAGAGCCGGTCATCGCAAGCGACGTGCCGTAGGCCTTGGGGATGAAGAAGGCACCGTAGGCGGCAATGGCCGAGGTGAAGGCGATGATTGCGGCACTTTCGCGTTCCGCCTGCTTCCGGCGCGCGGCGGCGTCCAGTTCCGGCATCAGGCGCGGGATCTCCTTGCCCATGATCGCGGGGATCATCTGGAAGGTGGACGCGTTGCCCACACCGGTGAGGAAAAAGAGCGCCATGAAGGCCGCGAAGAAGCCCACGAAGCTGCCCGCATCCAGCGAGGAGATCACACCAAAGACTGCAACGATCATCCCGGCAAAGACCCAGAAGGTCACGCGACCACCGCCCCACTTGTCCGAGACCCAGCCGGTCGCGGCACGGCTCAGCGCACCCACAAGCGGACCAAGGAAGACGAATTGCAGCGCGTTCACGTCCGGGAAGGCGATCCGGGTCAGCAGTGGGAAGCCCGCGGAATAGCCGATGAAGCTGCCGAAGGTGCCGGTGTAGAGGATGCACATCAGCCAGTTCTGCTTGCGGCTGAAGATGACCGCCTGCTCACGGAAGCTGGCCTTGGCATCGGCGATGTCGTTCATGCCCAGCCAGGCCGCCGCCGTGGCGATCAGGATGAACGGCACCCAGACAAAGCCCGCGTTCTGCAGCCACAGCTCACCGCCCGCTGTCAGTTGGACCGGCTCACCGCCCATGGCGCCGAAGACGCCCATGGTGATGACGATCGGCACGAGGAACTGCATGACCGACACGCCGAGGTTGCCCAGACCTGCGTTCAGCGCCAGCGCGTTGCCCTTTTCCGCCTTCGGGAAGAAGTAGGAGATGTTTGCCATCGAGGAGGCAAAGTTGCCGCCGCCAAAACCGCAGAGCAGCGCAAGAGTGAGGAAGATCAGGTAAGGCGTATCAGGATTCTGTACGGCATATCCGATGCCCATGGCGGGCAGCAAAAGCGAGGCGGTCGACAGAGTCGTCCACAGGCGTCCGCCAAAGATCGGCACCATGAAGCTATAGAAGATTCGTAGTGTCGCGCCCGACAAGCCCGGCAGGGCCGCAAGCCAGAAGAGCTGCGAGGTGCTGAAGTCGAACCCGATGGCTGGCAGCTTGGCCACGACCATCGACCAGACCATCCAGACCGAGAAGGCCAGCAGCAGCGCGGGGATAGAGATCCACAGGTTGCGGCGTGCGACAGCGCGGCCCTTTTCTTCCCAAAACCTCTGGTCTTCGGGGCGCCAGTCTTCCAGCACGCGCGGCATGGCGGTATGTTCGGGGTGGTGGATTTCCTGCATCTCGGGCAGAGCAGGCAGTTTGTCGAGGATCTCGCCATGTGCCTTGCGTTCCATCGCGCGGATCGACAGGTGCATCCATGTCAGCGCCACGGCCACCAGGCCGAACAGGATCGCGAAGCACGAGGTATAGATCCCGGTCAGGTCAAGCGCGGCACCGAAGATGATCGGCAGGATGAACCCGCCAAGGCCACCGATCATGCCCACCAGACCGCCTACCGCGCCAACGTGTTGCGGGTAGTAGACGGGGATGTGCTTGAACACGGCCGCCTTGCCGAGGCTCATGAAGAACCCCAGCGTGAACAGCACGGCGATAAAGGGCCAGAAGCTCATCGAGGTCGAGAAGCTGATCGGACCGCTCTTGCCATGAATGACGTAATCGGTGGGCGGGTAGGATAGCATGAACAGCAGCACCAGCGCGAAACCAAAGGTCCAGTACATGACCTGGCGTGCCCCAAACTTGTCGCTGAGGTGACCGCCATAGGCGCGGAACAGAGAGGCCGACAGGCTGAAGGAAGCGGCGGCCATGCCGGCGGTCTTCACATCGACGCTGTATACGTCGATCAGGTAATGCGGCATCCAAAGCGCCAAGGCAACGAAGGCACCGAACACGAAGAAATAGTAGAGCGAGAAGCGCCAGACCTGCAGGTTCTTCAGCGGTGCGAACTGTTGCGAAAGGCTGGGCGCCTTGATCCCCTTTTGCCGACGCGCGACAAGTTCGGGGTCATCCTTGGCAAAAAGGAAAAAGACGATCGCGATAATCGCGAGACCGGCCGCCCAGACATAGGCCACGCCGTGCCAGCCGTAGGCCACCATGACGAAAGGCGCGATGAACTTGGTCACCGCCGCGCCGACGTTGCCAGCCCCGAAGATGCCCAGCGCAGTGCCCTGGTGCCCGGCGTCGTACCAGCGGCTGACATAGGCCACACCGATGATGAAGGATCCGCCCGCAAGGCCGATGCCCAGCGCCGCAATCAGGTACATCACATAGCTGTCGGCCAGCGTCAGCGCCAAGGTGGCCAGCGCCGTCAGCAGCATCTGCGCGGTAAAGACCAGCCGACCGCCGTATTTCTCAGTCCAGACCCCCAAGAACAGCCGGGTGATCGAACCGGTCAGGATGGGCGTTGCCACCAACAGGCCGAACTGGGACTCGCTGAGACCCAACTCGCTCTTGATGGCAACGCCGATGATGGAAAAGATCGTCCAGACCGCGAAGCAGGCGGTGAAGGCGATCGTGCTCAGCCCAAGTGCGCGGTTCTGTTCCGCGGGTGAGGCCGTGGCTACGGTCTGCATGGCAGGCCCTCCTAAGAGAATGGCGTCGGTATCCCGTACGGGATTGCCAATACCCTTGTGGGCAGAGCACAAATCGAACTTGATCCAGATCAGAAACCGAGAAAAGTTAAGAGAAATAAATGCGTTACGGGAATTTGTCAGAAGCCGTCTGATGCGCTATCAAGTAGACATGGACAATTGGTCACGCGACTTGATGACAAATGTCAGATGTCCGCGCGAAAAACATCAATCACCACAGAAGCTGAGCCGATACTGATGCACGAGTCGAGTTTTCCGGATGTAAAGGCGCTGCATTTGTTCAAGGACATGGCGGATGAGCAGTTTCAATCGCTCATGCGTGGGGCCTACGTTCAGAATTTTCCGCCCCAGATCGAGCTGATCTCGGAAGGCGAACCAAGCGATTTCCTCCACGTGGTGCTTTCCGGTACGGTGGATCTGTTTTGCAGCTGGAACGGACGCGAAACCAGCATGGCGACGGTCCGGCCGATCTCGACTTTCATTCTGGCCGCGACGATCCGAGACGCTCCCTACCTCATGTCCGCGCGTACGCTGGAAAAGAGCCGTATCGCCCTGATCCCCAGCCAGGACGTGCGCGCTGTTTTCGAAGCGGATGGCAATTTCGCGCGGGCGATCGTGTCCGAGCTGGCACTGTGTTATCGCTCAGTCATCAAGGCACAAAAGGACCTGAAGCTGCGCAGTTCCTTGGAGCGGCTGGCCAATTACCTTTTGCGGCAACAGGACCGCTCCGGGCAGGTAGAGCATTTCGAACTGGAATTCGAGAAGCGCCGCCTTGCCTCTGTCCTTGGGATGACGCCGGAAAATTTAAGCAGGGCGTTCAAGGGGCTCCAGCCCTATGGCGTGACAGTAAATGGCAGCCGGATCAGCATCGCGGATCGCGACGACCTGAGCCGCTTTGCCAAACCTACCCCCCTGATCGACGACGCAGCAAGCTGACGCGTCGGATGCATGTCCTTATGGCAGAGGGCTGACCCCCAACAGGTAGGGATGCGTCCAGATGAGACCAACATAAAGCGCGACACCCAGCAGTAGACGCTTAAGCGGAACCGGGCCCCTCAGCGTGGAGGCCCAGGAGGTGCATGCCACCGCGTTGATCGTATTCTGCCAGTCCGGCTCCATTTCTTGTTTCTTGCGCCGGTCTACAAGCCTCCCGCCCAACACGGCAAACAGCGCTAAGGTCCCAAACAGCAAGAGGTGGGCCACGTCGCCGTTTGGCACAACATGCGCGGCCGCCCAAAGCGCCAGCGCGAACAACAGCGGATGCCGCGTCAACCGCACGACGCCAGGGTGGCCCGGGTCGAAGTCCGTGTTCCGTGCCCCTCCGAACGACAGTGGATTTGGCCGGGCAACCGACAGTGCCAAGATCAGGCACACGGGCAGCATCAGCGCTAAAACGATATGGTTTTACCAGGGTGCCCAGGCCCAGAGCGGCAAATGGGGCGCTTGGCTCGCCGCGCCGATGATCCATACCAGCGCCGCCAGTGACAACAGCGAGTACGCCACCGTGAAGCCTCTGTGCCGCAGCCGCATCTGCAGCCAAGGGCGAACAGGCGGACGCATGGGTATGGAATGCGTCAGGAAGAAGGCCAGATAAGCAGTGGCGAATTCGAACCAGCCCATGCTCATCGCATCAGGCGGCTTTTGCGGAACGTTGGCACAGCAGAAGCGGACCGTATACCGTGGAAAATCCGGCAAAGGATGCGATCCACGCCGGACCCGACAGGCTATGCAAAGCGGCGGCATGTTGGGGCCACAGCCCCGCAGCCACTCGCAGAAGTACCGCGGCGATCATAGCCCCGTAAATGCCCACTGTTCCCGGTCCCGCCGTCAATTCCTGTCCCGTATGGCCCAGCGTGGCGCGTGTCATCACCGCCAGCGTCGTCAGGCCAAGCGCACCTCCCATCCAAAGATGCTGGACCGCGCCGCTTACCGATGTCCCCAGCAGCACTTCTGCCCCTATTGCCAGTGCGCCCAGCGGGACAAAGGCATAGCCTGCGTGCAACACCCAGACCAAGGGCTCTGACAGTGTCTGCGCCCCGGCCCAGCGAAACAAGCGCCCCACGTGAAGTGCCCCTGCGATCAACAACGTGGCCCCAGTTACGAAAGCCGTAGGCAGCGCGACCCAGAGAAGCAAAGCGCTCATCAGTCCCAACAGCGCCAACCGATCGAACACCTGCATCGGCGGGACCGGAAGGCGCGTTGCGCCCCGCTTCACCAGCCAGTTGCGCGTAAAGGACGGCACGATGCGCCCGCCAATCACCGCAATCATCATGATCCCTGCGGCAAGACCCAAACGCAAACCATAGCCCTGCGCCGCGTAGGACCCCTTGGCCACTTCCCAATGGAACACGCCGTTGCCAAGGATCATGACGCAGAGCATGCCCAGCACGATCAGGTTGCGCCAGTTCTTTCCAGCCACGATCTCTCGGGCGATGATAGCCGCGAGCACGACCGAAAAGGACAGATCGATCACGGCGGCCAATTCGGGCAGAAGTCCGGCGGACACGGCCATCGCTGCCCGCCCGGCCAACCACAATGCCACAAGCCCGGCCAGCGGCCAGCCGACAATGGGCAAGCGTCCCGTCCAGTTCGGCACCGCCGTCAGCAGAAACCCGGCGACGACCGCGCCAAGATAGCCGAACAGGAATTCATGCGCATGCCATGAAACGGGATCCAGAGCGGTGGGCAGCGTGCCCTGCCCTGTCAGCACCCCGATCCAGAGCACCATGGCCAGCGCCGCCCAGACAGCAGCGCCAAAGAAAAATGGACGGAACCCGTAGGTCAGCAAGGCTGGACCGGTCCAGTCGCGTATGCGTTGAGCTGTAGTGAGTTTCATCGGTGTCCCCCGATCTCGTGCGAAGTGCCTGCCTCCGCTGAACCAGTATTTGATTTACTGATTAGTATGCATCAATACGTATCTCAAATACTAATTCATAGGAGTGACAATGCGGCTCACCTCTTTCACCGACTACGGACTGCGGGTCCTGATGCGCCTCGCCGGCGCACCCGACAGGGCCTTCAGCACCGCCGAACTGGCCACCGAATTCGGCGTTTCCCGTAACCATCTGGCCAAAGTCGTTTCGACCCTGGCCTCAAACGGATTACTGAAAACCAGCCGTGGCGGAGGAGGAGGCGCCATACTGGCGCGTCCAGCTGACGATATCCGGCTTGGCGAGGTTGTCTCGCTGCTCGAAGCGGATCAAGCCCTTGTCGAATGCTTTGCGCCGCAGGGAAATGCCTGCACGCTAACGCCGACATGTCGGCTCAAGAACCGGCTGGCCAAGGCGGAAAGCGCCTTCATCGCCAGCCTGAACATGGCGACGTTGGCAGACTGCATCTACGCACCGCCAACACGGAAAGAACCTGCGTGCCGCAGCTCATCCAAATAATTGAACTAACCCGCTTTTTCTTCACAGAAACGCCTTTTTCGCCTCGTTAGTCTCATAGTAGGAGGAACAAACCAAATTCAAACCCAAGACTCTTCAGAAGAACGGATCACGGGAGCCAATCAGACACGGTCATCCAGAATAGCTGCCATATTGTTTGGGGGTGTCCGCAAACCGTGTTGGCCCACTATGCTGGACATAGTTGGCTTTCCTTTCGTCCCGTCGAAAGGCCGCTCCTAATTATCAAAGAAGAAGTCCATATCAATCGGCAGCACTTGCGTTATGTGTTGCCATACCCTACTCAATTCCTGTCCGAAATGGAGACTTCATGTCCTGGTAAGGAGGGGAGGCAGAACGCCTCCCAGTGTACATCGAACAATTGAAGCGCTTCCGTAGGCTTGATGCTTACGGAATGTCCTGATGTGCACATTCGTTTCCTACCAGCAGCGCCCAAGAAAAGCTTGGGCAAGAGACATGAAAGTGGACACCCCATGAGTCGGGACTACACGGATTTCCTTCCGCAGCGCGCTCGCAGCTTCGGAACACGCACCAATCTTAACCCTCTTCAGGCACTGGGATGGCAACCCTTTTTCGCTCAGCAGATCAGCGTAGACGAGCTAACCGCGACACCTCCCGCTCGCGTCGTTGAAGTGCATCGCAATGGACTGCACGTTCTCGGTTACAGTGTTGATGCTATGCTTCCTCCCAGGCCGGATGCGACTGTCGGTGATTGGTTGATGCTGAATCCCTCGCACCTGCAACCCAGTCGGGTTCTTGAGCGCACAAGCCTAATCAAGCGGCGCGCACCTGGCACAGACCGGCAGGAACAACTGATTGCCGCGAACATTGATACAGCCTTCATTGTCACGTCCTGCAATCAGGACTTCAAGGTGGCCCGGCTCGAACGCTATGCCGCTCTGGCATTGGAGGCCGGCATCACACCCGTCATCGTCGTGACAAAGACAGACCTTTCGACGGACCCGCAAAGCTATACCGATGCGGCCCGCGCTGTGTCGGAGATGATCGAGGTGGTCGCACTGGACGCCCGCGGAAGCGCGCCTCGGACTCAACTGTCCTCGTGGTGCAGGCCGGGCAAGACGGTGGCGTTTCTGGGCTCCTCCGGCGTTGGAAAGTCGACGCTGACGAATGCCTTGCTCGAAAGCCAATCCATCGAGACCCAGGCCATTCGTGAGGACGATGCAAAAGGACGGCATACAACAACGAGGCGCGAGCTTCATGCGATACCCAATGGTTGTTTGATCCTCGACACCCCCGGCATGCGAGAATTGCAGCTCACCGATGCGGCGGACGGGATCAATGACTTGTTTGCCGACATTCAGGAGCTTGCCGCAGGTTGTCGCTTTAACGACTGTCAGCACGAGACCGAGCCGGGATGCGCTGTACTGAAGGCCGTCGAACAAGGTGCCCTCAATGCTCTTCGGCTGGGGAGATGGCGCAAACTCTTGGCCGAAGATGCCTTCAATTCGGCCAGCCTTGCGGAACGCAGGTCGCGGGATAAGGCGTTTGGGAAGATGGTTCGCGGCGTCAAGAAACTCAAAGATGTCAGGAGGTAAGTCGATGACGCAGTCAAAAGCCGGGCAGATCGTGTGGCACGATCTTTTTACTTCGGACAGAGAGCGTTCAATGGATTTCTACCAGCACATCGCCGACTGGACCTACCAAGTCGAGCGGGCGACAGACTTTGCTTGGGGCGGCGGTGAGAAGGATTTCGTCCTCGCGCTATTGGGCGACGAAGCAGGTGCCGGTTTCGCCGTGACACCTCCGCGCCACAAAAATAGTTGGATCGCTTACGTTGAAGTCCCCGACGTCGATGCCGCGTTAAAGCACGCCGATGCGCTCGGAGGTGAAATTGTTCGAACGCCATTCGAGGTTCCTGGCGTCGGTCGCAATGCGCTCGTCCGCGATCCGCTCGGCGTGCTTTTCGGACTGTCCCTCTCACGGCACAGCTTCCCTGTGCCGCACCGACAGTTCGGGCCTGAAGTGTACGTGGGTAGCGGCGATCAATTTCCGAAAGCGTTTTATGCTGAGCTTTTCGAATGGCAGATGTCTCCGAAACGCGAGCTGGAACGTGTATCTTTCTCCGGGCCATCGGGCGATGTTGTTGCAGTTCAATATGCCTCAACTTGGCCAAGACGCTCAAACCCGGCTTGGGTGCCGAGCATCAAGGTTACTTCCGTCTCCGATGCGAGCAATTTTGCGGAGATCAACGGCGCGCGTTTGATATCTCAAGGTGCAGACAAAGCTGCTCGAGCCCAAGGGCTCGTCCTTCGTGATCCAGACGGCGCCTTGTTTGCGCTCGAAGTCGGGTAGATAAACACCTTCCATTTGCGCCGAGGTTTCTTTTCAGAGATGCAAAGCGGGCATTTGTTCGCTTTGCATCATCCGGCACTGCGGGCTCCTTCCAGACCTTCTCTGCGGGCGCAACTTTCGGTTGCTCTGCCCCCTTGAAAACTGGATCGTTCGGAGCTGGAGTTTTCCGCTAAATTTCCTTGGCTGGGAGAGGAGCGGAATCGCATGAAAGCATCGAAGTTCACGGAGGCGCAGAAGGCCTTCATCCTGAAGCAGGGCGAGCAAGGCAC
>NZ_JBHRXI010000016.1:342876-528812 GCF_042648365.1 Lutimaribacter marinistellae | reverse complement strand
CCTTGATCGTGTCGCCATAACTGCCGCCGTGGATCTGGTCGTCGCCGATCCCGCCCTCGACGCTGTCGGCATCCTGCCCGGCCCAGATCGTGTCATTGCCGCCCCTTGCAAGGATCGTGTCCTGCCCGGTCCAGCCATAGATCAGGTCGTGACCGAAAGGACCTTCCTGATCGTTGTCGTGGAACACGTCACGGCCCGATTGC
Organism: Lutimaribacter marinistellae; assembly: GCF_042648365.1. Lineage (NCBI taxonomy): Bacteria > Pseudomonadati > Pseudomonadota > Alphaproteobacteria > Rhodobacterales > Roseobacteraceae > Lutimaribacter > Lutimaribacter marinistellae. The sequence goes on along the minus strand of NZ_JBHRXI010000016.1, from coordinate 528,609 downwards.
AGGTAGATCACGTCCAACCCGTTGTCGCCGTAGACAGTGTCGTTCCCGTTGCCCGCACGGATCGTGTCGGCATAAGCTCCGCCCCTGATCTCGTCTGCGCCGCCAGCGCCGCGCAGATCATCGCCCGAACTGCCGCCCAGGATCGTGTTCGCACCTTCGTTGCCGATGATCGTATCCGACCCCGCGGTGCCGGTGACATCAAACTGCGAAGTACCAGCAAGTGTCAGCTTTCGGGCGGTGCCAGACAATTGCAGAGCTTCGGCATATGGGTGGGCTCCTTCGATGGTCAGGTCGTTCACATCAACTGCGACCCCACCTGAGCTGGTGCTTGGCAAGGCTGGTGTCAGAACCTTGATCCGGTCGCCTGAAGCTGCATCAGCAATGGCCGCCTCGAGCGTCGTGTAGCTGTCTACCGGCGTCGCCAGATTTGGCGGGGTAAAGCGTTGAACATTCTCCGCCGCCTGCATGATCACGTTGTCCAGCGCACCCGTATCCGATCCGGACACGTACTCGCCACGGATATGCAGCGCGGTGAGGTTGGCCAGGACCGTGCGTATCTCGACCTCGGTTGCAACGGCACCGCTTTCGGTGCCAACGCGCCAGTCAGAAGCCGTGCTCAAGTCCAGCGAGTAGTTTGTCCAGTCGGTCCCGGGATGAGCGTGGTTTAGGACGAGGGTGATCCCGCCTCCGATCAATACCACATCATTCGCATCAAACTGGCTCGACAGTGAGCTCTGCCTCAAGTCGAAGGACAGCGTGCCGCCGTAAAACGCACTCTTGTCTCCCAGGAACTTTTCGGCGGCGACGAAATACCAGACTTCGCCCGTCGCATAGTCGACACCTTCAAGATAGCCGTCGGGGTTCCCGCCGACGTCAACCTGACGAAATTCCCTGACATCCGCGATGAACGACCAGCCGTCAATATCCGTATCGAAGGTCGACGTTATGGTAGGCGCATTGCCATCCCACGGTATCGGGATCCCCTCGGTCAGCACGACATTGTCCAGCGCGCTGAAATCCCCTGTCGTGCCGGAGACAAACTCTCCCCTGATAGAAAAACTGGTGAGGTCTGCCAGAACCGCGCGAATTTCGGCCTCGGTCGCGATCCTTCCGCTCGCGCTGCCAATTCGCCAGCCACCGCCCAGTTCGAGGTCCAAGCTGTAAGAAGTCCAGTCAGTACCCGGGTTGTCACCGGCATCGTTGACGATCGTGTATCCTCCGCCCGTCAGGATCACGTCTGCTTCGTCGTAGTATTGTGACGTCAGGACGTCCTGCTTCATGTCGAACGTGAGCGTCCCGCCGTAGTAGCTCTCTAAGTCACCAAGAAAAGCCGCAGAGGCCAGATAAGCCCAAATACCACCGCCGCCCTCGGCACCGGTGATGTGCCCGGTTGGATTGCCTCCTGTCGCCATGTAGGCTTCGGTTCCGTTATTGACCGTCCATCCTTCCAGCCCCGCGTCGAACGTTGCGCTGATGACCATGACCTTCCCCTCCCTGCAATTGAGTTGGTTGCAAAGCCTTCATCCAACTCCCTTGGAGGAGATTATCTGACACAGTCGCCAGATTGTTCCTTGCGCTAAATCAATAGCCTGAGGCCGAACAAGTCGGTGTTGAACGAAGCCCCTGCGGCGCGATCACGCCCGATGAGAAGGTGTGCAAATCAACAGCAACTTTGACAGAAGGAAATTGCAGCACGCGAGTGCTCTGTGAAAGCGGTGCGCAGGCGCTCACCCTTCGTCGTCCAGGCCTATCTCCGATGGATCAACGCCCAGCGAACCAAGACCGCGGCGCATACCGAGTTTACCTTGAACGCGAATTCGACAGGAGATCTGTGACCAACCGCAAAGGATGCCATCAAAGACTGTCAAAACGATTGCGCCTGAAGATACATAGGAATGCGACCATAACATGTCGTCACAAATGCAGGCGTGACCTACCCAACCATCATCCCTCGGGGGTGTACCAAATGGGTGATGTGTAAGCGCGTTCCTGGTGGCTACGTGGAACGCTTTCGGCCTCCATTTTGATGCCGAAGCGCTTTTCGTCATATGCTTGCCACGTTGGTGTCGGGATTTCGAGAACGCGTGCGTAATACACCGCCGGAAGGCTGGGGTCGAAGTCAGGGTCTTTCCAAACTGCGCGAAGCTCAGGGGCGCCTATCGTGTTGGTCCAGGTCGCCTCGGCTTCGTCGACTGTGTTCCCTACCGGCCCGGTCGCGCGCCCATCGGCGCCAATCTTGCGCCTGTCAGAGACAGCAACGTCATAGATGCGCTCCTGACGTTGCCCGCCGGCGTCGACCCATCCCTTGATAATCTGGATCCGGTCGAGGTTGCCCGACCACGCGTCCTTCATCGCGCCGACCATGAAGACCGGAGCATTGGCACCTTGTGCCGCTGGCGGCAGATCGCCCCCCATGGGAACGCCTCTGTCGTACCCAATCTCGACAACGTCCGGACGGTAAAGCTCTTCCTCTGCGTAATCCCAACCGCCGAACAGGCGAACGGTTATCCGGGTTCCGGTAGTCGCGTAGACCTCCTTGCGCTGCATTGCGTCGAAAATCGCCTCGCGGGTGTTCTCGCGCGCCCAGACAGCGGCAAGACCCGATGCCAATACGTCATATTCGAAGGTCGACAGGCTTTCGTCTCCACCAAAGGCCTGGATGACGTAACTCTTGTGGCGGTCCGGGCTTGGTTCACCGGAAGACATCTTGCCAAAGAAGTTCTCGTCACGGGTCGTCGACAAGGCTGTGTGGCTGTCAGAAGATCCGATCTGTCCCATTTTGAAGGGGTTTTCTCCGATTTCCCCAAGTTGCTGCAGACCGATTTGGAGTGCTGTTCGCGTATATTCGTGCGGCAACATCTCGGGTTTCTTGGGAATTATGCCTCCGATATCCGCCTTGTCCCATGTGCCGTAATCCGCGAACTCGTCCTCTGGCGACAGAAATGGATGAGCCTCGCTGTCGCCCTTGATCTGGGTGGTTTCGACCAGCGGTTCCCAGCGCATCCGCATCCGGGCATAGTCTGCGTTGATCGGTTCTCCATTCATCCGCTCGATGGCGAACATCTTTCCGTTCGAGACATTGCCATTGTGCGGGATCGCCAGAACCTGTCCTCCGGTCGCGTCCTCATAACCTTGCATGTAGGCCCAAAGCTGCTCGACATCCTGTCCGTCGAACAGTGAAAACGGCAACACCTGCGAGACTTTATCGGCGCCATCACGGAAGACCACCACGCGATGCAAGTTTCCCGGATCTTCAAGAGTTCCGCTCATCGTCCATTCAAAGCCAAGCATTGCCGTGAACACCCCCGGCTCGTTGAACTCTTCGGCGATTTCGATCTGCCGATCCCACGTGGTCCGGTTTATGTCCGCATCATCAATTACATCTGTAAACTGCGTCATGCCTTCACGGCCCCAAAGATCATAGGCACCATAGGCGTCGCCCGACTGGATCAGGTCGTAGAAGCGTCGTCCGTATTCAGTGTTCAACAGGTCCGGGTCGCCCTCGGCCAGAAGCAGCGGAACCCCGAGGTTCTCCGCATGGTCCGCAACCACCAGGAAATCGAGCGGGCGCACGGCGCGAACCCTTTGCCCGGTGTTGGAAGTCACTGTCTCTCCGCGCGCAAAACGGTAAGCATCTGCCGGTCCCAGCGCCGTGCCAATCATTCCCGCATCCATTGAGAAGCTCGTATGAAGATGCGTATCACCCCACAGCAGGTTTTCGGCGAAGCCTCCGCTTCTCGTACTCCGCTCCACATAGGGTGAATAGGTCTTGGGCAGCGCGGCGATGTCCTCGGCGGATGGTCTTAGCTGGGCCAGAGCCGGGAAGGTGGTCAAGGTCAGGGCAGCTACAGATATTAATCTCAACATTGACTAAACCTCTGCCATTAATCACGGCGAAACCTCGCCGGTTGATCAAGCTTAACAATCAAGGCCGATCGCTCAAAGGATTGATTCGCTTGGTTTCCGCTCCACCCAACCGATTCATGCAAGAATATGCGTCTCTTGGAACCCAAAGCGGCGCGCAAATGATCTTGGGAGTAGCTCTGTCTTGTCCGGAAGATCATTGCCCGTGCCGGCGGCAAAAGCAGCGCTTAGCAGGAGCAAGTTCGGAAACGACATAAGCATGGTGCAGTTTCCATCATGTCTCTAGCTTGTTACCCTCAAGGCCGCCGCCTGGAACTTCGAAAGAGAGGGGCGATCTTGGAACGAAGGCTTGCCGCCATATTCGCAGCAGACGTGGTCGGCTATAGCCGCATGATGGCGGAGGATGAAGCGGGCACGTTCGAACGCCTCGGCGACCTGCGCCGGACCATAATGACCCCGACGATCGAAGGGAGAAACGGCCGGATCGTCAAACTGCTGGGCGATGGGCTGCTTGCCGAATTCGCGAGCGTCGTCGACGCCGTAGAAGCCGCCATTGAAGTACAAGCGGCCATTGGCAAAAGAAACACCACCACTCAACCGGAACGGCAGATCGAACTCAGGATTGGCGTCAACATGGGTGACCTGATCATCGATGGAGATGACATCTTTGGTGACGGTGTGAACAAGGCGGCACGGCTTGAACCCCTGGCTCGACCTGGCGGGATATGCATTTCCCGAGAAGTCTTTGAATATACGCGCGGAAAAGTCAGTCGGACGTTTGAACCCGCTGGCATTCATCAACTCAAGAACATCCCCGAGCCAATAGCAGTCTTCAGGCTGGCAGACGCATCCGGCGAACCCACAGAGTCCCCACGTTCAAACAAAGGGATCACAGGAATTGTCGCACTGGTGGCTATTATGGCTTGTATAGCGGTGGCCCTTTTCTTGGTTCGCGACGATATCGCCTTGCTTATTGATAGGTCCGACGCCGATGCGGGTATTGCGGAAATCACGCAACCAACGCTGCTGGTCCTGCCATTTAAGAACCGCGGCCTCCCTCCACAGGAAAGCTATCTCGCAGATGGTCTGACAGACGACCTGATTACGGATTTCTCCAAGATCTCCGGTCTTATGGTGGTCGGAAGCAACACGGCCTTCGCGTACAAGGATAGCGAGATCGAAAGCAACGAAATCGGTCGTGAGCTTGGGGTGCGCTACGTTCTGGACGGAAGCGTCCGCAAAGCGGGAGAACGCGTTTTCGTCAATGCCCGGCTGACGGATACCACGACCGGGCAGACACTCTGGGCCGAAAGGCTGGAGCGTGATGCGTCAGACGTCTTCGCCATCGAAGACGACATTATCACCTGGACACTCAATCAACTGGAAGTCGTCCTGACCCTTTCAGAGCAACAGAGAATTGGCCGGCTTCCGACTTCCAACCTCGAAGCTTACGACTATTTTCTCAGGGCCGAAGAAGCTGCGCGCAGCGGTTTCCGGCCCGGTTTGAGAGAAGCGCTGGCGTTGTACTCGAAGGCGACGTCTATCGACCCTGAGTTTGCCCGGGCCTTTGCCGCTCAGGCACGGACCGAGGCTTTGATCATGCAGCGCAATTACGACGATGTACTCGCTTATCCGGTTGCCCGAAAGCGCGCATATGAACATGCGAGCCGCGCGCTGGAAATCGATCCCGAGGCAGGATTGCCGTTCGCTATTCTGGGGGAGTTGCAGGCCGTAGATCGTAGATACGAAGAAGCGTTGAGATCCGCGCAATTCGCGGTGGAAAACGCACCCGGAGACGCTGCGGCTTTGTTATCTCTCAGCTTCGTGCATACGTTCGCAGGTCGGCATGAGGAAGCGGTAAGGCAGTTCGAAAAGGCACTACGGCTCAATCCGCTATTGCCGTCCTATTCACGGCATACTGCCAGCCTGTCCTATATCCTGAGCGGAAACCCCGCACGCGCAGTTGAAATCCTGGAAGATATCCGGGACAGCTCTCAGGGTGTTGAGGACTACTTCAACATACTCGGCGCAGCCTATATCGAAGCAGACCAGCCCGAGAAAGCGAAGGAAGCGATAGATGCATCCGAGAACTACGCCCCGCATGTCTCGGCCGAACTCTACGGGGTTCTGTTTGCACATTTCCGTAGGCCGGAAGACCTCGACTACATAATCGAGGCTATGATCCGTGCAGGCTTGCAAAGGTGGCCTTTTGATTTTCAGCCCGGGACCCGCAAAGCGCTTTCGGGGGACGAACTCGCAGGGTTGATTACCGGAGAGGTTTGGCGCGGAAATTTCGAAGGGCGCGGAGCCGGACTAGTGCAGATATCACAGGGAGGTACGATGGCGCTCCGCTCACCCATGATGTTCGCGACGGGATCCGCTTACGTACACGACAACGAGCTTTGCCTGCAGCGGCCGGGCGTCGCCTTGGGTCGTGCTGAATGCGGCCCGATTTATGGAAAGTCCGAGGGCTCGTCCAACGACGCTTTCCCTTACACCTATGTCAACGGACACATCGTGTTTCACTTCGCACCAGGCGGGTGAAAGAGTCAGTTGGAATAATCCATCTCGGCGACAGGCTTTACCTCTTCCCAGTTGGCGTCCGCCTTGGCCAAGACGGCATCACCTCCGGGACCGTCGAGCATTTCAGCACCAGTCGGGTCGGAAATGAAATAGAGCTTCCCATCAATGATCCGCCATGAGTTTTCAGGGTCGATGTTTTCGGACGCATGGGTTCCCAGCCCTACGCCCAAAGCACAGTAGCCTCCATATTGAGGGGCGTATTTGACGGGATTGGCCCTGAATAGTTCAAGGTTCTTTGCGCTGTGAAAATGCCAAGGTGTATCGAGCCATTCATACGCAAAATCGCTGGAACCTTTGATCGCACGGCTTTCCGTGAAATAGGCGACGGTATCATAACCCTTGATCGCCACCTCCCCGAAAGGTCCAGTGTTTACCGGATCATCAGCGGCAGCGGCCGTTGCGGTAACTGCAAGGCAAAACCCTGCGAAGAATATACGAATATTCACGGCTTCAACCTCCCCTACTCACCAGCTTGCTCGCACGCACGATGAAATTCATCGCCGAACGCCTCCGGTGGCGGGCATCTGGCACCATGGTTTTTGAGCACTGAGACAACATCATAGCGTTTTCGAAACATTGCCCGGATCAAAACGGTGAACCCGCTCTTGTCCACGTTGCTGACATCCGCGCCCTCGGCGAGCAGGAGTTTCACGACGTCGATATGGCCCTCGTCGGCCGCCATGTAGATCGGCGTCTTTCCTGCGCGGTTCGTGTTGGCGTTGATATCCGCCCCATTGGCCATCAGTAGCCTTGCTACATCGATTTGACCGCCATAGGCCGCTGCGTGCAGGGGTGTGAACCCGCTACGATTGCGCGCCATGACATCGGCACCGGCGTCGACGAGAACAGCGGCGGTTTCCGACTTTCCGGCCAAAGCTGCCACGATCAATGGGGTGGCCGCGTTCGGCCCCCGTTCATCGACGGACGCACCGCTTTCCAAAAGGGCTCGGACGGTCGTTGTTTCACCCATTTCTGCTGCATCAAACAAAGGACCCGCATGAGCGGCCTTAAACAGAAACAACAGTCCCAGGAACTTGGCAACAATCCGCCACATGGATCGCTCTCCCCCAGTTCAGGGTACAACGAATGGACTGATCCGGCAACACCCCGGCTTTGGGAGCAAGAGGACGCTGATATCCGTGATTGCCCTGTGGCGGCTGCTGCAACAGCGTAGCGAACGGCCTCGACAAGCCAATCCGGTTACGGATTCTTACCGTCAGTTCTGCACGATAGCCGAAGGGTGATTTTAGACGACCGTACTTGAAATACATTAGTGACAATCGCATCGGCCCAAAGATACGGTAGGCGTCAACACTACATGGCTACAAACGTCTATGCGCCTCAAACCGCCTTGCGCCAGGTTCAATACGCCTTTCACATCATATCGTTGCCTATTCCAACCGAAGCAGAAGCCCCGCCATCAACCGGGCACGTTCGGGCAGGCTCGCAACCTCGATACGCTCGGTGAGCGTGTGGAGGCCTGCGCCCCGAACGCCCAGACCGTCCAGCGTTGCGATCCCCATCGCGCCCGTGAAATTCCCGTCCGAGCCACCACCAGCACTGGCGCAGGGTAGATCGAAACCGATCTCCCCGGCAATCTCGCGCGCAAGATCGTACATCTGCATCGTACCGGGTTGATCAGGCTTCCAGACGGGTCGCGTCACGCCACGCGTCACTTCGAAAACAACGTCATCGGCTTCGCCCGCGAGCGCAAGCATCCGCGTAACGCCATCATCCAGGTCTTCCTGACGTTTCGCCATGCTCAGCACTTCGGCATCGCAACTGGACGATACGCAGTTCACCCACTGACCTGCGTGGATCACACCGACGCTGAAGGTGCAGTCGGGACCGGTCATCGCCTCGATCTCGCCAATACGACGAGCCATCGCGGCAATGGCCGACCTGCCGTCGGCCAGACGGGCGCCGGCATGGCTGGGCCGCCCGACAGTGCGAAGATTGAACCGCGCAATGGCGTACCGACCGATCGTCACGCCGCCATCCGGATGAGCCGGTTCAGGAACCAGAACATAACGGTTGCGCGCGGCCTCGGCCTCGATCAATTCCCGCGTCGATGGCGTGCCAACTTCCTCGTCAGGGGTGAAGAGGATCGTCACAGGCAAAGATGTCTGCAGCCCCGCGCGTTCGATCTGGCGCAGCGCTTCGACCGCGCAGAAATTGCCGCCTTTCATGTCCTGGATACCGGGGCCATAGCAGATATCCCCGTCAATGCGGAACGGCAGGTGGTTCAGCGTGCCGACGGGGTGCACCGTATCCATATGCCCCGCGATCAGGATCCCCGGCTCACCCGCCTTGGGATGCGGCAGTCGCACCCGCAAACTGTCACCGAAGCCCATCCGCCCCGGTATCCGTTCAACAACTCCCATCTGCGACAAGTCATAAGCAGCTAGGCTCATCATTCGGTTGACCGCGGCGGCATCAAAAGTTGGGCTTTCGCATTCGACCCAGGGTTTCAGCCCCGCCAGCATCACATCCGTGTCAAAAGGGAGGTCGAGATATGACATGGCGATCACGCGGCAGGCGCCAGCCGGCGCTCCACGATCCGGGCGAGGATCGAAGCACCCACAGGCAGAATACCGGGGTCAAGAACGTAACCTGGATTGTGAACCGGTACCGTGCCGAGATGGCCCAATGTGCAATATGCACCCGGCACCACACGCAGCATGTCGGCAAAGTCTTCCGAGCCTGTCACCGGTTCGGCGCGTTCGATCACGTTGTCCTCGCCAACGATGTCGCTCGCGGCCTCCATGTATGCATCTGACAAGTCTGCGTCGTTCTTCAGGACATTGAAAATGTTACGTAACTCGAGCCGGATCTCCACGTCGAATGCTGCCGCGATTCCATCGCATAGCGCCTGCATCCGGGCCTCTGCCAGGGCGCAGACGTCATCCTTGAAATAGCGTATCGTGCCGGCCAGCGTCGCTGTGTCCGGCACCACGTTGTAAGCCGATCCTGAATGGATCTGCGTTACCGACACGACGCATGCATCGAGAGGTGCCACGTTGCGCGATACGATCGTCTGGATCTGTCCGACAAGGGCGCTGGCGACGATTAGAGGATCACGACTGTCCTGCGGCATGGCACCATGGCTGCCCTTGCCCTTGATGTGGATATCAAAAAAGCTGGCTCCGGCCATCGCCGCGCCTTTCACGATGCCGAATTTGCCCGGCTCGCCGTTCGGCCAGTTGTGCATACCGTAAACCTCATCACAAGGAAACCGTTCGAAAAGACCGTCGGCAAGCATGCCGCGCGCACCTCCAAGCCCCTCTTCGGCAGGCTGGAAGATCAGCACGGCAGTGCCTGAAAAATCGCGGGTTTTGGCCAGATGCTTGGCCGCACCCAACAGCATGGTCGTATGGCCGTCATGCCCGCAGGCATGCATGACGCCCGGACTGGTCGAAGCATAGTCGAGACCGGTTTCCTCGTGGATCGGCAAGGCGTCCATATCGGCGCGCAACCCGACCCGGCGATTGCCGTCGCCCTTGCCGCGGATCAGCGCGACGACGCCGGTCTGCCCGACCCCCTCATGTACTTCATCGACGCCATAATCGCGCAGCTTTTCGGCTACGATGGCGGCCGTGCGCGTCTCGGTAAACCCGATTTCAGGATGCGCGTGCAGATCCTTGAAGATGGCTTCAAGCTCGCTCCGGCTTTCATCGATGACGGGCAATGTATTCATTTCTCAACTCCCTTGAACGGCGGCTGCTTCGATCTCCGCCCCGAACGTCATGCCTTGGCCGGGGGCCGCTTCCAACAAAAGGCGTGTATAAGCATGCTGCGGGTCCTGGTAGACCCGCCGCGTTGGCCCCTGCTCTACGACCACACCTTTCTGCATCACGATCAGCCGATCACAGATCTGTGCCGCAACGCGCAGATCATGGGTAATGAACAGCATGGCCAGATTGTACCTGACCCGGATATCGTCCAGCAGTTCCAGAACTTGCGCCTGCACCGAAACATCAAGCGCTGACACGGCCTCGTCCGCGATCAGGACCTCTGGTTCAACTGCCAGAGCCCGGGCGATGCAAATCCTTTGCCTCTGCCCACCGGAAAACTGGTGCGGATAGCGTTCTAGCGCGTCACCAGACAGGCCCACAAGCTCCATCAGATCGCGCGCGGACTGCGTCGCCTGCTCCTGCGAGATGCCGTAATTCATCGGTGCCTCAATGAGAGATTGACCGATCGTGCGGCGCGGGTTGAGTGATCGATAGGGATCCTGAAAAACGATCTGGATCTTTCGGCGGTGCGGGTGAAGCTGACCTTGGGACAGCGTCGCAATTTCGGTCCCGTGCAGGTTGATCGAGCCCGAGGTCGGATCGATCAGCCGTGCGATACAACGTGCAACGGTGGACTTGCCCGAGCCGCTTTCACCAACGATGCCCAGCGTCTCACCCTTGCGCACTTCAAGATCTACATCCTGCACCGCATGTACGATGCGGTCCTTCGACAGCCAGCCGGTCCGTCCATAAATCTTGTTCAGCGCCGACACTTCCACCGCCCGTTCGCTCGTCTTGGCGCTGCGTTCGGGTGGCGTCATCGACGGGACAGACTGCATGAGCATCTGCGTATAGCGTTCTTTGGGTCGCCGCAGCACAGCGTCCCGATCCCCCGCCTCGACGATGCGCCCATGTTGCATGACCACAATGCGGTCGGCGATTTCCGCCACGACGCCAAAATCATGGGTGATGAACAACACGCCAGTGCCGCGCCGCTCCTGCATCTCCTTGATCAGTTTGAGGATCTGAGCTTGCGTGGTTACATCCAAAGCGGTTGTCGGCTCGTCCGCAATCAACAAAGATGGGTCCAGCACCAGTGCCATCGCGATCATGATGCGCTGTCGTTGTCCGCCCGAAAGTTGATGCGGAAAGGCATCCACCATCTTCTCCGGGTCCGGCAGATGCACGGCATCCATGATCTCGATCGCGCGTTGGCGGCGCTCTGCTGCCGACATCGTGGTATGAATTTCCAGAACCTCGGCAATCTGTTCGCCCACCCGCGTCACGGGGTTGAGCGCCGTCATCGGCTCCTGAAAGATCATCGCCATGCGGGTACCCCGCAAGTCGCGCAGACGGCCTTTGTCAGCCTTCAGAGTGTCTTCGCCTTCCAACAGGGTCTGGCCCGCGGTCGGCCTCAACGCATTGGGCAAAAGCCCCATGACCGCTGACGCGGTGACAGACTTGCCCGACCCGCTTTCACCTACAACGCACACGATCTCGCCCGGAGCGACGGTGATGCTTATGCCTTCAACGGCATTGGGTCGGTCAGCGTTGGACGGCAAGCTGACGGTCAGCCCATCGACCTCAAGAACGTAGTTCTGCTCTGTCATGCGTTCGGCCTCATACCCGTTTCGCAAATCGCGGATCGAGCGTATCGCGCAAGCCGTCGCCCAACATGTTCACCGCCAGAACGGTGATCGCAAGGATGATCCCCGGGTAAAGAATGTTATGCGGATAGAGTTGGAACACCGCCCTCCCTTCGGCCATGATGTTGCCCCAGGTGGGGATCTCCGGCGGGATGCCGATGCCCAGAAAGCTCAAGATCGCCTCCACGATGATTGCGGATGCGACGATGAAAGTTCCCTGGACGATCAGCGGCGCAATCGTGTTAGGCAGAACGTGCCGGACCAACAAGGTCGGCGTTCGCGTGCCTGCTGTTATCGCCGCCTCGACATAGGGTTCCTCGCGGATCGACAGCACGATGGACCTGACAAGCCGCACAACTCGTGGCACCTCCGGCACCACGATCGCGATGATCACGCTAAGCAAACCGGCACTGAAGAGCGAGACGACCGCGATGGCAAGAAGGATGGCCGGGATCGCCATCAGCCCATCCATTACCCGCATGATGATCCCGTCAAGCCAGCGGACGTAACCTGCGAGCACGCCAATCGCCATGCCGATCACGATGGCGATGGTCGCAACTGACAAGCCAACGATCAAGGAGATGCGCGCGCCATAGATGATGCGGCTATAGACATCACGTCCCAGCGTGTCCGATCCCAGCTTGTATTCAACCGCCACCTTCTGCCCGGTCTCGCGGTCACGTACGGTTGTCTCGTAACCGGGCGGCTGGTTGCGGTCTTTCGGCGAAATGGCAGAGGGGTCACGCGTGCCAAGCGCAGGCGCAAGCAAGGCCATCAACACGACAATCAGAACCAGCGCTCCACCGACAAGAACGGATGAGTTCTGAAACATCCGGCGCAGGGTCTGCCGGGCGGGAGAGATCGCAGCGGCTGACATCAGTAGCGGATCCTTGGGTCTAGCAGCGTATAGCTGACATCGATGACGAGGTTGATCAGAACGTAGATCAGGGAGAATAGCAGGATAACCGCCTGGATCGTGGGAAAGTCGCGGGCCAGCACCGCCTCGACCGTCAGAAGGCCCAAGCCGGGGATGGTGAACACTGATTCCGTCACCACCACACCCCCGATAAGCACCGCAAAGGACAACCCGATCACGGTCACGATCGGCACCGCTGCATTTCGCAGGGCGTGACGCATCAGAACACGGGTTTCAGTCTGGCCCTTGGCACGCGCCGTTCGAACGTAGTCCTCTCCCAAGACCTCCAGCACGCTGGTACGGGTCATTCGGGCGATGAAAGCCACAAACACGACTGACAACGCGCAGGAAGGAAGGATCAGCCGGTATAGCCAACCGCCCAAGCCCTCGCTCATGCGCTGGTAGCCCTGGACCGGCAGCCAACCGAGTTGGATCGAGAAAAGATAAATCAACGCATAGCCGATCACGAAGACGGGCAGCGAAAAGCCCAGCACGGAAAAGCCCATGATCCCCCGGTCGATCCAGCTGCCCTGCTTGTAGGCGGCGAGCGTGCCGAGCGGCACCGCGATCGACACGGTAAGGATGATCGTCAGGATCGACAGCGACAACGTCGGCTCCAAACGCGCCGAGATCAGCTCGCTGACATCTTTCTTGTAGAAAAAGCTCTCACCGAAATCGCCCTGTGCGATGTTGCCGATCCAAACGAAAAACTGGCTGATGATCGGCTTGTCGAGACCCAGGTTCTCGCGAATTTCGGCAACCTGTTCGTCATTGGCATAGTCGCCCGCGATGATCGTCGCCGGGTCGCCTGGGGTCAGGCGCAGCAACAGAAAGATGAAGATGGCAACCAGCAGCATGACCGGTATGGTCGCGATCACGCGGCGCAGGAGGTAAGATACCATGCCGGATCACCCAATCGTCAGTAGTGAGAGAGGTCCGGCGGCGCAAGCAAGCACGCCGCCGGAGGTCTGATACCGCGATCAGTCCTTCGAGATGTTCCAGAACGTGGCCGCGCCTGTCGGCAGCACCCCGGAGACATTGTTTTGCATCGCCGCACGGCCGGTCCACTGACCCAGGTGAATATGGGTCGGGTAGTCATACCATGCCTGCTGAACCTGATCGACGATCTGCTTTTGCTCCTCGACAGACGTGGCGCGGGCAAAAGCGTCACGCAGTTCTTCGATCTTGTCATCGCATGGCCAGCCAAAGAGAGCTGTTTCGCAGCTGGAGTTCAGGAAGGCCGATGCCACAGGATTGAAGAGGTCGCCCGTGGTCCAGGACGTGATGAAGGCATTCCACCCGCCATCTGCCGGTGCGTCCTGCTTTGAACGACGTGCCACCAGTGTCTGCCAGTCCATTGACTGCATGTCGACGTTCAGACCCACAGCTTCCATCAGATCCTTGGCGACGGGCGCAAGGTTGGTCAGAACGGCAAGGTCTGTCGAGTGCATCAGCAGGATCGGCTCACCATCATAGCCCGACTCCGCGATAAGCTCGCGCGCCTTTTCAAAGTTCGACTCCAAGATGCCATCCATCCCGGCGGTCGACTCAAACGGCATGCCGCATCCAAACAGCGCCTTGCAGAGCTGGTAATACTCCGGATCGCCCACGACGGCCTGCACGAAATCCTCCTGGTTGAAGGCGTAGAGCAGAGCCTGGCGCATCTTCGGATTGTCGAACGGCGGGTGCAGGACGTTGAAGCGGAAGGTGAACTGGTTCCCCGACGGGTTGAAATCGTCAATGGTCAGGTTCGGATCATCCGTCACGAGCGGCAAGAGATCGTGAGGGACTGCTTCGATATAGTCGATCTCACCCGCTTTCAGCGCGTTAACCGCCTGCTGGTGATCGCGGATCGGCAGCCATTCGACACGGTCGACCTTGGCGACCTTGCCCCCTGCGAGGCCCGATGCGGGTTCAGCGCGCGGCATGTAATCGTCGAACTTTTCGTAAACGATCTTGGTGCCCGGCTCCCAGAGGTCTTCGCGGAAAACGAAGGGACCCGAGCCGGTGTAATCCGCGATCTGCTCCGAGGATGGCGTATTTGCCACGCGTTCGGGCATCATGAACGGTACGTTGGAACTTGGCTTTGCCAGTGCCAGCGTCACGAGGCCGGTCGGAGAATTCAGCTTGAACGTGATGGTCTTGTCGTCCGTCGCTTCGAGCGATGAGACAAAGCTCATCATTTTCTGACCCATGGCGTCTTTCGACCCCCAACGGTTGATCGACGCAACGCAGTCCGCCGCAGTTACCGCGGCGCCGTCGTGCCAGGTCAGCCCGTCGCGCAGTGTCATCGTCACGGTCAGACCATCATCAGACGTGGTCACAGTGTCGACCATCTGAGGTTGAACGTTGCCCTCCGCATCCAGTGCGAAAAGCGTGTCATAAACCATGTATCCATGGTTGCGGCTGATGTAGGCGGTCGTCCAGATCGGATCGAGGATTTTCAGGTCGGAATGCGGCACGGCCGTCAGGACAGTCTCCGCCTGAGCGGCAGGCCCCGAAAAGGCCACCCCAAGGCTGAGAACCATCGCACCGACGGCGCTCCGCAGAGCACCGCGTCGAGATGAGTTGAACATTAATGTCTCCCAGTCGGTTATTGGCGCAACTTCTGTGCGCCTGACCAACTATTCGAAATCAATCCGGACCTGTCAAACGATGAAGTTGTCAAATCAACGAAATTATTGACCCAACGTCATCCAAACAGGCACCTGCGCTGCGGATTTCAGCGCGCTGAAAACGGGTCGGCCACCTTGGGCCAGTAGTTCGGATCCCGTTTCGTGTAAGGAATGTTTGCGTAATCCGGCGTGATCGCACCGGGGCCGGAGATATAGACAACCTCTGCCGCGATCGGAGCAAATCCCGCATGGAAATGCTGCGACGATTTCACGACGATCAAGCGCATCCGGGACAGATCAACTCCCAGATCGGTAAAGCACATCGGATGAAAGGCCTGTGTCCTGCGGTCGCTGACAACGATATGCACACCCTCTTTCTCAAGCCAAACGCCAGTGCCCATCGGCATCTGCCCTTCGCCCATCTTCTGGGTCATGTTTTCCCGCACGCCCCGAACGGTCACCATCAGATCCAGCGGATCTCCCGACATAGCGCCGATCTTGCCGCCCAGCCTTACCTGCATGCGCGCGCCCACGCCCGCATCCTGGCACATCCGCACAACGACCGGATCCCAGAAGATGCCGATGGCCACGTTGCGCAACCCGCGCTCAAGAATGTCGCGCAACACAAAGGTCGAGTCCGCCGGCGCACCCCCTCCGGCATTGTCGGCGAAGTCAGCCAGCACAACGGGTGTCGCATTGGCCGCCACCGCGTGATCGACTGCTTCGGGGATTGACGGCCAGTCGACATAGATCTCGTCCCGCAGACTCCACAGCTTCTCGCCGAACTCACGCGCCACGGCCTCCGCCCCTGCCGCATCACCATCGGTGATGGCCAGCATCCGCGCACCGACACGCGCGCAATCCCCCCAAGGGAATCCGTGGGTGAGCGAGAGCGACAAAACACCGCCATGGCCTTCGCGCGCCTGCATGTCGTCGACGAAACCACGCATCGGGGCGCGTGTGGTATGAAACATCGCGATCATTCGGCAGTCATAGTCGCGCATCACAGGCCTTATCTTGCCCTCCGCAGTATCTGCGGCCAGAGCAAAAAGTTCCTGCGCCCGCAAATGCCCGTCAGTATGCGGATACTCCTTGTAAGACACGATCAGGTCGGCGGCCTCCAGCATATCAGCAGTGAGATGGTTGTGCGGGTCTATCTCCAGCCCGATCACTGCGCCCTTGCCAAGGATCGAGCGCGCCCGCTTGAGCGTGTCACCCTCGCAATCGTCGTACCCTTCGGCAATCATTGCACCATGCATGGAAAGAAGCAGGATGTCGGGCCGCGCGGCCTCGATATCGGCGAGGATCTCGTCCCGATAGGCTTCGTAGGTTTCGCGGATCGTGGGCCCGGCAGGCTGAGCAAAGGCAGAAAGACTTTCGATCACTTCCCAGCCCCGTGCCTCGGCCAAGCGACGCCATTCATGCTGAGGAGCCGAGAACAGGTTTGGCGCTTCTTGCGTCGCCTTCCGGCTGACAAAGCTGTCCTCAAAGGCCAACCGCCCGGTTGGAATAGGGGAAAAGCTGTTGGTTTCGGTCGCAAGTCCCGCGATCAGTACTTTCATGCCGGGCTCCTTCTGACGAATGAGTTTCGGGTACGCGAGGGCCAAGGCGCCCTTCACGTGCCGGCAGCTTTGCATGACCTCCGGGAAAATCAATGCCGCACTTGCGGGTAATGGAACTCGTCCGCTCTTGTCGGGACCGGCCCGCCTGCGGCAGACTTGCACCGGACAATTGCGCATTCAGGGAATGACAGATGGCGAACTTTGATCTGAGCGGCCTGCGTGCGCCCGCAAGCATTCACGTTGACCGGTGGGGTCTTCCGCATATCCGCGCCCAATCGGTTCACGACGCATTTTTCACGCAAGGCTTCAACGCCGCGCGTGACCGGCTCTGGCAAATAGATCTTTGGCGAAAGCGCGGCCTGGGGCGGCTGGCAGCCGATTTTGGCCCAGGCTACCTGATGCAGGATCGCGCGGCGCGTCTGTTTCTCTATCGTGGTCCGATGGAGGCCGAGTGGTCCGCCTATTGCGAAGACACGCAGGAGACTTGCACCGCTTTCGCGAATGGCATCAACGCTGCGATCGACGAGGTCATCGCAGGGCGTATGCCTCTTCCAGAGGAATTCGATCGAATGAGCACGGCGCCCGAACACTGGGCGCCCGAGGATGTAGTGCGTATCCGCACGCATTGCCTCGTGCGCAACGCGGCCTCGGAACTGGCGCGCGCGAAGGTTCTCGCACGGGCCGATGCCGAAACCGATCTTTTGCGCGCGCCGCTCAATCCATCGGTGGATCCGGCAGAGTGGCAGCTCAACGCAGGCTCGGACCTTCCCGCCGACGCGCTCGCCGTCCTCGATCTGGCCATGGCACCGGTCAGCTTCTCGCCTGAACGACTGGCCGCATCTTTGGAGGACGCGCCTCGCTGGTCGCAGGTCAACGCCGCCAAAACCGTGATCCGGTCGATCGCCATCGAAGGTTCGAACAACTGGGTCATTTCCGGCAGGCACACAGCATCCGGGCGTCCCATCATGGCAAGCGACCCGCACCGCGCCCATGCCGCCCCGTCGCTGCGCTACATGGTGCATATGACCGCCCCCGGGCTCGACATCATCGGCGCGGGCGAGCCATCATCTCCCGGCATAATGGCAGGTCACAACGGTCATGCCGCCTTTAGCCTGACGATCTTCTGCGCCGATCAGGAAGATGTCATGGTCTATGATACCGACCCGGACCGCCCTGACCACTACCGCTATCAGGACAGGTGGGAAGAGATGCGCAGCGAGACGGAGAGCTTCGAAGTGCGCGGCCATCCCGATCAGGTACTGGACCTGTCTTTCACCCGCCACGGGCCCGTGGTTTGGCGGGACGCAAACCGCGCCGTTGCCGTTCGCACCGTATTTTCCGAGCCAGGCACAGCCCCGTATCTGGCCAGCCTTGCGACCATGCGCGCGCGGAGTTTCGATCAATTCAAGCAAGACGCCACGCGCTGGGGCGCGCCCACTGTAAACCTTGTCTATGCGGACACCGACGGCGATTTCGGCTGGCAGGCTGCAGGCTTTGTGCCTCGTCGAACAGGCTGGCGCGGCCTGGTTCCCGCCGCAGGTGACGGGCGCTTTGAATGGCAGGGGTTCATCACGGCCGCCGACCTGCCCTGCCTCGACGCGCCCGAGGCGGGCTTCGTGTGTTCCGCGAACGAGATGAACCTGCCCGAAGAATGGCCCGCTGACGTGACGGTGGGCCATGAGTGGTTCGAAGACTTGCGTGCCGCCCGCATTGCCGAAGCGCTTGCCGCGGGTTCTGGCGGGCACGACGTGGCCAGCAGCTGCGCCTTGCAGACAGATACGTTTTCTCCCTTCGCGCCGCGCCTGATCGCGCTTTTGCCCGACGATGTCACCGGAGCCGATATACTGCGCGACTGGGATGGAAGATCCCAAGCACAATCCGCGCCCGCGTTGCTTTTTGAGCTCTGGCTTTCCTCGCACCTGCGCCCCGCACTACTGAAGCGTATCGCACCAGACGACGCATTGCGCCGCTACCTCGTTCCGGGAAACATCCCGGTGATCACCGCATTGCTCGAAGGCCAACACCCCAAACTGACCGATCGCGCAGGGCTTTCGACACAGGCAGACCGCGAGGCGTTTCTGTCGGACACGTTGCGGCGCGCTCATGAAGAAGCCAAAGCTCGCTTTGGCCCCGCGGAAAACTGGGCGTGGGGCCAATTGCATCAAGGTTACTTCGATCATGCGCTGCCAGAGCTTTCTCTTGGGCCCTGGCCAAAAGGAGGAAGCAGCACATCCATTATGCTGGCGCACTACGAAGCGTCCGACTACCGCGTCCGCGTCGGTGCCTCGGTGCGCATGGTCATTGATGTCGGTGCCTGGGATAACAGCGTCTGGATTAACGCGCCCGGCCAGTCGGGGCTACAAGGCACATCACATCTGGACGATCTCGCACCGCTCTGGGCAGAGGGCCAATACGTCCCGCTCGCCTACAGCCAAATCGCGGTTGATGCCGTGACCGAAGAGATTATCACTCTGTCACCTGCCTGAGCAGAGCCATCAAACAGCCCAGGTTGACGAGAGCCAGTGCGAGGTTTGGCAAGCCTCGTATGGGAAGGGATAGAAGCATGGCCCGCGGGACAAACCCTTCACTTTGCCAAGCGAATGGTCGCATCCCGGCCATTGAACGATGTCGAACCAATATCGAAAAAGCTTGTGCTCGTCGGACGACGCTACGAATTCACCCTGTCGGGCTCAACCTTGGTTCGCCTGGCAGTCCCAAGTCTGGCAAGCGTGTGCCGACGCATGGCATCTGGGTGCAGATCAGCAACCTTTCGGATTTTTTGCCAGATCGCGTTTTCAAACAATGCGGCAGACGCCTCATAAAACGCTCTGGCCCAGGGGCTCGGATCCTTGGACCCTTGCAACAGACGTCTGAGATGACGCCATGCGTCGAGGAGTTCGGGATCCGGTACACCTTCAGTCAACGTCGATACCAGCGCTTCAAACGCATCGGCCCCTCCGCCGGGTCGCAGGCCCCGGGTCACAAGGCCCTTGGTGTGAATGCCGTTGGCGCCTTCATAGATCGCGCAAATACGGGCATCGCGCCAGATCTGCTCCATCCCGTATTCCGTCAAATAGCCGTATCCCCCCATGATCTGCATTCCCAGATCGGCGGCACGGATACCGGCCTCGGAACCGTAGACCTTGCAAAGCGATGTCAGGAACTCGGCCAACGCAGGATCGGCGCCAAGCTCCATCTCGACCAGCGAGACGTGGCACATTGCGCGCGAGGTCAGAGCGAGGACCTCCTGCTCGTCCAGCATCCGCCGGACATCGGCATGATCGGACAGTACCGCGGGCGCGCCGGCAGCGTTGCGGCCTTGCTTGCGGTCCTGCGCATAGGCTTCCGCAATCCGGGCTGCCCTTGCAGCATGCGCCACCCCCTGCAGTGCTACATCGATACGGGCATGGTTCATCATCGTGAACATGGCGGCAAGTCCAGCGCCCTCCTCGCCGATCAATTCGGCCGCGGCCCCGTCAAAAAGCACCTGGCAGGTCGGCGAAGCATGCAGGCCCAGTTTTCTTTCGATGCGGGTTACCTTTGCAGCGGGCTGTCGCCGGCAAAGAAACAGCGACAATCCCCGAAGACCAACGTCGCTTGTCCGCGCAAGAACGAGGTGCAGTATCTCCTCGGACAGATCCTGATCACCACCTGAGATAAAGATCTTTTCCCCGTTCAGCCGCCAGCCATCGCCGTCCCACGTGGCCCTCGTGCGGATCGCCGAAAGGTCCGATCCTGCGGCCGGTTCCGTCAGGCACATGGTCGACAACGCCGTGCCGCTGGCCAGCCGTGAAATCCAGTGGTCCTGTTGTGCCAAGCTGCCAAAACGCAAAAGCGTGGCGATGGCACCCGGCACCAGGTTGCAGACCATCTGCAAGGAATGATTGGCCCCGGAAAACACCTCGGACACCCCAGCCGCGACCAGCGCTGGCATGGCCATACCGCCAAAAGCCTCGGGGGCGGTCAAACCCTGCCAGCCGCCCTGTGCCAATTGGTTGTAAGCTTCGCGGAAACCGTCTGGCATCCGCACATGACCATTCTCCAGCGTCGCGCCCTGGGCATCGCCTGTGGCATTTAGTGGGGCGATCACACCCTCCGCGAACTGGCTGAAATGGCCAAGGATATCTGCGGTCGCTTCGGAATCCCAGGCACCCACACGCGAAGCCCCCGCCACATGCGCGAGCGAAAACAGGATATCGTCGGTGGGCGCCTTGAAAGGGATCATGTTCAGTTCAGCAAAACGGGTATGGTGGTCGGGCCACGAAACCCGAAACCGCGCCAGATCACGGCATCCGGATCAGGCAGCGACATGTTGGGAAATCGATCGAACAGCATGGGCAACATCACCTGCCCCACCGCACGGCGCGCGACATGGGTGCCCTGACAGAAATGCGGGCCATTGCCAAAACTCTGATGTTGTACCTTTTCGCGATAGACGTCGAACACTTCTCCGTCGTCGAAGAGATCCTCGTCGCGGTTGGCGCTGGCCTGTATTGTCATCACGGTGTCGCCCTTGGGGATCAGGCAGCCGCGAATTTCAGTGTCTTCCATCACCAGCCGCGACGAGGCGGAAATGGGCGCAACCCAGCGCACGCCCTCTTCAAAAGCCTTGTCCCAGTCATCTTGCCGTTTGACTTCTTCCAACTGGTCGGGGTTGCTCAGCAGGCCGAACAAGGTCGTATTTAGCGCGTCGCGGGGCTCGTTGATGCCGCCACCGATAGCGATTTTGATGTTGGCATAGATCTGTTTTTCCGGGATCGGGTCGTCGGCATTGAGCATCACGGAAAAAGCCGAATTGTTCGGCACAGCCCGGTGCCGTTCCTGTAGACTGTCGAGCAGTGCATGAATGCCTTCGTTCGCCCGATCCGCACGTTCAAACGGCTCATCCCGCCAGCCAAAGTTACCTGCGCCTTCGATCAGCGCCTGGCTCCATTCCATCATCTCTTCGTCGCGGGCTTCTTCGATCCCCAGAAGGACCGCAAGCCCGCGCGCAGCATAGGCACCGGACAGGACGGCAAAAAGATCCACCACTTCACCGCGCGGCAGCCTTCCCACGTAGTCTCTGGCGATCTTCTGGTAGCGTGGCATCCATTCGCCGGTGATGACCTTGGGCGAGAATGCCGGGGCCATGGCCATCCGCTCCCGCTTGTGTGCCTCGCCGTCCTTGCGCATCAAGGTATGAGCCCAGAACGCGCGCTTCATGGGCGTATTGGGATCATCGGCGCTAAACAGTTCCGGGGTGTCCTTGACGTATTTCGTGTCCGCCGCCTTGGTCAACAATGTTCGCCCGGTGGCTTTTACCCGGCAGACCGGTGCCTTGGCGCGCAGGCGGCGATAAATCGGAAATGGATCACGGTCGAGCGCGTCGAGAGTGATCTCGTGATCAATCGGGGCAAGCTCAGGCATCGGCCTCCCCCAGAAGGCGCAGCGCGTTTTCCTTCAGGATCAAGGGGCGCACCTCGTCCTTGAAGGGGGCTTTCTCGAAATCGGCCAGCCACCGGTCCGGCGTGATCGCGGGCCAGTCCGAACCAAACAGCATCTTCTTCTTCAGGATCGAGTTTGCGTAGCGAATGAAGGTCTCGGGAAAGTATTTGGGCGACCAGCCCGACATGTCGTAATAGACGTTCGGTTTGTGCTGTGCGACGGCGAGTCCCTCTTCAGTCCAGGGAAATGACGGGTGCGCAAGTATGATTTTCATATCCGGGAAATCGACCGCGACATCATCCAGATGCATCGGGTTGGAATACTTCAGCCGCATCCCCATACCGCCACGCATTCCAGATCCAACGCCCGTTTGCCCGGTGTGAAACAGCGTGATGACATCTTCTTCGGCACAGGCCTCGAGCACCGTGTAGCAGGCATCGCGATCATTGGGAAAAAAGCCCTGCATGGTCGGATGGAACTTGAACCCGCGCACCCCGAAGTCGCGCACCAGCCGCTTGACCTCGCGCGCCCCGGCCTTGCCCTTGTGCGGATCGATTGAGGCAAACGGAATAAGGATATCGTCGTTTTCGGCGCAAAGCTCCGCCACCTCTTCGTTCGAGTAGCGCTTGAACCCCGTCTCGCGTTCGGCATCGACGGGGAAAATGACCGCAGCGATATTGCGTTCCCGGTAATATGCAGCGGTATCCTGAACAGTCGGCAACATACCTTCGGCACCGGCAGGGTTCTTGAAATAGGCCGCCATTCCCGCCTGGAACTCATTGTACCCGTCATCCCGTCCGTGGTTGCAGGGCTCCTCTGCATGCGTGTGAAAGTCGATGGCTTTGACAGTGCTGAAATCGATCACGGCGTTCCTCCCTTGAAAAATTGCTATACAGAAAAACCGTTACATAGTAAAACAATTTTGAGAGTCATACAAAGGCGAGCAAGATGGCAGACGGATCACAGCAGGGAAAAGTGACGCGCATCGATATCGAAGGCGACATTGCAACCATCACTTTTGACCGCCCTGACAAGCGCAACGCCATGAATGACAAGCTCGTCGCGGAGCTTGACGCGTTCTTCTCGGCTCCGCCCGAGGGTGTGAATGCAGCTATACTGCGTGGCGCAGGCGGGCATTTCTGCGCGGGCCTTGATCTGGCCGAGCATGAACACCGCGAGCCGATCGAGGGGGTATTTCATTCCCGGAACTGGCATCGCGTGTCCGACCTGATCGAATTTGGGCGGTTACCGGTAATCTCGGTACTTACCGGGGCGGTTATTGGTGGCGGGCTGGAAATCGCTGCCTCTACCCATGTACGCATCGCGGAGCCGGATGTGCGCTTCCAGCTGCCCGAAGGACGGCGCGGCATCTTTGTGGGGGGTGGCGCAACTGTACGCGTGGGCCGACTGATCGGCGCGGACCGAATGCGCGAAATGATGTTGACCGGGCGCAACTATGGTGCCGACGAAGGTCTCGCCCTTGGACTTGCGCATTACAGCGTTGGCAAGGATGAAGGCTTGCCCCTCGCCCGTGAGTTGGCGCGCAAGATCGCCGATAACGCGCCTTTCTCCAACTACCTGATGATGCAGGCCATCTCGCGTATTCAGGATATGCCACGATCCGAGGGGCTGTTCACCGAAAGCCTCGCTGCGGCGATGTCGCAGACATCGGACGGCGCCAAGGAAGGCCTGCGCGCCTTTCTGGAGAAGCGGCCGCCAAAGTTCAGGTAACCGCCCGGTACGGGGCTGGAAACAACCGAATGTCACATCAGGGAGGATGACATGAACAAACGCAACTTCATCAAGACGACCCTGTCAGGGTTCGTCGCCGCCGCGGCACTTGGCGGCGCGGCCATGGCGCAAGAGGTCACACTGCGCCTTCACCAGTTCCTGCCACCGCCCGCTCCTGTACCGGCGCAGATTCTCAAGCCGTGGGGCGAGAACGTGAAAGAGGCCTCGGGCGGGCGGATCGAAATCCAGCATTTCGATGCAATGTCCCTGGGAGGGCGTCCGCCCGAGCTGATGGACCAGGCACGCGATGGCGTTGTCGATCTGGCGATGACCGTCGTGGGCTATACCCCGGGACGTTTTCCGCGCACCGAGGTGTTCGAACTGCCGTTCATGATGACCGACCCGGTCGCCACGGCCAAAGCCTATTGGGAGATGGTCGAAACCGATTGGCAGAGCAACGAATACGCCGACGTCAAGGTTCTGGGCGCATGGGTGCACGGGCCAGGCCTGATACATACCCAAGACGGCGTCACCTCGCTTGACGACATGAAAGGCCTGACTTTGCGCGGCCCGACCCGGATCATCAATGATCTGCTCTCCGAACTGGGGGCCGAACCTGTGGGGATGCCGTTGCCCGCCATTCCCGAGGCGATCTCGAAAGGGGTGGTGAAGGGTACCGTTATCCCGTGGGAGGTCACGACGGCAATTCGCCTGTCGGAACTTGTCGGAAACCATACCGAGTTTTCGGGCGATGAGGCGCTTTACACCGCCGCGATCGTACTAGTGATGAACAAGGCCAAGTATGAGGCGCTGCCCGACGATCTGCGGGCGATCTTGGACGCGGAATCCGGCGCCAAGCTTTCGGCCTTTGCTACTCAGGTGATGTGGGACATGGACGCCCCAGCCCGCGAAATCGCGGTCAATGCCGGCAACAGCATCGCCACGCTGGACGAGGCAGAGGTCGCCCGGTGGAAAGACGCAGCCCAACCCGTGATCGAGCGTTGGATTGCCGACATGGATGCCAAGGGCATCGACGGTGCGGCGCTGATTGATCAGGCACGCTCACTGATCCAAAAACACGGCGGCTGAGCCGCCGACAATGCCTGGAGAGGCGCAACTGCGCCTCTCCGCGACTGTTGTTGGGAGGCAGAAAGCAGATGTATCGCGCATTGAGCAAAATCATCGAAACGCTTGCCGTGACCCTCGCCATCGCGGGCGGCCTTGTGCTGTTGGCGATCGTCGCCCTGACCTGTATCTCGATCATCGGCCGGGCGCTTGTGCCGCTCGACATCGGCGTCGGTCCGATCCGGGGCATCTATGACATGACCGAGATCGGAATGGCTGCGGCCATCTTTGCCTTTCTGCCCTGGGCGCAATTCAGGGACGCCCACGCGAGGGTGGATCTGTTTCAATCGGCGATGGCAGACGGGATGATCCGCATCTTTGACCTGCTGTTCAACCTTGCGATGTTCGTCGTGGCAACGGTAGGCACGTATCGCCTCTTTCTCGGGATGCAGGACAAACTATCCTACGGCGAAACCACCCTCATCGCGCAGATCCCGGTATGGCAGGGATATACCGCAGCGCTCGTGGGCGGCATCGGGTTCGTCGTGGTTGCGGCCTTCTGCATCCTACGCTCCGTCCGGCGGATCGTCGGCCTGCCAGCCTGACATCCCCGATGTTTCACTTGTCGCTTTTTGCCACGAGGATCTGGCCATGACCAATATTGAACTTGCAATCTGGTCCTTTCCTGTCCTGCTCGTTCTGGTGTTCCTGCGCATGCCGATCGCCTTGGCAATGATCGGGGTAGGCGTCGGCGGCACATGGTTGGTAATCGGCACGCCGATGATGACGCTCAACCAGCTAAAGACGCTGACCTACGGCACATTCTCGAATTACTCGTTCTCGATCATTCCCCTGTTTTTGTTGATGGGCCAGTTTGCCACCCTGTCGGGCATGTCGGCCGCGTTGTTCCGTGCTGCCGAGGGCTTCCTGGGTCATCGCAAGGGTGGCGTGGCGATGTCGGCGGTCGGGGCCTGTGCCGGGTTCGGAGCGATTTGCGGATCGTCGCTTGCAACCGCTGCCACCATGGGCCAAGTCGCTCTGCCCGAACTGAAACGCTACGGCTACCCCGGTTCACTGGCCACCGGTGCGCTGGCGGCCGGGGGCACGCTCGGCATCCTGATCCCGCCTTCCGTGATACTTGTCATCTACGCGATCCTTGCTGAGCAGAATATCGAAAAGCTGTTTGTCGCCGCGCTTCTTCCCGGAGTTCTCGCAGCCATCGGCTATATGCTGGCGATCTCGGTCTGGGTTCGAGTCTCACCTAATAGTGCCGCGGTGCGTGACCGCGTGCCATGGTCCGAACGCCTTCTCATGCTGGGCAAAGTGTGGCCAGTGGTAACGATCTTTGTTGTGGTCGTCGGCGGCATCTACTCCGGCATCTTCACCCCGACCGAAGCCGCGGCCGTCGGCGCGGCAGGCACCGGCATTGCAGCGATCGCATCGCGGCAGATGAACTGGTCCAAGCTGAAAGAGGCCATCCTCGCCACGGCGGCATCCTCTGCAATGATCTTTCTGATCGTTCTCGGCGCAGGTATTTACAACAGCTTCTTGTCGCTTACCCAACTGCCCCAAACCGCATCGAGCTGGGTCGGCGATCAGGGTTTTTCGCCGTGGTTGATCCTGACCATCGTGCTGATCATGTATCTTATCTTTGGCTGCGTGATGGACTCGCTCTCGATGGTGCTGCTGACCGTACCGATCATCTTCCCGATCATGTCGGCACTGGATTTCGGGATGAGCGCGAATGATTTCGGCCTGTGGTTCGGTATTCTCGTCCTGATCGTGGTGGAGGTCGGGCTCATTACGCCACCAGTGGGCATGAACCTGTTCATCATCAATTCGATGGACCGCGAGACACCCATTGGCCAGACCTACAAGGGTGCCCTGCCCTTCGTGATCACAGACATGATCCGCGTTGTGATCCTTGCCAGTTTCCCGGCGATTACGCTTTGGCTGGTCTGGATCATCGACGCACTCTGACGAAACCGCCTTCTCCGGGCTGCTTCCGCCCACCCTGTGTCAGGCGAGGATCACATCCCCGTCTCCAGCATACATCTCGGCAATAAGATCCTGGTAGTTTCTACGCATGGCCCTCTGGTTGAGGGAGCCTTTCTCAGTGATCTCACCACGGTCGAAACTCGGCTCTTTCGTCAGGAGCACGGCTCGCCTCACCCGGCTGGCTGAACCGGTGGCTTTTTCTGCCGCCTCTGACAACTTTTGGCCCAAGGCGATGCGCAGATCGTCCGCCGGCATGCAGGCTGCCTTCTCCGACGGAATGACCAAAGCGCCCAGTTCAGCTTCGTTTTCGCCGGTGATCACGGCGTCGCGGATCAGGCCCTCCATCGCATCGACCAATGATGCACGCACCGCACCGACGGCCACCCAAGTTCCGGTGGTCAGCTTGAAGTTCTCGGCCACCCGCCCGTCAAAGAAAAACCCTTTGCTGAGATCGTCCGGATCTGCGGGTCTGAGCGCATCTCCCATGCAGTAAAAGCCCTCGCCATCAAAGGCCTCTGCCGTCTTTACAGGATCGCCATAGTAACCGGGGGTGATACTTGGCCCCTTCAGCCGCAATTCCAGTTTGCCGCCATTGGGCACCAATTTCATAGTCAGTCCGGCGGCCGGAACTCCAACATTGCCGGAAAACTCCTGAACCTCGGTGCATGCCAGCGCAAATGGGGCGGTTTCCGTGGCGCCCAAGCTTGTCGCGAGCGGCACCTCGTGGCCGGTTGTCTTTCGCGCCACGGCGCGCAACCGGTCCCAAGTGTGTTGCGCCATGCCGGCTCCGGCATAGAACATCATACCCAACTGACTGAAAAAGGTCTCGGCCAGTTGGGCATCATTTTCCAACTCTTCGACCAGAAGATCCCAGCCGACGGGCACGTTGAAATACCATGTGCAAGCGATTTCACGGAGGTTGCGCAAGGTCTCGTCGAATTTGCCCGGCGCGGGTTTACCATCGTCGATATGGTACGTTCCGCCATTGGTCATCACGAGATACGACACCTTGTTCCCGGCCGCGGTATGGTTCCAAGGGGCCCAATCCAGTACCACCGGCGGGCGTTTCTCCAGAAAGCGATAACAATCGCGCACCATGGCCTGCATGGAGCAGATCATCTTGTTGGTATTGATGACGGCCTTGGGCGACCCGGTCGAACCGGAGGTGAACAGGTATTTCACCACGGTTTCACCGGACAAACTTGCTCGCGACGCTTGGGCCTTTGCCGGATCGCCCGACAGAAGGTCGTCGAACTGCACCGTGTTTTGACCTTCACGGCTTATCACGGCCATACCCCGTTGACCGATCGAAGCCATCGCCGATGCAAACGCATCGCCGTCCTCGGCATAGATCGCACCTGGTTTTAGCAGCGCGGCGATGTCCTTCAGCTTGGCATGATCCTCGGACACCAGCGAATAGGCCGGACTGACCGGGGCGTATGGAATACCCACATAAAAACATGCGGCGCCGAGCAATGCGTGCTCCAGGGAATTGCCAGACAGGATCAACAGGGGCCTGTCTGCACCCAGCCCCATTGCAAGCAGGCTAGCCCCGATCCGCCGCGCCGCATCCCGAGCCTCGGCATAAGTGATCTTACGCCAGTCATCACCCTTATCCCTTTGCGCGATCCAAGGTTGATCCGGAGTGGCGTCTGCCCATTTGTCCAGATAATCCGCCAAGGTAGGAAGATGGTCCGGTAAAGGGTCTTTCTGCTGCATCAGGGTCGAACCATCCGCGCGGGTGACGATGTCAAACCGCGGTGCCCAGAAATCGGTTGGGTCAAGGGTATTCATTTCGCCTCTCCTACCGCGGCGCCATCCGAATGGCACCATCCATCCGAATGACCTCTCCGTTCAGCATGGGGTTACGGGTGATCTGGCTGACCATGTCGGCAAATTCGTCGGGCGCGCCCAATCGCGACGGGAATGGCACCTGCGCCCCCAGAGACGCCTGAACCTCTTTGGGCAGTTCGTGCAGCAGAGGCGTCAGAAACAATCCCGGTGCAATCGTGCAGACGCGAATACCCTTGTCTGCCAGATCGCGCGCCATGGGCAGGGTCATCGCCACTATACCACCCTTCGAGGCCGCGTAAGCCAGTTGCCCGACTTGCCCGTCAAATGCAGCCACCGAGGCCGTGTTGACGATGACACCGCGCGCGCCGTCTCTGTCGACAGGCTCCGCTGCAGAGATCATAGCCGCAAACTGGCTCGCGCAGTTGAAACTGCCCATGAGATTGACCTTGATAACCTTATGGAACAGGGATGGGTCATGTGCCGCGCCACGAGAGACCGTCTTGGCGGCGCCACCGATCCCGGCGCAGTTCACCAAGACACGCGGCATGGTCAGCGCACGACCGGCCGCTTCGATACCCTTGGCAACTGAAACCGGATCAGACACGTCGACCGAGAAATAGTGTCCGCCTATCTTCTCGGCATGTACACGGCCCGCCTCTGCATTGAGGTCGAAAAGCGTGACAGTGAGCCCGTCCTGCGCCAGCCGTGCTGCCGTTGCCGCTCCCAAGCCCGATGCACCGCCAGTGACGATGGCCCCGTGTCCGGCCCAATTCAAGATCGTCATTGCTGCTTCTCCAATCCCCGGATCTTCTTGAGCAGCGCCAAAAGTGTGGCCCTTTCAGAACTCGTCATATCCGAGAAAAGGCGATCTTCATGTGCTCGCACGGCCTGGATTGCCGCGTCATAAGCTGCCCGTCCCGCATCGGTCGGAACAAGCGCTTGCACACGGCGATCGCCGGGAACACGCGCGCGCCGCAGGTGTTCCCTAGCCTCCAGCTCATCTACGATCGCAACCAGGCCCGAGCGTTCGATACCCATCATTCGTGCAAGTTCGCTTTGAGTGATGTTCGGATACTTCACGCAGAGAGACAACGCCGTGAACACCCGCGCAGACATGCCATCCGCACCCAATGCGTCGCGAAAATCCGATTGCACGATGATGTAGGCGCGCTTCAGGTTGTAGCCGATCAGATCCTCCAGATCTGAACGGCTGTGGTCAACACCGGGGCGTTGCGCGCCTTGTGCAGCCTCACGTGACATGGCGGTCCTCCTTCGCTTGGCAGTTTAAATGAAGACTGTTACATTGGTAAACAATTAATTCAGTGAAAGGCATGCCCTCATGCTCCTGCCACGACCAACGCTCACACATGTGTGTCAACTCAACGTGGATCTCGATCCCATCCTCGAAATGGGCGCCGGGCGCGCTGGAAAGCGCCGGATCATCCCCATCATAGGGGGGCAGGTCACGGGCGAGAGACTGTCTGGTCACCTTCTCAACCTTGGAGCTGACTGGCAGACGATCTTTCACAATGGTCTTGCTGAACTCGACACGCGTTATGCGATGGAAACAAATGACGGGGCGATCATCGAAATCACCAACTACGGGTATCGTCATGGGCCGACGGAGATTCTCGATGCAGTCGCCCGAGGCGACGATGTCGACCCTTCATCCTATTACATGCGGACCCATGCCCGTCTTGAAACAGGCGACGCGCGCTACGACTGGGTTAACCGAATGCTCTTTGTCGGCGTCGGGGCACGCATGAAGCAATCGGTTCTGGTGGACCTCTACGCAATGGAATGACAGCAAATCCGTGCCTGACGAGTTGTCGTGGCTGGTGCACGCATTATTGGCCTTATCCAAGGAGCGCGTTTTCGTTTAGCTATCAGTTTTTCGCGGCCGCGAGGCACCACTTGAGGCCGCCGCTTGAGAACGCGGACGTGTGAATGGCGGCGGACATCGGCCAACGGCGCGTTCGCCGAATTCGCCTGGGTATCTGCTCAGGCCGTTGAAACGGACAACAGGATTTTCCGCCGCTCATCCTATCGCTTGCGGCTACTTGGTTCTAATCAGTACTGGGCCCTTCGCGATCTTGGTTGGCCTTCGCGTTAAATCTGAACAAACTAGGAGCAAGAGAACGATGACGGCCAGCGCAGTATTGATACTTGTGGGCATTATTGTCGGATCATGCATTATCGGCGGTGCAGTTTACGAAGGGCTTTCCAAAATCGCTGAAGCCCTTGAGGACAAGGCTAACGCCTAAAACTCTCCATGCTGCGAAAGCAACTCAACGTCGCATGAATCCCGCCTGGGGTACGAATCACTGGAGTGCAGTGGTTTCGCACCCATCTCTCCGGCGACGGGAAAAGACCCTTCGCAAGCTAGGCTGCGCTGCCGCCAAAAGAGGCAAAATCGGACCTCTTTTGCGCCCATACCGTGCGTTCCGACATGTCAGGTGACAAGCCTGCCCAGCATTTTCCAACTTCATGCTATGATGCTTTAGGGGTATCTGCTGAAAAAAACACGATTTGATTGTCATGGTCAGCTCTCGCGAAACGCGCATGGTTGTGACGGCCGCACAGGTCCGTCCCGGCACCCGCGCCCTTTCGTTTACGCAAGACTGCATCAACCAACACAGACCAACTGCACTCGTCGCGAGAAGGCAGATGCCTCTCACCACGCTGCGCGTAAGTGGTCCAATGACCCGGAAGCACCTGAAGGCACGACCGCCCAAGAGACAATCCCAAAAGGTGCCCGCTGCTAACAGAACTGACCTGGCAGTATTGCGGCGGTTCGGAGCCATGCCCGTTTGTTTGGCTTCGACACCGCCCGCGTCCGTACCGCCCAGACGCACGCGCGCCACTCGCCGAAGTGCAGCGCAGGAGCGAGAGGCCTCATGACAATCCATGATGCAGACTGGTTGCAGGGGTTCGATCTCGATATCGACACCGCCCATGACCTGGCACGGCCGTTCTATGCCGTGAATACGTTACAAAATCAGCCCGAACTCCAGATTGCCGCCCGTCTCGAGCCGTACCGGAACCTTGTCGCCACCGCCGTGCAACTTTCGGGTTTGCGCATCGACCGAGACGGGCGTCATACTCGCGGCGGCCTTGAGCCGGTCTTGTTGATCGAAACCTACCGAACAGGATCGACGTGCGGTATTCAGGGCCCTCAGCGCACATGTGTCGATGCCAACACCGTTCACATAATCGATTTTTCTCGCCCTTATGCTGGCATCGTAAAGGATGCCCGGGGTATCGGCGCTTTGATACCCCATGCCGCGCTGCAATACGATCCCTCACACGATCCTAGCTATCTGTCATTCCGCAAAGACACTTCGCATGGCGCAGGGCTCGGACTCGCGCTGGAGCTTTTCGTCGAAGAGGTCATGACTGGCCTGACAGTCCAGGCCGAACTCAAGGCGCAGACGCTGCTTTCACTGATACGCGCCGCGCTAGACGGCGAAGCCGCCAAGGCCGAAGACCCGCAACAAGACCTCTCTCGCGCGCTGCTCGTCGAGCGCTACATCGCCAAGAACGTGGGTCGTGAGGATCTTGGAACGGAACGAATCTGTCGTGACCTCGCGATGTCGCGCGCAACGCTGTACCGGGTTTTCGGCAAGGGTGGGATTGAGGCGCGTGTGCGCGACGAACGGCTCGACCGTTGCTTGGCAGACCTCCTTCGTGCTCCGAAATTCCATGGCGCGGTGCGGCAGGTCTCGAACCGGTGGGGGTTTCACGACGCGTCCAACTTTCGCCGGGCCTTCCACACTCGATTCGGCGTTTCACCCTCGGACTGCATCGCGCAAAGCGCTTTCGAGACAAGTTAAGGCGCGTAGATTGAGACGCTGGGACCACGACGCGCACCGGATTCGGCGATATCCTGCCTAAGAACTTCGTGAAGCGCTTGTCTGTCCTCGGTCTTGCCGCGCGCTGACGTCCCTCACGCGTCAGACGGCATCATGCGCCGGGTCTGACTGGTGTTTGCCTGAAAAGGAAGAACGCTCGGGGAGGTCAAAATGGCATTATTCGTGGTCAGTGCAACGGGACTTACGCTCAATCAAGCGGTTGCGGCGGCAAATTCGGACAGTAGCGAAGCCCATACCATCCGTTTCGACGACAGCATGAAGGGTGTCACTCTCACGAACTTCACTGCGATGCGCCTGTCTGGCGACATAACGATCGACGGCGATATCGACGGCGACGATCGTGCGGATGTCACCCTGGACGGACGATACCGCAGTTCCGCCTTCGTAATCGACGGCACGGGTACGGTGGTTATCGAGTCTCTGAACTTCACGCAGGCGACCAACGCTTTCGGCGGGCCGAGCGCGATCGAGGTCTTGGCCGGCGGCGATCTGACGGTTCGGCACAGCACCTTTTTCGATACCGCAGCCACCAACGGCGGCGCGATCGACAATGCGGGCACGCTGCAGGTGGAGGGCTCACTATTCAAGAACAACTTCACAGTGCGCGGTGGCGAAGGCGGTGCAATACGAAACCAGGAGGGCGCGACACTCGAGGTGAAAGGATCGACCTTCTGGGGTAACGTCTCCGAAGGCCCGGGCGGCGCGATCTACAATGCCGGTCAGGCGACGATCATCGACAGCACCATTACCGGCAACGACGACCGCAGTGGCGTCGGTGGCGGAGGCATCGCGAACGCGTCAGCCGGAACCCTGAACCTTTCAGGTAATCTCATCATCAGCAACGAGGGTACCACACCGACTGAGAGTAATGTTTCAGGTACGTTTACCGAGACCGGCCCTAACCTTCTGACGCTGGTCGGTTCAAGCCTCGGTCAAGTCTTTGAGGGCACGACCAGCACCTCGGGCGTACCTACCGGCATCCTTGCCGACAACGGCGGACCTGTTCAGACGGTCGCGCTCAATACGAATGCCGGCAACCCGGCACTCGACGCCAACACCAGTTCTGAACTCACCGATGGTCGTGGCGCCATTCGCGGGGTCGACCTGACTGGCATCAACAATGGCGGCGTGGCCGATCTCGGCGCCTTCGAGGCCGGTATCCCGGTGGTAACGGTCACGGCGACGACAAGCCAGACCGAAGCAGCGGCCTCCTCCGTGCCGGCATTTACCCTGAGTCTGCCTGCGCTTTCCGGCACCGACACGCCCGCCGGTACATCGACACGGGTCCACTTCTCCATCTCGGGTACGGCCGAGCGTGGCACCGACTACAGTGTGACACTTGGCGGACCGGCGCAGGTTCAGGCCGAAGGCGGCGATCGGTTCAGCGCAGTCGTTGCCTATGGCGGCAGCGCGGTGATTTCGGTCGGCGTGGTTAACGATCCGCTGGCCGAAGGCGACGAGTCCATCGTGCTTTCGCTCGAACCGCCTACTCCGAGCGCCTCCCCCTCGAATGCCGGCTACCTGGTCGGTTCGACCAATGTCGCGACCTATGTAATCGGCGATGACGATCCAATTCCCGCGCTGTCGATTTCCAGCGCTCAAACGGCTCTGAGCGAAGGCGGGGTCGATCTGACCGTAACGATCTCCGTTGACGGTGGCGTACCGCCGTCATTGCCCCCTGTTGCTCTTGTGCAGGTGCCAAGTACCGGCGACTTTGCCGATCCGGTCGCCAAAACTGTCACCTTCGCACAAGGGGCCACCAGCGCGACGGGCATATTCACGGTCGCCGACGACGTGATCGTCGAACCGCTCGAAACCTTCGCGGTAGAGCTTGTCGCGCCGACCATCGACAATGGTGGCGCGCGCTACACGCTCGGTACGACGTCGACTTTCGATGTTACGGTCGCTGACAACGATGCCGATCTGCTTTTTACCGTCGGCCTTTCAGCAGGCAAAACAGTAAGCGAAGGCGCCACGGGCAGCGATGCCGCGCTCGCGACGGTGTTTCTGACCGATGGCGGTGGCGTGGCAAAGGCAGCCCCGGCAGGAGGTCTGACGGTGAGCTACACCGCGACCTTCAACGGACCATTCGCTGCCGCCCGTCCCGATGATTTCGTGCCCCTCAGCGGCCGATTGTTCATCCCCGAAGGGGAAACGCAGGGTGACATTCTGATCAGTAGTCTCGACGATATCATCGTCGAAGGCGATGTAAGCTTCGACATCGCACTGTCGCCCGCATCCGTTCGCGGTGCGAACGGCAATTACGATGTCGACCCGGCCGCAGCCACTGCAATGGCGACGCTTGCGGACAACGATACGCTCAAGGCAATTGTCACGGCCGTCGATGTCACTACCGACGAAACCGGAACCACGGCCGAGGCAACTGTCCGGCTGACCGCCGAGGTACCCGATGGCCGGATCTATGTCGTCGCCTTTTCCTCTGACGACACATCCGAGGTCACCGTCGCCACACCATTTACCGAACCTGCCGGGGCAGTCGGCGGCGGCACGGCCGATTTCATCGATCTCATGCTCGAATTCGGCACAGTCTCGCCGGAAGCCGCTGCAGTCCTGCCCGCTTCGGCGGCCACGGCAAACAATCTGATCGTGTTCCGCCCCAACGAAGGAGACAACGAAGGCCTGATCTTCTCTGACACCAATGGTGATTTCGACGTCCTGAAAACTGCTAGATTCCAAGGGCAGGACGATGCGCTCGCCGATGGCACGCAGTTTGCGGGGATTACTGCGACCATCGTCGAATTCAACGCGTTCAGTTTCGGGGTAAATGTCGTCGGCAGCGTCGATCTCTTCGGAACGGATGGCAGCCCCGTAACCGACATCCAGGTCGCCAACGTCGATGACGACTCGCCCGGCGTGTTGGTATCGGATGTCACCGGCTCGGTGAGCGAGGCCGATCTGGCCCAGACGGCGACCTACCAAATCCGGCTTGCCACCGACCCCGGTGGGACGGTCACCATTGACCTTGCACCAGATGCCGATGTGGAGGTTTCCACAGACGGGGCGACCTTTGCCTCGGCCGGGCAGATCACCCTGAGCGACACCACCGCGCAAACCATAACTGTGCGCGCGGTGGA
Organism: Lutimaribacter marinistellae; assembly: GCF_042648365.1. NCBI lineage: Bacteria > Pseudomonadati > Pseudomonadota > Alphaproteobacteria > Rhodobacterales > Roseobacteraceae > Lutimaribacter > Lutimaribacter marinistellae. The sequence goes on along the minus strand of NZ_JBHRXI010000016.1, from coordinate 492,710 downwards.
CGATGGAGACGTGGAAGGAACGTTGGGCGCGCTGATCAGTCACGCGATCAGCAGCGGCACGACCGATTATCCAACCTCCCTCAACATCCTAGACGCAACAGTCCGGGTTGTCGACGACGACACGCCGTCCGCCACCCTAGGGACCGCCAGCGCGGCCTCAGAGGAGTCCCTCATCAGTGCGTTCGTGCCGATCATCCTGAGCGCGCCTGCGCCGGTTGGCGGGCTGACGGTTGCCTACACCGTCAGCGGGGCCACCACGTCGTCGGTACAGACCGCCACGCCGGGCACCGACTTTTTCAATCTCCCGGGTACGATTTTCATTCCCGCGGGCGTGACCGGCGCCAATCTCGAGATCACGCCGCTCTTTGACGATTTCGACGAACAGCCGTTCGAGGAACTGACGATCACTCTCGACACAGGAACCAACTACCAGCTTGGCTCCAAAACTTCCGAGCGTGTCTCGATTTTCGACGACGATCAGGCGGGCTTTCTTGTTCTCGAAAGCGGGGCAACCACCATCATCCCCGAAGGCAGCAGCGACAGCTACACGATCCAGCTTACAAGCCGTCCGACAGCAGATGTCACCGTGATGGTAAATGCGGGCGGCAATGTTCAGCCGACTTCGGCCACCCAAAGCCTGACCTTCTCATCGGCAAACTGGGACACGCCACAGACTGTAATTCTCGAACTCGGCAATGACGACATACCCGGCTCGAACGGCGGGCTAGAACAGATAACCCACAGCGTGGCGAGTTCGGACCCCGATTACGACCCGACGGCCGTTTTCCCGGTGATCCCGCGGACGGTGGATGTGCAGACCGTGGACGGTGACGTTGCGCAAATCGTTTTCGTCAATGATGGGATCTTCCTGTCCGAGGATGGGTCGACCGCCAATGACAGCTATTCGATAACGCTTCTGGCCGCGCCGACGGCGGATGTGATCATCTCTGCGCAAGTGCTCTCGCCGACCCCGGCACCGCAGTTTGCCCTCACCCCCTCCAATAACGATGGCAACGGTAACCTCGTGCTGAATGCCGGAACGTTGTCGGGCAATTTCACCGTCGCACGGATTGAAGACGACGTCGATTACACCAATCTGTCGCCTTCGGACTTCCAGATCGCACACACGGTCACCAGCGCGGATCCGAATTTCGATGGTCTGAACCTGCCTACGATCCCAGAAATTACCCTGACACAGGACGACGCTGCCGGCTTTACCGTTACGCCGCTGGACAGTGCTGACACAACGGTGGTCGAGGGTGAGGCCGACAGCGATGGCTTCACCGTCCAACTCGATTCCGAGCCGCAATCCGAGGTGCGCATACAGCTCGACAGCGCCTGGCCCACGGCGACCGACGCCGGTGCCCTGAACATAGACGTAGATGGCGCGGCGCGCGGCACCGCGACCGAGCTTGTGTTCAATGCCTCGAACTGGAACACACCCCAGACAGTGACCCTTTCCAAAGTCGTAAGCGACGACATCGCAGGCGAGCCCTTCACTGTCGACCTGATCAAGGGTTTCACGACCGTTTCACCGGAATATGTGGGCCTTAGCGCACCAAGCCTCAGCGTCGATGTGGTCGAGGACGATGTCGAAGGTCTGACCATCACGGAGACGGGTGGAGGCACCCAAGTGGTCGAAGGCGGCAGCAACGACAGTTTCGACATCGTTCTCGATAGTCAGCCGACTGAGACTGTGACGATCCGCGTGACCGGAGACACCGGTCAATTTGAGCCGATCGCCGATCTGCTGTTCACACCTGAGACCTGGGACATACCGCAGACCGTCGCGCTCACTGCGCTCGAAGACGCAGACGTGGGTGATGCGACCTACACGCTGGGCATCGACGCGATCAGCGCCGATCCGAAATACGACGTGCTTAGCGACAGCCTGGCGGTCACCGTGGAAGAACTGGCCAACCGCGCAGAGCTGGCAGACGGTCTGAGCACTGCACTCACCGACATCGCCACGACGGTCAATAGCACGCTCAACCTGGAATTGCCGCTATTCGATGTGGGTGCTGTCCTGCCAGACTTCTTCGAAACCTTCACCAGCGTGCTCGTAGACATAGTACGCAACGACCAAAGCGGATCCATCGCTGCCCTTGGCGCTGCAATGGCAAATGGCATCGAAACCGCCTTCAGCACCGCCGGCATCACACTCGACGCCACCGTTACACCGACGATCAGTCTTGGCGAAGTAGCTTTCGACATCACGCTTGGCAACGAATACGCGACCAGCCTGCCGCTCAGCGCCGACTTCGGAGTGCCGGCCGTTGGCTTCAACGTCGAGGGGACCATCGATCCAAGCTTCAATTACCAACTGGCATTGGGCTTCGGCATAAGCGAGGAACAGGGCTTCTTCCTCGACACCGCGACCACGGGCTTCACCGCAAGCGTCGGCGCGTCGCTTAATGACAGCTTCGCGGCGAGCGGCAATATAGGCTTTCTGGGTATCGAGGCGACCAACCGAACCGACGACGAGGGCGACAGCCTGACCGGCGCAAGCGTCAATCTCGGGCTCGCACTCAACGATCTCGACGGCAACGACGGCACGTCCCGCGTCGCCATCGACGATTTTGCTGCAGCAAGCCCGAGCGACGTCTTTGGGCTAAGCTTTGATGCCTCGGCCAGTCTGGGCCTTGCCGTCAATACCACGCTCGGTGCCAATGCCGTCCTGCCGAGTTTCGGCTTTGACCTCGACGGGACATGGACAGCTCTTGAACTCAATGATCAGGGCGTCTTCGAGATCGGCGCCGCACCAACGCTGGCGTTCAATACGATACAGGTCGATACCGGCGAGTTCCTGACCAATTTCGCCGACCCGGTTTTTCGACGGATCGACGCGATCATCGATCCGCTGCGCCCGGTCATCGACATTCTTCAGACCGATATCGTCGTTTTCGACCGGCTCGGCATCGATCGCATCCGTGGAACGACCATCGACAGCAACGGTGACGGTTCGGATTCCCTCGTCGAGGTGCTCGAGGCGTTCGGCGGCGGCACGACGCGGGTCTCGGGCTTTGTCAACGCCATCGACAATATCGCCCAGCTCTCGGCGGACATCATCGACCTGCTCGACGATGCCGATGCCAACGGCACCAACATCATAATCGATCTTGGCTCATTCGAACTGGGCCTGAGCGACGAGAATTTCGACGCGGATCCGAATGATCCGGACTTCGACGATGCGAAGTCCGGCGTTCAGAACGGATCGACCTCTTCGGGCACCGGTCAGGTCGGCTCCCAGATCGACAACAGCACCACGCTTTCGTCCAAAGCCAAAGCACTATTCAACAACCTGCGCGGCAACGAATTCCTGTCCTTCCCCCTGTTGACCGATGCGGAGAGTGTCTTCGATCTCCTTACCGGCACCACCGATGTCTCGCTCTTTGAGTTCGACGTGCCGGCACTCGAGGTTGGCGCGTCGTTCGGCGTGGGCTTCAATGTCTTCGGCGTGCTCAAGGGCGATCTCGGCGTGAATGCCAGTATCCTTGCGGACTTCGCCTTTGGCTTCGATACCCAAGGATTTTTCGACTGGGCGAGCTTCGACTTCCTTCCGTCTGAGTCGTGGCGCATCTTCGACGGCCTGTTCGTCAGCGACGTGGACGAAAACGGCGAGGACGTACCCGAGATCGTTGCGACGCTCGACTTCTCGGGCGGGGTCGAGGCCAACCTCTGGGTTGCCAAGGGTTACGTACGTGCGGGCGTAGAGGGCACCGCCACCGTCGATTTCCGCGACACGGGCGAAGCTTCGGGAACCGGCGACGGCAAAATCCGCGCGATTTCCGAGATCGGCGCCAATCTGGCGACACCATGGAACCTCTTCAATCTCGCGGGCGCGATCTCGGCCTACGCAGCTGGCGAGGCCCGCGCATTCGGCGTGAAGCTCGGCAGCTTCTCTGTCTCCAAGGAACTCATACGCATCGAATATGGCGCCGACGGCCTTTCGATCTCGACGGTATTCGACGGCCCGATCATCGGCGGCGTGGCCTTCTTCGATGCCAACTTCAGTGGCGTCCGCGACCCCGACGAACCCTTCACGATCACGGGCGCGGACCCGAACAACCCCGATATCGGCCTCTTCGATCTCGCGGTGCCACTGGAAGTCTACGATCACAACGGCAATGGTGTCATCGACCCCAATGAGGGCCGTATAATCGTACTCGATGGCTACGACCTCGATACGGGCGACATCCAAGTCATTCCATATGTGACGGCGGCTGGCTGGACCGTGGCCTCGCCTCTCACACTTCTGGCGATCGAGCTTGCGCCGATCGACCCTGCTGCGGTTGAGACGAGCTTGGAAAGCGCGCTCGGCCTGCCGGCCGCCTTTGATCTGCGCGGCGGCGATCCGCTTGCGGGGATCCTCGCGGGCAATAGCGACGCGGCTGAGGTCTTCAAGGTTCTGGCGCAGCTGCAAAACCTGATCATCCTCGGCGCCAATACGCTGGGCGATGCCAATGACCCAACGCCCGGAGAGCTGATCAGCGGCAATTTCAACGCCTCCGGCCCGGATTTCCGCGAGGAGGGTGCAATTGCTCTGGTCAATGCGCTTGCAACGCTGGTGAAAGCAGGCACGAGTATTGATCTCAGCGATGGCGCGCGGCTGACAGCGCTTATCGAGACGGCAGGACTGGCCATCGGTCAGACACCGGTCGGGCTAGGCGCTGCAGTGGCCGACCTCGTTTTTCGCAACACTACGATTGCCGGTGTAAGTGGCACAGGCGTCGCGGCTAGGGATGCAATTGCGGACGAGATCGCCTTCGAACAATCAGACACAAGCTATGGCTACACGCTTGAGAACGTGTTCGCCCGGCTTCTCGGAGCCTCGGTTCCGAAGCCAAGTGTCGATACAGCTGCTGCGCAGGTCGAAGCCGCGCTTGGTCTTGGCATCGACATCTCCAGCTTTGACACCATAGGCGAGTTGCAGAACGGCAACGCCGATGCGCTGGATGTTTACGCCAAGCAGGTGGCGGTCAACGCCACGCTCGTGCAACTCGCTGAGCTGTCCAACGGCGCCTCGGGCGGCGGCTCGGAACCTGCCGCCCTTGCTGCGCTGGTCGGGGAAGTGAGCGGTGCCTCGACTCCGCTCGATCTGACCGATCCTGCCCTCATCGAGGCTTTGATCACCGAGATCGGCGCAGGTGTGAGCCCGGAAGCCACGCAGAAGGCGGCGCAAGTGATCGCGGGCTCCAACCGCGAAATGTTCGACATCGCAGAGAATGCCGGACCCAACCCAGATCTCAGCGCCCTGCGCCAGCAGATCGCGGAGGTGCAGACCAAGGCCCAAGGTGGACAGGCTGGGCTGTTGGGCGAGCTTGGCGGCGGCAAGATCGATGAGTCTGAGTTCGACGAACGTCTCGTCCTCGTACAGGAGGCGCCTGATGTCGGCGTCTTCGAAATCGACACGGACGAGGAAACGGTTGCGATTCAGAACATCTTTGACGGTATTGACGCCGACGTGTTGGACGCGATCACTATCGCCGAGATTGCCGACTTGCAGGACGCGCAGGGCACTCCGCTCAACCCGGTCACCGGCACAAGCATCACGCTGGCCTCGGGCGCGCTTGTCACGCTGTTGCCCAACGGCCAGTTGACCTACGACCCCAACGGGGCTTTCGATGCTCTAAACAACGGCGAGCGGTCACTCGATGCCTTCAAGATCCTGTTCCAGACCGCCGACGGGAGTTTCGACGGGCGCGTTGCCGTCACTATTGATGGCCTCGATGGTGTCTCGAATATAGCGCCTGTCGCAGCCGATATCGCTCGTGTCGTGGAATACAACAGGACGACCACGATCCGGTTGGATACGACTGCGTTGAATATTGATGGCGACAACGGATCACCACTGGTCACGGACGCCGACGGCGACACGATCTCGTTGTTATCGATTGACTTGGCAGGCGTCGTTTCCGATGCAGGTGCTGCGGTGAGCAGTGAAGGAATCGTTTTGAACCCGACGGGCACCTTCGCCTATCTCGCCGGCGACGAGACGGCGTCGCTTGGCACTGCGACCTACACGGTGAGCGATGGAAATGGCGGAGAGGACACTGGAGAGATCGCACTGAGCATTACCGGCGACGACGATCTTTTTAACACCGGTGGCCGGTTCTCATTTGTCATGAACACCAATGGCGGCGCAAATCGGTTTGGCTTCGACGGCGACGATTTCTTTGTCCAGGGCAAGGATGTCCGCGGGCGCGAGAAATTCAACGAATTTGACGACCTACTGACGCGCTCGGCAGAGCTCTTTAGCGGCGAAATCATAGCGGCCGGGATCATCGACGATCAGGCCCTGCCGTCCGGCAACGGTCCGCAAAGCGATGTGACCGGCGCCAACACCGTGGTCATCTCCGGCAGCGGAATCGACGGGATTTACGAGATCCAGTTCGACAAGGCGCGCCAAGCCGACCGGTTCGACTCCTTTTTCGAACGGATGTTGACCCGGATTGATGACAAGGATGTGGTCGCGAACGATGCCACTGATTTCCGCTTCGATATCGGGGATCTGCGCATCTTTTTTGATGACGACGTGTTCGAGTATGGGCTGACAACGGATGGCGGCCAGTCTCAGGGCCGGTTTGGCGACCTTGAACGGTTCGTCGAAGCCATCGCAGAAGAGTTCGGAGGTGTTCAGCTATACGACGGCAGATTCGCTCCGCAGCGCATTGCAGACGGCCGCGAGCCTTGGGTGGCCAACTTCTTTCACGACGATGTCGTCATCTTTGGCGCTAACGTACGCGGTGTCTTCCGCTTCGATTTCGAGGACCGAGAAACCGCGCGCATGGTCGAGCAAGGCTTTGAGGATTTGTTCGAAGCGATCAGTAGCAATGGCATAGTCGCAGTAGATGATGCGCCGCTTTCATAACACCAACGCGTTGCGTCCGGCCCCTAAGCCCAAACCGGGGCGCGGTCCATGTGAGTAAATGATCCAGGTGTGATGCTGCTCTACGAATGAAAGCCGCTCGTAGCCGAGACTTGGACGGTGGTGAACATCGGCCATCGACCTCCAACGGAACCTATGCATTGTCCTCGCGCGTCGTTGGAACCGGCCAGCCTACTGGGCAGAATGCTCATATTTCCGATCGCATTTTCCGACTGGCGCAACACGACGCGACGACCTGATCGATGAGTTCCGATCCCAGAAATTCATTGATGTTTTCGAATATGTCGCGTAGCGGTGAATTGTCGCGTTGCGCCAGATTGTCGCGCCGAGCGTGACAGTTCGGGGGGACAAAATGACCAACATTTTTCAGTTCGCGCTTGATGGGGCGCAAGCCAACGCTGCTGCCGGTACAGGCTCTGCTGCCACGGGAACGGGCTTCGGGATATTCGAGACGACAGCGGGAACGTTGACCTACCGCCTGACGGTCACAGGGCTGGATTTCGGCACCATCTTGCCCGGCTTTGACGCCCGGATCACCGCCGATACCGCCGACGATGTGACAACGGCACATATTCATGATGCCGCTCGCGGGGCAAATGGTGGCGTCGCGTTCGCTTTTCTCGGGGATGATGATCTGACCGCAAGTCTGAACCCTGACGGATCCTGGACCATGAGCGGTGTCTGGGAAAGTGACGAGGGAATAGATCCGTTCGCGACGGGGTTCGGGACAACGCCGCCGGGCACGGACATGCCCCTTTACTTCAACATCCACACGACCTCCTTCGGTGGCGGCGAGATCCGCGGCCAGATCGTATCCTCGGCGGATGATACGGCGAACACCATTACCGGCACGACCAACAACGATACGCTGCCGGGGTTGGGCGGCAACGATACTATCGACGGACTGGCCGGAGATGACCGGCTCGAAGGCGGCGCGGGCAACGACTCGCTGATCGGGGGTGAAGGCAACGACACCATGATCGGCGGCCCCGGCAACGATGTCTTCCACGTCGACTCTGTCGACGATGTGGTGACCGAAAACGCTGGTGAAGGTTCAGACCGCGTGACTTCTTCGATCAGCTATACCCTGTCTGATGATCTCGAAAATCTGATCCTGGTGGGAGACACATTCAGCGTCACGGACGTCAAATTCATCAACGGCACCGGAAACGACTCAAGCAATACTATCGGCGGCAATTTTGGCGCCAATCGTCTTGAGGGCTTAGGCGGCGCCGACAATCTCGTTGGTCAGGCCGGGAATGACACGCTTTCCGGCGGCGACGGCGACGATACCCTGTTTGGCGGCTTGGGCGATGACTCCCTTTCCGGCGGGGAAGGTACGGACTTTGCGCAGATTGGCGTGAACAGCGCAGACATCGCCGTCGTACTTGGCACAAATGCGCTGATCGCAACCTCGGCCCGCGGTGTCGATACAGTCATGGACGACGTGGAGCACATCCAGTTCAACGATCAAACGCTCGGTTATGCGCAGGTCATGGCGATGGCGCCTACTCCGGTTAGGCGGATTTATCAGATCGCCGTTGATGAAGCGCAAGCCCTCGCCGGTATCGGTACAGGATCTGCCGCCTCGGGCACGGGCTTCGGGATATTCGAGCCGACCACGGGCACGCTGACCTACCGCCTGACAGTCACAGGGCTGGATTTCGGCACCATCTTGCCCGGCTTTGACGCCCGGATCACCGACGATACCGCCGACGATGTAACCAACGCACATATTCATGAGGGCGCACGCGGAGAGGATGGCCCTCCCGTGTTTGCATTTCTCGGGGACGATGATTTGACCGCAAGTCTGAACCCTGACGGTTCCTGGACCATGAGCGGTGTATGGGAAAGCGGCGAGGGAATAGATCCCTACGTCCCGTGGTTCGGGACAACGCCGCCGGGCACAGACATGCCCCTTAACTTCAACATCCACACGACCTCCTTCGGTGGCGGCGAGATCCGCGGCCAGATCGTATCCTCGGCGGATGATACGGCGAACACCATTACCGGCACGACCGACAACGATACGCTGCCGGGGTTGGGCGGCAACGATACCATCGACGGACTGGCCGGAGATGACCGGCTCGAAGGCGGCGCGGGCGACGACTCGCTGATCGGGGGTGAAGGCGACGACGACCTTCTGGGCGATGCCGGAGATGACACCATGGTCGGCGGGCTTGGCGACGATGTGTTCGTTGTCACGGAAACCGGCGATAGTGCCCTCGAGCAGGTCAATGAAGGAACGGATACGGTCGTCCAGTGGATCGAATCCTATGTCTTGGGTGCAAATGTAGAGAACCTGGTGTTGAGGGGACCGGTGGCGCATACCGGCACCGGAAACGACCTCGATAATGTGATCATCGAGTCGCGCGTTCCCGAGGATAGCACCATCGCGCTCAGCCTCAGCGGTCTGGGCGGCAATGACGTTCTCGGCGGCGGCGGTGCCAGCGACACCCTGCTCGGCGGAGACGGTGACGACCGCCTGAACGGATTCGGTGGCATCGACTCGATGGTTGGCGGACTTGGCGACGACCTTTTCACCCTTAGTGAACCGTCCGATATCGTTGTCGAGAATGCAGGCGAAGGTAACGACACTGTCAGCGCCGTGTTCGACGTGGATCTACGGACATTCACCGCCGAGATCGAGAATTTCTCCTTGGCCGGGTCCGATGCGGACCTTACCGGCATCGGGACCGATGGCGACAATTCGGGTGTCGGAAGCCACGGCAGCAACAACTTGCAAGGTCTGGGTGGCCACGACACATTGCAAGGTCTCGGCGGTGACGACACGCTGCTTGGCGGCGACGGTGACGATGAGCTGCGCGGAGGCGATGGCGACGACTCTCTGACCGGCGAAGCCGGTGATGACACGCTCTTTGGCGAAACCGGCGCGGATACCCTTTCGGGTGGGCAAGGCAACGACTCGCTGCGTGGCGGCGAAGGCGTCGACACGGCCGAGTTCGACGTCGCAAGTACCGGCATTGAGGTCGCAGCGGACGCGTTCAATCTGTTCATCACCTCGGCCGAGGGCGTGGACACCGTTCACAACACAACCGAACAGCTGCAATTCGCGGACCAGACCCTGACATATGCCCAGGTGGTAGCCCTTGCGCGAGCCCCGGCCACGCCGGGGGACGATGTGTTGGAAGGTACCGCCGGAAACGACACGATAGACGCGCTGGATGGCAATGACAGTGTAACAGGATTGGACGGCGACGACTCCCTTGTCGGCGGGAACGGGCAAGACACGCTCAATGGAGGCAACGGTGACGACACGATCCTGGGCGGGCCTGGTGTCGACGTGATCAACGGAGGTGCGGGAAACGACAGTATTGTGACCGGTGATGGTGCCGACGGGATCTACCTGCTTGCTGGCGGTGGCAACGATACCGTCAGCGATTTCGACGTTGGCACGGACAGTGTGGCAAGCGCGGGCTTCACAGTCGGCACTGATGGTGAGGACAGGCTGCTTACCCTGACCGACGGCAGCACTCTGACGTTGGCCGGGGTGCCGCGCAATTATGCGCCCGAGGGGGAACTGCTTCTGACCGGCGAGGCGCGGGTGGGCGAGGCACTTACCGCGGACGCCTCGGGTATATCCGACCGGGATGGAATGGGTGCCGGGATGCCGGGTATCTACTGGTTGCGTGACGGCGTCGAGATCGAAGGAACGGCGGTCACGCCAGACGGTGATGGTCTTGCAACCTACACCCTGACCGACGCTGACGTTGGGGCCGCAATTGCCGCCGAACTTCGCTACACCGACGCCTATGACACGGCCGAGAGCGTACGAAGCAACACGACGACCGCCGTCGAGGCCGTCAATTCCGCGCCAGTTGGGGCTGTTGAGATCATAGGTACAGCGCGGGTCGGTGAGACGCTGGAGGCAGACACGACCGGGTTGTCAGACGCGGATGGGCTCGGCGCCTTCAGCTATACTTGGTTGCGCGACGGTCAGCCCATCGATGGGGCCGCGGCAAACAGTTATTCGCTAGTCGAGGCCGACCTCGGCTCGGCGATATCATTGCGCGTAACATACACAGACGGGCGCGACACCGCGGAAAGCGTAACCAGCTCCGCAACCGGTCTCGTCGAGCCCGGACCGCTCCTGCTGGAGGGCACTCCCGACGATGATGTACTCGTGGGCGCAGCGCTGAACGATACCATATCGGGCGTGGCCGGAAACGACCGGTTGATCGGCAACGAAGGCGGCGACCAGATCGACGGCGGCATCGGCGCCGACACGCTCAATGGCGGGGATGGAGATGACACGATCATCGGCGGTCCAAGCGGCCACGAAGCCGACCAGCGCGACGTGATCTTTGCCGGCTCGGGCGACGACCGGGCCGAGGGCGGTGGCGGCAACGACCAGATCTTTGGCCAAGAGGGCAACGATACGCTCGACGGCGGGTTCGGGGCCGATGATTTGCTAGGCCAGGACGGCAATGACGCAATCTCCGGCGGCGCGCTATCGGACCTAATCTTTGGCGGAGCGGGAGACGATTTCGTCAACGGCGGCTTCGGCTACGACCGCATCAACGGCGGGGATGGGGCGGACCGGTTCTTCCATCTTGGCGTAGCCGATCACGGCTCGGACTGGGTGCAGGATTACGATGCGACCGAGGGTGACATGCTGGTCTTTGGCCAGACCGCGACGGCGGATCAATTCCAGGTCAATCTCGCACATACCGCAACCGCCGATGGCGAGCGTTCAGGCGATGACGCCGTGCAGGAGGCATTCGTGATCTATCGACCGTCCGGACAGATCATGTGGGCGCTGGTCGATGGCGAAGGTCAGTCCAGCATCAACCTGCAGATCGGCGGCGAACTGTTTGACCTTCTGGCATAGGAAGCGAACATTTGAACAGCGAAGCTCGCCGCAGACGTTTGAGACGCTGCAACTGGTTCGGCACGCTCTCCTACGCCGAAATGTTCGCCTCAATCCGTCTGGCACGTCCGGATGCGATCAACTTGAACTGAAGCGGTTCTGCCGTGCACATACGGGTGTGTTCATACGCTTTCATTGATGCCCAGAGCGGTTTCAATGCGCATCCCCTGTGGCGTGTCATTGAGCACATTGGGGTTTGCCATAAACATGTACTGCAAAACCGCGTTGCCCTGAATTTCTCGACAGTACTGACAGTGCGTTTGCGGACTTGAGGCAACAGCTTGTGGATGTTTTGGATCGGACCGAAGACAACATGCGTCTTGACGCGTCTGCCCGCGAATGGACCTAACCCTCAATATGCGGGATCAAACAGCCAAAGGTCCCAAAGGGCATTCACCAACATGATACCCCCGAGGACGGCTAGTACGAGGGCGACCATCAGCGCACCGTACTCCTCCATAAACTCGCTCAACAGCCGCAGTGGGCGCTCGGCCCGCATTCCACGCGCGAGGGACAACGCCATCGGCAGTGCCGTCCCCACGCTCGAGAGGGCGATAAAACCGGAAATCACGACAATCTGCTTGCCAAACACGTATATGTTGGACGCGATCATCAAAGCGCCGGATACGTAGAGAGCTGCGTTCTTTGGGTTCGCGACCGCCAGTCCGCCCCCTGCACCAGACGTCCCCCCCGAAAAAAGGTGACATCTCTTTGAACACCTAGATCCAAGCCGGCGGCGCGTCCTCGGCAGACTTTTTCGCCGCAGAATTTTTCGAATACCCAAGGAATAACCAGCATGGAAAAAGGCAGCCTCAGCCACATGATCCAAACAGCCGGAGGTTGTTGGTTCGGGGTGCTAAGGTTTGAATGGAATACGGCAAGCAGGCACACTATCAGCGCTCCGGCGAACCAGCCTGCAAGGAAAGCAAGGTAGGCATGTTGCCTGGGGCGGTCGACAAGAAGCAGAGCAACCCCGGCAAGCGACAATATGGTAAGGACGATGCCAAGGGCAACTGGCAAAGCTTCAAGGAAGACACTGAGCATGCGCGTCTTCCGGATCAGAGAAACACTTCATCTAAAACGGCAGTGTATGAGACCTAGCCCCGCCACGCTCGAAAAAAGAACACCGCCCCCTTCTCGGAAAGCAATTCCGCCTTGGCACGGACCATGATGGGTTCGTGCCAGTTCGACGTCATCGGTATCGGCAAGGGGAGTATGGGTTTTCCATGTTCAGTGAAGAAAGTCCGACAGCAATCGTTGGAACATGTCGGGCTTCTCGGCATGAACCGCGTGGGCACAGCCTGGAACCACAGCAAGTGACGCACTAGGGATCGTTTTCCAAAGCATTTCAATCTGCGACCACGGATAGGTCCGATCACAATCTCCCCAAAAGACCAGCGTCTTTTGCAAGATCCGCTCGAGGTTCTGCTCTGCCGACCATGAGCTCATCGCGTCGAGACCGGCGTTCATCGAGACAAGAGGGGTTTCGGCAGCAATAGCGGCGCACTGCTCGAAACCGTCTGCGGCTTCGCGGTGCAGGAACCAGGTTGCCGCGATCCGGCGGGCGGTAGCGGCAGGACCGTCTTCAGCCGCGCGTCTTTTGCTGTCCTCGATGGTCTCGAACCGCCCGGGCAAGACCCCAATCGCGCCAGTCGCATAAAGCACCAATTGATCGATCCGCTCGCCGTCGCGAAGGGCAAGTTCCTGGGCGATCATCCCGCCCATGGAATGGCCGAGAAGATGGTACCGGTCCACCCCAAGGCTTCGCAGGTGCTGGATGACCCAGTCCGCGTATCCGCCAATGCTGTCGATTGGTTGCAGATGAGCGCGTTTCCCAAATCCGGGCAAGTCGACCGCAATTATGTCGAACTGCCCCGCGAGCCCATCAACATATCCATCCCACTGCGCGCTGCCCCCCATGAAACCATGGACCAAGACAAGCTGTGTCACTTACGTTGGCCCTGGACAATCCGATCAAGGATCATTGCGCAGAACAGGATAGAGAAGCCTGCCAGAATGCCCTGCCCGACATTGGCGTATTGCAGCGCTTCGAGCACGTCTTCGCCGAGACCCTTGGCCCCGATAAGCGATGCGACCACCACCATGGCAAGCGAGAGCATGATCGTCTGATTGATACCGGCTCGGATGGACGGGCTGGCCAAAGGCAAATCCACTTTGGTCAGCAGATACCATTTGTTCGCACCGAAACTGATCGCCGCTTCGCGCACGCTTTCCGGAACGCCTCGCAGCCCCAGCACCGTAAGGCGCACGACAGGGGTTCCGCCGAAGATCATCGTTGTGACGACCGCAGCCGGTTTGCCGGTACCGAAGAATGCGATGACCGGAATCATGAATACGAAAGCCGGCATCGTCTGCATGAAATCCATGATCGGCTGGATAAAGGAATAAAATCGGAGGCGGCGAGCCGCGAACATTCCAAGAGGAATGCCAATCACGATGGATAGGCAGGCCGCCGTGCCAAGGAGCGCAAGCGTCGTCATGGCTTTCTCCCAAAAGCCCAGAAGCCCCATGTAACCAAGAAAAGCACCCGAATAGATCGCCATCCGCACCCCGGCGGTCAGCCAGGTCAACAGGATGATCAGAGCCGCGATGACGACCCATGGTGTCCGGACGAAGATCGTTTCCAAGGCATCTAGGACCAGCCTGATCCCGTAGGTAATTCCGTCAAACAGTGCTTCACCGTTCAGCACAGCCCAGTTGAAGAACGCCTCGACACCGTCAATGGACGTCAGGCGAATATCCGGATCGGTTGGAAAATCGGTGAGTAATGCAAAGCGTCCTGGAAAGCTGTAATGCACGACGGCGGCAGCCACTATGAGGCCCATGAAAACCGCCGAGAACACGATCTGCTGAACGGGCATCCCCGACCGGATGTCACGGTCGCTCAGCCAATCGGAAAACCGCGCTTCGAGTGCCGTGTTGGCAGTCAAGGCCTGTGCCAGTTTGACGATGATCAGGATCGCCAAACCTGTCAGGGCTATGGTCGGACCTTGGGCCGCGGCCGCTTCTGCCTCGGCCCGGAACCCTTCGATATTGGCCTCCAGCGATTCAACCGTGCGGCGGAAGGCGTCAACCCGGTCCGAATTGTTTTCGATCGCGGCGGCCAGTTGCTGACGCCGCAAATCGAGCGTGCCTTCGATCGAGGCGATGCGCTCCATGGCTTCGGCTCCCAAGTCGCCGAACAATCCACGCGCGATCTGTACGAAGGCCAGCGCTTCGAGAATCAGAAAGGGAAGCGCCCAGGACCATAGGCCACGCGCGCCGAACCAGATCGGACCAAAGAGACCCGCGAACAGATTGAACGTCGGCGTGAAGCGTGCCGAGGCGCCGATCTTGTCAAAATTCCGGATGTAATAGTCCGGCGACGTGCGGACAAACTCCCTGATGTTTTCACGTCTTTCTTCGGCATAGGCCTGCGCGGCGGCAGATGTCGTGTCTTCGAGCGGGTTGGTACTGTCATCCTTCATGACACTTCGGTCCCTTCTATGACGGTGCGTAGAAGATCTGAACGGGTGATCACGCCCACATCGGCGCCCCCCTCTTCAACCAGGATGGCATCATTCTTTTCGATGGCCAGGTTGATAAGGTTGCTAAGGGTTTCGTTTTCGTTGACGCGAGGTGCATTGGATGGGATCGGACCATGGGTCTTGATATGCTCGTCCACTGGTCGCATCACCGCATGGGCATGCACCACCTTGAGACGTGAGATCCCTGCCACGAAGTCTGCCACATAATCATCCGCGGGATGCATGACTATGGTCTCGGCGGTCCCCATCTGCACCACCTTTCCGTCGCGCATGATCGCGATGCGGTCGCCGATGCGTACGGCTTCATCCAGGTCATGAGTGATGAAGACTGTGGTCTTTTTCAGGATCTTTGACAGTCGTATGAATTCATCCTGCAACTGTCGGCGGATCAACGGGTCCAATGCAGAGAACGGCTCATCCATCAACAGCACATCGGGATTGGCAGCCAAAGCACGGGCAAGACCCACGCGCTGCTGCATGCCGCCCGAAAGCTCATGGGCGAACTTGGAGCCCCAGGCGCCAAGTTCCACGATGTCCAGGATGGCAGCGGCCTGGCGCATCCTCTCGTTCTTGGCCACCCGCCGGATTTCCAGCGGCATGGCGACATTGTCCAGAACCGAGCGATGCGGCATCAGGGCAAAATTCTGAAACACCATGCCGATCTTCTGGTTGCGGAAACGTTGCAGCTCTTTCGGGCCAAGCGCCATCACGTCGGTGCCTTCGATCTGGATCGTGCCTGCTGTTGGTTCCAGCAACCGGTTGAAGTGCCGCACTAAGGTTGATTTGCCCGACCCCGACAGGCCCATGATGCAAAAGATCTCGCCACGATTGACGGACAGGGACACGTCCGCGACGCCAACCACCGCATTGAATTCATTCAAGACCTCGGCTTTGGTAAGCCCCCGGTCGCGGATCGCTTGCAGCGCCGCTTCGGGCTTGTCCCCAAAGATCTTCCAGACATTCGAGATTTCAATGACGGTTTCGGTCATGTGATTTTCTCATTGCATGAGGCCCGATAGATTCTTCCTCGCATCTCCTCGAGCCCGCTGGTCCAGCGAGCCCGGTGAGGCCCCGGATCCGCGCCCGGGGCCCAGTGGGGTCAGAGACCCAACATCGCGTCGACGCGGTCCGAATTCGCTTCGACCCATGCCTTGGCGACATCAGCAGGTCCCCTTCCGTTCGCGCTGATCTCGAATGCCAGAGAGCTGACGTCATCGGCTGTCAGGGCGAAGTTCTGGAAGAACTCGGCAATCGCAGGAGATCTGTCGACCAGCGAATTAGACCAGGCGATCTGTACTTCCTTCAGTGCATCTTTCGAGGCGACCATAGACTTGTTGTACCAATCCGGATCGTCGGACGGTTGAACCATGACATATTTTTCAGGATCGTAAGTCGGCTCGGTCAACATTTCGACATCGAACATGAACCACACCGCATGCGGTTTGTAGCAATAGAATGCGTAACCTTCGCCCTTCGCGATACTGTCCTTGATGCGGGCGGTTTTCACTGCTTCTTCAGCGCGGATCGGCTCGATGAAGTCGAGCAGGCCATAATCTCGGACCTTCACCTCATTCACATTGGCTGAGGCCCAGCCGGGGGCGCCAATCCACATTTCCCCCTTGCCATTGCCATCGCTGTCCATTTCCGCAGCCACATCGGGACGGCCAAGGTCGGCAATGTCGGTAATGTTCATCTTGGCGCCGAAATCCTTGGACACGCAGAACCCTTGATTGCCCTCATAAGGGTTGGAAGACAGGGTCACCGTTCCTGCTTCGTCGACGTATTTCTTGGTAAAGCTTTCCTGGTTGGGCAACCAGACATCCGGGTGAACGTCAATGTCGCCCTTGCCCTGATCCATCGCCTGGAAAATCGTGGCATTGTTGCCAGGTACGTACTCGACCGTTCCGCCAATGCGGGAGGTCACGATTTCACCGAGTACGTGCGCGATCGCTTGCGCGCCTGTCCACGATGGGACACCGATCTTCACCTCTTCTGCAAAGGTAGGTGCGCTCATCAAACCGACGAAGGCGGCGCCGACGATAGTTTTCTTCAGTGACATGGGCCAGATCTCCTTGTTGGGTGGTTTTTGTGTAGGTTGGGTTTTTCAGTTCACATAGCCAGGCAGATCAAAGGTTTCCGGGTAACCGAACAACGCAGCGCTACCTCCCGTATGCAGAAAGACGACATTATCCATGCCGTCGAAATAGCCCTTTCGGATTTGATCGATGAGACCGTCCAGCCCTTTGCCCGAATAGACTGGATCGAACAAAAGCCCTTCGGTCCGAGCCAGCAGTTTGAGTGCCTCGATCATACCCTTTGTAGGCAAGCCATAGCCGGGCCCGACATAGTCGCAATTGGCCCTGACGGTATCGCGCGAAATGTGCGCATCGGTGCCCATAAGTTCCGCCGTACGAACGGCCAGATCATAGACCATTCCTTCCTGTTTTTCTTTTGGGGCACGCACTCCAATACCGAGAAGGTGAATATCGCTTTCAAGCGCCGCGAGACCGGCGACCAGTCCAGCTTGCGTTCCCGAACTCCCGGTCGCATGGACCAGCGCGTCGACTCTCAAACCCGCATTGGCAGCCTGTTCGGTCAGTTCGCGCGCGCAATTCACATAGCCCAAAGCACCAATCGGATTCGAACCCCCGCCGGGAATTATGTAAGTACGCTTTCCATCTGATCTGATTTTTTCGGCTAACATCTCCATTTCTGCGTTCATGTCCGCACCGCCGGGACGCTTGGAGACACTGGCGCCGTGCAGCCGATCCAACAGAACATTTCCATTCAGAACGTAGGTCGGATCGTTCGAACCCGTACGATCCTCAAGAAGGATATGGCACTCCATTCCAAGTCTGGCCGCAGCCGCCGCGGTTTGGCGCGCGTGATTGGATTGCGTCGCTCCCTGGGTGATAACCGTGCCGGCACCTTTCTCAACGGCGTCGGCCATCAGAAATTCCAGCTTACGGGTTTTGTTCCCGCCCGAGGAAAGACCAGTGCAATCGTCTCGCTTGACCCACAAGCGAGGCCCCCCCAGCATCTCGCTAAGTCGGTCCATCGGCTCGAGAGGCGTAGGAAGATGCCCCAGCGAGACCCGAGGGAATTTTGCGAGCGTCACGGATAGCTCTTTGCAAAGGCTCAAAACCATTTCCGGAGCAGCCATCGCTTCACCACTGATGGCCCGATTTGACTTAACCATAGAGCAACCCCTTCTCTTTTCCGCGCAGCCAAACAGTTCCAAAGCGAAAAGCAGAAGAACAGTGCTTTTTACGCAGACTACCCATACGTTTACTTTGAGCAAAACGGGGGGCGCCTATGAATATGCTATGGTTTGACGATGTCCTGACGCTCTTGGAAGAGCGGAACATGACCCGTGCCGCAGCCCGTCGGAACATCACGCAACCTGCGTTTTCGAGGCGGGTTCGAAGTTTCGAAGAGTGGCTCGGGATCGAGGTGCTTGACCGGAAATCCAACCGGGTCGAGATCAGCCCGGCATTGACCATGAACGAAGCGGAAATCCGTTCCATGATCGCTCGTTTGAACGAGCTGCGTACAAAAATTGCGCAGCATGACCCGGCCGTGTCGACAACGACCATCGCGGCAACGCATGCCTTGGCCTATTCTACCTTTCCCGACATGGCCCTTCGTGCGCGTGCAAGCTTCCAAGGTCTGCGCTTTCGCCTCAGAACGGCCAACCTAAGCGATTGTGTCACCCTATTCCTGCGCGGCGATACCGAAATGTTGTTGTGTTACGAGGCAAAGAGCCTCGCGCCGATGCAATTCGGAGCAGACATCCTTCGTGGCACATGGGGCGAAGACTACCTGATCCCGGTCGTCGGAGGAGGATTGCGTTATGCAGTGCGTGGAACCAGCGATGTACCCCCCGAAACACCAGCCGTCGTCTATCCCGCGAACAGTTATTTCGGTGAAGCATTGAACAAGGGCCAACGTCCTTTTGGAACAGCCGACTTCAGTACGAATCCGATTTGCCAAACAGCTTTTTCGAGTGGCGCCAAGGAGATGATATTGAATGGTCTGGGGGTCGGCTGGCTGCCCTTCAGCATGGTGCACAAGGAAATAGAAAGCGGCGAGTTGATCTCCCTGCGCAACCAGTTTGGTCAGGAAACGCTCGAAGTGGCTGTCTATGCACACCACCAGTTGGAGATGGCAAAAAATCTGGTCGCTTTCTGGGCAAACAAACCGTTACCAAATGCATAAACCAAGGTAACCGCCGAACTTTTGCGCGCCAAAGTCATGGTTCCCAAGGATCGCGCCCGTTGCGAGAACGTAGATCAGCATTGGCTTGCTTATCGACCCCACCGGGATAAGCTTTCGTGCGCGCACTACTTTTGGATATCGGGCATCAAGCTCAGACGACAGCGCATTTACGACAACACCTGAACCGGAGGCGATGTGACCCTTTCTCGTGAGATACAGAATGCGATCAGTTCTGCCGTCGATGCCGCGTTTGAGACCGAAGTCGCCTTTCTTCAAAAGTTCGTTCAAATTCCAAGTGTCCGATTTTGCGAGGGACCCGCGCAGGACTTCATGGCTGACGCTCTGAGCGCGCGCGGCTATGACGTGGACGATTGGCAATTACGTCTTGAGGATCTTGAACACCTTCCGGGGTTCGGCGCCATTGAGGGCGATTTTTCGAAGGCACGCAGTGTTGTTGGCACTCATCATCCCGCGCAAACCAAAGGGCGCTCGTTGATCCTTCAAGGTCACCTTGACGTTGTACCCACCGGGCCTTCGGACATGTGGAGCGATCCTCCGTTTTCTGGGCACGTAAGGAATGGATGGATGTATGGCCGCGGGGCCGGTGACATGAAAAGCGGAACCGTTGCTGCGCTTTTCGCACTGGATGCCATAAGGCAGGCAGGGTTCGAACCGGCCGCGCGGGTACATTTTCAGTCGGTTATCGAAGAGGAAAGCACAGGCCTGGGCGCGCTCTCGACCCTGCAACGCGGTTACCGCGCCGATGTTGCCTTGATCCCCGAACCTTCTGACTTTCGCATAAATCGAGCCCAGATCGGAGTGCTGTGGTTCAAGTTGCGCGTGCGCGGCCGTCCCGTGCACGTGGCGGTAGCCGGTGAAGGATCAAATGCAATCATGGCCACATTCGATGTTCTCGATGCGCTCAAGATGCTCGAGATAGAATGGAACGCACGCGCCGCGCATGATCCTGTCTACGGTGATGTGGCTCATCCATTGAACCTCAACGCCGGGAAAATTGCGGGTGGCGACTGGGCGTCCAGCGTTCCGGCATGGTGCGATGTCGATTGCCGAATGGGGGTTTTGCCCGGTGCCGACCTGAACGAGGCAAAAGCCGAGATAGAAGCCTGCATTGCGAAGGCCGCCCGAAATCATCCCTTTCTGGGCAACAACCCGCCAGAAGTGATCTGGAACGGGTTTCAAGCCGAAGGATACGTCCTTGGCGAAGACGCGGACCCGGCACTTTCTATCATGCAAGAGGCCTATCGAAGCGTTTTTGGGCCTGCAGAAACCCTCGGGGAAAACAAGATGACCGCGCTGACCGACAGCCGCTTTTATGGCCTCTATTACGACATCCCGTCATTCTGCATCGGCGCAAGGGCCGAGAACATCCATGGTTTTGACGAACGTGTGGAACTTGAATCCGTTCGCAACCTTACAAAGGTTCTGGCGGGCTTCATCGCCAGATGGTGTGGGGTGAACCAGGTCTAGATCCTGGATTCATTGATTTGCTTTCAGCCGCCGCGCCACGTTGATACAAGCCATCGACCTCCATGGGTCATGAAGAGCTACCGGCCTTGGCTGACCGAAGAATTGTTTGGTTCACAAACTCGTATCCGGCCACGCTTATGGCCGCCTTGTCTGTAAAGAAGCGGACAGAGCAACGCTATTTGGCAAAGGACCTTGCAGAGCGCCAACCGGGCCAGCCTGTCGAAATATGCTTGAAGCTGGGTCGCGCGGCCTGATCAAGCGGAGGATTTTCGGCGTCGATGATCTCGACACCGTCGGTGAACTTGATGCCTTTGATCACCTTTGGCAACTGATTTGCACCTTTCAGACGACGCCAATTCTTCGACGCAGCCTGGACATGCTTGAATACCATGACCTTCGCGGTCTTCTGAGAAAGGGGGCCCTTGGTCTGGTTGGTTCGGTGTCTGACGGTGGCGAAGGGCGGATTTCACGCTCGGGATCATCGCCTTCGGGAATTTGTTCAGGGCGTTGGCTATCTTGTGAACCCAGCATCGCTGGTGACGCGTATCCGGCCAGACCTCGTCGATCGCCTTCCAGAACCCCATGGCTCCATCACCGGCCGCGATCTCGGGAGGAACCGCCGGCCCACGTCCCTGGATGCCGACGAGTAGTTCGCGCCAGCTCTAGGCGCTCTCGCGGACCCCGACATTGAAGCCGAGAAGCACCTTCTTTCCTTCTGGTGTCGCGCCGATGATTACCAGGATGCACTCGGCCTGGGGTTCCATCCGGGCAAGAAGGTAGACACCATCGGCCCGGATGTAGACGTAGCGCCGGGCGGAGAGATCACGAGCCTGCCAGCGCTCGTACTCTTTTTCCCAGCCCTTCGTGAGCCGTGCGATCATAGCCGGGGAAAGGTTCGGTGCCTCGGCACCCAGGTTCGCCGACAGGGCATCCTGAAAATCCCCCGGAGAGATACCGCGTAGGCAGAGGACAGGCAGAAGCGCATCGAGGCTCTTTGAGCGACGCGCCCATTTCGGCAGGATGCTGGAGGAGAACTTCACCTACTCGCCGTCGCCCCGGTCGCGCACCTTGAGACCCCGGATATCCAGCGCTCCGATCCCGGTCTGGATCTTCCGTTCGGGGCCGTACACATGCCGGACGACACGTTGCTGGCCGTCATCCGGAACCTCGGCAAGGAACTGCTCGACGAAGGCATCCGCCTTCGCTTGCAGCGCTGCGGCCAGCATCCGTCGGGCACCTTCGCGTGCGATCTCGGTCAACGGAGCTTCGATGCGTCAAGGGTGACGAAAGGCGCCAATATCAGTATCTTCGCTCATGGCGCATCGCTCCTTCTGGAGGTTCTGGCAGGATTCAGCACCCGCCACGATACGCCGCCCTCTCAGACCGCGTCGCCCAATTTCCCGCCTAGCCCCAACCTGTCAATATGGAGCTCAGGCGAAAACGCCTGGGTCGATCTGGTCAACCGGGGTGATAACGTCGGCCGGGATGTTCAATTTCTCCGCCGCGCGGCGGATTGCTTCGGCGTCCGGCGCCTCGTACAGGCAGTAGGTCTTTCGCTTGTCTGCACTGAGGAATGAGAAGATCCACTCAACGCCCTCGGTATCGTTGATCTGCTTGATGTGCAGCTTGCCATCGTCCGACAAGGCAAGTTCTTCGGCAAAATTTCGCTCGATGATAAATCGTGGCATCGGTCAACCCCCATTGACTTCAACGCCTCAGTTCAGGTCGTGTCGAAGCGTCGCCTTCAAACCGACCATACCAAACTTCGCCGCTGTTTCCATTGCTTCCTGCAAAAGCCTGTCGATTGAAGGTATGTCGCCGCTGCGTCCTCTCGCTTGCATGGCCATGGCATAGCCCGCCTTGGTCCGCGCCAACCAGGGCACGGCGTCCATGGATGTGTCCATCGCCAGCGCGGCTTCGAAATGCTCTTCCATCCTTGTCCAATCGCCGACCTGGGCAGCGAGAACACCAAGCCGCCGGTCGGCCGAACCATAGCAAACCGTGGCAACACCTATGGTGATCGTCAGCCCGCGATAGGGCAGCAGACGGTCATATAGCATCTGGCAAATCTCGGTATCGCCGATCATCGCGGCGGTATCGGCAAGATAGCCAAGCGTGGCACTGTACTTCGCATCAAGCGGCAGGTCGAACCCGTCGGCTGACATGGCGCGCATCATCTGTGCAGCGGGCTCTAGGTGTCCAAGCTCGGCCGCGATCAACGCAAACCCGGGCTTCCAGCTGAGATCGCCCTCGCCTTCATTCAGAAGCCGCTTGATCACAGGTGCAACTTCCGCCAGTCGGCCCTGCTCACGCCGGATGGTGAACATCTGAACGCCGTAAAGCCCCTCAACATGGCTGCCATGGGTGGTCACACCCAGCTTAAGCGCCTCATTCGCAAGTCGTTCTGCCTCGACAAAATCGCCGTCGAGGATTGCTTTCATGGCCCTGCCATGCCGGGCAACCCAATCGAGATGCATATGCTGCCGGACGGCGCCGACATCGTCCAGACGGCCAAGTGCCTCCTCCATCAAGGTCCGGTCGCCCATCTCGGTACCAACATACGTCGCGATCGAGGCAGCACGCCCGCGATCAGCGTCATCCGTCAGGTCCGCGAGATCCAGAAGCTGCTGGACCCGGTCGCGCCAATTGGCAACCTCCTCAGGGTCGCGAGCCACAACCGGTGCCAGAAACCGGGACATCATCTCGTTGAACAGAGCATTGTTGTCGCCCAACTCTCGAGCAAGCGCCTCGGCCTTTCGTCCAAAACGGGTACTTTCCATAAAGCTCCCGTTCATCATGTGCCCGCGGGCCAGATGCGCCAGAAGTTTGCATCGCAGACGAACATCGTCGATGCGCTTGTCCGCCAAAGCCTCCTCGCACAGATCGATTGCCGCCTTGGGATTGTCGGCAGAGAGCATGACTGCATCCATGTAGGAAATAGCGGCACTTGAAAAGAGAAGCGGATCGTCATGCTCCCGCGCCTCTCCGGCCGCTTGCCAAGCCGTTTTGAGCGCCACCGGCAGGTTGCCGGATTGCGTGTATGCTTCGGTCAACAAGATACGTGCCCGGGTCACCTCTACTGTTGGACCGGTCTTTCCCGCGAGGTCCTCTGCCGCGGCAAGTGCTTCTTTCGCATGGTTGACGGCTTCGTATGTGGCCGATCTTTCCAAAGCGCGCCTAGTTGCCGCCTCCCAGCGGCTCAGGGCCTCCGCGGTCTCTCCGGCTTCGGTGAAATGCCTCGCGGCAAGTTCGGGTTCACGGGATACCTCTGCGCCTCTCAAGCGCTCCAGGGTCCGGGCCAACTTACCGTGCAGCGTGCGCCGGTTCCGGCGCAGCAGCGCCTGATATGCGGCGTCCTGAATCAGGGCATGACGGAACACGAAACTGCCCGGCGCAAGGCCGCTCTCATAGATGATATTGGCACGCCGCAATTCCGCCAGTGCGGCCTCGAGCTTTGGCGGGGGCACACCAGACAGATCCCCCAAAAGATCGCGATCGAACTCTCGCCCGATAACAGACGCCACAAGCGACAAGCTGCGCGCCTTGCGCGAGACACGTTCGAGCCTAGCCAACAGCGCGCCCTGAAGGCTTTCCGGCACCGCGGCTTGGACTTCACCATCGGCACTGTCACCGATTGCCCGGGCCAGTTCCTCGACGAACAGGGGCACGCCATCGGTGCGGTCAACCAACTCCTCGATCAAAGCAGGCTCCACGGGACGGTCAAGAACACCTTCGATCAGCAGGGCGATCTGCTCGCTGCTCAGCGGGCCCAATCGCAGAGCGGAGACATGAGGATGTCCCGCTGGCCAGTCGCAGGTCCAGTCGGTACGATGGGTGACAAGCAGCATTACCGGAAGATCGCCACATATTTCGACTACGCGCTCGAAGGCTTCCAAGCTCGAGGGGTCGATCCAATGTGCGTCCTCAAGAACCAGCAGAAGGGGGTAGCGTTCAGCCCGCGCCGCGACAGATCGGGCCAGTGTGTCGATGATCCGCCGTTTCAGATCCTGGGGTTCGAGCCCAGAGAGCGCGTCGTCCTTCCGTAGAGCAACGCCCAATAGCTTCGCATAGACAGGTGCATCTCGATCACGGTCAAGGAAATGTGCCTCGACCAGTTCCTCGATCTGTTCAAGGTTCTGGTCTGGGTCGGTCGATCGTGACAGGCCGGCCGCGCGGCGCAACCGCTCCGCGATCGGATGGAATGCCGAATTGACGTGGTAGGGCGCACATTGATAGCGCAGGACGTCACCGGGCATTCTGTCCAATGAATCTAGAAATGCCTGCGTTATCCGTGACTTTCCGATCCCCGCCTCGCCCGAGAGCAAGATGACCTGCCCCTTGCCGGTGGAGGCGGTACTCCAAGCACGCATCAGCAGAGCCATTTCCTCGTCTCGGCCCACTATGGGTATGTCGTATTCGCTTCTCGTCGCCTCGAACCGAGTTTCCAGCGCGCGCTCGTCAATCGCCAAGTAGATTTTGCGGAGGGTCTCAAAGCCCTTCAACATTCGCGGCCCTAGCTCTCTCAGATCGAAGCCGCGCCCAATAAGATCCCGCGTTTCCTCAGACAGGGCGACAGAGTTCAACTCGGTTTCGCCTTGTAGCCGTGCCGCCAGATTGACAACGGCGCCGACCATCGCGTTGTCTTCCCGCATCTGGTCACCGACCAGGTCGCCAGCCACCACCTTCCCTGAGGCCACTCCAACCCTCACTGCATATGGCGCGGGCTGTCCGGGTTCGACTCGCCGGATATCATCGACAATCGCCAGCCCTGCCCGAACCGCACGCTCGGCATGGTCCTCATAGGCTTCGGGCCAGCCAAAATAGGCAAGAACCCCGTCACCCATGTATTTGGCGACGTAGCCACCGAACCGTTCGACCTGCGCTACAACCTTGTCATGGTATTGGCGCAGAAGATCGCTCATATCCTCGGGTTCGAGCGTCTCAGCCAACTGCGTGGATCCGGCCATGTCAACAAATGCAACGCTGAGATGCCGGTATTCCGCCTCGGTCCTTGCCCCGGCCAACAGGCTACCTGCTGGCTCGCTCGCGGGTGCGGCCTCGGGTGCAGGAGAGGGATCCGGTGCTGCGGCTGGAGACGTACTTTCAGACCGGATCGCCGCGAGGAATATGCGCCTGTGACCAAGCGAAAGCCCAAGTTCGCGCAAGTCGTCTTCGGTCAGATGAGGCAGTGCACGCATGTCAACATCATTGTCTCGGAAAACCTCCTTGTATTTTCCGAGGCCATGATCAACGAGCCATTTTTCAGCATCCGCCATCTCTCCGAGCATGCGCGCGAAGCCCCACGAATTCAACTGCGCAGCGGCAATCTGCAAATGGAACAAATCACCGGCGCCGCTTGGCCGGTTCAATGGCGGACACCGATGCCACGCTTTAGAGGAGTTTTTCAAAACGCTCGGCTGCGGCGCAAACCGGATTAGCCGGAAAATCATCAGCCGGATGATCCAAGCGATAATTCTGACGTAGCAAAATGCCAAAACTTGCAGGCTAAGAAAGCCCCCTGCTCTGCGCACTCAGGGATTCTCTGATCGTGACAAACGGGACGCAGAACAACACAGCGAAACACATTCCGTAAACTTGATCTATCTCAAACCAGCTTGCCGTTCGGTTCGATAGCCTCGGTCCCACTGCGCTAGGGGAGGACACGCATGGCCGACTATCCTGTTACCAATCACTATGCCAATGGCACCGAAACGCTGACTGGCGGTAGTGCAGACGATCGCCTGATCTTTACCTATACGATCCCCGACAGCGGTGTCTCGACCGGGTACTTTGCCGGAGATCTTGCCAGTGGCTATTCGGGCGTTCTGGATGGCCTGGGCAGCAACAACGTCTGGTTTGCAGGATTTCAGCATTTCACTTTCAACACGACCGTCACCGGCAACGAAAACCTGCATACGGGCGATGGCAACGACATTCTGAATACCGGTGCGGGCGATGACGTCATAAACAGCGAAGGCGGTAACGACCAGATCAACGGGGGAGCAGGCAACGACATCTGGATCGCGGATCACGGTGACCAGAGCTCGGCCTTTTCCATCGATCTGAATGGTTTTTCGACGTTCCTCACCACTGGCTCGGTCCAGAATATCGAGGCGATGCGCCTAACGACCGGGAACGGCAATGATGTCCTGACAGGCCACGCCTCCAGCCGGATGACGGACAATATCTTTGCGGGTGCCGGCGCTGACGTGATCACGATGCACATCGGAGGAGATGACACCGTTAATGGCAGCCTGGGGTCTGATCGTCTGATCGTGACAAACAACCTTGGCGACGACCTGGGGGGCGTATCTACGGGCTATTGGAACACGGGTGCCGAAGACGGGTATTCGGGCGTCTTCGATGGCTCCGGTGGTAACAACCTCTGGTTCAACAACATCAACCACTTCACCTTTGTCGATAACAGCAACGGAAACGACAATATCCGGACCGGGGACGGCAACGACTCCCTGTCAGGCGGCGGCGGGAACGATACGCTGAACAGCGGTTCCGGCAGCGACACCGTGGATGGCGGCTCGGGTACGGATTACTGGATTGCGGACCACTCGTCGGCAGGTGCACTGGACCTGAACCTGAACCAGTCCTCGGCACTGCCGAGTGGCGGCTCGGTGGTTAACATGGAAGGATTCAACGTCACGACCGGCGCGGGCAACGATACCCTTACCGGTCATCTCGACAGTGTCATGAACGATGTTGTCACGACGAATGACGGCGATGATCTGATCACAATGCGCCAGAATGGCGATGACACTGTCAATGGCGGCGAAGGCTCGGACCGTCTGGTCGTCATCAACGACCTTGGCGATGGCAGCGGCGGCGTGTCGACCGGGTACTGGAACACCGGAGCTGTCGATGGCTTTTCTGGCGTCTTCGATGGCTACGGCGGCAACAACCTCTGGTTCAACAACATCAACCACTTCACCTTTGTCGATAACAGCAACGGAAACGACAATATCCGGACCGGGGACGGCAACGACTCCCTGTCAGGCGGCGGCGGGAACGATACGCTGAACAGCGGTTCCGGCAGCGACACCGTGGATGGCGGCGACGGAAACGATCTGTGGATCGCCGATCATTCTGGTCTCAGCTCAGCGCTGGAAATCGATCTGAACGGGACCTCCGCCCTGCCTGGTCTCGGACTGGTCCAGAACGTGGAGGCATTTCGTCTTCAAAGCGGTAGCGGAAACGACACGCTGAGCGGTCATGAATCCAGCGGCATGATCGACATCGTCAGGGCCAATGGTGGTGACGATGACATTCGCATGGCCATAGGAGGGGACGACTCTGTTTACGGGGGATCGGGCTCCGATCGCCTTACGGTTCACATCGGATTGGGCGAAGGCGTCAGCACCGGGTACTGGAACTCCGGTAGCACCGATGGCTATTCGGGCGTTTTCGACGGGTTGGGTGGAAACAACCTGTGGTTCAACGATATTGACCATTTCACAGTCACCGACGCTGTTGGCGGCAATGACAATATCGTAACCGGTGCCGGAAACGACATGGTGTCCAGTGGCGCCGGCGATGACGTTCTCAACACCGGAAGTGGGCGAGATACCGTAGATGGCGGTGAAGGCACGGATCATTGGATCGCAGACTTCGCCGACCAGACTTCGCCCCTTTCCATCGATCTGAACGAAGTATCCACGTTGCTGGGAACAGGCTCAGTGCGAAACATGGAAAGCATGGATGTCACCGGTACGGCCGGGGACGACCTGCTCACCGGGCATCAGACGAGCGCGCGTCGTGATCGGTTGGATGGCGGCGGAGGAAACGACAGCTTCCGCATGTGGCTCGGCGGCGATGACTCCGTTTATGGCGGACAAGGCAATGACGTGCTGAGAGTTACCGATGCCCTTGAACTTGGAGATGTCTCTTTCGGCTACCTGTCCCAAGACGAAAACGGCTTTTCCGGCGTGGTCGACGGGTACGGCGGCAACAATCTCTGGTTCTACGGCATCGAAAGCTTCGGCTTCGTAGCGAGCGGCGACACAGACAACCGGTTCACCACCGGTGCGGCGGACGATACCCTGGATGGCGGGCTCGGAGACGACTGGCTCAATTCGGACGGCGGCGATGACAGCCTGATGGGGGGTGCCGGGGACGATACCCTTCTTGGCGGGAACGGTGACGACACGATCGAAGGTGGAAGCGGTAAAGATCAGGCCATCATCGACTCCAATAGCGGCGATGCGGCGGTCAGCGTCGTGACCGGGGGGATACAGGTCACCTCGGCGGCGGGCGTAGACCTCATTCGCAACACCGTTGAAACCGTCGTGTTCAACGACATGTCGATGTCCTACGACGAACTCGGAGGGCAATCGAACAATGAACCCAATGGCGCGGTGACCATCACCGGCGACTTGGTGGCAGGTGAAACCCTGACAGCCGACACCTCGACACTCAGTGATTCCGATGGCCTTGGAGTTTTGTCGTATCAATGGCTGCGTAACGGCGCTGACATAGCAGGTGCGACCGGGCAAACCCATCAGCTGACCGCTGATGACGTTGGCGCGGCAATGAGCGTACGGGTGAGTTACACTGATGGGCTGGGAACAAACGAAACCGTCACCAGCGCCGCGACCGACCAAGTCGCGAGCGGCGGCCTTATGCTGACCGGTACACCACAAGTCGACACGCTTACGGGATCCTCTTTCAACGACACGATCGACGGGTTGGCAGGAAATGACCGGCTGATCGGTCTTGAGGGAGATGATGAGATCGATGGTGGCGTCGGGGCGGATACTCTCAACGGAGGTGACGGCAACGACACACTCACCGGCGGCCCTGACGGCCACGAGGCCGACCAGCGCGACGTGATCTATGCAGGTAGCGGCGACGATCTGGCAGTGGGCGGCGGCGGCAACGACCAAATGTTCGGCCAGGAGGGTAACGACACGCTCGCCGGCGGGTTCGGTGCCGATGAGTTGCAGGGCCAGGACGGAAATGACGTGATCACTGGCGGCGCGTTGTCGGACCTCGTCTTTGGCGGAGCGGGAGACGATTTCGTCAATGGCGGGTTCGGGTATGACCGCATCAACGGCGGCGATGGCGCTGACCGGTTCTTCCATCTTGGCGTGGCCGATCATGGCTCGGACTGGGTGCAAGACTATGATGCGACCGAGGGCGATGTCCTGGTTTTCGGTCAGGCCGCGACGCCGGATCAGTTCCAGATCAACCTTGCACATACGGCGACGCCCGATGGGGTACGCTCGGGCGACGCGTCCGTCCAGGAGGCGTTCGTGATCTATCGCCCGACGGGGCAGATCATGTGGGCGCTGGTCGATGGCGAGGGCCAGGAGAGCATCAACCTCCAGATCGGTGGCGAGGTGTTCGACCTGTTGACTTGACGGCCTCTCCAACCTCCTGGCTACAGGCTGCTTCACGCTCAGTAAGTGTTACGATCCTGCATAGCGAGTTACCCGCGGTCGATATGTGCCGCTGGTTGCTCCACCGGCCGCGGATGCAGCATGCGTTCACGCTTGTGACGATGGCGCGAAACGCTACGTAAACGCCCTGCCCGCCTCAGGGCGATAGCGTCCCACAAACGCGACGGAGGGCCCATTTGGTGCTTCATCGTCAATACGTCTGGCTGTAGGCCAAGCATTGCGCGGCGGTGTCCATCTCGGCCACATGTTCGATCTCGGCGCGCTTGTGGGCAAGGTAGACAGGCGCAAATACCTTTGGGAACCATCCACGCACTGTCTCATTGGCCTCGAACCGTTCCAGCGCGCTTCCGAGCGTTTCGGGAAGGCGGATAAACCCCCGCGCATCAAGGTCTGCAGGTGGCAGCAATGACAGGTCTTCTTCGGTCGGCGCAGGCGCACTCAAGCCATCTTCGATCCCTTGGCATCCAGCATGGACAATGGCGGCCAGCGCAAGATGTGGACAGGCTGCTGCATCTGCCGCGCGGTACTCAATGTTGAATTGACGTGCAATGCTGGCGGGATCTTTGGCGGTGACGGGACAGACACGCAGTGACGCTTCGCGATCGCGAAAGCCGAGATTGTTGTAGGCGGCGGACCAGCGATGCGGAGTCAATCGCAGGTATGACACAACCGACGGCGCTGTCAGCGCAAGGATGCTGTCGAGATAGGTCAGTACACCGGCAGAAAACGCCGCCGTCAGGTTCGACATGCCGCAAGGACCGTTTGAATCATAGGTCGCGGGTTCACCCCTAGTGTCAAGAAAACTCATGTGGATGTGCACACCGTTGCCCACGCTGGAAGCGTCCAGGATGGGTGCATAGGAAGCGTGCTCCCCGGCATGGCGCGCAGTGGAACGGGTAAGTTCGCGCACAATCACCGCCGCATCTGCAGCGCGAACGCCGTGTTCAGGACCGATGACAACCTCGTATTGGTTGGGGCCGTATTCCTTCATAATGCTGTCAGGGCTAAGGCCAGCCGCCGCAAGGTTAGACATCAAGTCTTCGCAAATCCCGCGCTGGGCTTCGAAACCGGCTCGGCCGTAGGCCTCATTCGGCAGCGTTTCGCCTTTGATCAGTTGGAATTCATGCTCGAACGCTGCCAGAAGGGAAACGCCGCCGATGCGTTGCAACCGCTCGAGCGCGCCGCGCAATATGGCGCGTGTGCAGAGATCCCACGGCTCCCCTTCGAGCGTGACGATATCACCCAGCATGAAGCGCTCTACACCATCGTCGAACTGTGCCGTAACGCCTGCGTTGTTATCCGGGATCAACAGCAAGTCACCCAAGGCACCGAATGGGCTTTCGGCGATGCGATCGAAACAGGTGATCTGAACATTGGTCGGTGTCCAACCAACGCCGCGCTTTAACCTTTTGTCCAGTTGATCGGCGGGAAAGGCTTTGCCTCGGACCTTGCCAGCCAGATCGCAGGTTGCGGCAAAGATCAGGTCGGTCATGTCTTGGTCTCCGTTATCAGGGCGCGGGTTGCATCCCACATTTCGATACGTTCGCGCGTCTGTTCCCAGGTCAGCTCTGCAATACGCGCGACGATGGCCTCGACGATGGCCAGCGCTGCGGCATAGCTGTCCCAGATCGTGCCCGTCTCGATCGGTACCGCCAGCACCTCTGCCGCGTGATTTTTGATTGGGGAAAGCCAGCTGTCGGTCAGCAGCACGATCTTTACGCGTTTCCGAGCCATTGCTTGTGCAAGACGTTCCAACGCATGTTCGTAGCGTCGGAAGTCCACCAGGAAAACCACGTCCCCCGGTTTCATTTCCAACAGGTGGACCGGCCAGGACTCGGGATCGCGCGCTATGTGGTGCACGTTTTCGCGGGATTGCGCGAGGTGAAAGGTCATGTGCCGTGCAATGGTGTCGCTGATCCGACCGCCCATTGCGAAGACTTGTCGACGCGGATCCGAAAGAAGCGCAGTGATACGGTCGAATTGACCGTCTGTGATGGCGTCCCCGGCGGATTCAATTTGAGCCGCGGCCCGTGCCAGGAAGCCCGCAAGAAAGCTGCCTTCGATCCGGGTACTCCGGTCATGCAAATCGACCGGCGAGATATCACCACTGCGCAGCTCTTCCAGCAGTTTTCGCTGCATATCTGCATACCCGTCCAACCCCAGCTTGATCGTGAAACGGGAAATGGACGCAGCAGAGACACCGGCCTCTTCGGCAAGCTCCTGGATGTTTAGCAAACCCTTGAAAGGGTAATTCGACAGGAGCGTTGCGGCCAATTTCCTCTCTGACTGGGTGAGGCTATCGGAGGCTGCACTGATGGTCGTTCTTACTGTCATTTCACCAGAATGATGAAAACAATTTTTCAGTCAATCAAAAATTGTTGACATAGAAAACAATTTTTCCAACGCTGAAGGCTATGTCGTCCAACGCAGTCACATCGATTCTCAGTGATTCCGACCCATCCCCGGTGTCGATTGTAAATGCCGAGTCGCACGCACCAGTCCTGTTGCTCTGCGAGCATGCCGGCCAAGCAATACCAAAATCGCTGGCAAAACTGGGGGTATCGCAGAATGTAATCGACAGTCATCGAGGCTGGGATATCGGTGCGCTTGCCGTTGCGCGGGATGTCGCCTCGCACTTGAACGCTCCGCTTGTGATCCAGGCTTACAGCCGACTTGTGATCGACGCGAACCGCCCGCCGGACAGCCCACACGCCGTTCCGGTAGAGGTCGATGGTGTCACTATTTTCGGCAATGTGGGGATCACCCCCGAACAGCAGCTTCAAAGGGTCGAAGAGATTTTCGCGCCGCTTGATAACACCCTCATCGACATGATGCGCACTTTGCAACCGAAAGGTTGCTTTTCAATCCATTCCTTCACCCCGATCATGGACGGCAACTCACGGCCTTGGCATGCCGGCTTTCTCAGTCGCCGCGACATGAGCACGGCGCATGCGCTCTTGGAGGCCATCGCGCGACAAAAGCCGGGGCTGACCATGGCGGTGAACCAACCCTATCAGATTGATGATGAGACCGATTGGTTCATCCCGCGACATGCAGAGCCCAGTGGCGCGGCTCACGCCCTTATCGAAATTCGCAATGATCTGATTTCCGATGCACAGGGGGCTGCCGAATGGGCAAGGATGATTGCCCACGCGATATCGTCCGTCATGCAGGAGACAGGAACATGACACTAACCCGCGACGTTCCGCTTGTGCCGGATCAATCTGCGCTTCTTTTCATCGACGTGCAGAATTTCTCGGCCGAGCGCGACGGGGCCGAGTTCAAAGGGTTGTCCCCGAATGATTTCGAAGGGAAATACGGATGGTATTTCGACCAGTTGGACAGCCGCGTTATTCCAAACATGCAAGCGATTCAAAAGGCTGCACGGGCCGCTGCCGTAGAAGTCATGTATACCACTATCGAGAGCCTGACGCTGGATGGCCGGGACCGCTCCCTCGATTACAAGATCACCGGGTTCAACGTTCCGAAAGGCAGTTGGGACGGCAAGGTCATTGACCGGATCGCGCCGGAAGTGGACGAAATCGTGTTGCCCAAGTCATCGTCGTCGGTTTTCGTCTCGACCAATATCGACTACATCTTGCGTAACCTCGGAGTACGGCAGCTGGTCCTTGCGGGCCTGATCACGGACCAGTGCGTCGAGAGCGCAATCCGCGATGCCTGTGACCTTGGATACCTGGTCACGCAGGTAACCGACGCCTGTTTGACCTATTCGCAAGAACGCCACAACAACTCGTTGAGCGCGATTAAAGGCTACTGCCGTCAAGTGACCAGCGCCGAGTTGATCGGGGAACTTAAGGCGGGCGGCTGATGAACGGCGAGCCGCTTCGCGCCCATCCGGCCCAACTTCGTGCGGCCAACGTGGCACGCACATTCGCTGCGCTTGGGGTGTTGATCGGCACAGTCGCCTTCCTGACATTGGTTTTCGGACGAACCGGAGAGCGCATTGCCGTTCTGATGTGCGTGAACGTGGCAGCAGTGGTCGCCTTGGCCATTTATTGCGGGAATACGGGCATCGTGTCGTTCGGGAATGGCGCGTTCATGGCTCTGGGGGCCTACCTGTCGGGTATCCTGACGATGCCCGCAGGATTGCAGCGCAGTGCATTGCCGGATTTGCCCGCGTGGCTTGCCGGCTACGAGTTGAGCGTTTTGGGTGCTTTGCCCCTTGTCCTGTTGGCAGGCCTGACCTTTGCACTGCTCACAGGAAGCGCAATTTCGCGGCTGCTTGGGCCGTCGGCAGCAATCGCGACACTCGGGCTTTTGATCATCGTCCATAGCATTGCCATCAGTGCGCGCGAGTTCACCCGCGGCAGCCAGACATTTTACGGCGTACCAAGGGTAACCGATCTGACCTTTGTTCTGATCGCAGCCATGCTGTTTATTCTGATCGCCCGGCTTTTTCGCGAAAGCCGATGGGGTTTTTTTGCCCGTGCTGTCCGAGATGATGAGGACGCGGCGACCGCTCTGGGAATCTCGCCGAGGCGTGCGC
The DNA here is from genome assembly GCF_042648365.1 of Lutimaribacter marinistellae. Classification (NCBI taxonomy): domain Bacteria; kingdom Pseudomonadati; phylum Pseudomonadota; class Alphaproteobacteria; order Rhodobacterales; family Roseobacteraceae; genus Lutimaribacter; species Lutimaribacter marinistellae. The sequence continues at coordinate 457,759 of NZ_JBHRXI010000016.1, read as the reverse complement.
GATTGGTGGCGTGGACCTTGTCCGGTACTCTGGCCACCGTCGCGGGGGCACTTTACGGGCATATCCTGGGCGCGTTTTCACCGGCGTCGTTCTATCTCAGCCTCGTCTTCGCCCATGTCGTCATGATGATCGTCGGCGGCATGAGTTCCGTAGGCGGTGCCGTCGTCGGCGTTGTGGCGGTCACCCTACTGCAGAACACGGTAAGAAACCTCGAAGGCGGTATCACCCTTGGTAGTGTTACCCTGCCCGAGGTCTTTGGCCTGACGACCGTCTCTTTGGGTATTGCCATCCTGTTGGTCATTTGGCTGCGCCCCCAAGGTTTGGTTGGAAGCTTTGAGCTGGGTCCCGGTGCCGGCGCGCGGATGTTTCAGCGTATCAAGGGCACTGCCAAGGCCGCTCCGGCGCCTCGTCCCGTGACATCCGAAACACTTGAAGCGCGCGGCCTTTCGAGGGCGTTTGCCGGTGTCCAAGCAGTGGCCGATGTCAGCTTTGACGTGCCTGCAGGCCGGATCACGGGGTTGATCGGGCCGAACGGGGCCGGCAAATCGACCTTGGTCAACCTGATCACCGGACAATACAGCGCTGATGCCGGGACCGCGGAAATCGATGGCACAAGCCTGACTGGCTTGCCAAGACATCGCATCATCAAATACCGCGTGGCCCGCAGTTTTCAGAACCTGCGCCTTTTCTCTGGCCTGACCGCCTTTGAAAATGTGTTGGTTGCCGCACTGGCCGCTGGATTCAGCCGCAAAGATGCCAATGCCATCGCGTTGCGCGAACTCGACGCGTTTGATCTGCGCGACATTGCCGCAATGCGCGCCGAAAACCTGCCATACGGCGCACGCAAGCGATTGGAGATTGCCCGGGCTCTGGCGCAGGACCCGGCCATTCTATTGCTGGACGAACCGGCGGCCGGGATGAACCCGGCGGAAACGGATGATCTTGCCGACCGGCTCATACGCATCCGCGAAGATCGCAACATCGGCATCCTGTTGATCGACCATGATCTGCGCTTTGTCAATCGTCTGTGCAGCCATATCATCGTGATGAACCGGGGCCAGAAGATCGCCGAAGGCACCCCCGAAGAGGTGCGCGCCGACCCTCACGTAATCGAAGCTTACATCGGTCGCGGTCGGGTGGCCCGTGCTGCCGATACCACTCCTCCCAAAGAAGTCCTAGCCAACTAAATCTTTGAAAGGAAACAACATGAAGATGAAATCACTTTTGCTTGGCACCGCCGTCGCGGCACTCGCTAGCGCAAGCTTTGCCGAGGAGTACGTTATCGGCGTAATGTCGGCACAATCTGGCTACCTCGCCCCGTATGACGGTCCTGCCTACGCCGGTTTCAAGTTCTGCATGGACGAGAAAATGGCCAATGGAGGCCTGAATGGGACAATACCTGTCAGATTGATCGTGAAAGACACGCGCTCCGACATTGCGTTTGGTGTGCAGGTCGTGCAGGAGATGCTTGATGACGGCGCGCAGTTCATTGTGTCTTCCGCCGACGCCGACCCGACCATCGCTGCCGCTCAGATCACCGCCCCCGACATGGTGCCAACAATGACATTCGCTGGCACGGCACCTGTTTTGACGCAGGTCGGCCCGCATGTATTCGGCAGCTACCCCGCCGACAACCAGCAAGGCGCGGTATTGGCTGGCTATGCGCGCGATCAGGGCTTCGAGAAAGCCTGGCTGCTTACCTCGCCAGACAGCGCCTATTCGCTTGGTGGACCGCGTTACTTCGGTGAGGTCTTCAAGACACTTGGCGGCGAGGTGGTTGGTGAGAGCACTTATAGCCTAAATCAGCCCGACTTCTCCGCCATCGTAACGAACATCCAGAACGCGGAGACCACTCCGGATGTTATCGTCACATGGGCATGGGAACCGGACTTCCCCGCATTCATTCGCGCCTTGCGAGGAGCTGGCGTCGAGACGCAAGTAATGGGCGGCGATGTACTTGACACACCTACGGTGCGCGGTTTGGGCGAGGTGGTCAGTGGAGTCGTTCACACATCGGGCGGTTTCCCGGACGAAGGCTCCGCCTATGCCGATTTCATCACACGCTTCGAAGAAGCGACAGGCACCAAACCGGACAACAACTACTACGTGAACGGATGTGACATCGCCGACATGATCGAGCAAGCCGTTGCAGCAGCGGGCACGACCGACCCAGCGGCCGTCAGCGCCGCCATGGCCGAGATCGAGAATGGCGAGGCCACCATGTCAAACTTCACCTTCAAGGGTACAGATCGCATGCCTCTGCGCGAGGTTGTCGTGGCCCGGATCACCGCAGATGGCGAAAAGGAGTTCGTCCTGCGCGAGATGGCGGATCCCGAGACCCTGCCAAAACCCTGATCCGATGGCCGATCAGATGAATCCGATCCTCGAGGTTGAGGCGCTTGATGTGCGTTACGGACCTGTCAGGGCCGTACGCGGCATCAGCTTTGGCCTCTCCACGGGAGGGATCACTGCGCTGTTGGGTGCAAATGGTGCCGGTAAATCAAGTACGTTGATGGCGATTGCCGGTGTCGTTCCGGTGACTTCCGGGCGGGTCACTCTTTTCGGCCACACCACGACCAAATCCACTCCCGACGCCATCGTGCGCTCGGGTGTGGGCATCTGCCCAGAAGGTCGGCGCATCTTTGCCTCGCTGACGGTTGAGGAAAACCTGATCGTAGCGGGCACAGCTTTGGCGACGTCGCCAGTCGCTGCCAAGCGCCGCGACGAGATGATGGAGCGCTTCCCCATTCTGGGCGAACGCCGCCGCCAACTTGCGGGGCTGCTGTCGGGCGGGGAACAGCAGATGCTGGCCGTTGCCCGTGCCCTGATGGGGGCACCTCGGCTGCTCTTGATGGATGAGCCTTCGCTCGGGCTTGCCCCGCAGATGGTCGATACGATCTTTTCCATCATTGAAGAATTGCAGAACGAGGGCATCTCGATCCTGCTCGTCGAACAAAACGCGGCGCTTGCTCTGGAAGTCGCAAGCCACGCTGTCGTGATGGCCAATGGAGAAATCGCAGGCCAAGGCGCGCCTTCCGACCTGGCGAGCGACGAACTTCTGAAATCAGCGTATCTGGCAGCCTAAGCGATGGATCAACTGGTACAACAACTCATCAACGCGCTGAGCCTCGGCGGCATCTACGCGATGCTCGCACTTGGTTTGGCCATCGTTTTTTCCATCGTCCGGCTGATCAACTTTGCCCACGGAGAGATCATGACCTTCGGGGGGTATGGCATCTTCCTGTCCATGCTTTTGGGTTTTCCGCCGGTGGCCGCACTGTGCATGGGATTGGGCGCTGCGGTTGTCATGGCTCTTGCGATGGAACGAACGGCCTTTCGCGTCATGCGCGGCGCTGACGTGATTTCGCTTTTGATCACGAGTTTCGCGGTGTCGGAAATCCTCAAGGTGCTGTTTCAAAACGGTATATCGGCTCGCCCCGTGCCTATCTCGTTTCCGGCTGCGTGGTCCAGCTCTTACAAGATCGGCGGATTGACGATTGGTGTTGCGCCGACGGCCTCGATCATCGTGACAATCCTGTCGCTTGGCTGTTTGACCTTTGTTCTTCGGCGTCTGGCAATCGGGATGGCGATGCGCGCCGCCGCCGAGGATTTCGATATGTTGCGCATGCTGGGCGTTCGGGCCAATCGGGTTGTGGCAGCGGCATTTGCGATCTCGGGTCTTCTGGCTGGGGTCGCCGCCGTGATTTGGACCGCGCAGCGCGGTTCCGTTGATCCGATGATGGGGTTCTTTCCGGTGCTCAAAGCCTTCATTGCAACCGTTCTTGGCGGTTTGGGCAGCCTGGGTGGCGCCGTTCTGGGCGGCTTTGTCGTTGGCACGCTCGAAGTGCTCACGCAAGCATTCCTGCCGGACTCGCTTGCCCCTTACCGCGATGCCCTCGTCCTGAGCGCTGTTATTGGCGTGCTTCTTGTGCGGCCGGACGGGCTCTTGCCAGCCCGAAGTGGCGCACGTTCGTAGCCAAGTTTCAAGGGCGGTTGGGGCGGGATCCCGCGACGGTGCTGCAAGCTCAGCTTTAACCAGCCTCCGCGAAGGCACGAGGCCGTCCCTTGTTCCGCGCGTAAACCGCCCCACTCGGCCGGAGCCGCGCGACGAAGTCGTTTGCAGTCCTATCATTCATTGGTCAAACTGCGCTCCGAACTGAAGTGATCAATACCCGAGGTGTGGGAGGTGGCGAACCTCTGCAAGCTCCACATGCGCCAAAACCGGAGCAACGCTCTCCCGCCGCCGGAATGGGAAATACGCGTCCTCTGCCCGATCGCTCACCCACATTCCCGTTTCCAGGCTGACAGCAGCACCAATTACCACCGGTGCGGTCGTCCAGCACGGCAAAAGTTGGTTGCTACGGTTCCGGGCGGACCATCCTTGCGCCTTGTGTAACCGCAAAACTTCAACGCCAGGCGGATGATCCCGCGGTTAGCCTGAAATCAAAGGTTCTCAACCTTACCCCATGCCGGATTTGCAACCCTTATCGGGCTGCCTGCAGACTCGATATCATGCCCTGCGGCGATCAGGATGTCCTCCCGATAGCGCGGACCGATTAGCTGAACGCCCACCGGCAGCCCATTGATTTCGCCCGTCGCCACCGTCAGAGCTGGCGCACCAATCACCGGTAGCGCCCTTTGTGTCAGTTGAGCTTCGTAAACCCGCCCGAAGGCGGCGTCCGAACTGACATCAAGTTGTTGATCGAACGGCAATTCAGCGGAGACAGGGCACAGGACGACAGGATAATCGCGGAGGAACAAGTCCCATTGGCGCATTATGCCTATGCGTGCCTGAAGCGCCTCCATCAAAGTGGTGAACCCCACCTCGCCTGAGTATTGCGACATCTGAGCGAAGACGAACTGCGAGTCCGCCTCGCCCTCGCGGGCCACCATCTCGGCCGCTCCAAACTGCGTTTCGCCCATCCACAGCCACGCGTTGATATCGGCTGCGCGCCTCATCGGTGGACAGTCCACCTCCTCCACGATCCAACCCGCGTCGCGCATCCGGTTCGCACTATCCAGAAGGGCAGCGCAAACATCTTCATTCACCTCGAGATGATCTGGTGAAACCGTCAAGGCGGCACGTTTCGGAAAGTCGACACTGTCGCGCGCCACAGGGACATATAGGGGGTCTTTGGGATCTGGCGCCGACATTGCGGCAAACGCGATGTCGAGATCGGCCATGCTGCGCGTGATCGGGCCGGACACAGCCATCAGTTGCGCACCGATAAAGCGATCGGGCGCACTGGAATTGTATGCTGGAATGCGGCCCAGTGTTGGACGCAATCCATGCAGGCCACAGGCATAAGCAGGATACCGGATCGACCCAGCGATATCCGTACCGTGCCCTATGGCACATATGCCCGCTGCAACCGCTGCAGCAGCGCCACCCGACGACCCTCCTGGTGTGATCTCTCTGTTCCTGGGATTCAGTGTCTGACCGTACAAATCGTTCTTGGTGAACCAGCGCATCGAGAACGCCGGAGTGTTTGTCCGCCCTACGATGATGCCGCCCGCCTTTCGAATATTTGAAACGACTGGGCTGTCGTCCCTGGCGATTAGCGCTTGCTGCAATCGGACTCCATTAGTGGTTGCATGGCCCTTCTGATCAACATTTACCTTGATGGTTGCCGGCACACCGCTCAGAGGGCCCGGATCCTCACCACGTGCAATCGCTGCATCCACTTTCCCCGCGGCGTCTAATGCCTCTTCGGGAAATTCTTGTACCACTGCATTGATTGCGGGGTTTATGCTGGCGAGCCGTTCAAGATGCGCCTTCGTCACTTCAATGGCGGACAAGCGTCCAGACTTTACAGCAGCGGCAATCTGACTTGCCGTCATCTCCCAGATCTCGGACATGTCATCTCCTACGGGCGCCGAACGAACCCAACGTTGGCAGAAGGCGAAGGCAAAGTCGACGGCTTGGAGGGTGCCGAAAACCGGCCTCAGTGAGCAGAAAGACCCACGTGAACCGTTGCGCCGATGAGCCGATAACCGGAATGCTCAAGGAGCAGCGGGCCGAATGTTGCGAGATCTATCGGGCAAGATCATTGCTCTGCGTCCATATACCACTTCTGCAGAATCAAGTTTGCTTTCGTTGCTCGGCGCAGGGCCAGAAGACAGAGGCGACCGATAGCGAAAGCACATCAGGAACCCCGGCAGACAACATTGTGTTGACCGCGCCCACATTCCGCTTCCGTGATGCGGTCTCCACGCTGTCGCTCAACACTGAAACCCAACCGGAAGATTCCAGATCACACCAGCCCTAATCGCGGGGGAGGGTCAATGGCTCACGTCGATGCCCCGTTCGTGCAGTAAATCTTCATGCCCCGGAACGAAGAGGCAGGAAACGGGCACACAACATCGGCGCCAGACGGACGCTCTCACGGCTTGTCTTAGGTAACGAAATGCGTCGTTTCGGAGCATTTCAGGCGGGTCCGGAACCGCCCTGCCCGACTTAAACCAACTTGTTCTGCCAGTTACGCTTCGGCTGACCGAGGCACAGGTGTTGGGGATTTGCCACTGACACCGAAACCCTACAGCTGCGACCCGATTGGAAGTATCCCATAAAGTGATGCGACGAGGTGCTCCCAAACAGACCCCGTCGGTTCGTGGTAGTAAACACGCCTTTTGCCTTCAACGTCAGTCTCGGTCCAAGAAATGCGTTCATTTTCGTCGAGCTTTACGGCAAAGGTCGCTGCGCCGAGGACTTCTCTGAGCGCTTTGGATGTACTTCCGGCCATGGCGGTGGAATCGATCAGGATACCCATCTCTGTGTTGATGTTCACCGAGCGGGGATCCCAGTTGAAGGAACCTACGAACAGGTATCGGTCGTCTATCAAGAATGCTTTGGCGTGTAGTCCGGATCTGGATTGACCCCAGTAGACACCGCGCTGTCGTTCTCGATCTGCATCAGGTCGGAGCTCGTACAGGTCAACCCCACCTTCAAGAAGCGTCCGCCTGTCCTTTGCATAGTGCGCATAAACAGGTTTCACGTCGTTTGATGCCAGCGAGTTTGTCACCACGGACACTTCTACGCCGCGCGCTTCAAGCTCCAGCAACCAGTTGGTGCCCCGTGTACGTGGAACAAAATAGGCGGAGATTATTTCGACCTTCGAAGTCGCACTTTCAAAATAGCCCGAAAGCTGCGAAGCTAGGATTTCTCCGTTGTTGTTATCGCCGGCCGCCTTCGATGGCGGGTCCGAATACATCTCGGCTGGGACCCAATCGAGTTTCAAGTTGGAGCCCGAAAAGTTCTGCGCAGCTGCTTCGCGTACAACCTCTGCGTATTGTGTTTCGCGCGCATCGCCTATGATTTCGTCCAAACGACCGCGTGCCTGCTCAAGGCTGAATCCATCAGGCGTGCCAACCACAACGTTGGCAGGTACGGCAAACCGACTGTTCCAGTAGTCATCGAAGTTGGTTGAAACTTCTGCGACTACGGGCCCGGCCACCAGCATGTCCAGATCCGAATAATTCATTTCCTGTTTGGCGAGGAAATACTCGTCGCCGACATTGCGCCCACCAACAATTGACACCGCATTATCTGCGGTCATCGACTTGTTGTGCATCCGGCGATTGATCCGCTTGAAGTCTGTGAAGCCAGCCGCGACAAGGCTCTGATCCCGCCAGAATGGATTGAATAGTCGGATTTCTATGTTTTCGTGAGAGTCGAGAGCTGCTGTTGCGGGATCATAACTCTTGGTGTCCATGTCATCGAGCAAGAGCCGCACTCGCACTCCACGGTCGGCGGCCTGGAGCAGACTCGCGGCAAAGATTTGGCCGGTCAGATCGTTGTGCAAAAGATAATATTGGGCGTCAATCGTTTGCTCGGCGGCCGCAGCAAGCGCGAGACGCGCTGCAAACGCCTCTTCTCCGTTGCCGATCAGCTTCACGCCAGAACGACCATCAAGGGGATCACCCCATTTCCGGACAGCTCGTGAAAGGCGCGTGCTTGTCGGTTGTTCGGGCGCGAAAGATGGCGTCTGCTCGAACGAGCGATTACCAGTCGAGCATCCGGCCAGAACCAAAAAGCACAGTCCGACCACCAAGCACATACCCTTGATGAATCCCTCCTTTGGCTTCGTTCCTTTCTTGACCATGGTCAACTTTCGATCTGATTTGATCTGACTTTCCCCACGCGATTAGGGCCAGAGCGACCCAGGCTCTTTCGGTCTGTTTTTGCATCAGCTTCAGACTAAGGCAGAGGCTTGTGCTTTTTGATGGCGTTGCATCGTGCCAATTTCAGGCAGCATTGGGAAGAGGAGGATGCGGTGTTAAGATGCAAAAATCTTTTCCCGGTGCTGCCAGAAAAATGCAAACCGGTCTCACTCACGGCAGGATGTCTTTACCTCTTTCCTAGCAGAGCCTGCGCGGCACGGGCGGAGCAGCGGCGCCGTGTGAGTCGAACCCTAGTCTGCTTACGATGGCGCGCCATGAGTTGAAGTGGTTTCGTTTCAGAACCGCAACAACCGAAAACCCCTGGAGTTTCTGCAACTATTCAAGCGCGGCCTGTATGGTAGCCTCTTGAATTCGAAGGGAAATTGCGCGGCACGAACACCGTCTGGCGGACTCTTGCGCCCCTGCCGGGCTCCGGTCTGAATTATGGCCGAGTAGGAAAACGGTAACCCGCCGGCGGCCAAGAGAAGCCTCCCAGAGATCTGTCCCATCCCCCTCCGCGACAAACGCACTAAAGGGCGTCAGAGACGCTTCGGTGATTGGGCAAGCGGGGTGAGTCTTGTCTGATCTACGTCCTGATTGGCGTAAGCCAATCACAGAACGACAAGTGCCAGCCCGCCGACGATCAACGCGAGGGAGGAAAGCCGCGACAGCCACGGTAGGCCAACGGCGAGTTTTTCCAATCCCACAAACAACGCAAGTGCGGCGATCCAAAGCAGGTTCATCACCCCGCCGACAAAAAGCAGCGCCATGAGGACCCAGCAGCACCCAAGGCAGAACCACCCGTTTTGTGTCCCCATACCAAGAGCACCCAGCACACCGGGTCTCCAGTTTTGCATGAAGAACATAAGTGGATGCTGGCACTGCCGCAGGCATGCCTGCTTCAGGGGAGACAACTGATAAAGCCCGGCGGCCACCAGCAAACCTCCTGCAAGAGGAGCTTGCGTGATTTCCATCATCCCGCTCATCTTCCCGATTGAAACCAAGAACCATTGCACGGCAGTTGCGGCGAGACTGAACACGCCCCAAACGAGCAGGTAGCCGGAAAGGAAGACGGGGACCGCTGCATAAACCTTGTCCACATTCGTGTTTTTCCTGACGAGTGCAGCGTAAAACAACACGGTCGGGGCCGCGCTCGGCACCATCATGGCGATCATCATTATCCACCACATGAGGAAGATCATGAACGCATATCCAATCGTCCACTCACCGGACGCCATCATCATGCCGGGCATTTCGATGGCCATCCGTGTCATCGTGATCGCCGACATTGACATGCCGATCCCAAGCACAGTGTAGACTGCTGCAAGAGCAACGACGGCTGAGAGACCGACCATCAGTATTAGCCGATCTCGCTTCAGGCTGCGTTCAAGCGTATCTTCGATTACCGTGGTCACAGCGCGCTCAATCGCGTCCGTACCGATCAAGCCGACCAGGCAAACGGTGCAAAATGTCCATTTCTGGAGCCGGTGGCATCGTCCCATTCCACCCCGAATGCGTTGAACCTACTCTTCTTGGCTCGTGCGAGTGCCAGCGTCGATGTAACCGGATGAGGGACATTCGTAATCTTGATGGGGCCACCATTTGGAAGCGCGCTGTTGACGGCCTCCACCTCCTGGTCGATCAGCTCACCAGCGGTCACGGCTATCGTGTCGCCTTCCGACACGAAAGTGATCGGACGTTTCTCGACACCGGCAACTTCGCCGACCAAGGGACCCAAGGCTTCCATCGGACCACCGGCAGCCCCGGTAGCGATGTCGACGATCGCTGCAGTTTGTTGGTCGGTAGCGCTCTCATCGACAATCAGACCAACCTTGATGTCTCCGTCCGCCATTGCACTCGGCGCGTGAAGCAGCACTATGAAGGACACTCCTTCCAGCGAAACACCGTCTTTTTCTCCACTGGTAATCTTCATTGCAATTGCCGCCTTGCAGTCACCCTCCGTAGGAGTCGCGGTCAAGTTCGAGGTAATGCACGGGCAAAGGAAATCGCAGTTGCAGGTTTCCATGTACTCGCCTTCGATACGCCAGCCGGTCATGATCGCTCCTCCCTTGATCGCAGCAAAGTACCATATTTTTCGGCACAAAGCACTTGGTAGCGGACTTTGTAGGGCGAACTGGCTCTGGGTCGGCAACTGAACCCGATGGCCATGCAGTCAATCGCTTTGAAACATCGAGGTGGTCCGCTGCACCACCGGGCTGTAAGTTGTGACGCGCTTTCTCCCTCATGTCGCCACGTTGTTGCGAAACACCAAACTTGATAGAATGACCTCGGCGGTTGCGTCACACGCAGGGAGGCGTTCATGACGTTTTTCGTAATGGCGGACAGTCCGGCAGGGCGTGAACTCCATCTTTTCGACACCCAAACGGGCATCGCCCGGCTGCTTGAAGTTCACACTGGTGTTTTCAACGAGGGCACCGATTTCGAGCGACCGAAAAGCGGTGTCCCGGATCCGGGAAGCGGCGCATTCGCCGGGGACATCTTCGTCTTCGCCGCCGCGGCCACGGATGTCGAGCGATACGAGCTTTACGCCTCGGACGGAACCGAAAACGGGACGCGCTTTCTTACTGCAATGACACCGGACGACCCCGGCCGATCCGATCCCGAGCATTTCGAAAGCTTTGACGAAATGGCCCTTTTCTCGGCCCACACAGCCGAGGCGGGCCGAGAATTGTGGATCACCGATGGCACGATCAACGGCACGCGCCTTCTGGCCGACATCGTCGAAGGCACCGGCAGCGGCGTTCGCAACAGTTACAGGTTCGTCGATATCGATGGGGTCTCCTGGTCCAAGCAAAGCGGTGGGTTCCAGTATTTCTGGCTGGAAGATGTCGAGGCAGGCGCCGCGCTGTGGCGAACGGATGGCACGACCGCCGGTACGATCGAGTTGAAAGGCAGTACTCCCAGCTGGCTCGAAGCGAGCGACTCGGCACGGCGGTATCTGGGCCTCGATGTCGGCAATAACATGGACGCGACTGTGGCCCTTGGAGATCAACTGATTTTCGGCGCGGCCAGCGGTGATCAGCCGAACGCGCTGTGGATCACTGATGGCACCGCGACATCGCTGCTCACCGATTTCGGCGGGGATGACGACACCGAAATCCCAAGCAACCTGATCGAGGTCGATGGTCGGGTATTCTTCGTGACGAATGACAGCAACGGCAATTCCCGGACCGAGATCTGGCGGACCGACGGAACGCCGGAGGGCACGCAAATATTCACCGAACTGGCGGAGGGTACAAGGGCCGCACATCTCACGCGGTTCGGCGATCACCTCTACTTTCGGGCGCGCAATGCCGACGGGGAGGGTGATTTAGGGTTCGAGCTCTATCGCGCCACCCTGTCGGACGGCACGGTAGAGCTATTTGCCGATACCGAGCCGGGATCGCCCAGCGGCAGTATCCGTAACCTAACGGCGGTAGGCGATCGGCTCTACTTCTCGGTGAACGGTGCCGATTACCGAGAACCTTGGGTAACCGATGGTACCGCCGAGGGCACGTTCCAACTGGCCAATATCAGCGCCTCGGGTGGCTCGGCGGATGCCAATGACGGCGGGTATGGATTCTTCGGGTCCGGGGAGCTGGTCTATTTCGTCGCCCGATCAGATGACGAGGGTGACGAACTCTGGATGACGGACGGCACCCAGCAGGGAACTCGCCTTGCCTCAGCCCTAAACCCGGGGAGCCGTGGCAGCGATCCGGTGATCTTCCAGCCAGTTGCGCCGGATGCGCTCGATCTGGACGGAACGGAAGAAGCCGACGAGCTTCAGGGTGGGCCCGGAAAAGACACCCTTCGCGGGTATGAAGGGGATGATCGCCTATTGGGATATGGCGGCAATGACAGCATCGATGCCGGCCCCGGGACGGACACGATCAACGGCGGAGATGGTGACGACAGTCTTGTCGGCGGACCGGCCGCGGCCGAGGACGATTTGCGTGATGTGATCTTTGCCGGGGCAGGCAACGACTTGGCCGACGGGGGCGGCGGAAACGATCTCATTTATGGCCAGGAGGGGAACGACACGCTCGCCGGCGGGTTCGGTGCCGATGAGTTGCAGGGCCAGGGCGGAAATGACGTGATCACTGGCGGCGCGTTGTCGGACCTCGTCTTTGGCGGAGCGGGAGACGATTTCGTAAACGGTGGCTTCGGCTATGACCGCATCAACGGCGGCGATGGCGCTGACCGGTTCTTCCATCTTGGCGTGGCCGATCATGGCTCGGACTGGGTGCAGGACTATGATGCGACCGAGGGCGATGTCCTGGTTTTCGGTCAGGCCGCGACGGCGGATCAGTTCCAGATCAACCTCGCACATACGGCGACGCCGGATGGGGTACGCTCGGGCGACGCGTCCGTCCAGGAGGCGTTCGTGATCTATCGCCCGACGGGGCAGATCATGTGGGCGCTGGTCGATGGCGAGGGCCAGGAGAGCATCAACCTCCAGATCGGTGGCGAGGTGTTCGACCTGTTGGCATGAGACTGGCCAGTCATCAATTCGGTCACAGTTGATTTCAATTCAGCCTTTGCGAATTTGCTCTCATTTTTTTACAGGTAACTTTCATAGTGTAAGGAGCCATTGATTTCTCGTTGGAGGCAAGATTCACGGTTCGAAAGATGAGCGGTGAACATGTCTGGTCTTTTCTGGCTGACGGATGCGCAGATGGCACGTTTCCAGCCCTTCTTTGCGAAATCCCACAGCAAACCCGGCGTCGATGACTGGCTTGTTTCGAGTGGCAATATCTTTATCAATCGCAAAGGGTTGTGGGAGCGCGGTGCCTGTCTGCCTACGGGCCGCACACGACGCCCTGTAACCGTTGGGGCGTCGCAGCGGCAAGGGCATCTTGGCCCAGTCGATGGCCGGTCTGGCCGCCGAAGACGGCGAAAAGAAAACCTTGATGATCGACGCGACCTATTTGAAGGCTCACCGCACAGCGACCAGCATGGGTGTCAAAAGGGGCGTGGACGTCTGACGGGCCGGACGAAAGGCGGCTTGAACACAGAACTGCATACCGTCTGCGACAGCCGGGGTCGCCCGATCAACCTCTTCGTTGCCGCCGGACAAGTCAGTGATTACATCCGCGCACGGGCACTGCTCAGCAGCCTTCCAGATGTCGATTGTCTGCTCGGAGACCGCCGCGATACCACTGACTGGTTCAGGGTTGTGTTGAAATGCCCTACATCCCCGGCGGAAAGCAACGCAAGATCCCGGTCGAATACGACAAGCGCCGATACAAACGACGCAACCGGATCGAAATCCGTTCGGTAGGCTAAAGGATTGGCGGCGCGTGGCGACACGATATGACAGATGCCCCAAGGTCTTCCTCTCACTAATCGCGCTCGCCGCGACTGTCTTGTCCCGACTTTGAAGCTCAATGAGTGACCCTAGGCGGCCGACAAGGGTACGGCAATCGTGAGGACGGCCTGCCTTAGCCGGAGGTGGCGATGAGCGCCCGCGCGCCAGGCGAAGTCCTGGACCTTACTGAGAAAAGCCGGAGATTGTGCCGTAAGACGCCAGCCTGCCTCATTCCTTCTGGCCTTTGCGCCGATGGCGTTCGTAATCGCGGTCAAGCTGCTGTTCGTTCTCGCGATCGTGCCAAGGCCCGAGATCGATTATCCGGCACTGCCCTTCTTCTGAGAGACCTCTATCAAACCGTCCAGGGGATCTGGGCGGTGATCGCAGCCCTGACGCTCGCCATCCTCTTTCTGATCGCCACGAACCTCTGCCGTTTCCTCGATCTCCATGCCAGTTTCAACTAGGGGGCCGATGCCTCGGTCCTGCCGATCCTCAATAAAGCGAGCTTCATAGGCTTCGGCGCAGTCGTGGCCGCGGTACCGGCCTTTGGCGGCATCGGCGACGCGCTTCTGTCGGCCAGTGGCGATAACCCGCTCGTGACCGTCGCGATGTCGCTGACAACCCTGCCACCCTCACTAGGTTAAAGTCGAGCTGGATAGGCATCGCGCTGTATGCGTTGGGCGACACCTGCGTGCGCCTCGCCTCCTGCAAGCCGGCGCACCGAAATAGCTATCTCGATGTATTCATGGTGGCGGTCGTGTCCCCCTTTGCTGCCGTTGTTGCGATCATCGCGCTCGCCAGCATGTTCGGCAGTTTCCGACGCGGCCGCACATTACCATGCGGGCCATCGGTCACCCTTGCCTTCTGCGGCGGCTCCCTGCTGAACTGCAGTGGGCCGCTGTTTGCTTAGCCTGATGTGAGCATTGGCCGGACAGCACAATCAGGAGAGCAGTCATGCCGACACCATCTTCGAGGGCCGAGACACTGAGCGATGCGAATTCTGGCGCACGGTGGGGTGGCCTTCTATCGCTGCTGATAGTCGCTATTCTCGTGGTCCCGCTTTTTGGTTCAACCGTCGTGACCGAGCTGTCGAGCCTGGCGCTGTTTCAGGTGGCTGTCATCGGTGCATTGGCGCATGCCGCAGCCCCCGGGCGGCATCGGGTCTTTTTCTTTGGCATCTCGGCCGCTTGGTTTGTCTTGATAACGATCTCGACTGCGGTCGACGCCCTGTTCGGGCCTGCCATGCTGCTGTCAGCCATCCTGTTGATCGCGGCACTCTGGGCTACATTCGCAAACCTCGTCGACGCTCGTGCGGGCAACATCGACAATCTCATGGGAGCAGTCTTCGGGTATCTCCTGCTCGCCGTCGCGTGGGCGATACTTTTCATGCAGATGGAGCGACTGCATCCTGGCTCGTTCACCATTGAGGAGAACGCCGATCTGTCGTCGACGATGATCTATTTCAGCCTAGTGACGCTGACGACACTAGGCTATGGCGACATCCTTCCACAGACGAGACTGGCAGAAATTGCGGCCGGTCTCGAAGCGGTTGTCGGCGTTCTCTACATCGCCGTCATGGTGGGCAGCATTGTTGGCACCTACAAGCGCGACGATACCAGGTGATGCTGGCCGATCCGATCTAAAGAAGCGCGAAGCACAGCCAGCAGATCACGGTCGGCACGATCGCTGCTGAGAGCAGCCCGCCTGGCGACACCGCGTCGCCAAAGTGCTTCTTTAGGATCGACTGACCAGCCGGGTTCGGTGCGTTCGCGATGACGGTCAGACCGCCACCGGTGACCGCGCCAGCAACGACGGCATATTTCAACTCATCCGAGAAGCCGGGCACCAGCGTGGCAAGCAGCGTAATCGCGGCATTGTCGTTGAATGCGGTCAGGACGGTGGCCCCAAGCATCAACTCGACCTCGCCAAGGCTCTGAAGGATCGGCGCAATCCACCACCCCTGCAATCCCCCGTGGATCACGAGGGCGGCCAGGAAGAACCCGACAAGCATGGCCGGCGCCAGATTGATTTCATTTTGATACTCTTCGGTGACCTTCGCGAACCCAAGAAAGAACAGAAGCCCGAGGATGAAGAAGGCGGCGTGGTGGGCGTTGACGATGGTCCAGGCCATGAAACCAACATGGAACAGCGTAACCCAGAGCGGCACAGCGTCTTCCCGCTTGTCCCAATCGGGATCCTTGAACTCGGGCTGCAAGTCTTCGGAGAGCAGACCGGGCACGCCCTTGCGGATCTGGTAGAGCGCGACCTCCTCAAAGCGAGCATCGAGCGCTTCCTTGGCGAGGACAGGATCGACGCCCTTCGCTTCTAGGGCAGGCAAGACGTCACCCTCAATCGTCTCCTGAACCTCCTGAGCGAAGGCACGAACATTGCTTTCGATGGCTTGTGACGCATGCTGGCGTTCGTCGACCAGATGGGAAGCCTCGCGATACTTGCGGTCGATCAACGTGCGCGGCACATGCGTGCGGCTGATTTCGTCCTTCAGCGCGCGGATTGCGAAGGCCTTCTGTAGCTTGGCCAGCTCGCTCCGGAAGAGAAGGAAGTAGAGGACGTTGCCGATCAGGATGCCAATGATCGCCTTCCAGCCGAAATTGGTGAGCATGAAGCCTGTGCCCCAGTCCCACGGACCCGCCACCATCAGCACGGGCGGCGCCGCGAAATGAGTGAGCGTGCCGCCGACCGAGACGTTGACGAAGAGAAGGCCCAGCGTGGCGTATTTCAGCCGGTTCGATGGGTTGAGGTCGTAGAATCGCTGCGACAGGAGCATCGCCGAGATCGTCATGGCAGCAGGTTCCGTGATGAAGGAGCCCAGAAGCGGACCGATCGTCATGACTGTGATCCAGAAGGCCGTGAGCGTTCCCCCGATGGCCCCGGCGATCCCCAGCATGATCTTCTCCGCCAGCTTGAGGATCGGGCGGGTCGAGGCGAGGATCATGATGACGATGACGAAGCCGGCCTCGTTCAGGTTCACCCCGTGATTGACGTAATCGACGACGGTGCCCCAATCGAAGAAGAAGATGATCGCGATCACCAGCGGGATGACCCAGAGGCCAAACACCACCTCGACCTCACCCATGAAGTGGTAGAGTGCGGCCTTCACGTCCCGGGATTTTTCATCCAGTTCACCTCGCGCGACTTTCTCGGCATGTTCGTGGTGCCGCGCCTCGCTCATCTTCATGAACTTGGCGGCCATGAAGGTGTGGATGATGGCGCATACAAAGATGATCGTAGCCATGAGGTTGAAGGGAACCTGCGCGATGCGATGGGCGAGGATCTGTCCCACATTCGTCATCTCCGCATCGCCATAGCTTTCGAAGCTCGGGGGGAAGTTGGCATTGGAGGGCACGCCCGCTGCAAGGGCCATATCCGGCGTAACATACCACATGGCAGCAAACAGGAGCATCAGCAGCTGTGCCCATCTGAACAGCCCCGGTGTGGCGCAGGCTTCAATCAATGGCTTGGGCATGAGGTACCTCCGAGCATTGGGACGTGTAAGGGTATTGGCAACGACGGAGCAGGATCATCATCGGAGCCTCCCGCGCGCCAACCGCGCTAGGATGGTGATCCCGATGCCGGCGATCATGATACCCACGAATTCGGCCAAGAGCTTTTCATTGGCGATCGCGTTTCCGATCTCGTATCCTTGGGAACCCCAGGGAAAGGCCGTGATCGCGGCAAAGCATCCGACCGCGGGGCCAAAGCTTAGCCGGATCGTCGCGACCGTAATGAAGGAGCAGGTTACGAAGACGGCCTGCTCGGCCACGGCCGTTGGAAACCAAAGCCCCAGCCCGAACCCGATCAAGACGCCAACGCCGACTGAGATGGCACGTAAGAGAACGGCCTCCCATGTCTGATCCGACGAAGGGCTGATGACGTTCAGCGCTGCGGCAGCAATAATCGTCGGGTCGCTCTCAAGGGTCCGTCCGCCGATGAAGACGGAAATGGCCATGACAATGGCCACAGTGGTGGCATAAGGGATGACCTGGGCGAAGGGTATCAGACCGGCGCCCTCGCCGGGGGCCTCAGGTGACGCCGCTTCATGCCAGAACCGCTTGCCCAGGCCATAGAGTAGCAGGCCGCCCGCGCCGATGACGTGGCCTTCCAGCGTCTCGCCCAGCCCAAGCGACAGGGAAAAGAGCGGCGTCAGGAGGTACCAGAAGGTCAGGCACCAGCCAACGATGTACCAGTAGGCCCCGAACCGCAGGAGCAGGATGGCCCCGAAGGTGAAAAGCCCCAGGCCCAGAACCCGCGGGATCTCGTAGGCCGCCAGCATGTGCGCCACCAGTGAGGCGGCGATCCCGAAACCGAGGAACAGGGCAAGGCCCGCAATCTCGGCTCTCCATGAGGCGGGCTCTCCGAGCAACACGATCACCCATGCGAGGAGTGCGCTAATCCCCGCCACCATCCAGACAGGCCCGGTGGAGCCGTAGAGGATCAGGAACACGACTGCGATGATCGTGTAGGACAGCCCCAGCCGCAGATCGAGCTTTTCCCAGTGGAAGGTCATGGGGCTAAGCACCCGCGGCGCGCGGCACGCCACGCACGGACGTATTCGAGCACCGCGAAGGCAAATGCCACATAGATCGCGGCGATTGCCATCTGGGACACCCGGTCGATCACCATGTCGGCAGCCACGACCTTGTCGGAGGCCAGTAGCCCGGACAGCAGGATGACGAACCCGAATGTGCCGCTTGACCACGCACCCGCCGTCGGTTTGTGCGAGAAGAAGTTCATCGCGAAGATGTACATCGCAAGGAAGAACACGAAGACCATCAGCGGAAGGAACGGCGCAACCGAGAGCAGGTTGAAGACGATCAGCGTCGCCAGCGCCGCATAGAGAATGTTCCCTTTAAGGTACTCCATGCTCATGTGGACAGAGCCTGCAGAACTCACCGACAAGGAAAAGAGTGCAGTGTAGACGAGCACCAGCACATCCGTTTTCCCGAAGGAGAGGAAGTAGGCGAGCATGGTCCCCACCACGAGGGTGATGGTGATGGCATAGGCATTGGCCGTACCCCGGTCGACCGGCTCGCCATGCTTGGGCGGGACATCGGTCGGGGGTGGCATTAGGCTGAAGGAAAGCGCCGCCACCGCGAAAGCAAGCACGATGGAGAAGAGGATACTAAGCACAGACAGGTAGGCCAGCTCGGGCAGGATGCGCATCAGGACCGGGACGAGCGTCGTTCCGATCAGGAGCCCCACGACGATCACAAAATGCTCGCCGGTCGTCATCACGTAGCGGTAGATCAGGAAGAGCATCACCGAGAGCGTGAGCACCATAACAGCCGGGTACTGCAGAAGTGCGAGCGAGACGGTGAAACCCGCGATCACCCCCAGAAGCGTCGCGCCCAACGTGACGAGCCCCTTGCCCAATGGCATCGGCTTGGCGTCCTGCAGCAGCAGGACCGTGATCGCCGGGGCAACCAGCGCGAGCGGATAGGGCGAAATTTGCGTGAACATCATCGCAGCCGTCACGCCGAGTGCTGCACGCATCGCCCGGCGGGACTGAGCTTCGTAGGAGGGAGGCGCTGCGGACATCCGGCTGCTCCTACATATTCAGCTCAGATATGAGGTGAGGCTGACGATCCGGATCCAGCCTTTCGCCAAGGCATTCCAGAACGCATTGTCGCCCGTGTACACGACCACCGTCGCCTGAGAGTTGAGCCGAACGCCCTGCTCTTCGACATTGGTGGACGGAGTGTAGTTGGTCGTTTCGATCACGACGGAGAACCGCTGCGGATCCCGCAACCAGCCCTTCGACTGCACTGCCGTCGGCAGATCGCCGAGGTTGATGGCCTTGCCGGTCGAGACACCCCAGGCGGTGTTCTTGACCTTCCCTTCGAAGACCTGCCCGGGAAAGGCATCGAATACGATCTCGACCTTGTTGCCCGGCACGACCCGGCCAAGGTTGTTTTCCGTCATGAAGGCCTCGATCCACTGATCCTCGATGGCGATCAGCGTCATGAGCGGCTCGCCCGCATTGGCGAAGGTGCCTTCATCGATCTTCAGCCCACCGACGATAGCGTTGGACGGTGCGACCAGCGTGGTGCGGGTGAGGTTCAGCTGTGCCTCGGCCAATTGCGCGACAGCGGCGCGGATGCGCGGATTGTCCTGGCCCTCGGCTCCCATTTCCTGCTCGGCACGTTCGAGCTCGGAATCTGCCGCAGCCACCGCGGCTTCAGCAGTCGCCACGGCTGCCCTTGCCTGATCCCCACGCGCTTCGGCATAAATTCCTTTGTCGACTAGCACGAGGATCCGGGAGGCTTGCGCATTGGCTTCCTCGAGCGCGGCTTGGGCCTGCGCGACGGCGG
Source organism: Lutimaribacter marinistellae (assembly GCF_042648365.1). Lineage (NCBI taxonomy): Bacteria > Pseudomonadati > Pseudomonadota > Alphaproteobacteria > Rhodobacterales > Roseobacteraceae > Lutimaribacter > Lutimaribacter marinistellae. Next base: position 437,962 of record NZ_JBHRXI010000016.1, on the reverse strand, counting down.
CCGTGGCCGTGGAAACAGACGCCGTACTTGCGCCCACGCTCTGACCGGCTGCCTCAAGCTCCGCTTCCGCCGCTGCGACGGCGTTCTCGAACCGGCTGGTTTCAATCTGAACCAGTGTTGAGCCCGCCTCGACCAGAGCATTCTTCTTTGCCGGAATCTCAGAGACATAGCCGGAGACATCCGGAACCACAGCGACAACGTAGGCCTGCACCGTCGCGTTGTTGGTGAAGGGCGTGATCCTGTCGCTCACAACATACCAGACGAAGATAAGGGCAATGATCACGACGACAATCGGCACGGTCCATCCCGGGCGTTGCGGCTCATGCAGGTCATGGCTCATGTGAGGCTCCTTTGCGTTCGCGCTTCGCCGGTGCGGACGTCAGCCAGGTTCAAGGCAGGTTGTGGAAATGATCGGCAGCTGCATCTCGAAGAGCGTGTTCATCACCCCGGCCAGTTCGGCCTGATCCTGAAGGCGTCCGACAAGAATGGTTTGGATCTGCCCGTGGCCGTCGATCGTTTCGCTAACCGACATGCCTGCCAGCGAGTTGCGAAGCGCTGGCGATATCGGGCCGGACACGACAATCTTGTAGGTGCCAGGCTCTTTCATCTTAATTTGCGCAAGTTTCGCCGGGCGTGGCATGGTCGCTCCTCCGGTTTCCTGCTAGAGCCACCCGACGGTATGAGATCCGCCTCCGCCGCACATGTACTGGCGGGATACATATTGGGGTACATGCCGGTTTAGCGCGTCAGTAAACCCATGCCTTGAGCCTTGGCCACCGCTTCTCGGCGCGAGTTGACAGACAGCTTCTCGTAGATGTTATGGGCATGCCGCTTCACGGTACCCGGCGAGATGAAGAGCCGATCTCCGATCTCGCTGTTGGTCAGACCGTCCGACAGGTGGCTCAGGATCTCAAGTTCACGCCGGGTGAGTGGGCCGCCATCCATATGCGCCGGCGTGTCCGCGCGGGGCATCTGCTTTTCGAACCGCCCGACAATTTCTCCTGCGAAGGCAATACGATCGTTGTCGAGGTTTGCCCTTCCCAAGAGCGGCAGGATAGCAGATCCAGCATCCAGAAAGGGGCGCAGAATGCGACTGGGGATCGCAAGGTCAATGGCCGCAAGAAGATCCGCGTCTGCCCTACCGACATGCCCCTGCGCCTCGTTCGCCAAAGCGCACATGACAAGGGCATCGATGAGCAAGCGCCGGTTACGGATCTTCTCGAGGAAGTGGCGCAGGCCCGTGATCTGCTCAACTGAACGTGCCGGGTCCCTGGAAATGGTCTTCAGCGCAATGCGTGCCGCGACGACTTGAGGCTGGAACGCCCTCACCATCAGGAGGGGTGGGCCCGCTTCGAAAGTCCTGTACCAGTCAAGTGCGGCCCCCATGCGACCCTGTTCGAGGTCCAGTTGCGCGCGCAGAGCTAGGGCCGACGCAACAAAGAGCTGATTGCCCTGGGCCTGCACCAGCCGCGCAAGATCCGATGCCACACTGTTGGCTGCCTCAACTTCTCCTAGCGCCTGCCGGCATTGCGCATACAGAATCGCGCAATGGGCATAGTTTTGCGTCGGATACGCTTGGGGCGCGTCGATGACCGGCGCCAGAAGGTCAAGAGCGTCCTGAGCACGGTCATGGTCGAAGTAGGCAAGCGCACCGAAGTATCGTCCGAAGGATTCTGCGAGCGGATCTTTGTACGTCGCCCCGGCCGCAATCATGTCGGCGGCGGCAGGATCAAGCCGGCGCGCATCGCCGGCATACCAATGCACGAAACACAGCCCTTGCAGATAGCGTGCCTCCGTTGCGCCGTGATCCGAATGCCCGGGCCGCAGCGCCTCCAGGAAAAACGCCTCCGCGGCGGCCGCGCCCTCGGTGTTAAGTAGCGCCCCGCCTTTCATGAGAGCCGCCGTGCTGCACACGCATTCGTACTCCCGCGGTACAAGGCGTTCCACCCGGTCACAGAGCTCGACGCATTGCTCGAAGTTCACGGTGTAAAGCTCAATGGCAGACTGCAACGCCGCGAGTTCGGCAGAGAGACTCTCTTTTTGCTCTTGCGGTAATCGGCTGGCATCCAGGGCGTCCTCCACCTGGCGGATATCGTCAAGGAGGTCGCCCAGACGGTACCATTTGTAGAGGTCGAGCCAACATCGCAACGTCAGCAGCTCTGCATCTTGCCGCGCGAAAGACGGCGGGAAGGCCGCGAGCCAGTTTTCCAGTCTGACCCATTGGTCGCGGTTCATTGCCTCTTGTCGTGCCTTTGCCACGAAGCCAGACCCGAGGTCGGGCGCTTCGATCGCCAAGGCGTGCGAAATCGCCTGCTCAACGAGGCCCGCCGATGCGAACCAGGTAGCGGCGGCGCGATGCAGCCCTTCCAAGGCCGCGTCTGCCACGGAGCGCTTTAGCTTCTGGAGCAACACAGAGCGAAACAGGTGATGAAAACGGAACCATTGCCCGTCCGTGTCGAGATGTACGACGAAAAGGCCGGATGCCAATAATTCCGCAAAAAACGCCTCGCCATTCCCTGGCGCCGCGTCGAGCCCTGCTGCCGTCCAAAGACTCTCGCACAGCCCGGCACTGAAGCGGTCGACAATCGAGAGGGGCAGGATCTTCTGCACGAAGTCCGGTGCCTGCTCCGCGAGCACTTGCTCCAGAAGATACTCACGCAGCGGCTCAGCCCTCGCGCCAGCAATGAGTTGGGAGGGATGTGTCCCAGCGAGCGAGGCAAGCAGTGTGAGCCGTATGCCGGCGGGCCATCCATCCAGACTGTCGCGCACTTCCTGCGCTGTCTCCGCCAAGACGTCTTTCAAGCCACCGCGTGCAAACAACTGGGAGACGTCCTCGGTGGAGAACTCAAGCTCGCGGGCGCGGACCTCCCTCATCTGGTTCCGCAACCTCAACAGAGCGAGGTCAAGCTTTGGATCACGCCGCGTCAGGATCTGGATGTGCAGCTTCGGGGACGGGTGTTCCAGAAGTTGCGCAACAAGCGATATGATCTCATCGGATTGCACGGTATGGAAATCATCCAGAACAAGCACAGAGCGCCGTTCGATGCGGTCGATGGCGGTCACAAAGAGCGTGCGCAGCAGGTTGGGGGGCAGGGAGGCGTCAGCGTTCAGCGCCTGCAGGATGTCACGCGAGACTCCCTCCTGGAGCGTCTCCAAGGCGCAGGCGAGGTATGTCGAGAACGCCGCAAGGGAATTGTCGGCCTCATCCAGCGAGAGCCACGCAAAGTTCTTGTCGCGCGTGGCACACCAGTAGGCGGTCAGAGAGCTCTTGCCGAAGCCGGCAGGGGCGGAGACAAGCGCCAGGGGGCAGTCAAACCCCTCGTCGAGGATCGAAAGGGCGTGCCGTCGCTCGACAAAATCGTCCGCGATCCGCGGCGCATGCAGCTTCGTGTGAAGCACCGGCAACGGAGTTCGCGACATCCAATCCCTTGTCATGATTACCCCATTCGCCCCACATCACGTCAACCCCGCGGCAAATCATGCCCGATCACATGCGATGCGCGCAAGGAATCAAGGTCGGACGCGGTGCGACTGCACGCGCCCTGATCGACCGGCGAACCGGGATTGCTCCCCTCGATCGGTGCTCGCGCGACGCGGATTATGATGCTGAGGTCGCAGCGCGTACCCGGAATAATGTCACCCGAGTACACGAGGCCACGAGGCGTTCATTGCTAACGTCAGCCGGTGCGATACGGCCACAGAAGGGAGCGGTATGGGTGCGCACCCGCCGTTTCAATGAGCGCCTGTTTTTCTGCGTCAGCATACCACCGATCGAGGGCTCCAGATGGACCCACAATCGATGATCGAGCCAATCGTCGTAGACAGTTTCGCAGCCTTTACGCCGGGCGTTGTCGTGTACTTCCTCGGCGCGCGCATGACCAAGCGCTACCCTGTGTTCCAGCGCTACAGCATACCCGAGCCCGTGAGCGGTGGACTAATCGCAGCTCTGGTCCACCTGTTCATCGTCTGTATTTCGGTGCGCGCAATACAGTACGATCTCGCCGTCCGGGATTTTCTTCTTGTCTACTTCTTCACGACGGTCCGTCTGAATGCCTGCATCGCCGACCTCGTCAAAGGCGGCCGATCCTGACCATTCTACTGGGGCTCACCATCACCTTCATGCTGAACCAGCATTTCGTGGGTGGGTGCTGCCAGACGAATTCCAACTCGTCTCGGCAATGACAGGATGGCTACCCATCATTCACCGCAAAGACCGCGCCATTCGGCCAGAGCGGCGGCGCGGTTCAACTTGAAATTCTGTCGGCTGTTGAGGCTACGCTCCGAATTGAAATGGTTGAAGACCGAGGCGTGGACGGAGGCGAATTCCTTAAGACTTCGCATCCGCCGAAAACGGAGCATCGCACGCTGTTGTCGTCTAAATGGGAGGTTCGAGTTCTCGACCCGGTTGTTTACCCACCTGCCCGCTTCCTGTCTGAAAGCAGCACCAGTCTTTTTCAGCGTAGCACCGTAGGACCGCAGCCGATCCGTAACGACAGCCTTGGGCTGACCGTGCTTGCGCATTGCTTTCTTGAGAAATTTCAACCCGGCCTTCTTTTCGCGGGTCTTCGTGACGTAGCTTTCCAAAACCTCTCCCTTATGATCGACCGCCCGCCAGAGGTAATGCCGCTCGCCGTTGATCTTCACGAACATCTCGTGCAGGTGCCAATGCCACCGGCTTGAGTTCATGCCTTCGATACGGTGCTTGCGGATCTCGGCGGCAAACATCGGGCCGAACCGATGCCACCAGAACCTGACTGCTTCATTGCTCACATCGATGCCCCTCTTGTGCAGAAGATCTTCGACGTTGCGGAGCGACAGGGGGAAACGAACAAACAACATAAGCGCCAAACGGATGATCTCGTCGTTCGTTTGGCATAACGAAATGGGTCAGGTTTGGGCATCCTCAGACGGTACGGAACCGCCCTGCCCGGCTCAAGCCAGTGTGCTCAGACGGCGCCAAGGTCAGCGGCTAGATGCACCGCACACACAGACCGGACACATGACCGCACACCGGAGCGATCGCTATCAGCCCAAACCACCCCTTTCGCAAACGGAGCCGTCCACACATGACAATGCCCTTGACCGGGACGGCCCCGTTATCGAAATTTGGACCCTAGCGCGAAACGGCCGCAGTTTCGACCGCTCTACAAATCTTCATCCAATCGTCCTCACTTTGAAACGGAAGCGGATTTGCAGCTTCCATTCGAAATTCTCGATCGGTATTGAGAACCGATTTTAAGGCGGTCGCCGCTGCATTCTGATCTCCCATTATTGCATGGCAGGCGACAAGCGCGATCAGGTTTGGCAGCAAACCCGGCGCCAGTTGGTCGGCCCGGCGAAACCATTCAGCGGCCTCTTCGTACCGATCTGTGGCGAGGCAACCATATCCGGCGATCCTGCAATAGAGGTGAACGAACGGATCGCCTGGCTCCAGATCGACCGCATGTTTTGCGCTGATTGCGCCTTCGGCTGGGTTGCCGGAGAAGACTTGGATCGCGCCAAGCATCCACCAGCCCATATTGTATTCTTCGTTCACAGCTAAAGCCTGACGAGCTGCAGCCTCGGCTTCGGCATATTGCCGGCGCCCGTAGAGCAACAATCCAGCACGCACGCTATGCAACATATCGGAACGGTTGTTCAGTCTGAGCGCTGTTTCAATGCGCTCCATGGCCAGGTTGAGAACCGGCTCTGGCGTCGCTTGCAGCGTGTAAAGTGGCTCTGCCAAGCCCAATCCCGCCGCCGCCATTGCAAGCGCCATGAAAGCGTTGGGGTCAAGTTCCAGAACTTGCTCAGAGATGATACCTGCACCGTTCCAGCCTTCGTAGGTGGGATTAAAGAAGCTTGCCCCGGCCAAAGCCATCAAATCGTCCTTGGACAGTTCATCAAGCGGCCTATCCCGCAGCCGTTCCGCGTCATGCGATGCAACCCGACGCCTGACATTCATCACGACTCCGGGCGCGAGCTTATCTGAAATTTTGAAAATGTCGTCTGTTGCGGTGTCAAACCGCTCCGTCCAGATTTCACGGTCGTTTTCCAGCTCTTTCAGCTGCGCCGCGACGCGGCATTTGTTGGATGCAAATCGTAAATTTCCACCGATTAGGTAATGCGCGTTTTCGCTATTTGCAGTGGTTTCCAAGCCGCTCAACCGAGCAAGGTGTCGTTTCACTTCCTGTGAAAACAGATCACCAGCATCCTCATCCGGGCCACCGCGTGACGAGAATTCCTCAACAAAGACCCTGGGTTTACCTGCCGACCGGGGCGATGGAAGGCGCTCAGGCCAAGACCACACGCGGATTTTTGACGCAATGTTCTTGAACTTGCGGGCCCCGTTATCGAAAAACACAGCGGCGTCTTCTGGCAACAGTCTGGTGTGCACTGCATCAGAAATCAGCACACCGTTCGGCGCGGCCATACCTTCAAGGCGCGCCGCAACGTTGACCGTGTCTCCGTAAACGTCGCCATCCAGGTAGAACAGAGCCCCATGATTGATCCCGATACGGAGGTGGAACTCATCGTTGCGTTCCACGACTACCGACTGGATGTACAATCCGCATCGCGCAGCGTCTGCACCGTTCGCGAATTCGGCCAGAGCGCCATCACCCATCGTTTTGAATACGCGCCCGCCATTCTTCGTGATCGCGGGCAACACTAATTCGTCAAAGAGCCTTCCAACTGCCTTCAGCGTACCGGTCTCGTCCGCGCCCATCAGCGCGCTGAAACCTACAACATCAAGCGCCAATATGGCGCCCCGACCATGTTCAATTCCGTCAACCATGCCCTCAAAACATCCAAGAGGCGCGCGGGCGCTGGTTACCTAAAGCACGCCCTGCAAAATCGCTATTGCGTTTTGCCTTCAAGACTGTCGCGCCAAGCGATTGCCTCTGCCTCAAGGCTGACTGCGTCCGCCACCTCCATAGCTTGGGAAATTTGAAATGATAGCCCCGGCAAAGCTGTTGTAAGTTTGTGGATCGGCGCAAGGTCATCAGTCTCAATAACCATTACACCGCCCCAATGCCCAGCATACACGAGAAATTCCCTTATCTTGATGGTCTCCGGGAAATGCCAGTGCTGAAACACACCGAGGATGCGTTTTTGCGCGGCCTCGTAGGCTTCGGGGCTTCCCATCGGGCGTTCTTGCCAGGTGACGACGTATATCACTCTTCTTCTCCCAACACGGCTCACGATGCGCGTTGGGATTAAAGCAGGCTTATGGCGAAAACTCAACCAAGCCCAGTCAACCGAAGCTTTCTAAGGAGGTTAGCTTCGATTTCTGCGTTGGTGAAGGATTTTCGATGCGGGCCGAGGGGCAACGTTTCTTGGTGGAGCTTCGTCAGCCCGCGTTGGAAATCCTTCACCATTGCTGCCCTCAACCGACTAGTCGAGATGCGGCGTGTTCCGCTTGCTTTTCGGACGTTCGCCACAGGTGCGGTTTTCGGCTCGGCGCGAGTATAAGAAAGCGAACGGCCCTCCCATCTCGTCCAAAGCAGAACAGGGGTGTTTTTTCCAGATCCTGCGGTCATTTTTGGATTTATGGAAACAAGACAGTCTGATGCTCCCGCCGATCAAAGCGCGCTCAACGGCGGTAGACAAAAGCGGGGGCCTCAACCCGCTGTGCTTCTGCCTCAACAAGGTCATCAAGAACGGCACGCCCTGCCGACTTAACGCACACAGGATCCGGTGCATTCGCATCCCCGAGGACCGCGAAGGCTTGGCACCTGCAGCCACCGAAATCTATGTCGCGTCGGTCGCATGTCTGACACAGGGGTGGCATCCAATCCGTTCCGCGATATGCGTTGAATGCTTCGCTATGATACCAGATGTCGGACAGTCGTTTCTCTGGCACACGTTCAAAACGCAATTTCGGGATCGTTGCTGCCGCATGGCAGGGTAGTACCGTGCCATCCGGCGCCACGTTCACTCCGGTCGTGCCCCAGCCATTCATACAGGCTTTGGGAAAATCCGAAAAATAGTCTGGTGGCACGAAGTCGATCACTAATTCCCCTCTTAGCGTTGGAATGGCCTCGGCGACAACCTGCTTGGCTCGATCCACCTGTGCGCGGGTCGGCTGCAGCGCGGCGCGATTTGTCAGCGCCCAACCCTGGAATTGGACACAGGCTATCTCGATCCGCCGTGCCCCCAGCCGCTGGGCCATCTCTATCGTTGCGGGCAAGTCGTCCAAGTTCTCCCGATGCATCACAGCGTTTAGCGTCAACGGGAAGCCGATTTCACGGATAACCTCAGCAACGTGCATCTTGCGATCAAAACCGCCTTTGTACCCGCCAATTCGGTCCGCCATCGCCGTGGTGACACCCTGAAGCGACAGTTGCACATGGTCGAGGCCAGCGTCTTCAAGCGCGCGCAAACGTTTCGGGTTGAGACCGATACCAGAGGTTATGAGGTTTGTATAAAGACCCGCCTCATTGGCTGCGGCAACAAGCTCCGTCAAATCCGAGCGCGAAGCTGGCTCACCGCCCGATAGATGCAGTTGCAGCACCCCAAGCGCGGCCGCCTGCGAAAAAACTCCTTTCCAGACATCGGTGGAGAGTTCGGCCGATTTGGCAAGAAGTTCTCTTGGGTTAGAGCAATAGGGACAGGCCAGCGGACACCGATGCGTCAGCTCCGCCAGCATCGCGATGGGTGGGTCGATCCTAGCGGACATGGACAAATCCCTTGTCTCGCAGATCTATCAGATATTCGATCACATCCGGTTCGATCACATCGGGCGGCGCATCATAGCGTTGCGCCAGTTCCTCGGAAATATCCGCAACACTTGCGACGCCGTCGAGCCGAGACAAGATCGAAAGTCCGACCGCATCCAGCATCAAGACCCGCTCAGGTCCGAGCAGCACATCAGCCGACCGCACTTTGTCTCTGTGGATGCGCACACCGCGCGGCAGAAAAGCGATGTCCTTGGCTGCAATCACAATAATCCCTCGCCAGGCTGCCAGGCGCCAGGTGGAATGCGTGCGGGCTCCACATACGCCAGCCAGATTGCATCAAGCTGCGCCCACAAAACATCTGTTTTGAAAATCAGCGCACGTGCCGCCATGTTCTGATCGGCCTGCGTCACAGCGTGATCAAGCACCCAGTTCAATCCGAACGCAACATCCTGCGGGGCCTCTTTCAAGCGATTTTGAAAGTACGACAGTGACTCGGTGTTGGCGAAATCGTAGTGCTGCAAAAGGCCCGCGATCCGATCTTTGTGTATTTTGGGCGCAAAGAGTTCCGTGAGCGATGCGGCCACCGCCGACAGCAGCGGTTCATCCCGCACAAATCGTACATACGCATCCACCGCGAAACGTGTTGCTGGCAAGATTCCTGTTTCAGAGGCCACGTAGTCTGGGTCGAGTCCGACAGCCTCCGCCAGTTTGAGCCAACGCGCGATCCCACCTTCTCCGGGTGCTCGCCCATCGTGATCCTCAATGCGAGATCGCCATGCGCGGCGCAAGTCAGGATCCGAAACGCGCGACATGAACGCGGCATCCTTCATCGGGATACGTGACTGATAGTAGTATCTGTTGATCACCCATGCCTGAACCTGATCTGGCGTGCAGCCACCGCTGTGTAACAGGTGATGAAACGGGTGCTTGTCGTGATAGCGATCTTCGCCGATTTGGCGCAGTCGCGCTTCGAACGTTTTGCGTGTCGGAGCGTGCTGGTTCACAGCCTTATCTCCATCCCGTCCGCCGCGATTTCCCAACCACGTGCCAGAACCTCAGCCCGTTCCGGCGCATCGGGTTGCAGGATCGGATTGGTGTTGTTGATGTGAATGAAGATCTTACGTGCGCCAAGTCCTTCGAAACTGGAGAGGCTCCCATGAGGCCCATTGAGCGGCACGTGGCCCATTCGCGCGCCGGTCTTTTGCCCGGTGCCGGTTTGCGCCATTTCATCATTGTTCCAGACCGTGCCATCAAAAAGCAGCACATCGACATCCTTCAGCCGGGTCAGGAGCCAACCGGGCACTGTGGCGCATCCGGGTATATAGGCCGCACGTCCGTCATCACTCTCTAACAACAGACCAACGGTTTGTTCGCCTAGCTCTTCCACGTTCACGGCATCGCCCTCTAGAAATAGCGCAACTTTGCCCGGAACGGCGAAAGGCGTGACGATGAGCCTTGGCAGCGGTTCGAATGCGGAGTCCAGTTCGATGCTGTGGGATCGCACAAGGTCAGGATCGAGCACCCGAAAAACAGAGTTATCCTCGACAATGTCGAGTCCGGCTTGTGTGGCATAAAGGTCAAACGCGGTCTTTTCCCGCAGCGTGAGCAGGCCCGCTATGTGGTCGATATCGCCATTCGTCAGAATGACGGCTGAAATGGGTGTCCCACGCAAAGCTGGTGGGTGCATTTTGCTCAGCCCCGCAAGCTGCACCCGAATATCCGGAGATGCATTCAACAAAACCCACGAAGACCCGTCCAAGCTTACCGCGACGGACGATTGTGTCATAGACGGGATCCGACCAGCGCGCGCGTCAGCGCAGTTGCGGCAACCGCAATTCCATTGGGGCAGACCACCTCCAGCGGCTGCCCCAAGAACCAGTATTTGCATTTGAAGTGTTTGGCTTAGATGAAATCGCGTTCGGCACCGCGATCGTCATCTTCGCCAGGCCCGTACATGTTGATTTCCATCCCGCACTTGATCTCACGTGCCTTTGGTTTGGTCCATGCCATCACTTTCGATCCTCCTTTGTAACTGCATTCGAAGCTATGCCTGCAGCTTGGCAAACGCTATCCCACTTTGGGTGTCGTGTTTAGCGCCATGTTTTCGGTTTCCCATCAAACTGATGTGAAAGGCATGCCTTTCGTAACAGTTTCACCCAAGACGGCGTTCTTTTTCCCATCTACCCGTTCGGCGTAGTTCCGATGGCCAATCCATGCCGGAACAGCCATCGGGAAAGCTTGTCAGTCTATTGCGCTGCAGCCCGCACGGCATCTGCCGTGCCCTGAATAAACGCAAGGATGTTTTCAACATCCGTGTCGGTCAGGTGGGTATCGAACCGCGGCATCCCGTTGTGGATGCCCGCGCCTTCAAGCACCCAGGCATTGGCATTGGTCAATGCCTCCGGAGTGGAGTAACCCAGGTTTGGGATCGCGCCTCCGTTGTTGACCCCTGGCACGCCGTGGCAAAAGAGACAGTTGGACACGTAGCTTGCCACGCCTGCTTCGATATTGGCTGGATCGTACGGCACGCCCGCAACCAATTCTGTCCGGTCCGCCAGCTGGAAGTTCGGCATCTCCGCTGTGCCGCCCACACGAAAAGTGAATACGCGGCCAGGTCCTACTCGTTCAGTTGCGCGTTGCATCAGGCCGTAAACACCGCCCCAGCCCACGGCAATGGTGACATATTGGACGCCGTCTTTTTCCCACGTACTGGGTGCGGCCACGACGCCTGAAGTTACGGGCGTCTGCCACAGCGTTTCACCCGTGGTCGCATCATAGGCAATGAACCGGCCATCGGCAGTTCCCTGGAACACCAGATTTCCTGCCGTCGTCAGGGTGCCTCCGTTCCAGGGGGAGACATATTCGGCGCGCCACGCTTCGCGTTGGTTGACAGGATCCCACGCCAGCAGGTGACCAAACGGTGTGGCTTCTGGCGCTACGACATTGAAAAGATAGCCAAGATTCCAGCCCATGCCCGACATGGTCGACATCGGTTGATGCGAGTTCAAAGACCAACTCGGATCCCTCGACTGAACAAGCGGTACGCCTTGTGCGGGAATGTAGACCAGCCCAGTGTCGGGATTAAAGCTCATAGGATGCCAGTTATGCGCGCCATAGGCCGATGGCACCGTTTCGAACGGTTCATCCTTGGACCGCGCCGCAGGGTTTTCAATCGGCCGCCCATTTTCGTCATAGGCGGTCGCCCAGGTCGTTTCGACAAATGGCTCTGCCGAGATAAAACTGCCATCGGTCCGGTCAATCACATAAAAGAACCCGTTCTTGGGCGCCTGCATCAGGACTTGACGCATCTCACCCTCAATCTCGAGATCAGCGAGGATGATATGCTGTGTCGAGGTGTAATCCCACGTGTCGCCAGGTGTATTCTGATAGTGCCAGACATATTCCCCTGTGTCGGGATTCAGCGCGACAATGGACGCCAGAAACAGGTTGTCTCCACCTGCCGGGCTGCGCAGATGCCGGTTCCAGGGCGAGCCATTGCCCGTCCCGATATAGAGCAGGTTGAGGTCGGGATCGTAAGCCATTGCGTCCCAAACTGTCCCGCCGCCGCCGGCCTCCCAGTAGTTTGCAGATGGATCCCATGTTTCGGCGGCCATCTCCATGGCTTCATTCTCGAAGGGTTCATTTGGATCGCCTGGAACCGTGTACCAGCGCCAAGCTTCGTCACCGGTTGCGGTGTCGTAGGCGGTGATGTAGCCCCGCACCCCGTATTCGGCGCCGCCATTACCAATGATCACCTTACCGTTGATAATCCGCGGTGCGCCGGTAACGGTATAGGACATCTCGCGGTTCTCGATGGTGTCAACTTTCCACACTCGCTCCCCGGTCGCAGCGTCAATCGCGTGCAGGTAACCGTCGAAAGCCCCGACGTATACTTTGCCATCATAAATCGCGACACCGCGGTTCCCCACGTCGCAGCAACCTTTAGAAGCAAATTCGCCCGGCACTTCGGGGTCGTAAACCCAGAGTGGCTCACCAGTGACGGCATCAAGCGCATGCACAATCGACCACGACGCAGAAACGTACATCACTCCGTCCACGACAATCGGGGTTGCTTCAACGCCGCGGCGCGACTGCAGATCATAAGACCACTCCAGACCAAGCTCGCCCACGTTATCGGCGGTGATCGAGGCGAGCTGGGAAAAACGTGTCTCGGCATAGTTCAGGCCGTAGTTCAGCCAGTTCCGATCATGGCTGTCATTTTCGATGATGGCAGCGGTGTCGATGGGCCCGACGGCGGCCCTGATCTCATCTTGGGTAATGGTTTGCGCATGTGTGGTGCTGGCCATCGCAGCTATCGCTAGCGCGCAGTATATTCGCATTTTGTTAGTCCTCCCTATTGTTGATTTTCTTAGGCCGTCCTTTCAATGGTCAGGCCAAGTTCTTCGATCATGGCGTCTCGCATCAGAAATTTCTGAGGTTTGCCCGTTACCGTCATCGGCAGCTCAGGCTTGAACCTGACCAGCTTGGGCACTTTGTAATGCGCGATACTGCCCCGATAGAAACCGCGCACCTCCTCCTCGGTCAGAACCACACCGGGCTTTGGCATGATCCACGTGGCGACAATCTCACCGAACTTGGCGTCCGGAACGCCAAAGACTTGCACCTGACTGACACCCGGATGTGTGTAGAGAAACTCTTCTACCTCCCGGGGTGAAATATTCTCACCACCACGGATGATCATGTCCTTAACGCGGCCAGTTATGTTGCAATACCCATCCTCATCAAGGCGGGCCAGATCTCCCGTGTGCATCCAGCCCTCGGCATCGATTGCCTCAGCGGTCTTTTCGGGATCATCCCAATAACCCTGCATCACAGAATAGCCGCGGGTCTGCAGTTCTCCTTCCGCTCCGACAGGTACGACTGCGCCTTTTTCATCAACAATCCGAACTTCCAGGTGCGGCTGCACCCGACCCACGGACGACACACGCTTGTTAAGCGGTGTGTCGATACTGGACTGGAATGATACAGGGCTCGTTTCGGTCATGCCGTAGGCGATGGTAACTTCGGACATGTTCATGTCCTTCTGCACCTTCTTCATGACTTCGATGGGGCAAGGCGACCCGGCCATGATACCCGTGCGCAGATGGCTCAGATTGAACGTGTCAAACTCTGGATGCTCCAGCATGGCTACGAACATCGTCGGCACCCCATAAAGCGACGTGCACTTTTCATCGGCGACCGCGCGCAGAGTGCTTTCTGGATCGAACCCCTCGCCGGGCACAACCATAACGGCGCCTTTGGTAACACATCCCAAAGTGCCCATCACCATGCCAAAACAGTGATAGAACGGCACCGGTATGCAAAGCAGGTCAGCTTCGGTCAGCGCCATGGCAGAGGTTACAAAGTTCGCGTTATTGACAATGTTCCGGTGCGTCAGCGTTGCCCCTTTCGGCAGCCCCGTCGTACCGGACGTGAATTGGATGTTGATCGCGTCATCCGGCTCAAGCGTCGCGCCGATCGTATCGAGCTTTGAGGTGGGCGTTTGCGCCCCCCGTGCAGAAATATCGGCGAAGGTAAAGCAGCCAGGATGCGGCTCGTCACTGCAAACAATGACGGATTGTAGAGCTGGCAGATCACCCGCCTGTAGTGAGCCGGGTTCCGCATCCGCAAGCTCAGGTGCCACTTCGCGCATCATCGCGACGTAGTCCGAGCTATTGAAGCGCTCTACGAGGATCAATGCTTTGCACCCGGTCTTTCGCAAAGCGAACTCAAGTTCGAAAACTTGATAAGCCGGATTGATATTGACAAGGATTGCGCCGATCCGTGCCGTCGCGAATTGCGTCAGCACCCATTCGGGCCTGTTAGGCGACCAAATTCCGACGCGATCCCCTTTTGCGATACCGATTTCGAGAAGTCCGCCTGCCAAATCGTCGACGCGGCTAGCAAACTCTCCCCATGACCAACGCATGCCGTTTGAAGCGAAAACGACAGCATCGGCCTCTGGTCGTTTCGACACGCAGTCTGCCAGCAACTCTGGGATCGTGAGATCGAGCAGTGGTAGATCTCTTGAACCGGCAACGTGCGCCGCGTCGCCCCGAGGCGTTTGGCCCAAGTCAGTCCGGGTACTAGCAGCATCGGTCTGTGCCACGCTGTCCTCCCTAGCTTATTGCCCCTTTGCTACGGCTATTTTCTGGTCAACAACGATAATGTCCGTCGATCCCCGAAATCTAGGACTTTTGCGCCACCCGATGCATCGCTTTGCTGTGATAGCCGCGCAGCGTCACCCCAAACCGCCGGCGAAAGCCTTTGTTGAGGTTCAACAGATCCCGAAAACCGGCCCGAAAGGCCAATGTCGCGATACTTCCCTTCGCATTTGGTAATCCTCGAAACCCTCCGACGCGAGTTCAAATCCTAGCAGAAAATCGTCCTCATCCCTAATGAGCATCGCCTGCTTCGGATCTAACCAGACCGCCTGACGGTCGACACCGATGTTACCAGAAGGCAAAGCGCGCCGTGCCACAGACCCTCTTGTCTGATCGAGGCGTGCGCCTGGTCTTCAGGCCGGCCCGACCACAAAAGACCCGCCAACGCGCCCCGCTCGACCCGCATGCCTGGCTGGCGGGCGAGATAGGCAAGCATCGACTGTCCCCTCCGATATAGGCCGACCCGCGGACCACTGGGGCTTTCGAGTCGCAGCGGGCCACCGAGATGGAGTGTCTATGCGCCCAGCATTTTAGTCGACAGGATGCTCAGTAAGTCTATCGCGCCGCACATCTTACGCAGATTTTTCCGAAACGTACACGCTTCGCATCTTTGTTGCTGACGCCACTCTTGCGGAGGGCCTGCAAACCGACCTCATCGAAGTGGTCTCAGTTGAGGAGACCGACAGATGACCGTAGCAAGCCTCATAAACCCGATCCTGCCGATCTTTCGTGGCATTGGCCGCTCCCGCAGGCGCAACCCGGCGCCGAGAGGTTCTCTTCCGCGCTGGACGGACGATCCGCAGCTTCGCGCGCAATTCCTGAAGGATGCCGGCCTGACGCCAGGGGACCCGTCCGGTCAATCGACTTGGGACCCGAAGCGACCGTTCTTAATGCAGAACAACACCTGGTAGGCCCCACGCTATTGACGCGGACTGCGCAACGCTGGCCCTCCACGCTCGATGTTCCAAGGCCGGGCTAAAGGTAGGGGGTCCGCTGCGGCCGCAAGTCCGTTCGGTGACGCAAGTCGTCGTAGGCATCGAGATGGACGTCGCGATCATTGTCGCGATGTCTTCCAGCTCGATCATGCGCGCCCGGGGTGCTGCCAGAGCAATTCCAAATAGTTTCAGCAAGGGCAGGATGGCTGTCCATTACTCAGCGCAGCTTTCTTGTCCCGCGCCTTCTTGACGAAGCTCTCCAGAACCTCGCCCTCATGATCGGCTGCCCGCCCGAGGTAATGTTGCTCGCCTTTGATCTTCACGAACATTTCGCCGAGAAGTCACCTCGTCCGGCTGGATCGCATACCCTGAATGCGACGCTTGCGGATCTCGGACACAAAAATCGGCCCGAATTCTGAGCCACCGATATCGCACGGCTTCATGGCTCACATTGATGCCCCGTTCGTGAAGCAGATCTTCCACGGTCTGCAACGAATGCAGGAACTGGATGTGCAGCATCACCGCGACGCTGGATGATTTCGGGGCTGGTCTTGAAATAGCGAACCCGGGATCGTCCGGTAAAATCCGGACGCTACGGAACCGCCCTGCCCGCCTCAAGCTGGTTTCTTATGACAATACCCTCCCAACCGGCCCAGATGATTTTTTCGACCAAAGAATGCTACTCTGAAGAGCCGCATCACGTCTGCGGCGTGCTTGAGGCCTTTCCGGGCATCTGTCAGGATCTATGACAGTGTATCGGCCTGGTGACGGTCTTTGTGCCAGAATGTTTGCTGTGAGGACATGTGACATCTGAAATCACCAAACTTCAAAAATACGACGCGCTAGACGGCAGGACTTTTTTGATCTGCGTCGGTGCGATGAAATGCGCGACGACCTGGCTCTATCATTATCTCGCAAGCCTTGAAGGCGTCGTGGTTTCACCGGTCAAAGAGTTGCACTTCTTCAGCGCGAAATTCCCGGCCCACGCACTGAGCGACATGGATGCCCTAGCGATGCACCGGTTGGGGCACCACATCGCCCAAGAGGGTGATGCTGTTGAGAACCTCATGTGGCACCCGACTTTCCGCGCCAGCGTCGATCGCGTTCAGATGATCTACGACGACGATGCCTATTTTGGGCACTTTGCGCGTCTTTGTACGTCAGAGACCAAGACACTGTGCGACATCACGCCGGCCTACTCGACCATTGGTCCGGATGGATTTGTTTACATGCGAGACTTCTGTGCTTCTCAGGAGATGCGCGTAAAGATCCTTTTCGTAATGCGCGACCCAGTCGACCGGCTCTGGTCGCAGCTGCGCCACATAACCCAGACCAATCCCGAAGCAGAACTTACCAAGAGATGGGCCGAGGCGCTTCAGATGCCGAAGATCATGGTGCGTTCCGATTACCGATACATAGTGCAAGATATTGATGAGGTCTTCCCGCACGAGGATGTGCTGTACCTGTTCTACGAAGACCTGTTCGAAGAATCCACCTTGCGGCAACTGTGTGCATTTGCCGATGCTGCATATGTTCCTGGCAATGTAGATACCGTGCACCACCGAACGGAGCTGAGGGTTGAACTGCCGGGCGACGCTCGCGACGCATTCCGCCGTGCACTTTCAGCGGAGTACCGGTTCGCCCGAGAGAGGTTCGGCGACCGGATACCGTCCGCGTGGCTGCCTTAGCGACAAGTACCCATTCTCGACAGATGGCCTGCCTTTTGGTACTATCTGTCTCGGTGTTGGAAACTATCTCTCAATCCGACACAAGGTGTAGAAGCACTTTTTCGAAAAGGGGGATGACATGCCGGAAGATACCAGATTTGGGTTTTTCAGGTTCCGGACCGACGATTTCCAGTTCTCCATTGGTCGCAGATTAACTGATGATGGCATTCAAGGAGGTTTGCAGATACAGACCGAAGACTTCCAATTGACACTCCAACGCACCCTGGCGGAGGACAGTCGCTCGGGATTGTTTGAGCTTAAGGCCGAAAACTTCAGTTTCCGAAGAAGCTGGGATAGGGACATTCGTGACGAGAATTCGAACGACCCTCAGGACCAAGTCTTTGTCGAAGACTTCAGTTTGTTCGACCTAGGCTAGCGTAGGGTGCTGCCATGTGTGGACGGCTCCGTTTGCGCAAGGGTTGATTTGATTTGAGAATGATCATTTCGGGGTGCGGTCATGTGTCCGGCCTGTTTACGCGGTGCATCTGACCGCTGGCCCTGATGAAGTCCGCATGCCGGGTCCCAATCAGACTATCGAGTTGTTATGCCCTGGCAGCACCTCGGGGTGTCCCGACAGCGGTCCGTTTGGTCTTCATCACTCTCTTCTGCCCTTGCATCGGAGGTGTCAGACAGATTCTAACCAGTCTCAGTTTCCCACGAACCTCAGGAACTTAGGCGGCGCAAAGCTGACGCCACTCGGCAAGAGCGGCGGCTCGGTTCAACTTGAAATTCTGTCGACTGGTGAGGCTGCGCTCCGAGTTGAAATGGTTGAAGACCGAGGCGTGGACGGAAGCAAATTTCTGCAAACTTCGCATGCGCCGAAAGCGTTGCATTGCCCGCTCTCGTCGTCGAAACGGCAGGTGCGAATTCTCGGCCCTGTTGTTCCGCCAGCGACCCGTTTCCTGCCTGTGGACATTGCCGATGTCTTTCATCGCCGCACCGTAGGATCTCAACTGATCAGTCACCAGGACACGAGGTCGACCTTGGCGTTTCATTGATTTTCTGAGGGATTTCAGAGCCGCCCTCTTGTCGCGGGTCTTCGTCACGAAGCTCTCGAGGACCTCGCCCTCGTGATCAACGGCTCGCCAGAGGTAGTGTCTCTCGCCGTTGATCTTCACGAACATCTCGTCGAGATGCCATCGCCACTGGCTCGACCGCATACCCTCGATCCGACGTTTCCGGATCTCGGCTGCAAACATCGGGCCGAACCGGTGTCACCAGAACCGGACCGCCTCGTGGCTGACGTCGATCCCACGTTCGTGCAGCAGGTCTTCGACATTCCGAAGCGACAGCGGGAAGCGGACCTACATCATCACGGCGAGACGGATAATCTCACGCGACGTCTTGAAGTACTTGAATGGGCACGGTCGGGTCATGGGAAGACGCTACAGAGGCCGCTGCCCCGCCTCAAGCCGGGTTTGTCTGACAAGACCGGCTATCGGGCTCGAACCCGCCCGCTGAACCCGCGGTGACCAGATGCGCGTCTCGGCCTACCTCAAGGCGAACGGCTGGGAGCGGTACCGACGGCGCGACGAAGGCGGACGCGAGGCGCCGCGGGAGTGGCGGTATCGAAGGGGGGCAGGATAGATCCCAACGGACGCAGGACCCGGTTCGCGACGGGCGTTCGACCATACGACCAGATGCCAAGGAGCGGAAGACGGACGTTCGACGGGCACAAAAACGGCCGCATGGTTTGACGACGGAGATGGACCAGTGTTTTTCCTTGTCGAAACAACCGCCCGGGGTCAAGTTGCGGACCTTGCGGTCGTCTGGCGGCGCTCGATTTCACGGCTTTTGGAAGGATCTCCTATGTCGCCGTTCGATTCACACGGGCGATCAGTACTTCTCCGGTTTCCTTTCTCTCACTGTATCGATCAACAAGGTACGGCGCGATATCGCGGGTAAGCAGCGTGAACTTGACCAATTCTTCCATCACATCGACCATGCGGTCGTAATAGGGCGAGGGCTTCATGCGGTCGTCATCACCGAACTGCTGAAACGCCTTCGGAACCGAGGATTGGTTGGGAATGGTCAGACAGCGCATCCAACGACCCAGAATCCGTAGCTGATTGATAGCATTGAAGCTTTGTGACCCGCCGCATACCTGCATGACCGCCAGGGTCTTGCCCTGAGTTGGTCGAACGGCTCCCAGAGACAACGGGATCCAGTCGATTTGCGCCTTCATGATCCCGGTCATCGCACCATGCCGTTCGGGCGAGCACCAAACCATACCCTCGCTCCAGGTCACAAGATCTCGTAGCTTCTGGACCTTTGGGTGGTCGGCTTCAACATCGTCGGGCAAAGGCAAGCCAGAGGGATTGAAGGTATGTGTTTCCGCGCCAAGGCGGTGCAGCACGCGCGCCGCCTCTTCGGTCATCAGCCGGCTGAAAGAGCGCTTTCTCAAAGAACCGTAAAGCAAAAGGATCCGCGGCGGGTGGGATGCGTGTCCGTCAGGAAACAGACGCGCCGTGTCCGGCGCCTGAAAATGCTCTTCGGACAATTGCGGCGTATCAGTCAACGCGGTCTCCATTTTTGTTTAGGATCATCTGGCCGTCCTCTTTGTAGAGCGGCCCGGGAGGCATGGTCTCGAGCAGGTCGGGGACGGTTTCAGAGGGCCGGCAAAGCCGCACGCCTTTCGGGCTGCACACGATCGGCCTGTTGACCAGCACAGGATACTCGATCATCGCATCGAAAACGGCTTCCTCGGATACTGTCTCGTCCAGCAGTCCAAGCGCCTCGGCTGGTGACTTCGTGATCCGCAGCGCATTGCGCGGCGTGAGATCAGCCGCTGCAAATAGGCCAAGCAGTTGCGGTCGCGTCCAGCCGGTGTGCAAGTATTCGATCACCACAGGCTCCACGCCAGACGCCCGGATGATCGAAAGGACATTGCGCGACGTGCCGCAGTCGGAGTTGTGGTGAATGACGATGGTCATGAGCCGGCCCTCGTTGCTAAGGCCAGACGGTCCAGCGCCTTTGCCAGACGCGCGCGCGGGCAGGCCATGTTCAAACGGCCAAAGCCTGCGCCTTGCGGACCAAACGCGATCCCACGGGTGATGGCCCAGCCAGCTTGCCTTCTGAGAAACGCGGTCAGATCGTCGGATTCGAGCCCGAGACCGCGGAAGTCGATCCAGAGGAGGAATGTGCCCTCAGGTTCGATCAGGGTGATCCCTGGGACGTCAGCGAGGCGGCGGCGAACAAGATCGAGGTTGCCCCGCAGATACACCATCACCGCGTCGAGCCAGGAGGCGCCCTCGGCATAGGCGGTCTGCATGGCGACCGAGGCGAAGGCGTTGTTCTTGTTGACCGTCAGCCGGCTATTCTCGGCCTCGAGCGCCCGTCTTCCGGTGTCGTCCGGAACCACTGTGAACGCAGAGCAGCAGGCGGCGATGTTGAAGCTTTTCGCCGGGGACAGGCAGGTGACCGAGTTGAGGGCATCCTCTGCCGAAAGCGTTGCGAATGGCGTGTAGGGGTGACCCGGAAAGGTGATGCTACCGTGGATTTCATCGGTCACCACCAGCACACCATGGAGGCGGCAGATCGCGCCCACGCGTGCGAGTTCCTCGGCGGTCCAGACCCGCCCCACCGGGTTGTGCGGATTGCACAGGAAGATCATTCGGGTCTTCGGGTCGCGCGCGGCGTGGTCCAGCCCGTTGAAATCCATCTCGTATTGGCCATCCCTCAGGATTAGAGGGTTCTCGACCATTCGCCGCCCGTTCTCCGCGATGATGTCAGCGAAATCGAAGAACACCGGCGGCTGCACGATGATGCCGTCGCCGGGTTCCGTGAACGCGTTGGCAGCCATTGCCAACGCGTTCAGGACGTTTGGCGCACGCAGGATATGGGACGGATCGACCTTCCATCCGTGCCTATTCTCCAGCCAGCCCGTGAGCTCAGGGATCAACCCGTCGGGGACCGTCTCGTAGCCATAGACGCCATGCGCGGCCCGTGCAGCGATCGCATCGGTGATGCACGGGGCGACACGGAAATCCATGTCGGCCACGCCCGCAGGAAACAGGTCCATGCCATCCGCGCCCAGCACGATGCGGTGATGCTTGAGCGCCGGAACCACCCGGCGGTCGATCTCCCCGTCGAAATCGAACTCAGCCATCCTCACCATCCTCCAGCATCCAGCGGAAGAACCACGTTGCAAGAACAGCCGCGATCAGCTGCACCGCTATGAAGGCGACCACGTCGGTTGGGGCGATCCCGGCGAAAGTGTTCGAGAAACATCGTGCGATGGTCACCGCCGGATTAGCGAAAGACGTTGAATACGTGAACCAATAGGCCGCCGTAATGTAGAGGCCCACCGCCATGGGCACCGCCTGCGGTTTCGCCTTGAGGCACGCGAGGATGGTGCCGATCAGCCCGGAGGTCGCAACGAACTCTCCGGCCCACTGCCCGATCCCGGTTCGCGTGGTCGTCGAGGGGTCGATCAGGGGACGTTCGAACATCACATGCGCGGCGAGAACACCGACGATACCACCGAATACCTGAGCAACGACATAAAGCCCCGCATCGCGCGGGGCGATTTCGCGCCGCATCACAAAGCTGAGGGTCACAGCAGGGTTAAAATGCGCTCCCGAAATCGGACCAAAGACGGTGATCAACACGACAAGAATTGCGCCTGTCGGGAAGGTATTTCCCAGCAGTGCGACAGCCACGTTCCCGCCTGCGAGCCGCTCGGCTGTGATGCCCGACCCGACCACCGTCGCGAGCAGAGAAAACGTGCCAAGCCATTCGGCCATCAACCGTCGATCCAGCGTCATTCCTCGTTCTCCAGAAGCGCCGCAAAACGCACAGGATCGATATTGCCGCCGGTGATGACCGTCGCGACAGTGCGTCCGGCGATGGGCACTTGGCCGCTCAGGATCGCCGCAATACCGACCGCGGCCCCAGGTTCCGTGACGATCCGAAAATGGTCGTAGGCGAACCGCATCGCCTGGCGGACCTCTGCATCAGTGGCCGTGACCCCACCCGCCAGTAGATCGCGATTGATCGAAAAGGTCAGCTCGCCCGGGATCGGCGTCATGATGGCATCGCAGATGGTTCGGCGGCCCTTCGGGTTGGCGACGCGACGCCCTTCCTTAAGCGACCTGCTTGTGTCGTCGAACAGCGCCGGCTCTGCCGCAAAAACCTGCGTTGCGGGTGCAGCCTCAGCCATCAGCGCGGCGGTTGCCGCCGTCAGCCCGCCGCCCCCGCATGGCACCAGAACCGCGTCGAGCGGCCCGCCTGCATCTTCCAACACCTCGAGCGCCGCTGTACCCGCGCCGGCCAGGACCTCAGGATGTGCGCTTGGAGGCACCTCGATCCGGCCGGTCTCGGCCATGATGCGGGCGACCACATCCGCGCTGTTTTCCGTGTCGCGGTCGTAGGGGACGATCTCGGCACCCACGCCCCGAACGGCCGCCATCTTGGCCTCGGGCGCGTCCGAAGGCATCACGATCACCGCCGAGGATCCGAGGATCTGAGCCGCACGCGCGAGCCCCAGCGCATGGTTGCCCGATGAATATGTCACCGCGCCGCGCCCCCGTTCCTCGGCTGTGAGACCGAGCATCCGGTGATAGGCGCCACGGATCTTGAAGGCGCCCGTGCGCTGGAGGTTCTCAGCCTTCAGCAGCAATCGGCCACCGAGCAAGGCGTTCACATCCGGGTTTTCCAGCAGGGGCGATCGGATAACCACACCTTCGAGCGCGGAGGCCGCGGCACGTATGTCGTCGATGGAAACCGCATAGCTCTTCATTTCAGAGCGCATCCCTCGCGATCTGATAGAGCGCGTCGCCTCGCCGAACCTGCGCCATGGCCCGCATCGCCAATACGAGACCGCCATGGGGCGAGGTGACGGCGTCCGGCGCTTGCCCCGGCGTGTCGGGATGGTTGATCAGGGCCACGGTTTCGCCCTCCGCGACATCGTCGCCTATGGTCTTCAGCGGCTCGAACACGCCGGCCCCATCGGCATAGACTGATCCCAGTACATGAAGCTCGCGTGTCCCCCGGGCGGCGTCCGGGGTGTGGTCCGGCAACATCCCAAGGGCGTGCAAGATGCGGCGCAGCCCGCGCTCGGCTTGCCGCAGCACCTCCGGCGTCACGCACCCTGCGCCGCCAAGCTCGGCCATCACGTTGATCACGCCTTTGCGGTTGGCCGCGCCCATCGCCGTTCGTGCGGTGCTGCCGCGCCCACCGCCGCCGGTGAAGACCCAGGCATAGGGCAGATCGAAGGCTTCGGTCAGCTTGGCAAGCCCGACTTCTTCTTCCGGCGAATGCGGCGGTCCACGTAACAGCGTCGGAGGATAGATCAACGATGTGCCGCCCGAATGGAGATCGACGGCGTAGTCCGCCAGGGGCAGAATGACCTCTTCGTGATAATGGGCAATCATCTCGGACGGCGAACCCTTCGGGTCGCCGGGATGGAGGCGGTTGAGATTGCCATCGTCCAGAGGCGAGACACGGCAGCCGGCCTCGGCGGCCGGGAAATTCACCATCGGCAGCAGGATCAGGCGGCCACGGACGTCAGCAACGTCCAACTCGCGTGCAAGGGTCGCGACGGCGATCTGCCCTTCGTATTCGTCGCCGTGAACTCCGGCCGAAATCACGAGCGTCGGTCCGTCCCCGTTGCGAATGACTGTGATCGGAACTGGGATCCAGCCATAGGCGGATCGATGAGTGGAGTGCGGTACGCGGAGATAGCCCGCCTGCTTCCCTTCGACGTCGAAATCAACCTCGGATGTGATCAGCGTACCGGTCATTCGTCCCTCATTTCGGGTTTTTCCGAATTGACTCCGGGCTACGGGATCGTCACCCTCTGGTCAAGCTTCGATAATTCGGGCATTGACGAATTATGGATCAGGACACTGCGATAGACGCATTCGCGGCACTGGCGCATCCGACCCGGTTGTCCGTGTTCAAGCTACTCGTGCAGCACGCCCCGGACGGCGTTCCTGCGCTGACAATCGCCGAGCGGCTGGATGCGAAACCCTCGACACTCTCCGGGCACCTGTCGGTCCTCAAACGCGCGGGTTTGCTTACCAGCACACGGCATCAACGCGAGATCCGATATGCGGCCAGGCTGGAAGCCGTTAACAGCCTCGTCGGATTTCTCTTGTCGGATTGCTGCGGCGGGAAGGTCCAGAACTGCAAGGACATCCTGACCCTACTGGATGCGGAGACCTGACACCGTGAAACTGCCGATGTTCGAACACAGCTCTCTGCGTGTCAGGTCACGCATGTTGGACGCGCTGAAGAGCATCCCCACCTCGTACTAGCGTACACGCAGAAGAAACTGCGCGGCAAGAAGCTCTCGGCGGCCCGGCGTCTGATCAAACAGCGTGAGGCGCGTGGAAAGAAGATCCATCCCAAGCAATACGGGCGGGACAGCCGAAACCGGCGACCTCTAACGAGCGAAGCGTTGGTGCGCGCCTACCAGAAGGAAGCGGACCGCCAGAAGCTTCTGATCAAGAAAGCGGAACTGACGCAGGGGCGGCTGCTGTTCATCTGCCAGGCATTCCGGACCCTCCTCGAGGACGATCATTTCGTGACGCTGCTACGTGCCAAGGTCTGGAAACCATGCCCAGCTACCCGCAGGACTCGCTCGCCGAGGGGGCAGCGCCATGACCAAGAAGGTTCAGCTCGGCTTCGAGAACGACTGCGTCACGATCCCGGTCGCGGACAACCGCTCCCACACTTCCCGCCTCATCGGCGCAACGGAGATCTGAAGTCCACCCCATTCCGCATCTTCCTTAAGCTGCTCCTCAACAGAGTAGCCTTCGCCCAGCGGCATGGCGACGAATTGCCGGATCACGCCAGGTTCGATTGCGAACCCATCGAGCCACGGTTGCTCAGACCAGACCATATAATCCTGCGGATTGCGGTTCAGGGATGGTGGCGGTGCCAAAAGGATTCGAACTCGCGGTCCTCAGGCCATCATTCCGGACATTGCACCCCGCCAGGGCCTGTTCATCCAGGTGAGGAACTGGGAGAGGCTGTCGACCTGGTCGTCGTGTTTTCCGTTGGGGAAGAGGGTGACCTCGCGCCGGAACTCGGCAAGCCAAGGTGCATCTTCCGGGATGGCGACGCGCCCGCCCTCGATCATGGGCGAGACGCCGAGCAGCCGCGTGGGCTTGTCACCCTTCGGTATGATCCCGACGATGTTGAGCCGGGATCGGCGCTTCAGGTCCTGGATCAGCTGGAGGCCGGATCCGGCCTGCTCGATCAACACGGTGATCGCCCCGTGCAGTCGTGCCTGGTCCTCGATCCGCCGCCTCAGTTCCGGGAACTCGAGCCGGGCCCGGTGGACCTCCAGAAGCCAGGCATTCGGACCCCGCAGTAGCCATGTCGTGCAGACCGAATAGTCATGCGCCTCCTCGGCCCTGGACGCCGTGTCCCAGCTCTGCACGATGCGATCTCCCCGGTTTCGAAGCGGTGCCTGGTCATATGTCCGGAACCAGGCCCATTTCACGATGCCGCCTTCGAGCGGCGCCGGGCGCTGCTGGTATTGCGCCGCGAAGACATAGGAGCCCAGTTCCGCCTGCTGCTGCTCCAGCAGGTCCCGCGGCAGGCGGTCCGGGTAGAGGAGATCGCCGGGCTTGCAGCTCACCGATCCCCGCCGACCGAGGTCGATCTGCACGGGCTCTTCCGCGATCGCCGGGAGATCGAGATGCGTCCAGCCGCCCTGACGCAGGAGCATGCCCGCGAGGTCGTCGTCATGCACGCGCTGCTGGATCAGGATGATGGGACCTGTCACCGGGTCGTTGAGCCGGCTCAACAAGGTGGAGCGATACCAGTCCAGTACAGCCTTCCGCCGGGTCTCGGAGCCCGCCTCATCGGGTTTGTGCGGATCGTCCAGAAGGATGATGTCCCCGCCCGGCCGGTGAGCGTGCCGCCGACCGAGGTCGAGAAGCGGCCACCGCCTCTCGTCGTCTCGAAATCGCTCCGCGCCCCCCTGCCCCGCGCGATCCGTGTAGCGGGAAAGCAGGCCTTGTACCAGGGCGCCTCGATCACCTTCAGGCAATCGACCGCCAGCTTTTCCGACAGGCCCTCGGCATAGGAGACAGCAAGGATGCGCCGGGACGGATCCTTCCCCAGCAGCCAGGCTGGGAAGGACACCGAGGCGGCGATCGATTTCAGGGAGCGCGGCGGCATGGTGATGATCAACCGCCTGGTCTCGCCACGCTCGATGCGCTCGAGCTGATAAGCGATGGCGTCGAGCGTCCAGCTGTGTCGGTAGCGCGTAGCCGGATCCACCGTGGCGAAAGCCTGCTGGATGAAACTCGACAGGTCCGTGCGCAAGAGCGCGTTCAACAGCGCGATCCGGTCGATGTCATTGGGCATCGCCGGCCTCCCCATCGTCGGACAGACGACCGTCTGCCAGCGCCTGTGTCAGAATGGTTTCCTCGTAGCGGCGCAGGATGTCGGCTTCCTCGTCCGAAAGGCTGCGCTCGGCGGATCGGGCCTCCTTTGCGTCGGAAAGCTGTTCCGCGAGGTTGAGAAGCCTGTCCAGGGCGCGCGGATCGCCCGCCAGCGCCTTCTCGAGCAGCCTGCGCAATGCGGCCTGCTGGCTGGTCACCTTCCGGGCCTGTCCGTTCTCCTTGATCGCCACCCGGGCTTCCAGCACCTCTTCCAGGTCCGTCTGGAAGTTGCAGCTGCCTTGCTTGCGCCCCCTGGCATTCCCGGACTGCCCCTTCCTGAAGCGAGTGTGTTTCGGCGGCTTGCCATAGCCGACCTCGTAATCGTTGTCCTTGCTCATTGGCCGACCTCCTGCTTCAGGTCCTGTTCCAGGTCCGCCAGCCTGCACCCGTCGGAGGCGCGGACCGGCTCCTGTCCGGTTTCCGCGCGCCAGCGGCGCAGGGTGACATCTACATAGCCCGGATCGATCTCGAGACCGCAGGCGACGCGCCCGGCCTGCTCGGCCGCGATCAGCCTTGCTCCACCGCCCATGAAGGGATCGAGCACGAGGTCGCCGCGCCGGCTGACATCGAGGATCGCATCCTTGATCATCGCCACGGGCTTCGCCGTTGGATGCGCCTGCAACTCCTCCATGCGCCCGGGCCGGAACGTGTTCACGCCCGGATAGGTCCAGACATTCGTCCGGTTGCGCCCATACTTGCCGAGCTGGACATTGTTGCGATGGCACGCCGTCCCGTTCCGGAAGACGCAGATCAGTTCGTGCTGCGATCGGTAAAAGCTGCCCATGCCGCCATTGGTCTTGACCCAGACGCAGAGGTTGAGCCAGTCGTTGAAGACCTCCATGCCCGCGCTGTGCATGTCCGGCAGGTGGCGCCAGTCGATGCAGGCAAGCCAGATCGCGCCATCGCGGCTGTGGCGCGCTCCGAGACCGAATACCTCCGCCAGGAAGGCGGTGAACTCCACCGGGGTCATCTCGCCGGAGGCCTCGGCAAATTCCAGGTGCCGGACCCGGCCGTTGCCGCAGACATGACCCGCGATCGGAACATTGTATGGCGGATCGGTGAAGGCCATGTCCGCCTGCCTGCCCTCCATCAGCCGCTCGTAATCGGCCAAATAGCGGGCGTTGCCACAGAGAAGCCGGTGCTTGCCAAGGAGCCAGAGATCGCCTGGCTGCGAGACTCCGGGAAGATCCGGATCGGGCACGGGCGCCAGTTCAGGAGTCGGGTCGTCATCGCCCGCGGCATCGCCGATGACCAGGTCGATCTCGGCGGTCTCGAAGCCGGTGACCTCGATATCGAAGTCGAGCTCCATCTCGGAGAGATCGGCCAGTTCGGCCGCCAGCAGATCGAGGTCCCAGCCGGCTTTCTCGGCGATCTTGTTGTCAGCCAGGCGCAGGGCGCGTTTTTCCGGCTCGGTCAGATGTGTCACCCGGATGATCGGCACCTCCGCCAATCCCAGCAGCCTGGCGGCCTCTAGCCGGCCATGCCCGGCGATCAGCACGTTGTCCTCGTCGACGAGGCACGGGTTGGTGAAGCCGAACTGGCGGATGCTGTCGGCGATCTGACGGATCTGCCTGCGGTCATGGGTCCGCGCATTGCGCGGGTCGGGAACGAGATCGCCCGGGGCGATCATTGCGACAGCGGCGCTCATGGCCACCTCCTTTGGCTGAACATCACCGGGCGTCAGGCTTGGGCGATGCGCGTCAGAGACGCGTTTTCAACAAATCGAAGATGTGTCGCCCTCGCTCGCGAAGGAGCGCGGACTTGCCCTTCCGGACCTGGCAACCGGCCCTTTCCAGGGTCCGGCCAATGCCCCTTCCGGGGCGAGCCGCCATCGTGCTTTCCGGCCGATGGACTTTTGCCGGGGCCAGGGCGGCTATCCAGCCTTCCCTCCTTGCGGCCCGGCGCCTGCAAGGGGGTCAATCCCATGGCTGAAGCGTTGCGTCAGCCTCCCTTGAAACTCAAAGGAAAAGCGCAGGCAGCAGGCCCGCTACAGGAAAATTGATGCAATACCGCAACATGCAGGAGCAAAAACTCGCAAAGAGCGATAATTTCGGTGGCGAGCTGGGGCCCAAGGGGCCCGACACCGAATCACACTGGGATGAAAAACCGCCCTATCTGTCCGGTCGCACGGAAATGGCCGCGCCCCACTCACAGGACGCGGCCAGCCTTGTTTGAATGCAAATGATCAATATGCGGTACATAGATGTGGAAACCCGTCCGACCACAGAAAAAACCATTGCGCCGGAAACGACTGGACTTCCCCTGCGCGGCAAGCATCCCTGTCAGCACGCCCGATGAGTTCGGGCCCTCCTCGGTACAAGGGCACGGCAACCTGCGGCCCTTCCGGACCAGACCAGGGGAGAAAGACCATGACCAACCGCAAACAGACAAAGATCGGCAAGGTGCAGGCGATGCTGCGCCGTCCCTCGGGCGCCAGCCTCGCGGCCATCTGCAAGGCCACCGGCTGGCAGGCGCATTCCGCCCGGGCCGCGCTGAGCACGTTGCGCAAGACCGGCGCCACCATCGACCGCAGGCAGGCCGCCGACGGCAAGCCCTGCACCTACCACCTCGTCGAGGAGCCGGGAGAGCAGGCATGAGGCTGCCCCGCGACGTCAAAGACCTGGAAGATCTGGCCCGCGCCGATCTGCTGGACCTCTGGCAGGCGATCTTCGACGCCCCTGCCCCACGGATGCTGAGCCAGCCCTTCCTCCGCCGCTTCATCGCCTTCGAGATGCAGTCCCGCCGTCATGGCGGGCTGCCACGGGCAGTGACGACAGCCCTCGGGAAGGGCACAGATGCCAAGCCAAAGGCGTCCAGCCCGGCCCTCAAGCCGGGCAGGCGATTACTGCGGGAATGGAACGGCGTCACCCATGTAGTCGATGTCACCGATCAGGGCTTTGCCTGGAACGGGACAAGTTACCGGTCCCTCTCGGCCATCGCCCGCGAGATCACCGGGGCGCATTGGTCCGGCCCGCGCTTCTTCGGGCTCTCCAGCAAGCCCAGCCAATGAGCCCGCGCCGCAAGATCCGCTGCGCCATCTATACCCGCAAATCCTCCGATGACGGGCTCGACCAGGAGTTCAACTCCCTCGATGCGCAGCACGAGGCCTGCGCCGCCTATATCGCCAGCCAGCGCCACGAGGGATGGAAGGCCCTGCCGGACCGATATGACGATGGCGGCCTCTCCGGCGGCACGCTCGAGCGCCCGGCCCTGCAACGGCTCCTGGAAGAGGTGGATTCCGGTCGCGTCGATATGGTGGTGGTCTACAAGATCGACAGGCTGACCCGGTCGCTCGCAGACTTCGCAAAGCTGGTCGAGCGGCTGGAACGGGCAGACTGTTCCTTCGTCTCCGTCACGCAAGCCTTCAATAC
The DNA here is from genome assembly GCF_042648365.1 of Lutimaribacter marinistellae. NCBI lineage: Bacteria > Pseudomonadati > Pseudomonadota > Alphaproteobacteria > Rhodobacterales > Roseobacteraceae > Lutimaribacter > Lutimaribacter marinistellae. The sequence goes on along the minus strand of NZ_JBHRXI010000016.1, from coordinate 407,704 downwards.
CTCTTCCTCCATGGGCCGGCTCACGCTCAACGTGCTGCTGTCCTTTGCCCAGTTCGAGCGCGAGGTGACTGCCGAACGCATCCGCGACAAGATTGCCGCCTCCAAGAAGAAGGGGCTCTGGATGGGCGGCAACCTGCCCTTGGGCTATGACCGCCACGCAGATCCGAACACCCGAACACTGGTGATAAACCCGGATGAGGCGGAGCGCGTGCGCCGCCTCTTCACGCTTTACGCCGATCTCGGCTGCCTGCGCCGGGTCACCGAGGCCGCAGCCCGGGAGCGCCTGCGTTCGAAACGCCAGATCCGTGCAAACGGAGCCGTTTCCGGGGATCTCCCGCTCTCCCGCGGACAGATCTACTACCTGCTGCGCAACCCGGTCTATCTGGGCAGGATCCGCCACAAGGAGAAGGTCTGGCCAGGACAACACCCGGCGATCATCGGTGAGGCGCTCTGGACGGATGTGCAGGACAAGCTGAGAGTCGCGGCGAGCCGATCGCGGCAACGTGGTGTGAAAGACGGTACAGCATACTCCATCCGAAACACCGCTTGGTTGACGGCAAAGCTGCGCGACGAGATCGACGACCGCCTGACCCCGACGCACACCACCCGGAACGGACGGTGGTTGCGGTATTACGTCTCCAACAGGCTGATCTCCGGGGGCAGCGATCCGTCGGGCTGGCGCTTGCCGGGGCCCGCGCTGGAACAAGCGGCCACGGACATCACCCTTCAGCATCTCGAGGCGGCAGCCGAACAGCAGCGGGTCCTGGAAAGACCAGATGCGACGAGCGGCTCCGCGGTAGCCAGGTCCATGCAGGCCTTCGTCAAGGAACTGCGTCGGGACGGAAACACCTCGATTGCGCAGCTGATCGAAGCGGGCACCGTCTCGCCCGGCCAGATCGAGCTCGACCTGTACCCCGGCGTCCTCGCCGAGGCGCTTGGTGTGACAACCTCAGACATCGCGCCCTCGATTCTGCGGATCTCCGCGCCCTTCGACCTGCGCCGGCGCGGGGTCGAGGCAAAGATCATTGTCGGAACCCGCGCGCGGCAACCGGATCCGCATCTCCGCAGCATGTTGATCCGTGCCCATGGCTGGGCCGACGAGCTGAAATCCAGCACCCAGCTCTCCGATATCGCGCACCGGGAAAACGTGCCCGGATCCTTCATTCGCAACCGCACCCAGCTGGCCTTCCTTTCACCGAAAATCCAGGCTGCCATCCTCGACGGCAGCCAGCCGCCGGAGCTCTCGCTCAAGCGCCTGGTCAGCGTCACCCCGCCCCTCGACTGGACCGAGCAGGAGCGGATGTTCGGCTTCTGAGGACCAGCGCTCTCCCCAATCGCGAGTGCAGGAAGAACACTCCCTGCTCCGGCCGGAACATTCCCTGCTCCACCGCCATGGTTTCCCTGTTTTTGGGCTCAGGGAATTTGCCTTTAGGCACCTGTATTTCCTGACACAATCATCCCCGGATTGGCCGAGAGATCCTCGAAACGATCGAAATTCCCTGCAGAGTCCCTGCTTTCCGGGAAATCCGGACCCAAAGCGCACCCGCCAATAACCGTCTCTGAAACAGCCGCAGATCTTGGTCGGGAATTGGGAGCTACGCTCGGTCTCGTTCTGAAAACCCTGCAGACAAACCACGGGAATTCCGACATAATTCAGCCACGGAAAACAAAAATGAACAGAGACACAGGTGGGTGGCGGGGAGACAGGGATTCGAACCCTGGGATGGCTCTCACCATCAACGGTTTTCAAGACCGCCGCATTCGACCACTCTGCCACCTCCCCGTCGCGGGAAATCTCTAAGCTCTCATCCGGCCGGACACAACCCCTGCTTCTATTACCCGCGGGGTGAAATCTTGCCGAGGCCCGCCCTGCAGGCTTTCCATGCCTGACTCCTCAAGTTATGATCCGCGCAACGGGGCGAAGGCCCCGCCGAGAGGCAACGACCGGTCAACCGGCATGAAGGTCGCGACAGGACCTTCTTTCAGGCAAGGGGCATGCAGAATGGATCGAGCGACCGCGAAACGCAAATCGCCATTGGCGCTTGCCGCGCTACTTTTGTCGGCCGGCGTTCTGGCCGGATGCGAGGAAGGGGCGAACATGCCTTTCTTGCAGACCAAGGATGAGACCGGCGGCGCCGAAGCGACGCAGAGCACACGTCTGGTCGAACGTGACGTCGAGGCACCAGAGGTGTTCGAGGTATCCGAAGCCGGGCTTTGGGACGGTCGCCCATCCCTTGGCGGTGTCTGGGTGGCCCATCCGGATGCCGTCGATCCGGAACGGGTGATCATTCGGAACACCACGAACAACAAATTCGTCATTGGCGCGCTCTTCCGGCGTGAACGAGAAATTCCCGGACCGCGGATCCAGGCGTCGTCGGATGCCGCGGCAGCGCTTGGGATGCTGGCCGGTGCGCCCGTGCAGCTTCAGGTAACGGCCCTCCGCCGCGAGGAGATAGAGGAAGCCGAACCTGAGGCCGAAGCCCTTGATGCCGAACCGGCTCGGGCGCTGGATGCCGGAGAGATCGAGGAAAGCGCGCTCGCCCCCGTTGCAGGCGCCGAAGCGGCTATCGAGGCCAGCGAACAGGCCTCACCTGCGCCCGTCGCGGCCGCCCCCGCGCCGCAACCCACGAACACGCCAAAGGCGTCTTCGCTCGACAAACCCTATATCCAGATCGGCATTTTCAGCGTCGAGAAAAACGCCGATCGGACCGCTAACCAGATGCGCAGCGCCGGCATGGTACCGACGGTTCGCGAGGAAACGATCAACGGCAAGACCTTCTGGCGCGTAGTTGTCGGCCCCGCCCAAAACAAGTCGGAACGCTCTGCCCTGCTGCGCAAGGTTCAGGGGATCGGATTTTCCGACGCCTATGCCGTGAAGAACTGACAAGGAGGATGAAGCCAGTGTGGTCTTCGCTTCGAACCATTGCATTCATCTTGGGGCTGGCTTTGACGGCTTGGCCCGCGTCCGCTTATGATACCGCGGCGAAGTCCGCCATCGTCATTGATCAGGGCACCGGTACCGTGCTGCTGTCCAAGAACGCGGACGATCCGCTTCCACCTGCGTCGATGTCCAAGCTGATGACGCTCTACATGCTGTTCGACGCACTCCGCGATGGCCGTGTCGGCCTGCAGGAAGAGTTCACCGTGTCTTCCAACGCGAAGGGCATGGGCGGCTCGACGATGTTCCTTAACGAGTTGGATCGCCCAACCGCCGAGGAGTTGATACAGGGTATCATCGTTTCGTCCGGCAACGATGCCACCGTCGTCGTTGCCGAGGGACTGGCAGGAACCGAGGAGGCCTTTGCCCGGCAGATGACCGAGGTCGCAAAGCAGCTGGGTATGGAAAACTCGACCTTTGCAAACGCCTCTGGCTGGCCACATCCCTACCAGCGGATGAGCATGCGCGATCTTGCGATCCTGACCCAGCACCTGATCGAGGAATTCCCCGAGTTCTATGGCTACTTTGCGCAAGAGGAATTCGACTACAAGGGCCGCTCGCCGGCCAACAGGTTCAACCGCAACCCCCTTCTCGGGCTTGGCATCGGCGCGGACGGTCTCAAGACCGGCCACACGGAAGAGGCCGGGTACGGCCTCGTCGGCTCGGCAAAACAGGGCGACCGCAGGGTGATCTTCGTCATTTCCGGTCTGCCCAGCCAGGCCGCGCGATCACAGGAGGCGGCGGCGATCGTGAACTGGTCCTTTCGCCACTTCGTCGAGAAAACCGTCGCCGACGCCGAAACCCCCGTCGCGCAGGCCGACGTCTGGATGGGAGCAAAACAATCGGTAGGTCTGGTACCTGCTGAAGACGTGAATATCCTGTTGCCGGCCCTCAATGACAGCTCTGTCGAGGCCGAGATCGTTTATAACGGCCCAATCAACGCCCCGGTGGCCGAGGGACAGGAAATCGCTGAACTCGTTCTCAAGCCCGAGGGCCTGCCCGAACTGCGCCGCCCCCTTGTTGCCGCAGAGGAGGTGCCACTTGGCGGCTTTGTTGTACGGGTGAAAACGGCGGCGAGCATCCTGCTCGAACAGCTCATCAACGGGCCTGCAACGAGCGCGATGTGACCGGCGAAGGACTGTTTCTGACCTTCGAGGGGATCGACGGCTCGGGCAAATCGACCCAGGCCCGGATACTTGCCGACACTTTACAGTCGGACGGGTACGACGTGATCCTGACACGCGAACCCGGCGGCTCTCCAGGTGCTGAGGAGATCCGCCGTCTCGTGCTGGAGGGCGACCCTGATCGCTGGTCCGCCGAAACGGAGATCCTGCTTTTTACAGCCGCCCGGCGCGATCATCTTGAAAGAACCATCGCGCCAGCGCTTGCCGCCGGCAAGGTCGTTATCTGTGATCGTTTCGCTGACAGCACGCGCATGTATCAGGGGCTGTCGCGTGGTGATCTGCGGCGTCTGGTTGACCAGCTTCACAGCCTCATGATAGGACGCGAACCCGACCTGACCCTGCTGATCGACATGGATCCCGAGACCGGGTTATCGCGCGCCAAGGGACGACAGACCGCCGAGGAGCGGTTCGAGGATTTTGGCCCCGACCTGCAGCGCCGCATGCGCGCCGGTTTTATAGACCTTGCGCGCGAGCATGCAGACAGGTTCCGTGTGATAGACGGCAATCGCGATGTCGAAATCGTGGCCAAGGATGTGGCCGCCATCGCACGGGCCGCCCTGTCGAAAGGTGGAAGATGAGCGACGATGTCCCGACGCCCGACAAGGTCGAGGGCGCGCCGCATCCACGGGAAACGGCAATGCTTTATGGTCAAGGTGCCGCCGAACGGGCGTTCCTGACCGCGTTCGCGTCGGACCGGTTGCATCACGCGTGGTTGTTGACCGGCCCGCGCGGGGTCGGCAAGGCGACGCTGGCTTGGCGCATCGCGCGTTTTCTTCTGGCAACGCCGCCAAGCGCCGATGACGGTCTTTTCGGTGCGCCGCCACCACCCCAGTCGCTCGACATCGATCCCGAACATCCCGTTGCGCGCCGCATGCTGGCCGGTGCTGAGCCGGGGCTTGCCGCTGTCACGCGCACCGTGAACGAAAAGGGACGCTTGCGCGACGAGATCGTGGTGGATGATATCCGTCGTCTGGGGCGTTTTTTCGGTCTGTCCGCTGCCGATGGCGGGCGGCGCGTGGTCATCGTCGACAGCGCCGACGAAATGAACGTGTCCGCCGCAAACGCCTTGCTGAAAATGCTCGAGGAGCCGCCCGCGCGGACCACGATCCTTTTGATCTCTCACCAACCCTCCCGGCTCTTGCCGACGATCCGCTCGCGCTGCCGCGCATTGCGCCTGTCCGCGCTCGGTCCGGGGGATCTGCAAGACGCGCTTGCCCAGACCGGGTGCGAGATCCCGGGCGATCCGACTCACCTGGCCGCGCTTGCCGCAGGTTCGGTTGGCGACGCGATCCGCCTGACAACACTCGGCGGCCTCGGCATGTACTCCGAACTCGTGGGTATCCTTGCCTCCCTGCCCCGGCTCGACCGGCAACGTGCACTGAAACTGGCAGAGGGGGCGACCGGACGAGGAATGGCCGAACGGTTCGATCTTACCCTGATGCTCTTCGATATCCTGCTCGCAAGGCTGGCGCGCACCGGTGCGGCGGGCCAGCCGCCCCAGCCCGAGGCGGCGCCGGGCGAAGCGGAAACCCTCTTACGCCTGTCTCCCGACCAGGCTGCAGCCAAACGCTGGGCCGAGGAAGCGGCGACCATCACCGGCCGCATGCGACACGGTCAGGCGGTCAACCTTGACCCCGCTGCACTGGTCCTAGATACGGTGTTCAGGATCGAGCAAACCGCCGGGCAGAGGACATGAGCGAACCGCACATCACCGACAGCCACTGCCACCTAGACTTCCCTGATTTCGATGGTGAACGTGACGCCCTGATCACCCGCGCCGCCGAGGCAGGCGTGCACCGAATGGTGACAATCTGCACCCGGTTGCGGAACGAACCCTCGGTACGATCGATCGCCGAGACTTATGCTCCGGTGTTCTACGCCGCCGGAACTCATCCGATGAGCGCGGCCGAAGAGCCGATGGCGACGGTCGACGAGTTGCTGGCCCTCACGCGGCACCCCAAGATGGTCGGCATTGGTGAGACCGGTCTTGACTACCACTACACCGCCGAGAGCGCCGAGGTGCAGAAGCAGTCGCTTCGCATTCATATCGAGACCGCCCAGCGCAGCGGACTGCCTCTCATCATCCACGCGCGTGCTGCGGATGACGACATGGCACGCATCCTGACCGAAGAATTTCGCAACGCGCCCTATTCCTGTGTGATGCACTGCTTCTCGTCAGGTGCCGAACTGGCGCGCGCCGCGCTCGATCTGGGGTTCTACCTGTCGATGTCCGGCATTGCCGCCTTTCCGAAAAGCCAGGAATTGCGCGACATCTTCGCCGCAGCTCCCGTCGATCGAATCCTCGTCGAAACGGATGCGCCGTACCTTGCGCCACCCCCCTATCGCGGCAAGCGCAATGAACCGGCCTATAGCGCCCACACCGCGCGCAAGGGCGCAGAGGTTTTCGGAATGGACTACGCCGAATTTGCGGCCCAAACCGAATTGAATTTCGAACGGCTATTTTCGAAAGCCGCGGCGTACAAGGCGGCAGCATGAGCGGTGAATTGCGTTTTACCATCCTTGGCTGTGGCTCCTCGGGTGGCGTGCCACGCCTTGGCGGACAATGGGGCGATTGCGACCCGCAAAACCCGCGCAACCTGCGCCGCCGGTGTTCCATGCTCGTGGAGCGCGATGGCCCCGAGGGAACAACCACGGTCCTGATCGACACGACGCCGGACATGCGAAGCCAACTGCTCGATTCCGGGACGGGTCGTCTGGACGCAGTTGTCTACACCCATTCGCATGCCGATCATGTCCACGGCATCGACGATCTGCGCATGATCGTGTTCAACATGCGCAAGCGTGTTCCCGTATGGGCCGACGGCGACACTCAGAACGCGCTGCTTTCCCGTTTCGGCTATGCATTCATCCAGCCTGAAGAGTCGCCCTATCCACCGATCCTCGACCTGCACACGATTAACGGCCCTTTCGAAGTAGACGGACCTGGCGGGCCGATCTCCTTCCGTCCGTTCCGGGTAAACCACGGCTCCATAGACTCTCTCGGGTTCCGGATCGGCGATCTTGCCTACCTGCCTGACGTTGCCGAGATCTATGACGACGCGTGGGAGGAGTTGAACGGCCTTGACTGTTTCATTGTCGATGCGCTGCGTCGCAGCCCGCACCCGACCCATGCCCATCTCGACAAGACACTGGGATGGATCGAGCAGGTAGCCCCGCGTCGGGCGGTCCTGACCAACATGCATATCGACCTCGATTACGCGACACTCGAGGCCGAAACGCCTGACCATATCGCCCCGGCCCATGACGGCATGGTGATCCGTTATGCGCTTTAGGCTGCGCCGATGTTCCAAAGCCTGATCGACGTTGTCCTGCCGGTGTTCCTCGTGATCGGCGCAGGCTACACGGCGACGCTGGCGGGGTATTTCAAACCCGGTCATATCGACGGGCTGATGCGCTTCACGCAGAATTTTGCGATCCCGTGCCTGCTCTTCAATGCAATCGCATCTCTGGACCTGTCGGCAAGTTTCGATCCGCGCCTTCTGGCCAGTTTCTACACCGGTGCGGGCCTGTGCTTTATCGTGGGTCTGTTCGGCGCGCGCATTCTGTTCAACCGCGATTGGGAGGATTCCGTCGCAATCGGGTTCTGCTGCCTTTTCTCGAACTCGGTGCTGCTTGGCCTCGCAATCACCGAACGGGCTTATGGACCAGACAGCCTGACCGGCAACTATGCGATCATCGCCTTCCACTCGCCCTTTTGTTACGGGATCGGCATCACCGTCATGGAGATCGTCCGCAATCGCGGCAAAGGCGGCGGACGGATGGTCGGATCGGTCCTCAAGGCGATGTTCCAGAACGCCCTGATCATCGGGATCGGCCTGGGCTTTCTCGTGAACATCTCGGGCTTTGCGCTTCCGAACGTCGTCGACGACGCGCTGGGTCTGATCATTCGCGCAGCCCTGCCCGGCGCGCTCTTCGCGCTTGGCGGGGTTCTCGTGCAGTATCGACCGGAGGGAGACTTGCGAACCATCGCGTTCGTCTGTTGCGTCTCTCTCCTGCTTCACCCGGCACTTGTGTGGGCTTTCGGCACCGTTTCGAAACTGCCGCAGGACCTGTTCCGCTCGGCAGTGGTGAATTCGGCCATGGCACCCGGCTTCAACGCGTATATCTTCGCCAACATGTATGGCCGTGCGCGCAGGGTTGCAGCCTCATCCGTCCTGATCGCGACGGGGGCCTCGATCCTCACCGTCTGGATGTGGCTGACGCTGCTTGGATAAGGAGATCGCAATGCCCGAGCTTTTGATCGTCGCCCATGGCCAACCTTCTGACCCGGACCCCGCCGAAGCCGCGCTGGCGCGCTTTGCCGCGCGTGTTCAGAACGAAACCTCGGATTTAACGATCCGTTCCGCCACCCTGGCTGCGCCCGGTCGGCTGGAAGCAGCTGTCGCCGCCTTGCCGGAAAAGGCAGCGATCTATCCGCTCTTCATGGCCAAAGGCTGGTTCGTGACGTCCGCCCTGCCCGCCCGCCTCAACGGTCGCGCAATACCCGTTCTCGACCCTCTCGGTGTCGACCCTGACTTGCCGGACTTGACGGCCGATCACCTGCGCACGGTAATCGCCGACCGGAACCAGTCACCAGCTGAAACGCCGATCGTGTTGGCCGCTCATGGATCGGGCCGGAGCCGGAATCCCGCACGTGTCGCCAACGATTTCGCGCTGGCCCTTTCAGGAAAACTCGGCGCGCCTGCGCTGCGCGTGGGCTTCGTCGAAGAACAGCCTTCGATCGAGGAAGCCGCACAAGGGCTCGATACGACCGCGATCTGCCTGCCCTTCTTCGCGCTCCTCGGCGGTCATACGATCGACGACGTGCCAAGGGCGCTGGACGCAGCCGGGTTCACCGGACTGCGCATGCCGGTTTTGGGTGAGCTGCCTCCTGTGCCGGCACTCATCGCGCGCCGGGGCGAAGCCTGTTTCCACACCGCCACCTAAGGCTGTGCCTCCAAAGTTCCGCCGACCTGAGGCTCAGCGCATCCAAGCAGCTTTGCGCTTCTCGAAAAAGGCACCGATACCCTCGGCAGCTTCTCCCGTCTCCCACCGGTCCACGAGGGCGCGAATGGTTCCGTCGATCGCGGCATCATCGACCCGCGGGCCCAAGTCGCGCACCAATGCTTTTGATGTGGCCACCGCGCCCGGTGCACAGGACAGGTAGGGCACGACCTCGGCCTCGACTGCTGCTTCCAGTTCTTCGGCAGGAACGGCGCGCGCCAACAGACCCAGTTCAACTGCTTCCTCGGCACCAAAAAGACGCGCGGAAAAGAACACCCGGCGCGCGCGCGCCTCGCCCATCCGGGCCACTACATACGGCCCGATGGTGGCAGGTATCAGCCCCAACCGGGTCTCCGTCAGCCCCATCTTGAGCGTATCGACGCCAATTGCCACATCGCAGACCGACGCCATGCCGACCCCGCCTCCGAACGCATTGCCCTGCAACGCGCCGATCAGGGGCTTGGGCAGCGTGTTGAGCGCCTGCAACATCTCGGCGAGTTTGCGCGCCTCGGCAAACCGCGTCTCGGGATCCGCCGCCATCTGCTGCTGCATCCAGGCCAGATCACCACCGGCACAGAAGCTTTTACCCGCGCCAGTCAGGACAACGACACGCACGGCATCGTCAGCACCCAGCCTTTGCGCCGCCTGCGTCAGCTCGGCGATCATCTGCGCTGACAGCGCATTGTGCTTCTCGACCCGGTTCAACACCAGCCGCGCCACGCCGCGATCATCTACCGAAAGGTCCAGCGTCTCATACATTGACATTTCCTCGCATCGCGCGCGCCATCTGCGCCGCCTCGTCCAGAACCCCGAGATCCAGACCGGTCTCGTATCCCAACCGCTCGAGATGTGCGGCTACAGCCTCGGTCGCGACATTGCCCGCAGCGCCGGGCGCGTAGGGGCACCCGCCCAGACCGCCGACAGCCGCATCAAACACCCGCACCCCGAGCGAAAGCGAGGCGTCGATATTGGCGATCGCCCGCCCACCGGTGTCGTGGTAGTGACCGGCAAGCCGCGTGACGGGCACGACCTCGCGCACAGCCATCAACATGCGTGCGATCTTGTCAGGCGTGCCTTGGCCCACCGTGTCCCCCAGCGAAATCTCGTAACAGCCCAGCGAGAACAGCCGGTCAGCAACCTCGGCAACCTTCTCGGGCGGAGTCGGCCCGTCATAGGGACAGTCCGTCACGCAAGAGACATAGCCACGCACCGGAAGGTCGATGTGGCGCGCCGCCTCGAGAATCGGAACGAAACGCTTGATGCTCTCTTCGATGGTCGCGTTGATGTTTGCTTTCGAAAACCCTTCGGATGCCGACGCGAATACCGCGATTTCATCCGCATGCGCCGCCAGCGCATCCTCGTACCCGCGCATGTTCGGTGTCAGCGCGGCATACCGTACCTTTTCGGCACGGGTGATCCCCGCCAGCACTTCGGCCGAGCCGGCCATCTGCGGAACCCATTTCGGCGAAACGAAGCTTGCCACCTCGATCCGGCTGAACCCCGCGCGGCTCAGGCAATCGACCAGAGCGACCTTTTCCGCGACGGGGATCTCGCGCTTTTCGTTTTGCAGCCCATCACGTGGGCCAACCTCGAAAATCTCGACTCGTTCGGTCATGCCCGCGCCTTTCGTGCTTGAACTCGTGTCAGATACGGATGCCACGAACGCTGCCACGCGTACCCGGCCGGGGCAAGGGTCATGCCTCTTCCAGACGCACCAGCGCCGCCCCTGCCTCTACCTGCGTACCGGCCTCGCACAGCACCTCGGCGACCACCCCGTCCCGAGCGGCGAGAAGCGAATGCTCCATCTTCATCGCCTCGAGAACGGCAAGACGATCACCCTCCTGAACCGCCTGCCCTGCCTTGGCATAGACCGCCTTGACCAACCCGGGCATCGGCGCCTCGATCACGTTGCCATCTCCGATGGCACCTGCGGCACGCTCCAGCGGGTCAACCACATCGAACGCCAGACCATACTGGTCAAAGACCGTAACGACGGAACCGGCACGCGCGACCGGCGGCATCGGCTGGCCGTCAATCTGCCATGCGGCGCCCACGCGCTCGGCAACGGCCTCGTCACCGTCTATCGTCCAGCGTTGGCGATCCGCTCCGTCTACCTGCACGTCGGCGGTCAACACCTCTCCTTGCCACGACAACGAAACCGACCGGTGCAAGGACGCCCACAGGGTGAAACCGGTATCCCAATCGCTCTCCGTCAGACCCAGCGCAACCATGGCCGCGGCAGCCTTGTGCCGTGTCTCGGGTGCGGGGGCACGCAAAAGGCTGTCGATATCGCGACCGATCAGTCCCGTGTCGACATCGCCGGCGAAAAAGCCCTCGTGCCGTGCCAACGCCCCGAGGAAGGCAAGGTTGGTCACCGTCCCCGCAACCTGCGTCTGTTCCAGCGCACGGGCCAGGGAGGCGAGCGCCACGGCGCGGGTCGGACCGTGCACGATCACCTTGGCAATCATCGGATCGTACCACGGGCTGATCGTGTCACCGGCGCGCACTCCGCTATCGGCACGGGCTTGCGCGGGAAACTCTAGATGCGTGAGCGTCCCGGTCGCCGGCAAGAAGCCCTTGGGCACATCCTCGGCATATAGCCGTGCTTCGAACGCGTGTCCGGTGATGGTCAGGTCTTCCTGCCGCTTGGGCAGGGTTTCCCCTGCCGCCACGCGCAGCTGCCACTCGACCAGATCGACACCCGTGATCGCTTCGGTCACCGGGTGTTCGACCTGCAGACGCGTGTTCATCTCCATGAAATAGAACCGATCCGGCCGCAGCCCTTCCGAGGCGTCGACAATGAATTCGACGGTCCCGGCCCCCTTGTAACCGATGGCCTCGGCAGCGCGCACGCCCGCTTGTCCCATGGCCTCGCGCATCTCGGGCGTCATGCCGGGTGCGGGTGCTTCTTCGATCACCTTCTGGTGCCGCCGCTGGAGCGAGCAGTCCCGCTCGAACAGATGCACGGCGTGGGTCCCGTCGCCAAAGATCTGAACCTCGATATGGCGTGGCTTGGACACGAATTTCTCGACCAGCACCGCATCATTGCCAAAGGCGGTCTTGGCCTCGCCCCGCGCGCTTTCGAGGGCGGTCGCAAAGTCGGATGGCTTCTCGACCAGACGCATTCCCTTGCCGCCGCCACCCGCGACCGCCTTGATAAGCACCGGGTAGCCGATCGTATCCGCGGCCCCCGACAGGTGTTCGGGGTCCTGATTGTCGCCGTGATAGCCCGGAACGACCGGCACACCGGCCTCTTCCATCAGGGCCTTGGCCGCGTCCTTGAGGCCCATCTTGCGGATCGCGTCGGCAGACGGCCCGACAAAGGTCAGGCCGGCAGCCTCTACAGCCTCCACGAAACCCGGGTTCTCGGACAGAAAGCCATAGCCCGGGTGAATGGCCTGGGCGCCGGTGCGTTTCGCGGCGTCGATGATCACATCGCCCTTGAGGTAGCTTTCCGCCGGAGCGGCCCCGCCGATATGCACGGCCTCGTCTGCCATCGCGACATGCTTGGCCGCTGCATCGGCGTCGGAATAGACGGCAACGGTCTTCACGCCCATAGCGCGGGCCGTTTCCATCACGCGGCAGGCGATCTCGCCGCGGTTGGCAATCAGGATCTTATCGAACATGTGCAGCCTCTCCTCGGGTCAGCCGCACCATCCCTTCCGCGTTCCGCCGGAATATGGCCGGGCAAGCCCCTTTTCGATCATTTTGGCGGATACGGGAAAACCGTCCACCCAGAGTTTCGCAAGGGCGCGGTCGTAGCGATCCGTTCCCTGTTTGACGATCGCAACTTCGCCTGCCTGCAGGAGCATGTAGCGAAGCGCCCAGGTCGCCTTTGTTCCCTGCACGAATTCCTGTGCACATTTCGGGCTGAAGACCTCCGGTGTATCGAACCCCGTCAGCCGGGCCCGTTCCAGACCCTTTGCCGGACACCAGATGCGCACCGTGTCGCCGTCCACGACCGAAACCACCCTGCAACTGCTTGGTTCGGGCCGCTGTACGACCGCGATGGCCGCATCGGGCAGCAGTTGCAACGCCATGAGCAACACGGCGGATACGAACACCACCCGCTTCAGGTAGACCGCCGGATCGGCAACGCGCCTCCGGCGCCGCCCAAATGTGGAGAGGCCCATGTCGAACTTGCGCTCGCGGCGATAGTCGCGGCTGAAGGGGATGATCCTGCGATTGCGCATGACCGAAGCCTATGTGGCAGCCCGTTCGTTCGCATGGCGGAACCGTGTCAAACTCTGGGCCACTCGGATCAATGATGAACCCTTTCACAGACATGTGCGCGCTCACATCCGGAACACGCCGAAACGCGTGTCCTCGATAGGAGCGTTCAGCGCGGCACTCAGGCTCAGGGCCAGCACGTCGCGGCTCTTGCGTGGGTCGATCACCCCATCGTCCCACAGCCGGGCAGAGGCATAGAGCGGGTGCGACTGGTGCGCGAACATCTCGAGCGTGGGGCGCTTGAACTCGGCCTCTTCTTCGGCCGACCAGGTGCCGCCTGTGCGCTCGATGCCGTCGCGCTTGACCGTCGCCAGAACGCCGGCTGCCTGCTCTCCCCCCATGACCGAGATCCGGCTGTTGGGCCATGTCCACAGGAAGCGCGGGGAATAGGCCCGCCCGGCCATGCCGTAATTGCCCGCACCGAAAGAGCCGCCGACCAACATGGTAACTTTCGGCACCTTGGTCGTGGCCACTGCGGTCACCATCTTGGCGCCGTGTCGCGCGATCCCCTCGTTTTCATAGCGGCGGCCGACCATGAAGCCGGTGATGTTCTGGAGGAACACAAGCGGTATCTTACGCTGGCTGCACAGTTCGACGAAATGCGCGCCCTTGGCCGCAGATTCCGAAAACAGCACACCGTTGTTGGCGATGATCCCGATCGGACAGCCTTTGAGATGCGCAAAACCGGTCACGAGCGTCTCGCCAAAGCGCGGTTTGAACTCGTCAAAGCGCGACCCGTCCACCAGCCTCGCGATCACTTCGCGAATGTCATAGGGCGTGCGAAGGTCCGCCGGAACGACGCCGAGGATCTCGTCTGGGTCATATGCCGGCTCTTCAGGCGATTGCCAGTCTACGGTCTGCGGCTTGCGGCGGTTGAGCGAGCGGACGGCACGGCGTGCCAGCGCAAGCGCGTGGGCGTCATCCTCGGCCAAGTAATCTGCCACGCCGGAAAGCCGCGTATGAACGTCGCCGCCTCCCAGATCCTCGGCACTCACCACCTCGCCGGTCGCTGCCTTAACCAAGGGCGGGCCGGCAAGAAAGATCGTGCCCTGTTCCTTGACGATGATCGTCACATCGGACATGGCCGGGACATAAGCACCGCCTGCGGTACAGGACCCCATCACCACGGCGATCTGCGGAATTCCCTTGGCTGACATGTTCGCCTGGTTGAAGAAGATCCGACCGAAATGGTCACGGTCCGGGAACACTTCGTCCTGGTTCGGCAGGTTCGCCCCGCCCGAGTCCACGAGGTAGATGCAAGGCAGGTTGTTCTGCTCCGCAATTTCTTGGGCCCGCAGGTGTTTCTTGACCGTCATCGGGTAATACGTGCCGCCCTTCACGGTGGCGTCGTTGCAGACCACCATCACTTCCTGCCCCTCGACCCGGCCGATCCCGGCGATGACACCGGCACAGGGCGCAGCGCCACCGTACATGTCATGGGCAGCAGTCGCGCCGATTTCCAGGAATGGCGAACCGGGGTCGAGCAGGTTCGCAACCCGTCGGCGCGGCAGCATCTTGCCACGGCTTTCATGGCGCGCGCGCGATTTTTCCCCGCCGCCCTGGCGGGCTGCTTCGGCGGCCTCGGATATCTGCGCCAGCGCGTCGAGATGGGCGGCGCGGTTTTCCCTGAACGCCTCGGATGCGGGCATGGCCTTGGACGACAGCTTCACTTTTGGGCCTCCTGTTCTGCCGCGGCGCGGCGCTTCAATTCCTTGCGGATCACCTTGCCGGTAACGGTCATCGGCAGCTCGCCAAGAAAGGTTATTTCCCTTGGGTAAGAGTAGCTTGCGAGGCGCTCCTTCACCCATGACTGAAGTTCGGACTCCGTGACCCCGGATCCAGGTTTGCGGACCACATAGGCCTTGACGATCTCTGTCCTGAGCGGGTCGGGCTTGCCGACGACGCCGACCGTGGCCACCGCCGGGTGGGTCATCAGGCAGTCTTCGATCTCTGCCGGGCCGATGCGGTAGCCGGCCGAGGTTATCACGTCATCCTCACGCCCGACGAAGCGCAGGTAATCGCCTTCCCATTTTCCGCGATCGCCGGTGACAAGCCAGTCTTCGCGGAACTTCGCGGCAGTGGCTTCGGGATTGTTCCAATATTCCAGCATCATGGAGGCCGAACCTCGACGAATAGCAACATCGCCCTCATCAGTCGTAGAGATGCCGTTGGCATCGATCACCGCCACTTCGTGTCCTGGAACCGGTTTCCCGATGCAGCCGGGCTGAACCGGGAAATCCACCGCGCAGGACGAGACGGTCATGTTGCATTCCGTCTGGCCGTAGAATTCGTTGATCGTCAGTCCGAATGCCTCGCGCCCCCAAGCCAGCATTTCAGCGCCCAGGGGCTCGCCCCCGCTTGCTACCGAACGCAAGCCCGGAATTTTCTGCCCGGCCGCCTTCAGCATGCGCAGCGCGGTCGGCGGGAAAAATACGTTCCGTACACCGCCGTCGGCCACGACCTGAGCCGCCGCTTCGGGGGTAAACTTGTCCAGCCGTGCAGCAACCACGGGTATCCCCAGCATCAGCCCCGGCATCAGCACATCGAACAACCCGCCGATCCAGGCCCAATCCGCGGGCGTCCACAGGCAATCGCCCTCGCGCAGGTGATCGTGGCTGATTGAAACGCCCGGCAGATGCCCGGTCAATACGCGATGCCCGTGCAGTGCCCCTTTGGGTTTGCCCGTGGTGCCCGAGGTATAGATCAGGATCGCCGGATCATCTGGCCCTGTTTCGGCATAGCCGACCTGCTCGCCCTCCAAGCCGCAATCAGACGCTATGAGCGGTCGCGCCAGATCGCCCAGTTGCGCGGCCCCCTTGATATCGGTCAACACCAGGGTCAGCCCCGCGTCGTCGATCCGGCTGGCAAGGGCGTCATGCTTGAACAATTTGAACAGCGGAACCGAAATCGCGCCGATCTTCCAGATCGCAAGGTGGGAGGCCGCACACCAGGGTGACTGGCTCAGCAAGACGCCGACGCGGTCGCCGGGACGCACGTCCTGCAACAACCGACGCGCGATGGTGTCCGTCATCCTTGCCAGTTCACCATAGCTGACCTCGCGTCGGTCACCGCCGTTCAGATCGATGATGGCCGTCGCTCCGGCCGGGTGCGAAAGGCAATCGCGCGCCATGTTCAACCGCGCGGGCAAATTCCAGCTCTTCGCCTGCGTCAAACCGGGTATGCGAGCAGCGAAAGCCACCTTCACACCCACCCACAAGCAATTGAAATCAAGGGATAAGAAGTGCAGCCAAGGAACGCTCGGAAGAAGTCCATTTGATCGAGATCAGTGCGCGTCCCGCCGATGTTCGATTTGCTCTGGCTGTCAACGCAAAACCCCATCCAAGAAGAGGGATCACCATGACTCGCCTTTCCGCCGCCCTGGCCCTGACAACTGCTCTTGTTGCAGTATCCGGCCCCGCCCTTGCGCAATCGCAGGGCGATATGACCGTTGGTATCGGTCTCGGCTATCTGACGCCCAAATCCAATAACGGCACGCTGGCGGGTGCCAGTGTGACGATCGATGACGACACGCGTCCGATCTTCACCTTCGAGTACTTCATCCGCGACAACCTCGGCATCGAGATTCTGGCCGCGACACCTTTCAGCCATGACATCTCGCTGAACGGTACGGTTGCTGCCAGCACCAAGCACCTGCCGCCCACCTTGTCGCTCAACTATCACTTCGCGAACCAGAGCGCGTGGACGCCCTATGTCGGCCTCGGCGTGAACTACACGACCTTCTTCGAGGAAAGCACCGCCCTCGGCAATCTCGAGCTCAAGGATTCCTGGGGAGTCTCGGTTCAGGCCGGTCTCGACTATGCCGTCAGTGATCAGGGCGCCGTTCGCCTGAACGTGCGCTGGTTCGATATCGACACCGACGCCACGCTCAACGGGGCAGCCATCGGCACGGCCGAGATCGACCCCGTCCTGATCGGCCTCAGCTACGTTCACCGCTTCTGATCCGTCCCTCGGACAGTCGCCCGGGCCCGATGCGCGACACCGCGTACCGGGTCCGGTTCGGTTTGACCAAGACAGATCACGCACGGAAAAATCCCTTATTTAGCCGCAGGGGTTCAGGCTCATGCGAACGGAGGGTGACATCTCGGATGAAGTCCGTTCAAGACGTACGGTCAGCCAGGACAAGTGCCCGTGCGGGATATCTTCGTAGGCTTCCATCCTGGCCAACGCCTTCATCGGGTCAGCTCATCTCGGCCATCAATTCACGGCCGATCAGCATGCGCCGGATTTCCGACGTACCCGCGCCGATCTCCATCAGCTTGGCATCGCGAAAGATGCGGCTGACCGGCGTGTCGGACAAGTAACCTGCCCCGCCCATTGCCTGGACCGCCTGGTGCGCCTGCTTCATCGCCTCCTCCGAAGCGTAAAGGCAGCAGGCCGCAGCATCCTGCCGCGTAACGTCACCGCGATCACAGGCCTTCGCCACCTCGTAGATGTAAGCGCGCGCCGAGTTCATGGCCGTGTACATGTCGGCGATCTTGCCCTGCATCAGCTGGAAGGATCCGATGGGTTTGCCGAACTGCTTGCGCTCGACCATGTAGGGCATGATCTCGTCGAGGCATGCCGCCATGATACCGGTGCCGATCCCGGCCAGCACGACCCGCTCGTAGTCGAGACCGGACATAAGCACTGCGACACCCTTGCCTTCCTCGCCAAGGACATTCTCGAACGGTACCTCGACATCCTCGAACACCAGCTCGGCCGTGTTCGATCCGCGCATCCCCAACTTGTCGAAATGCGGGCTGGTCGAGAAACCCTTCATCTCCTTCTCGATCAGGAAGGCGGTGATCCCCTTGCTCCCCGCATCGGGATCGGTCTTGGCATAGACGACGAGAGTATCGGCATCCGGGCCATTGGTGATCCAGTACTTGTTGCCGTTCAGGCGGAAATGATCGTTGCGCTTCTCGGCGCGCAGCTTCATCGAAACCACGTCCGAGCCGGCCGATGGCTCCGACATTGCCAACGCGCCGACATGTTCACCTGAGACCAGCCCCGGCAGGTACTTCTTCTTCTGGTCTTCGTTGCCGTTCAGCTTGATCTGGTTGACGCAGAGGTTCGAATGCGCGCCGTAGCTCAACGCAACCGAGGCGCTGGCACGCGCCACCTCCTCCACTGCGACGGTATGCGCAAGATAGGACATCCCGGCCCCGCCATATTCCTCCGGCACCGTGATCCCCAGCAGACCCAGCTCGCCCATCTCGCGCCACAGCTCGTTGGGAAACTCGTTGGTCTTGTCGACCTCGCCTGCCATCGGCCTGACCCTTTCCTGGGCCCAGCGATTCACCATTTCGCGCAGGGCGTTCACGTCCTCGCCCAGGTCGAACTGCATGGTTGCGGTGAACATCACGCTCTCCTCTCGCGTTTATGAACAACTGTTCAATAAGTCGGATAGCAGCCTTTCGGCGTCCGGTCAATCATCGCATGAGGATGCCGTGTACCCAAACCGGAAAAGCCCCCGGACCGGGGGCTTTTCCTTTTAGAGCGTGCGCCGCAAGGCGCACTCAATCTGTCAGCGATTGCCAGACCGCCCCGATCTCGGAACGAATGATGCGCGCGATCACGGCGCAATCCTCCAACGAGAACGTCAGCGGAACCCGCATGTCGACGATCCCTGCCAGCACCCGGTCGCTGACCGGCATGGGCTCCGACGGGGCATATCGCCAACTGTCATAGCGCGAGGTAAACGCGACGGGCTCCGCCGCCCCGAACCATTTCAACTCCACGCCCCGCGCGGCGCACCTGCGCAACGCCTCCCGCACGTCTTCGGCGGGCCAGTCCAGCAACAGGAACTGGATCGAGGATCCGACATAGCGCTCTGCCTCGGGCCGTTCGATCACGGTCAGACCTGGCGTGCCGCTCAGCCCCGCCTCCAGCACTTGGTACCGCTCGTTCCAACGTTCCACCTGGCTTTCCAACGCGCGCAGTTGCGGCCGCAGGATCGCGGCGCGCAGGTTGTCCATCCGGCCCGAAATGTTCGGCGTCTCGTATTTCACGCGCTCGAAGACCTCCGGCCCCGGCGCCGCAAGGTGCCTTTCAAAAAGCATGTAGGAGCCCGACAGCATCACCGCCTTCGCCGCCAACTCTTCGTCATCGGTGACCAGCAGGCCGCCCTCGCCTGAATTCACATGCTTGTAGGTCTGGCAGGAATAACAGCCGATGGCACCATGCCGCCCGGACGGCACACCCTTCCACGCAGCCCCCATGGTATGGGCGCAATCCTCGATCACGGTGACCCCGGCGGCCTCGCAGATCGCCATCAGTCGGTCCATGTCACAGATATGCCCTCGCATATGACTGAGCAGCAGGACATCGGCCTTGTCCGCCTTGGCCGCAAGGTCGTCGAGGTCGATGGTCAGCCCCTCGCTCACCCCGACAAAGACAGGCACCGCGCCCACCGAAGCAATGGCACCGGGCACGGGGGCCAGCGTAAAGGCATTCGACAGAACCTTGTCGCCCGGCTTGACGCCGACGGCACGCAGGGCCGTGGCCATGGCATAGCCGCCCGACGCAACGGCCAGGCAGTACTTCGCCCCCGTCATCTCAGCGAATTCCTGTTCCAGCAAGGCCGTCTCCCCAACCTCGCCGGGCGCAAGATTGTAGCGATGCAGCCGACCGTGCTGCAACACGGCCAGCGCCGCCTCGATCGCCTCGTCCGGGATCGGCTCCTGCTGGGTGAAACTGCCTGTGAAACGCTCTGTCATGCGGTGTTTGTGGTCCCCGGTGCAGCCCCGGTCAAGAGCTGCGCCGCAGCTTTCGGAATACCAAACCAGATCATCAGCCAAACAGCCGCTCGACCGTCTCGGGCAGCGCGTCAAAGCTGTCGATCAACGCGTCGGGCCGAAGATCTGCCATCGCGTCCCCCGATGGGCCGAAGGTGACAAGGATCGACGGCACGCCGGCCGCGCGGGCCGTGTTGTTGTCGGTATCCGAGTCGCCCACCAGCAGGCACTGCGCCGGATCGCCCCCGGCCCGGCGCGCCGCCTCGCGCAGCGGTTCGGGGTCCGGCTTGCGAACAGGCAGAGTATCGGCCCCCACCATCGAGGCAAATGCGTCGCGAATTTCAAGCCGCCGCAAAAGCAACTCGGCCAGTCCCTCGGGCTTGTTCGTACAGATACCCACGCCATAGCCACGGCTTTTCAACACTTCGACGGCCTCCATCGCGCCGGAATACAGCCGCGTGTGATGGTCGATCGCGCCTGCATAGAACTCCAGCAGCATCGGGTAATAGCGGTGCACGATATCCTCGTCATAGGCGCCAAGCCGCCGCAGCCCGTGGCTCAACATCATTCGCCCACCGCGCAATGCGATGCCGGCATCTTCGCCATGGCGCAGAACGTCGCCATGCCCCATCTCGCGGAAACAGGCATTGGCCGCCTCCAACAAGTCGCCCGAGGTATCGGCCAGAGTACCATCCAGATCGAAGATTACCGTTTTCATCGCTCTCCCTTCGCGCCTGTCCGCTTGCGCCCATTGCCCCAGCGGATAAAACGGGCGGGACCGAAACGAAAGGGAAATGTCCATGGCCACCGCGCTCGTCATCCTCGCCGCAGGCAAGGGCACCCGCATGAATTCCGACCTTCCCAAGGTGCTTCATCCCATCGCGAACCTGCCTATGCTGGCGCATGCCATGCGCGCAGGTGCGGCGCTGCAGCCAGAGCACGTCGTCATCGTCGCAGGTCATGGCGCGGACGCGGTCGCAAAAGCCGCGCAGTCTGAAAACGACGCGGCCCAGGTCGTCCTGCAGCAAGAGCAGCTGGGCACCGCCCACGCGGTCGCTCAGGCGCGCGGCGCGCTCGACGGGTTCGACGGTGACGTCGTTGTCCTTTACGGCGATACGCCATTCCTCGGGCAGGAAACGCTCGAGCGGATGATCGCCGCTCGGGCCAGCCACGACCTTGTCATCCTGGGCTTCGAAGCGGCTGACCCCGCCCGCTATGGCCGTTTGGTGATGCAGGGCGACACGTTGGAGCGTATCGTCGAATACAAGGATGCAGATGACGCGGAACGTGCCATCACCTTTTGCAATTCCGGCCTGATGGCCTGCCGTTCGGATACCCTGTTCGACCTGATCGACGCCGTGGGCGACGACAATGCCGCAGGCGAATATTACCTGACCGACATCGTCGAGATCGCCCGCTCTCGCGGATTGAGCGTCACCGCCGTCGCCTGTGACGAGGCCGAAACGCTCGGCATCAATTCCCGCGCCGACCTCGCCGTGGCCGACGCGGTTTTCCAGGCACGCGCGCGGGCCGACCTGCTCGATCTCGGTGTCACGCTCATGGCCCCGGAAACCGTGTATCTTTCGGCGGACACCGTCATCGGGCGCGATACGGTGATCGAACCGAACGTAATCTTCGGCCCGGGCGTCACGGTCGAAAGCGGCGTGACGATCCGTGCCTTCTCCCACCTCGAAGGGTGCCATGTCAGCCGTGGCGCAGTGATCGGCCCTTATGCCCGCCTGCGTCCCGGTGCCGAACTGGCCGAGGATACGCGCATCGGGAACTTTGTCGAGATCAAGGAAGCCACCATCGGCGAAGGCGCCAAGGTCAATCACCTCAGCTATATCGGCGATGCCTCGGTCGGCGCCGGCAGCAATATCGGGGCGGGCACGATCACCTGCAACTACGACGGCGTGATGAAGCACCGGACCGAGATCGGGGAACGTGTCTTCATCGGGTCGGACACGATGCTGATCGCACCGGTGCGCGTCGGCGACGACGCCATGACGGCCACGGGCACGGTGGTCACCAAGGACGTGGAACCCGGCGCATTGGCACTCGCCCGCTCACCGCAGGAGAACAAGCCGGGATACGCGGTGAAGCTCTTCAAGATGCTCCGCGCCAGAAAGGCCAAGCGCGACGCCGCAAAGGGCTAGACCTCACTCTCAGGATCCTGCACGGCCTGCCACAGGCGAACCGCCTGCATCGTCTCCGCCACGTCGTGCACGCGCAGGATCTGCACCCCCTGCGCCAGCCCCGCCAGCCCGACGGCGATAGATCCTGGCGCACGGGCCGATGCCTGCGGTTCACGCCCGATCCGACCGATGAAGCCCTTGCGCGAGACGCCCAGCAAGATTGGACAGCCAAGACCGTGAAACAGGCTCAGCCCTCGCAACAGGGTCAGGTTATGCGCCTGTGTCTTGCCGAACCCGATCCCGGGATCCACGATGATCCGCTCGCGCGCGATCCCCATCCCGACTAGCCGCGACACCTGCGCCGCAAGGAAATCGTACACATCCAGCAGCACGTCCTCGTATTGCGGATCGTCCTGCATCGTCTGCGGATCGCCCTGCATATGCATGACGCAGACCGGGACACCAGCCTCGGCACAGAGCGGCGCAAGATCCGCGTCAAAGGTGAAACCGGACACATCGTTGACCAGTCCTGCCCCAGCCGCCAGTGCCGCGCGGGCCACTTCTGCCTTGCGTGTGTCGATCGAGATCAGCGCGCCGGTCGTGCCCAGCCGCTCGATCACCGGCACGACCCTTGCGATTTCCTCGTCGGCCGGCACGAACGCTGCGCCGGGCCGGGTGGACTCGCCCCCTATGTCCAGGATCGTCGCACCGTGGCTGACCATGACAGAGCCGGAAACCGCCGCCGCGTCGCGCCCGTGGTGCACACCACCGTCGGAAAAGCTGTCAGGCGTGGTATTCAGGATGCCCATCACATGCGGACGATCCATCGCCAGCCCCGCGACTTCGGGGCGCGGCGCGCTCAGCCTCTCAAGAACTGCCGCCGGAACGTCCCCGGCCTCCACGATACGCGGCGTGGCATCGCGGCGCAGATGCTCGACATGGGTGAACCAGCAGGATGCACCGGCAAGTGTCACGGCCCCCGCGGGCCTCGCCGCGCGAGTTTGCACCAGCGGCCGGAAATAGTCGGTCATATGGTTTCTCGCGTCACCGGGACCGAGCGCAGTGGCACACTGGGCGCATCGGGCAGCTCCGCCCCGATCACCAGCATCTCCTGCGCCTCGAAGGTCGCCGCGAACCAAGCCGCCAAGGCGACCGCATCCGACGGGCGGGCAGACGGGCCCTCGACGGAATCGAGCACGATCTTGGATGGCGCCCAGACACAGATCTGACCGTTCTTCATCGCCCAGTCCAGTTCGGTCCGCGTGGACACCACCACGCAGCGCGAGTCGCGCGCGGCCAGAACCCAGGCATTCTGCTCGATGGCCAGCAGGTCGATCCGGCGCTGCGTCATCGCATGCCCGGTCTGCGGAACGGCAAGCTCCGACGCCCCGACACACAGGATAAGTGGCTGGCCCTGCGCCTCCAACTGGTCGATCCAGGACGTAAGGTGCCCTGACGCCATGGCCGCGTTGGACAGGTAGACCAGCCGCGGATGCGGTCGCTCGCCGCCCATGACCTCGTGATGGCGGCGGTCGCGGCCGCGAACGATCTCGACCCCCAGAGCACCTGGCCCCCGATCCAGCTTCTCGATGCGCACGAAAACGCGAACCGCCTGCGGCTCGGCCAGAATGCGTTCCGCGATGCGCTCCGACAGTGTCTCCAGCAGGTTCAGCCGCTCGGCCGCAAGTTCGGCGGCGATGGCCTCGGTGACACGGTCATAGGACAGGATGCGGTCGACATCGTCATCGATCGGCCCGGTCAGCGGGGCAACCTCGACCACCACGTTGAAACAGACCCGCTGCGTCGTGCCGCGCTCGGCCTGAAAGGCACCGATTTCCACCTCGACGATGTGATCGCGCAGCGAGATTCGATCAAGCGGCCCACGCGGCGCCGTGGCCTCGGACCGCTCGGATGGATGGGCAAAGGCAAGGCGGATTTCTGAACTCATGGACCTTCTCGGGTTCGGCAGGTGGCGTCGGCGCCACGATAGGGGTCGACCCGGCTTCTAACAGGCACATGAGCGCCGTACCAGCACCCGAATGCGTCGCCTCAGCCCACTTTGTACCACGTGCTCATGCCGGATGCCGCATGCCCCAGCATGTGACAATGCAAGAGCCACTTGCCGGGGTTGTCCGCATTCAACGCGATCTCGACCGTCTCGCCCCTGTCCACAAGGACCGTATCGCGCCACGGGCCCAGCCCCTCGGCCCCCACGATGCGAACGTGATGACCGTGCAGATGCATGCCATGCGGAAACATTGTCTCGTTCACGAACCGGATGCGGTGCAGGCTGCCCCGCTCGGCATCAAGGAATGGCTCCTCCGGCCTGTCTGCCTGTCCGTTCAGCGCCCAGAAGCGGCCAAGCTGCGCCAATTCCCGGCCCGATAGTTGCGTGTCGCCCAGCAGCGCGCCGTCCAGCCACCGCATCGCGCCGCCCTGCATCCGCATCTCGTGCCGGGGCGCCTCTTCCCAGCCCGCCAAATCAGGCAGCGGGTTGGGTGGCAACGCGTCCGGCGTATTGTCGCGCGACATGCCCGTACCCGCCCCGATATCAAAGCGGGCCAGCCCGACGCCACCCTCGCGGCGCATCTCGATGAGAGAGGCAACGGACCCGGCATCGGCTGTCACATCCACGATCAGATCGACCCTCTGCGCCGGGGCAAGGACAACCGGGTTGACCAGCGGCTCTGGCTGCGCAAGCGGCTCTGGCTGCGCAAGCGGCATGCCATCAAGCGCGACCACCCAACCGCGAAAACCATCAAGCCCAAGCGAAAATATCCGGGCGTTTGCCGCATTCACCAGCCGCAGACGCAGCCGTGCCCCCGGCGCCACCCGGATCGCGGGATCGAATTGACCATTAACCGTTACGAGATTGCCGATGCGGCCGGCGTGACTCATGTCGTGGCCATTTCCGAAATCATCGCGGATCGAGGCGGTTTCGGGATCCAGCCGCCAATCATCAAGCATCAGCACGATGTCGTCGTCCACGTCCGGCCCTTCCGCCTCTTCGACGATCAGGGGGCCATACAAGCCGCGCGCCACTTGTTCGAACGAACGGTTATGAGCGTGATACCAATAGGTTCCTGCATCGGGCAGAACGAAATCGTAATCGAACGCCTCGCCGGGTTCGACCACTGGCTGGGTCAGCCCGGGAACGCCGTCCATGGCGTTGTCGATGCGGATACCGTGCCAATGGATGCTTGTCGGATGCGGAAGGGCGTTGACCATCCGCCGCTGCAGGCGGGCACCTTGGTTGACCCGCAGTTCCGGACCGGGAACCGTCCCGTCGAACCCCCAGATCGGTGTTTCACCGAATTGGGCCGGCGCAAGCTGCGCCACCCCTTCCCGCGCCTCGATGACGGGAATTGCGCCCAAAGCGCGCCGCGGCATTGCAGCCGCAACAGCGGCAGTGACAAGAAACTGGCGTCGGTCAAGCGTCATGGCGGGGTCCTCCGCGCCGAAACATAGCGCAACGGCCCCCGCGGACGAGCGTCAATCGAGGCTCGCCGTCCGGTAGCTGTTGTCGCGGTAGAAGATGTGCCGACCGATCCGCGCGGTTTCGGCAAACACCTTTGCCCAACGCGGGTTCACATGTGTCGTGTGATAATGCGTGGCACCGTCGGTCAGTGCATTCTGCGTCGCCCCGTCGATGACCATGCGCGCAACCTTTGCGACCCGCTCATAAGCGCGGCGCTCGGAAATCGTTTCTGCCCGCCCGTCGCATGTGTAGGTAAACTGGCACTGGTACTTGCGGCCAGTACCCTGCCGGATGACACCGCAAAGCGTGTTGGGGAACTGGCTCGATTCCACGCGGTTCAGGATCACTTCGGCCACGGCGAACTGTCCCTTCACGGGTTCACCCCGCGCCTCGAAATACAGTGCCTCGGCAAGGCAACGGAACTGTTCGCCACCCGTCGCGTTGGGTAGGCGATCGATCCAGTCACGGGAGTAGCTGACTTGCAGGGGTTCGAGTTCGTCTTTCTCCAACGGCTTGCGAGAGCCGAGGTAATTCCGGAACGGCGCTCCGTCCCGGGCGTGCTTTTCGATTTCGGTCTGCTCGCCCGAAGGTGCGGTCTCGGCAGTGCCGAAGGTGGGCAACAGGCAGCAGCTTGCCAGCCACGCGGCAGCAAAAACGTTCTTCATATCTCAATCGGTCCCCAAGTTTGCACTGGATACGCACCGCCCTCCCCCGAAGGCGCAGGGGGGGCAGTACCGGACCCGGCGCAAAAGGTCCAGTTTTAGAGAAAACGCAAGCGGGATTCCGCAAGTTCGTGAAAAAGTTGCGCGCACGCAGCAATATGGCAACACGCTACATTTTGAATTTCGGGTTGGGTTCTCCACCAAGTTTTGCGGCTATGGCCAGTTGGGCCGCGGCAAGCCGGGCCACCGGAACCCTGAAGGGTGAACAGGATACATAATCGAACCCGACCTCCCGACACAGGCGGATTGATTCGGGATTCCCACCATGTTCGCCGCAAATCGACAGGGTGATTCCCGGCTGCGCGGCGCGTGCCCGCTCAACGGCCAGGCTCAGCAGCTCTCCCACACCATCGGCATCGAGCACGTGGAACGGGTCTTCCTCGAATACGCCTTTGCGCACATATGCCGACATGAACCGCCCCGCATCGTCGCGCGACAAGCCATAGGTCATCTGCGTCAGGTCATTGGTCCCGAAGCTCATGAAGGCCGTATGCGGCGCGATTTCTCCGGCGCGCAGACAGGCGCGCGGCGTTTCGGTCATGACGCCCAGCCGGTAATCGAATTCCTGCCCCCGCTCGAACGCCACCGCAGCGGCGACCGCGTCGATCCGTGTCTTGACCAACTCCACTTCGCGGCGGGCCGATACCAGAGGGATCATCACTTCCGGCACCACCGGCTCCCCCTTCTTGCTGGCCTCCAGCGTCGCTTCGAAAATGGCGCGGGCCTGCATGTCATAGATCTCGGGCACCGTCACGCCCAGCCGCACGCCCCGCAAGCCCAGCATCGGGTTGTACTCGCTCATCGCGTCGACACGACGTTCGACATTCGACACCGGCAGATCCAGCGCCTCGGCCAGTTCCCGTTGCCCCTGCCTCGATGTCGGCAGGAACTCGTGAAGCGGCGGATCGAACAGGCGGATGCAAACCGGCTGCCCTTCCATGATGCGAAAGAGCTGCACGAAGTCTTCGCGCTGCATCGGCAGAAGCCGTTCCAGAACCGCCGAACGCCCCGCGGCCGTCTCGGCAAAGATCATCTCGCGCATCACCGTCAGGCGGCCGGGTTCAAAGAACATGTGCTCCGTCCGGCAAAGCCCGATTCCCTGAGCGTTGAAATTGCGCGCCGTCTGCGCATCTGCAGGCGTGTCCGCATTGGCGCGGATGCCGATATCGCGTTCCGCATCGGCCCAGGCCATCAATGTCTGAAAGGATTCGTCCTGCGCCGCCTCCAGCATCGCGGGCTCACCGGCAAGGACCTGCCCCGACGATCCGTCGATGGTAATGATATCGCCGGTTCGGAGCACCCGGCCATCGGGCGCCACCAGCTGACGTTTCTTGGTCTGAAACCGTATCTCGGACGCGCCGACGATACAGGGCAGACCCAGCCCCCGGCCGATCACCGCCGCGTGGCTCGTCATCCCGCCGCGCTCGGTCAGGACGCCGGCCGCCGCATGCATGCCCCGTACATCCTCCGGCGAGGTTTCGCGCCGCACCAGGATGCAAGGATCGCCGCGCGCGGCGCTGGCTTGCGCTTCGGCCGCGGTAAACACGATCCGCCCGGTCGCAGCGCCGGGGCTGGCGGCAATGGCCGAGGTCAGCACATCGCGGCGCGCCTGCGGATGTACCTGCCGGTGCAACAATTCGTTGAGCGAATGCGGCTCAACCCGCATCACCGCCTCTTGCGGAGAAATGACCCCATCCTCTGCCAGCCGGACCGCGATACGCACCGCCGCCCGCGAGGAGCGCGGCACCCGCACCCCGTCAAGGATGTGAACATGGCCGTTCTCGATCACGAACTCGACCTGCATCTCGGCCCGCAGTTTCCGCCGCATCAGAGCGGCGTGATCCTTGAGCGCGGCAAAGGCCTCGGGCGCCAGCTCCTCCAGTGACGGCCCACGCGGGTCACGCTCGAGGTAGATCGCCTCGACTCCCGGCCCCAGCGCATCGCGCCCCTGGCTCTGGCTCAGGTAGCGGCCGGTAATCTGCTGCGCGCCGGTCACCGGATCGACCAGCTGGAACACGCCCGAACCGCATTCCCCGCGCCCGAAACCGGGGATCATTTCCTGTACGACAAGGCCCAGACCGGCATCCGCCGGCGCGCCCTTGGCCTGCCGCAGCAGACGGGCCGATGTGCCCTCCCACGCGCGCGCCATGGATCGCAACACCGCGCCAAGCTGCTCGCCGCGATCCTGCGGGAACGGCTCTTCGGTTTCATCTTCATAGGCCCGCAGAGAATGGCGCAAGCCAACCGCCCCGTCCGATTCGACCGCGTCGAACAGGTCCGGGTCCAGGCGCGCCACGTGGACGGCATAGCTTTGCACGAAACGCAGATAGAGCGCTGCCGCCGCCTGTTCGCCCATCTCCGCCGTCAGCGCGGCAAAGCGTTCGTCGTTCATCCCGATATTGAGAACGGCGTTGGGCCCGCCCCAATCGGGGTCCTCGGAACTCGGTCGCACACACAGCAAGGCGGTCGTGTCGAACTGGCTCAGCACAGCCTCAAGATCGGGAAGCTGGCCCGCCGCGATGGCGTGAACCGCCTTGAACGACAGCGCGACGGTCGGTGGCACCGGCAGGTCAAGCCGGTTCAGCCGTTGCAGGCATTTGGCCCGGCCGCCATGCGTGGCCGTGGCCACTGGTGCGGTGGGCGTGATGAGCGTGACATCGGGATTATTCTGCACTGCGGCACCTATCTTTCCGCCGCAGAATACGCCGCGCAGGGCGCGACGCAAGCCTCTCGCGCGGCGCTCAGCTCTCGATTCGCGTCAGATCCGCCACCTGCGAGCAGACGGCGCGAATGCGGTTGAGCAGGTTCAGCCGGTTGCGGCGCAGAACGGCGCTGTCGGCATTGACCTGAACCGCCTCGAAAAACGCATCAATCGGCGCGCGCAGCCCGGCCATGGCCGAAACGGCGGCCGCGAAATCTTCCTGCGCAAGCGCCGGGGCAATCTTCTCTTCTGCCGCATCCAGTGCCGCGAACAGCGCCGTTTCCGCGCCTTCCTCGGCATACTTCACGTCGGCGCCAAAGGAATACTCGACCCCGTCCTTTTCCTCGGCCTGGGTCAGGATGTTGTTCGCCCGTTTGAACCCCTGCACGAGGTTCTCGCCATCCTCGGTGGCCAGAACCTCGTTGAGCGCCCGCGCCCGCTTCACCAGCAGGTACAGATCGTCGCTACCGTCCATCGCAAGACATGCGTCGATGATGTCGTGGCGGATGCCTTCATCGCGCAGGAACACCTTGAGCCTGTCATGGAAAAAACCGACCAGATCGGCAATCGTGCCAGCATCCTGGTGAAAGCTCGAATTCCGGTCCTTCAGCGTGTCCCACAGCGTTCCGAACACGCCGCGCTCGCCGATCATGGTAACCAGCGCCTCGGTGTCCAGGGTGTGCAGCTTGTCGAGGTCGATCCCCATGATCCGCGCGTATTCGGCGCGCTTTTCCTCGGGTGTTTCCACGCCGTCGGTGTCGCGCTTGATCGCATGCGGGAAAAACGCGCGCGCAACGGCCTCTTTCAGCGACAGGCGTAGCCCGTTTTCAAGGATCAGCCGGATCACCCCCAGAGCGGCACGGCGCAGGGCGAACGGATCCTTGGATCCGGTCGGTTTCTCGTCGATCGCCCAGAAGCCCGTCAGCGTGTCCAGCTTGTCCGCCATCGCCACCGTCACGGAAAGCGGCCGATGCGGAACAGAGTCCGACGGACCCAGCGGCGCGTAATGCTCTTCGGCCGCAGCCGCGCCTTCATCGTCAAGACCCGACGCCTGAAGGTAGTAGCGCCCCATCAACCCCTGCAATTCGGGGAATTCGTAAACCATTTCCGAGCTCAGATCGGCCTTGGCGAGCCGCGCGGCCTCCTGCGCTTCCTGAGGGTCGGCCCCGGTGAGAGGTGCCAGCGCACCGCTGAGCGCAACGATCCGGCGGATACGGTCGCCCTGGCTGCCCAACCGGTTGTGGAAGGTGACGTTTTCCAGCGCCTCGACCCATTGGCCGATATCGGTTTTCGCGATGCGAAGGTCGTTCTCCCAAAAGAACTTGGCATCGGCCAGACGCGCCGACAGAACCTTCTGGTTGCCGGCAAGGATCGTCGCACCGTGATCGGCGGTTTCGCGGTTGGCCACGGTGATGAAGCGCTCGATCCGCCCGGTCTTGGGGTTTCGGACGGAGAAGAACTTCTGGTGCTCCTTCATCGATGTCTGCAGCACCTCGGGCGGCAGGTCCAGGAACTCCGCACCGATCTCGCCCATCAGGACCACGGGCCATTCGACCAGCCCCGCGACCTCGGCCAAAAGGCCCTCGTCCTGAACCAGTTCCAACCCAGAAGCAAAAGCAAGGTTCTGCGCCTCGGACTTTATGTGATCGGCCCGTTCCTGCGGGTTCAGTACCACATGCGCGCGTTTAAGCTTGGCCTCGTAATCCTCGAACGATGTCACCGCGAACCGGCCCGGCGCCATGAAACGATGACCTTCAGTCGTATCCCCGGCGACGATCCCGTCAATCTCCATCGGCACGATGGCGGCCCCGCTCTCGTCGGTCAGCAGACACAGGATCGAATGCAGCGGCCGCACCCAGCGCAGGGATGACCCACCCCAGCGCATCGACTTGGGCCAGGGGAAAGTGCGGATCACGTTTTCCAGAACCTCGGAGACGATCTCGGCGGCGGGCCGTCCGGCTTTCTCGATGGTCGCGAAATAGACCGCACCCTTGGGCGTCTCACGCTCTTCGAGCTGGTCACGGGTAATGCCCGCACCGCGCAGGAACCCCTCGACCGCCTTGTCGGGCGCGCCAACCTTGGGACCCTTGCGCTCTTCTCGCAGTGTCGGGCTCTGCGCCAGCAGCCCCTCGACCGCCAGTGTCAGGCGGCGCGGCGTCGCGAACGCGGCAGCCCCCGAATAGGTCAGCCCCGCCTCGACCAGCCCGTCGGTCATCCGCTTCTTCAGGTCCTCGGAGGCGCGCTTCTGCATGCGCGCGGGGATTTCCTCGGAAAAGAGTTCGATCAGCAGGTCGGGCATCGTCTCACCAAATGAGGCGCCCGCGCGGAATGATGCGCGGGCGGGGTTCTCGCTTTGGTCGTTGCTTAAAGCCCGCAGGCCCGGGGGGCAAGCGGTTAGGCCGTTGCCTCGTGCAGCTTGCCCTCTGCCTTCAGCTTGGCCCGGCGGGCAAGGCTCATCACGTCATCCCCTGCCCGGCGCGGAACGTAGCGGTACAGCGCTTCGACCGCGTTTTCGACCGCAAAGCCGATAAGGCCCAGCCCGATGACACCCAACAGGAACCGGCCGAACGGGGCGGAACGGACCTGCTCCAGCGCCATGCCGACACCGCCGGCCTGGTCCGGGTTCGAGGTCAGCGCGGCGTAACAGATCATCACGCCGATGATCCCCACGACGACACCCTCGGCGACCAGCCCGAATTTCATTACCGGGTCCAGCTTGCGCGCGGTCGGCGTGGCGACGATATGCTGTTTGTATTTCTCGGAAATACCCTTGTACGCATAGTAGATGCCCGCACCGATGGTGGCCAACCCGGCCGCACCCACCAGCCAGACGCCGAACGGCATCGTCATGAGCTTTTGCACCATGGTCTCGGTGCCCGCGCCACCACCGCCTTGCCCGCTGCCGATCGCCGTGCTGGCCGCCGAAACGCCCAGCGCGCCATGCACCAGCCCTGTCACGACAAGACCCGTCCGCGCGATCAGCCCCTTGGCATCCGTGCCGTGGTTCTCGAGGTCCATGAACGCGTCGATCAGCCGCCAGACCATGTAGGACAAAAGACCGATGGCGATGATCCACAGAGCCGCCATCCCCCACGGCTCGCCGCGCAGCTGCGCAAGGGCATCGCCGGTGCCTTCGGCCTGACCGCCGCGCCACGCGGCAAGAACGGCAATGGCGCCGACGATGGCGTAGACGGCGGCCCGCGCGGCATAGCCGGCGCGCATGACGGGAACGACCCAGGCGGGGGCTTTTTCGGACATGTTGGCTCTCCTGTTTCTGACAGGACAGCGCATCACGCCCCGGTTGAGTTCCCTCGCTCGGTCAATTGATCACTCCGTGCCGGGCCGCGGCGGGCACTCTTCGCCCACGACGGTCCCGTCATAAGCCTTCTCGCCGCAATCGTTGAGAATGTGCCAGGCATAGCCCCGCCCGTCCTGCGTGACGGCAACCACCCGGTCCACCCCGTAATGGATGTTCTTCTGGCTCAGAAAGGCCCGCGCCTCTCCTGATGCCAGCTTTTCGCCCAGCGCCTCGGCGTCAAAACAATCGAACCAACCGGGCGTCTGTAGCGGCATCGCCTCATCGACCGGCACGTGATCCCGGGCAAGCGCGTCGGGCGTCAGGTCTGTCTCGAAACAGGCGCGATAGCGGATCGGCGAGCTGTCGGCATCTATCGCCCGAAAGTTCGAATAGGCGATCGGCTCGGGTACCTCGCCATCGGCAGTCACAAGCACGACGTCGCGGCCCGCACTTGGCTCCACGTCGTAATAGAACCCGTAAATCTGAAGGTAGTACATCCCGCCCGCTGCCAGTGCGGCGCAAAAAACCAGGATGATGACAAGCAGCTTGCCGGTCATGCGTTGCTCTCTCCGATAGTCCCGTCCCGCCTGATCTAGAGGAACACGCCCTTTGTCCAGCCCCGGCGCGCGTTCAGATCCAGTCCAGGTTGACCTTCGACGCCGGGTAAGCCTCGGCCATCCGCGCTTTCAGCGCCCTGAACCTCGGTCGCAGCTCGGGAAACTTCTTCTCATGCGTCTCTACCAGCGTGACGCGGATCGGGTCGAACAACTGCCGCTCTTCCATCGCCTCGAGAATGTCCAGCTCCGCGCCCTCGATATCCATCTTGAGCATGGCGATCCCGCCCGCCTCTTCGGCCAGTGCGCTCAGAAAAGACGGAAAGTCGATCATCTCGACCTCGACCGCAGCCTCCGCGCTGATGCCTCGCCCGCCGGGCAGTGTCGTGCTCATCACCGTCTTGCCGCGCGGGTCGTCGTCGAACGCGTCCGACCGCATCAATTGCACGCTGCCCGCCTGCACACCCACCGCCTTGTTGTGCAGATGGACATTCGGCGTCTCGCCAAACCGTCCGCTCAGGATCTCCCATGCATAGGGATCGGGCTCGAAGCAATGAACGGTGGCCCCCGTCCCGGCCAGCACGGCCGTCACATCGCCCACGTTCGCGCCACAGTCGACCACCACGTCACCGGGCCGCAGCATCGCCGCCGCGCCTGCCATGAATCCCTGGCTCTGCGCCGTGCGCACGCGCCGCTGCATCTTGCGGCGCATCTTGCGCAGCCGCTCCTCGTAATGTTCCTGTGTCGCGCTGTCCATGCCCTGCCCCTAGCTTTGGGCGTCAGCATAGCCTCCGGCCCCGGTTTGCACAAATGCATCCGCGCATTGCTTGGCCAGCGCCCGAACCCGGCCGATATAGGCCTGCCGCTCGGTGACCGAGATCACGCCACGCGCATCGAGCAGGTTGAAGATGTGGCTTGCCTTGATGCACTGGTCATAGGCGGGGTGGGCCATCACGATACGTTTGCCGGTCTTGGGGTCGACATGGTCTTGCGCAAGGATCGTCGCGCATTCTTCCTCGGCCTCTTCGAAATGCCGCAACAGCATCTGCGTGTTGGCCACGTCGAAATTCCAGCGCGCATATTCCTCTTCGGTCTGCTTGAACACGTCGCCATAGCTCAGCGGAATGGGCGCATCGGGGTCGTTATACGGCATGTCCATCACGTGATCGACGCCCAGCACATACATCGCCAGACGTTCCAGGCCATAGGTCAGCTCGCCCGAAACGGGCGCGCAATCATGGCCGCCGACCTGCTGGAAATAGGTGAATTGGCTCACCTCCATCCCGTCGCACCAGACCTCCCAGCCCAGCCCCCAGGCCCCCAGCGTCGGGCTTTCCCAGTCATCCTCGACAAAACGGATGTCATGCAGCGTCATGTCGATGCCGATGGCCTCAAGCGAACCCAGATAAAGCTCCTGCAGGTCCGGCGGACTGGGTTTGATCAGCACCTGGAACTGGTAGTAGTGCTGCAGCCGGTTCGGGTTCTCGCCATAGCGCCCGTCGGTCGGACGGCGCGACGGCTGCACATAGGCCGCCGCCCACGGGGTCGAGCCCAGCGACCGCAAGGTCGTCGCCGGATGAAAGGTGCCAGCCCCCACCTCCATGTCATAGGGTTGCATCACCGCGCATCCTTTGCCGGCCCAGTAGGCCTGCAGGCGCAGGATGATCTCCTGAAAGGAACGGGGGGCGGTCTTCGCTTCGGTCATCACGTCTCTCCGGCGCGCGGTCTGCGGCTTGATCGCGCCTTTCCTATGCAAGCGGGCCAGAGGCGTCAACGCCTCGCCCCTGGCCACGCTGTCGTGATTGCGACACACACCGTTTTCCGTGGCTGGCAGGTCATGGTAATCACGCCATATTGAGGCATAAGCTTCAACGGACCGATTTTTTCCCGAGGTAAAAGACCAGATGATACGCGTTTTGTCGGCCCTATCGATCGTCGCGCTATGTGCGCTGCAACCGGCGGCGGCCCAGCAATCCGGGCAAGGGGCCGTGTGGGTCCAGATCGAGGCGCACCCGTCCTTGCGCGCCGCCCAGGAACGGGCACAGTATTTCTCCGACAATCTTGCCGATGTTCACGGCTTTGCACTTGGTGGCGGCTGGTACGGCATCGTGCTGGGCCCCTACGCGCCCGAAGATGCACGGCGCGTGCTGCAGGTCTATCGCTCGGAACGCGAGATCCCGCGCGACAGCTTCATCGTTCAACCAAACAGCCTGCGGCAGCCCTTCTGGCCCGCCGGCGCCGTCATTCCGAACACCGCGCTCAGCACCGATGGCCTGCTCGGCAACCAGCCCGAGACGCAAGCCAGGGCGGCCGCCGATCCCGAACCCTCCGACGAGACCCCGTCCGAGGCACGCCGTAGCGAGCAATTGCTGACCGGACAGGAACGGCGCGACCTACAGGTCGCCTTGCAGGCGGCCGGGTTCTACAATGCCGCGATCGACGGTGCCTTTGGGCGTGGCACGCGCGGTGCGATGGCCGAATGGCAATCGGCGCGGGGCTTCGAGGCGACCGGCGTTCTCACCACCAGGCAGCGCAAAGCGCTCATGGATGAATACAACGCCCCCCTCATCAGCGTGGGCATGCGCCGCCATTTCGACCGCGATGCGGGGATCGAGATGCAGATGCCGATGGATGCGGTGGCGTTCTCCCGCTACGAGCCGCCCTTCGCCCATTACGACAGCGCCACCGATCTCGGCGCGCGCGTCCTGCTGATCAGCCAGCCGGGCAACCGCGCAACGCTGTTCGGCCTCTACGACATCATGCAGACGCTCGAAATCGTGCCCCTCGACGGCCCGCGCGAGAAACAGGGCGACAGCTTCACCCTCGTCGGGCGCGGAAGCGGTATCGTCTCGCACACCGAGGCGCGGCTTCAGAACGGCGAAATCAAGGGCTTTACCCTCATCTGGCCCGAAGGCGACGAAGAGCGCCGCGCACGCGTACTGACGGCTATGCAGCAAAGCTTCACCCGCACGGGCGGCGTGCTAAGCCCCGCTGCGGGCGGCAACGCGGTGCAGAGCGTGGACCTTGTCTCGGGCCTGCAGGTGCGCAAGCCGCGCCTGTCCCGTTCGGGCTTTTTCGTCGATGGCAAGGGCAGCGTGGTCACCGTGGCCGAAGCGGTTCGCAACTGCACACGCGTCACGCTCGACCGTGCGCACGAGGCCGATGTCGTGACCGTGGACGACACGCTGGGGGTTGCGGTTTTGCGCCCGACCGTGCCCCTCGCCCCGATGGAAGTCGCCCGCCTGACGCAGGGCGAGGCCCGGCTGCAATCCGAGATCACGCTTTCGGGCTTTTCCTACGAGGGGATACTTGGCGCGCCGTCGCTCACCTATGGCACGCTGGCCGACATCAAGGGCCTGGGCGGCGAGGAACAACTCTCGCGTCTCGCGCTCGCCGCGCAAGAGGGCGACGCCGGCGGCCCCGTCTTCGACGCGGGCGGCAGCGTGATGGGCATGTTGCTGCCCACCCCGAACGAAGGCCGCAAGCTGCCCGACACCGTCAGCTTTGCCGCCGACGCCCAGGCTCTGCGGCAAGTCCTGCAAGAAGCCGGGCTGCGGGCCATCGACGATACCGGCGCATCCAGCCTGACCCCGGACGAGTTGAACCGCCGAGCAACAGGCATGACCGTTCTCGTCAGCTGCTGGGATTGACGGCCAAGGCCTGCCCCCTCATGGGGCGGGCTACCCTTTCGCCTTCATCGCAAGGGCATCGCTGGTTGTCAGAACCTGCCCAGCATAGCCCCAGCTGCCGCTTAGCGCCTCGAAGATCCGCACCGATGTCCCGTTGCGGATCGTCTCTCCCGCCACGCTGCCGAACGCGTCGGTCACACGGCGAATGATCTCGGCCTTTTCCTCGTCGGAAAACACCCCTTCCAATACCTGTATCTCGATCGAGGGCATTCACCCCTCCCCTGGTCCAGCCGCACAAAGCCTAGCACGGCAGGACAGAGAGGCGGATCACGCCCCCGTGACGATCTCGGGGGTCACATGGATCAGTGTTGGCCCGTCCGCAGCCAGCGCCGATGTCACTGCCGCCTGCATCTCGGACAGGCTCGCCGGCCGTGAAGCACGCGCGCCGAACGCCTCGGCCAGCCTACAGAAATCGGGGTTGCGCGCGACCACCGCATTGGGCGCGATCTGCGCGCCCACCATGCTCTCCTCGATCTCCTTCAGCTTGCCATTGTCCCACAGGATGATCGGCAGCGGCAAACCCAGTTCGACCGCCACGCCAAGCTCGGCCATGGTGTAATGGAACCCGTAATCCCCGATGATCACCGCCGTCGGCTGGCCCTGACGCGCAACCGCCCCGCCAATCCCGGCAGGCAGCGCATAGCCCAGCGTGCCGAACCCGGTGGGATGGTGCCAGTGATGCGGGTAATGCATCGGCCAGACCTCCTTGGCGGCATAGGCGAATTGCGTCATGTCAGAGTAGATCATCGTGTCCTTGGGCAACGCATCACGCAGCGCATCGGCCACGGGCAGGATGCCGGGGCGTTCGGCCTCCACCTCGGCCCGCCAGCGCCTCCGCGCCGCCGATACCTCCGCCGCGTCCCAACCGGTCGCGGGTGTGGCATCCTCGGTCGCCTCCCACAGCGCACGTGCGAAACTCTCGGCCTCTGCCTGCAACTTGATCAGCGCCCGATGTTCGTCGGCCAGAACCTCCGGGTCCAGGTCCACACGGATCAGCGGCGCCTGGTGCCCCAGCTTATCCCGCCACAGGTCGACCTCGGCCAACTCTGTCCCGACCGCGATCACCAGATCGGCCGAGGCGATCACCTCGGCGCTGCCCGGTCGCGCCAGCGTTGCCCCGAAATCCAGCGCATAGTTCGCGCCGACCAGCCCGCGACCGGCATAGGTGGTAAAGACCGCGGCGCCCGTCTGGGCCACGATCTGCCGCCACAGGTTCGACCGTGCCCCGCCGCCAAGGATGAACAGCGGCCGACGCGCAAGGTTCAGCATCGACAGGACAGGCGCGATATCCGGCGCGCCCGAGCGCAGCCGCAAGGCCGGCTGGTTCGGGAAGGGCGCGGCCGTGGCCTCGGCCTCCAGCGCGGCAATCGGCACGGTGATGTGCTTGGGCCTGGGGCGCGCGGTCTCGAACTCGTCAAAGGCGCGCTCGACCAGCGCATAGGCCGCCTGTGCGTTACGCGCTTCCTCGGACCAGTCGCAGACGGTCGCCGCCGCGCCCACTTGGTCCCGCATCTGGTGCAGCTGCCCGCGCCGCGCGGCCACCTCGTCCAGGCAGGACGAGATCACCAGCATCGGCACGGAATCCGAATAGGCCTGCCCCATCGGGGTCATGATGTTGCACAGGCCCGGCCCGGTGATCACATAGGCCACCCCCGGCTGACCGGTCGCACGCGCATAGCCGTCGGCCATGAACCCGGCCCCCTGCTCGTGCCGCGCCAGAACATGGGTGACGCCCGCCTCCTCGATACCGCGATACATCTCCTGATTATGCACCCCGGGAATGCCGAAAATCACCTCGACCCCACGGTCGCGAAGCATGTGGGATAGTTGCGCGCCCAGCGGCTTTCGGGGCAGGTCTTGCATCAGGCTCTCCAGAATTGAACGGTAAACAGAACGTAGACGGCCATCAGTTCCAGCCGGCCGATCAGCATGCCCACGGTCAGAATCCACTTGGCGGCGTCATTCAGGCCACCGAAATTGCCCGCCGGGCCGATCTCGCTGCCCAGCCCCGGCCCCACATTCGCAATCGCCGTCGCCGCGCCCGACACCGCGGTGATGAAGTCGAGCCCGGTAAGCGCCAGCGCCCAGGACAGCACACCCATCGTCACCACGAAAAAGACGAAGAACACCATGACCGAGTTCAGGACGTCAGGCCCGACAGGCCGGCCCTGGTAACGCGGCAGGAACACGCCATGCGGCGACTGGATGCGCTGCAACTGCGCGCGGACCGACGCGAATAGAAGCTGGTACCGGAAGATCTTGATCGAA
Organism: Lutimaribacter marinistellae; assembly: GCF_042648365.1. Classification (NCBI taxonomy): domain Bacteria; kingdom Pseudomonadati; phylum Pseudomonadota; class Alphaproteobacteria; order Rhodobacterales; family Roseobacteraceae; genus Lutimaribacter; species Lutimaribacter marinistellae. The sequence continues at coordinate 368,766 of NZ_JBHRXI010000016.1, read as the reverse complement.
CAGGCGGTCGAGCCCGCGCAGCCACCGATCAGCCCGATGAAAAAGAACAATGTGACGAAAAATCCGCCCCACTGCATGTAGTCCGTGCTGGCATAGCCGGTCCCCGAGATGATCGAGGTGATGTTGAAGAACGCCTCGCGGAAGGCCTGCTCCCAGGATCGCGGGAACAGGTAGACCAGCGCGATCGTGGACAGCACGACCAGCAGCCCGACGACCAACAGAAAGACATGAACCTGCGAATCGCGCAAAAGCGGTCGCGACTGCCCGTTGATAAGCTGCACGTAGCGCACGAAAGGCAGCGCCGAGAGGATCATGAACAGCGCCGCGGCATACTCGATCGGGCCCGAGAATGCGCCGAAAGAGGCGTCGTAATTGGCAAAGCCTCCGGTGGCGACCGTCGTCATCGAATGCACCAGCGCGTCGAAAAAGTTCATGCCGAGTGCCGCGTAAACCAGCAGGCAGGTACCGCTGATGACGACATAGACCAGAAAGATCCGCCCCGCGATCTCTCGCGCACGGGGCAGGATCTTGCCCATCGTGTCGAACCCCTCCGAGCGGAAGATCTGCATGCCGCCCACGCGCAGCTCGGGCAGAAAGGCCATGGCCACGACGACAATGCCGATCCCGCCCAGCCATTGCAGCAACCCGCGCCACAGCAACAGGCCACGCGGCATGTCGTCGAGCCCTGATAACACGGTCGAGCCGGTCGTCGTCAGGCCCGACATCGCCTCGAACATCGCATCGGTGAAATCGAGCTCGGTAGCGCCCAGCATGAAAGGCAGCGCGCCAAATATCGGCAGCGCCACCCAGACCATCGTCGTCAACAGGAATGTCTGCTGGATCGTCAGCCCTTCGCGCACGCCATTTGCCGTGCTCAGTGCGACTGCGCCCCCCACCAGGACGGTAAAGACGGCGCTCATGAAAAAGGCCGGCCAATGGCCGCGCCCCTCGATCAGGTCCGCCACGAGCGGGACGATCATGCTGGCGCCCAGCAGGGCGACCAGCAGGCCGATCACGTAAAGAACTGGTCGCGGATCAAACATCAGGCGCAGCGTTGGCGCGCCCGCGCGTGGCTGTCAAGGCCACGCACCGCGGACCACGGGTCAGCTGTCGCCGGTCTCCGTTCCGCCTGGCATCTTCGGCGGGGTCGAGGGCGCACGCGTCCGCCGCCGGGGGCTGCGCGCCGCCGTATCGGCACCTTCGGTCGCAGGAGTTGCGGCCTTGGCCGGGCTGCGTCGACGCGTGGCAGGCGCACGGCGGGTCGTTTTCGGTTTGCTCGCCGCCGAAGGGGCCGTCTTGGCCTTGGCTTCGGGCTTTTCCGCCGCCGGTTTGGCTGCCGGAGTCGCCACGGCTTTCGCCTCGACCGGTTTTGCCGCCGCTGGCACCGGTTTGGGTGCAGCGGCGGCGGCCTTGGCTGTCACGACCTTCGCTTCTGCCACCTTGGGCGCTGCGGGCGCGTCTGCCTTGGCGGGCTGTGCCGAGGCTTCGGCGACCGCCTTGACGACAGGCTTGGCAACGGGTTTGGCTGCGGGCTTCGCAACGGGCTTGGCCGCGGCCGCACGCCGGGCCGGAGCCTTGCGCGCCGGTTTCGCAGCAGGCTCGACCCTGCTCTTTACCTGTGTGTTGGTAGGCCGCATGGCGGCAAGATGCAGCGCATGGGCCTGCATCAGCGGCGCATGCACTGCCGAATTGGCAAGGATCTGCATGATCCGCAGGTTGTTCGCCGTCACGTAACCGGCAAACCGCATGGCGGCCGCTTGGAATTCGAACGGGTTGGGCATGAATGTCATCGTCTGGTGCTCCTCCAGGGGCAAACTGTCGCTCACCGGCAGCGAGGCGATGGCGAAACGGCCATGTCCCGCGCCCGACCGGCGCCCTTGCCCTTCGCGCACCGGCAAAGGGCGCAGATCTGGTGTCCACACCAACATAGACGAGAAATCCCGCATGCGCAGCATTTTTTGCCGCAATGCGGCAAAAACGCCCGAAACGCGCAATTATCCTACGTGGAACAGGGTGTTGAACAGTTTCGGATCAAGGCTCTGCGCCGCGAACGTATCGCCCTCTACCAGGATCGACACGGCGTCGTGGCTGTGCAGGCTTTCCTGATGGCTCGCGATCACGCGGAAATCGCCCACCCGGTGATCGGCCTGCAACTCGGCACAGAACAAGCGGGCCGCATCCTCGACGAAAATCGGGTTGGCCGCGTTCAACTCGGCAAAGGCCTGCTCGTCCTCGCGCTTGACCATGACCTGCGTTTCGGTCGGAACGGCGCGCCGGCACAGTTCGATCAGGTCCTCGAACCACAGGCAGTTCGCATCGCAATCCAGCACCACCGAGATCCGCGCGACCGAACGCTGCGAATGCGGCGTGGCCAGCTGCCCCCGCTCGCGCCGCGCATGCTCGCTCAGCTCCAGCGAGCATGGGCAGGTCGAGGAATAGACATAGTCGAGATGCATGATCTTCTGGCGCACCCCGTCCTGCTCGACCAGCTCCAGCGCGATGTCGTAATACTGGTACCCTTCCAGCCCCGAACGCAGGCTCTTCACCTTCACGGGATAGGAAAACCGCATCTGGATACGTGCATCGAAACTCTCGAGGTCGGTCTTGTAATCGTCCAGCGCCGCCTCGATGACCTCGAAGCTGAAGACGCTTTCCGCATGCCGGTAGAAGGACCGCATGATGCGGCTCATGTTGATGCCCTTCTTGTCGGCATCGAGGCTTACGGTTCCCGTGACCGAGGTCTCCAGCGCAAGATCGCTGCCGCCCTTGCGATGGAAGCGGATCGGCAGGCGGAAATTCGAGATGCCGACATGCTGGATCTGCTGACGGGCACCGCGAATCAGGCTCTCGGGGCCGTTCTGCAGGTCCGGCAGCGACGCCTTGTAGGCCGCGTCCACGCTGAAATCGTCGGGATAGCGGCGCGACAGCACCGGGTACTCGTCCTTCACCAATCCCGGAACCAGCCGCGCGACCGCCGGATCCAGCTGCGCGATCTCGGTCTCGGTCGCGTTGCGCGCCCAGCTGCGAAGCGTATCCAGCGCCGCCTCGGCCTCGTCGCGGTCGGGGGTTTCGTCGGTGATACGGGTGTGAAAGTTCATCGGCGCGTGTCCCTCTCTGGTGACCGCTGCGGTGCGGCGGGTCGGAGCTTTTCCGTCATCTTGTCCCCTATACGAACCGCATAAAGCACCGGATCGAAATTTTCTGCGATTTTCCGCCGTCTTGCAGGCGAATGCGACCTGCACATGACAAAGACATAAGCACGCCGCAGCGCCCCGTAAAGGTGCCGGCCGTTCAGGCGCAGGCCCGCACCAGCACCCTGCTCATGCCGTAATTGTGCAAAGTGACACCACCCCTAACCACCTCCTGGAGTGGCCCGTCCTGCCATCCGTTACGGAGCAGGAACGGGCGCGCAAGGGCGCTTGCCTGCGTGGAAAGCGCCCCCAACCCCAGCGCGCGGGCGCGGTTTTCCAGAACGGCCAGCAACCGCCCGGCAACCCCCTGCCCGCGCCACTCCGGCAGAACGAACGCAAGGTCGAGATACCCGGTTTCAGGCTCCAGCGACATGAATCCCACGGGAATACCGTCGGCCTCTGCCACCAGCGTCACCTCCCGCTCCAACCGCGCGGCCCAGTCCGGGCCCGCAGGCGGCTGGGGGCTCCATGCGGCGCGCTGTTCGGGGCTATAGGCCGGCGCCGCGCCTTCGCGAACGGCACGGTGAAACAGCAGGCCCAGCGCATCCGCCTCGCCCGCCCGCAGCCCGCGGATCAGGACATCCGTCATCCCGCCGTCTCCAGCGCACGGGTCAGATCGGCGATCAGGTCGCCCGCATCCTCCAGCCCGACCGAGAACCGAACCAACCCCGGCGTGATGCCCAGCGCATCCTTCTGCGCGTCCGACAGCCGCTGATGCGTCGTGGTGGCCGGATGAGTGGCGATGGATTTCGCATCGCCCAGGTTGTTCGAGATCACCGGGATGCTCATCGCGTTGAGAAAGCGGAACGCCGCGTCCTTGCCGCCCTTGAGGTCCAGCGACAGGACCGTGCCGCCGCGCCCGCCCATCTGCGTCTGCACAAGATCGTGCTGCGCGTGATCCTTCAGTCCCGGATAAAGCACCCGCGCCAGCGCCTGATGACCGTCCAGCGCCTCGGCAATGGCCTGCGCGGTATCGGCCTGCGCCCGCACGCGCAACGGCATGGTTTCCAGCCCCTTGAGCAGGATCCAAGCGCTGAACGGGCTCAGCGCACCGCCGGTATGCTTCATGTAGGGCTCGACCGTGCCGCGGATGAAGTCGCGGCTGCCAAGGATCACGCCACCCAGCGCACGGCCCTGCCCGTCGATATGCTTGGTCGCCGAATAGATGATGACATCCGCGCCCAGTTCCGCCGCGCGGGAAAAGACCGGCGTGGCAAAGACATTGTCGACCACCACCAGCGCACCCACCGCGTGCGCCAGTTCGGCCACGGCGGCGATGTCGATCACCTCCAGCGTCGGGTTCGAGAGCGACTCGAAGAACACCGCTTTGGTCTCGGGCCGGATCGCGTCGCGCCACTGCTCAAGGTCGGTGCCGTCCACGAACGTCACCTCGACGCCATAGCGCGTCAGGATGTTCTCGAGAATGTACAGACACGAGCCGAACAGCGCGCGCGACGACACCACGTGATCGCCCGCCTTGAGCATCGACACCAGCGCGCCATTGACCGCGGCCATGCCGCTGGCCGTCGCGAACCCGTCCTCGCAACCTTCCAGCGCGGCGATCCGCTCTTCGAACATGCGCACCGTGGGGTTGCCGTAGCGCGCATAGATGAACTCGTCATCGCCCGCCTCGATGAACCGCGCCTCGGCGGCCTCGGCGCTGTCATAGACAAAACCTTGCGTAAGGAAGATCGCCTCGCTCACCTCGCCATACTGGCTGCGGCGAACACCGCCATGCACCGCCTTGGTGCGCTCGTTCCAGTCCTCGCTCATCCGTCCGGTCCTTTCCCGCCCCGGAACCCGGGGGCTCTTAGAGGTTGAGGGGCAACGAAAAAGCCCCCGACGCGGTCAAGCGAAAGGGGGCTTTCATCCTGACCTTTTAGCGGAGTTGTTTAGCGTGGCCCGCAATCCGGTAACAAATCGCCACGTGGTTCCTGTTCCGGCGCATACGCCTCCCCGCTTGCGCCGTCAAGCGACTCCGCATCTTCTGGCGCGCCTTTTCGGCCCGCCACGCGCCACAAACCGTATCCCCGGCGCAACGTCCCATCCGCAACCCTGCCGCGCAACGGCATCGTCACCCCCCCGTTACCTTTCCTTCATCGCCCCGTCATAGCGTCGTGGGAAGGGCAGCACACAACATCTGGGACGGGGCAAGACAATGCCAGTGATCAGGGTGAACGTGACGGGACAGGCTGCACGGCTGCACGACTCTCCCCGACCACTTCACGGCGTGCTGCGCCAGACGCGCAACGCGCCCGGCCCGGTCATCATCATGACCCACGGCTTCAAGTATCGCCCCGGCTCCGCCGAACATTGCCCGCACGATCACATGCTCTCGCTCAGCCCCCGGCCCATGCCATGGGTGGCCCCCAGCTGGCCGCGCGCGCTTGGTTTCGGCGGCGACAAGCCCGACGAGGGGCTGGCCATCGCCTTTGGCTGGGACGCGCGCGGCGCGCTCTGGCAAGCCCAGCGCCGCGCGGTCGAGGCAGGCCGCATGCTGGCCGAAATGATCCGCACGCTGCGCCGCCTCAACCCGGACAGGCCGGTGCATTTCCTTGGCCATTCCATGGGAATCGAGGTTGCGCTCGAGGCGCTCCACCACCTGCCGGATGGCGGTCTCGACCGGATCGTCTCGCTGACCGGCGCCGCCTATCGCGCCCGCACCCGCGCCGCGCTCGCCACGCCTGCCGGACAACGGGCCGAGTTCATCAACATCACCAGCCGCGAAAACGACCTGTTCGACTTCCTGTTCGAACGTATCATCGCCCCGCCCCGGCGCGGCGACCGGGCAATCGGGCTGGGCCTCGACGCGCCCAACGCGGTCACGCTGCAACTCGACTGCCCCGGAACGCTCGACTACATATCGCGCCTCGCCCACCCGGTGGCCGAGGCCCAGCATCGCATCTGCCATTGGTCCAGCTACATGCGGCCCGGCGTGCTGGGCTTCTACAACGTCCTCCTGCGCGAGCGTGACCGCATCTGCCTAGACACGCTGCGCCGCGGCCTGCCCGAGACACCCGCGCCGCGCTGGTCACGGCTTCTTGCGCTGCCGCGGCCCGACCTGCCCTTGCCCTTCGCCAGCAAAGCGTCATGATCGGTCCCCGAAAGGGACCCTGCCATGACAATCGACCTCTATTACTGGCCCACGCCGAACGGCTGGAAAATCTCCATCGCGCTCGAAGAGATGGGCCTGCCATACACCACCCACCTCGTGGACATCCGCAAGGGTGACCAGTTCGAGCCCGACTTCCTCAAGATCGCACCGAACAATCGCATGCCCGCCATCGTTGACCCCGACGGCCCCGGCGGCGCGCCCGTGTCCATCTTTGAAAGCGGCGCGATCCTGATCTACCTCGCGCGGAAAACCGGCCTGTTCTACGGCGAGACCGAGCGCGACCGGATCGCGGTCGACCAATGGCTGATGTGGCAGATGGGCGGTGTCGGCCCGATGGCGGGACAGGCCCATCACTTCCTGCAATACGCACCCGCGCTCGACCCGCCGCAGGACATCCCCTATGCCAAGGACCGCTACAAGCGCGAAGTGAACCGGCTCTACGGCGTGCTCGACCGGCAATTGGCGCAAAACGCTTTTGTCGCGGGTGATTTCTACTCCATCGCCGACATGGCGATCTGGCCCTGGGCGCATCTGTGGAAACGGCAGGAGCAGGACATATCGGACAAGCCCAACCTCACCCGCTGGCTGGAAACGATGCGCGAACGCCCCGGCGTTCAGGCGGGCCGTGGCCTGCACGCGGATCTGCGGCAGGTGACGCCTAGCGAAGAGGAACTGAAGGTCCTGTTCAAACGGTAGGAGGAGGAGATTACCCCTCCTCGCTCTCCTCCAGCTCGATTGCCACCAGCCCCAGCTTGCGTGCCGAGGCGAGCGACAAGATGCCCGAATCAAGCCCCTCGGGCTTCTGGAAGCGGCGCACGGCGGCACGGGTGCGGGCATCCATCTCGCCACTGACATGGCCCCGGTACAAACCCCGCGCGGCCAGCGCCCGCTGGACCGAGGCCACGAATTCCGGCGTCATCTGCGCCGGGCATGGCGTCTCGAACCATGTCTCACGCCGCTCGCGCACGATGCGCTGGCGGGTCTCGGTCTTGTAGCTGGCCGGGCGCACCACCGTGCCGTCGCTCAGCACCTCCGCCGGCTGCAACACCACCTGCTCCGTGACCGTTTCGAAAATGCCCGGCGTCACATGCTTGCCCCAACAGGTGCCCGCCGCGGCCCCTGGCGGTGCGGCCTGTTCCAGCCGCGACACCTGCGGTTCGGCCAGCGCGTCCAGATCGGGCATCGCCGGGGTACAGCCCAGAACAGCACACAGCGCGGCTGCGCAGCAGGAAAAGCGAAGAAATGTCATGCTCGGGCCTCGATGGGCTTGTCATTGTTCTGCCTGAAAACCTAGCCCATTTCCCCCGCACCCGCCAAGCCCCGCTCCTGCACGAGCAGGTCGAGCATGGCGGAAATGTCCTCGATCTCCTCCGAGATCACATGGGTCACCCCGTGGCTGCGCTGCACCCGTCCCGTCACCCGCAGCATCCGCCCCGCGATCACCGCCCGGCGGAACCGCTCGTAGATCGCCCTCCAGACGATCACGTTCACCACGCCCGTCTCGTCCTCGAGCGTCAGAAAGATCACCCCCTTCGCCGTTCCCGGCCGCTGCCGCAGGATCACCAGCCCCGCCACCGCAACCCGCGCGCCCTCGGGCGGAAGCCCGATCTGCGCCGCGGTCAGACAGGCCGGCGGGCGCGGCCAGCCCCGAGGCCCCGGCACACCTGCCCGGCCGGCGACGGAGGAAGAAGGGGAAGAGATCACGCGCATGAGAACAAAAATAGAACATACGCAACGAATGTCCAGACCCGCCACCACCTGCCGCAAATCGGACTGGAAACGCCCCCGCGCCTTCTCTAGATGTGTCCCGACTTATCGAAACAGACAGGGGCAACCATGGCCAGGATCACCTATATCGAGCACAACGGGACCGAGCACACCGTAGATGTCGCCAACGGTCTGAGCGTGATGGAAGGCGCCCGGGACAACAACATCCCCGGCATCGAGGCCGATTGCGGCGGCGCCTGCGCCTGCTCGACCTGCCATGTCTATGTGCATCCCGACTGGGTCGGCAAGATCCCGGGCAAGGAAGACATGGAAGAGGACATGCTCGACTTCGCCTACGAGCCCGACCCCGCGCGCTCGCGCCTGACCTGCCAGATCAAGGTGACCGACGCGCTCGACGGGCTGATCGTGCAGATGCCCGAAAAGCAGATCTGATGCCCCCGGCGCGCGCCCTGTGCCAAAGCAAGGCGCCGCGCCACCCCGCCCGCCCATGGCAACGCCGCGCCCGCGGCGCGCTCTTGGCGCTGTGCATGTGGCACCCGCTCCCGGCCCTTGCCGATGCAATAAACGCCGCCCGTTACACCCAACCCACGACTCGCTACGCGCATGGGGTCCTCGGCGACGCCATCGAATGGGGCGCGCTTGAAATGACGCTTGCCTCGGGCCGGACCATCAGCGTGACACTGCCTGAAAACCGCGTTTTCGAGGATCTCGCGCCTCGCCTGGCGGACCTCGACGGCGATGGCGCGCCCGAGGTCATCGTGGTGGAGGCCGAGGCCAGCACCGGGGCGAGCCTCGCCATCTACGGCCCCCGCGGCAAGATCACTGCCACACCCCATATCGGCCAGCGCAACCGATGGCTGGCCCCGGCGGGCATCGGCGATCTCGACGGTGACGGCTACGTGGAACTGGCCTATGTCGACCGCCCCCACCTCGCCAGGACCCTGCGCATCTGGCGCTACGACACGGGCCGGCTCACCGAGATCGCCCAGCGTCCCGGCGTCACGAATCACCGCATCGGCGAGGATTTCATCACCGGCGGCCTGCGCGATTGCGGGCAAGGCCCCGAACTCGTCCTCGCCAGCGCCGACTGGTCCCGCCTTCTCGCCGTGTTCCACAGCGAAGGCTGGCAGACCCGCGACCTTGGACCCTTCTCCGGCCGCACGGCTGTCGAACGCGCCCTCGACTGCCAGTCCCCCTGACAGCGCCCGCTCCCTTCCTCTTGCACGAAATATCCCGGGGGTGAGGCCGCAGGCCGAGGGGGCAGCGCCCCCTGCACGCGGCTAGGGCCCCGATTCCACCACGTGTTCGCCGCGAATGTCCCCCAGCGACTGGAACAGTGCTGCCGTGTTGTTGACGCCGAACTTCTTCAGCAGCCGCGCCCGGTGCACCTCCACCGTGCGATAGCTCAACTCCAGCTCCCGCGCGATTTCCTTGCTGGTCTTTCCCTCCCCCAGCAACGAGAAAACCTCCCGCTCGCGCTGGGTCAGCGGCTGGTAGGGCCGCGTCTCCGACAAGTCGGCAAAGGTCCACACCGCCCGCCTCAACGGCGCCTCGGGGGTAAAGCTCTGCCCCCGCACCCGGCACCAGAACAGATCGCCCGACTTGCGCCGCATGACCCGCTCGTCCCAGTAGAGGTTCCCCTCGCCCAGATCCTTGTCGCCCCGATGCAGCACGTTCTGGAACTCGGCCTCGGTCGGGTAGAGAAAGGCGAACAGCTGGTCCAGCAGCTCGTCGCGGTCATAGCCGAACATCTCGCAGAACCGCCGGTTTACCTCGCGGATCACCCGCGCCTCGGTCACCACGATCCCGACCGGCACCCAGTCGAAAGCAAGCGAACGCAAGTCCCGCGCGGCATAAAGCCGTTCCAGCTCGCTCTCGTCGATCGGTCCGCTCATAGCGCTCTCCTCGCCTCCCACGATATGCTGCCGGACAGGCAAAAGAAAAGGCTCCCCACAGGCTCCGCGCCGCGCGGCACGCGCGGCGCCCGGCCCAACGCGGTGCGACGCCCACGGCGTCAAACCGGGGCGGGAGCCTCCCCCGCGTCCAGCGCGCGCCAGCCGATGTCGCGGCGGCAGAACCCTTCCGGCCAGTCGATCGCATCGACCATGGCATAGGCCCGGTCCCGCGCTTCCGACAACGACACGCCCCGCGCGGTCACGTTCAGCACCCGCCCACCATTGGCCAGGATCTTGCCAGACTCCGCGCGCGTCCCGGCATGAAACACCATGTTGGCACTGTCTTCCGGCAGTTCGCCCAGCCCGCCGATCTCGCTGCCCTTCTCGTAAGCCCCGGGATAGCCCCTCGCCGCCAGCACCACCGTCATCGCGTGATCCTCGGCCCAGTTCACGCGGCACCCGTCCAGCCGCCCCTCGGCCGCCGCATGCATCAGGTCCATCGCCTGCGCACCCAGCCGCATCATCAGGACCTGGCATTCCGGGTCGCCAAACCGCACGTTGTATTCAACCAGCCGCGGCGCGCCATCCTTGATCATCAGACCGGCATACAGCACCCCCTGATAGGGCGTGCCCCGCCGCGCCATCTCGGCAACGGTCGGTTTGACGATCTCCTCCAGCGCGCGGGCCGCGATCTCGTCGCTCAAAACCGGTGCGGGCGAATAGGCCCCCATGCCGCCCGTGTTCAGCCCCGTATCCCCTTCGCCCACGCGCTTGTGATCCTGCGCCGTGCCGATGGGCAACACGTTCTCGCCGTCGCACAGGACAAAGAACGATGCCTCCTCGCCCTCCATGAACTCCTCGATCACCACCTCGGCCCCGGCCCCGCCAAAGGCGCCGCCGAACATGTCGTCGATCGCCTCCAGCGCCGTCGCTTCGTCCATCGCGACGATCACGCCCTTGCCCGCGGCCAGCCCATCGGCCTTGACCACGATCGGCGCGCCCTGCGCGCGCACATGGGCCTTGGCGGCCTCGGCATCGGTGAAATGGGCATAGCCCGCCGTGGGCGCCCCTGCGGCGTCGCAGATCTCCTTGGTGAACCGCTTCGAGGCTTCAAGCCGCGCCGCCTCGGCCGAGGGGCCAAAGACCAGGATGCCAGCCTCGCGCAACCGGTCCGCCACGCCCGCCGCCAGCGGCGCCTCGGGGCCCACGATCACGAAATCGATGGCATTCTCATCCGCGAAACTCACCACCGCCGCGCCGTTCTCGATATCCAGCGTCGCGCATTCCGCGATCTGCGCGATCCCGGCATTGCCCGGCGCCACGATCAGCTTGTCGCATTTGGGGTTCTGCATCACCGCCCAGGCCAGCGCATGCTCCCGCCCGCCGCTGCCGAGAATGAGAATGTTCATACCGCTCTCCCGCGCAAATCCGTCCCGCGCGGTCTATCCGCCCTGCCCCACCCCCGCAAGGCCGCAGCCGCGCGAAGGCCTGCCTTGCCATATCGGGGCGGTCGGATACTCTTTGCCCAACGCGCCTGAGAAAGGAAACGGACATGCCGATGCCCTGCACCACGATCCGCGCCGCCCTGCTTGCACTCGCCCTGCCCGGACTGCCCGCGCTTGCACAACAGATCGCCGACACGATCTATTCCGGCGGCCCGATCCTCAGCATCGACGACGCCATTCCCCGCCCCGAGGCGGTCGCGGTCAAGGATGGCCGCATCCTCGCCATCGGCGACCTGTCAGAACTTGCCAGCCATCGCGGCCCCGAAACGCAGGGCTTCGACCTTGCCGGGCGCGCGATGCTGCCGGGCTTCGTCGACAGCCACGGCCATGTCGTCTTCGGCGGCCTGCAGGCGCTCTCGGCCAACCTGCTTGCCCCGCCCGACGGGACGGCGCGCGACATCGCCTCGCTGCAACGGGAACTGTCGGACTGGGCCGCTGCCAATGCCGACGCGGTCGAACAACTGGGCCTCATCATCGGCTTCGGCTATGACAATGCGCAACTGGCCGAACTGCGCCACCCCACCCGCGACGATCTTGACGCCGTGTCGTCCGACCTACCCATCCTCATCGTGCACCAGTCCGGCCATCTGGGCGTCGCCAATTCCAAGGCGCTGGAACTGGCCGGCATCACCGCCACGACCACCGCGCCTCCCGGTGGCGTGATCCGCAAGGATGCACAGGGCGAACCCAACGGCGTGCTCGAGGAATACGCGTTCTTTGCCGTGCTCGCCCCCATGCTCGCCAGCCTCGGCGAGGACGGTCTGCGGACCTTTGCGCAGGCCGGCGCCGAGCTCTGGGCGCGGTTTGGCTACACCACCGGGCAGGATGGCCGCTCGACCGCCGAAGTGGTCGAGGCCCTGAAATCCGTCGCCGCCGAAACCGGCCTGCCCATCGATGTCGTCGCCTATCCCGACGTGCTCGAAGCGGCCGACTACATTGCCGCGAACCGGTCTGCCGATTACGAAAACGGCGTTCGCGTGGGCGGCTGCAAACTGACCATCGATGGCTCGCCACAGGGCTTTACCGCCCTGCGCGACCGTCCCTACTACGACCCGGTCGGCGACTACCCTCCGGGCTATGCGGGCTATTCCGCCATCACCATGGAACAGACGCAGGAGGCCGTGAACTGGTGCTACGCCAATGACAGCCAGATCATCACCCATGCCAATGGCGAAGGCGCCTCCGACATGCTCATCGCCGCGCTCGACGCGGCGCAGGCCGAACACGGACGCAAACCGATCCGGCCCGTCCTGATCCACGGCCAGTTCCTGCGCGAAGACCAGGTCGACAGCCTCAAGCGCCTCGGCGTGTTCCCCTCGCTCTTTCCGATGCACACGTTCTACTGGGGCGACTGGCATCGCGACCACACCGTCGGACCGGTCAACGCCGACAACATCTCTCCCACCGGCTGGCTGGTGCAGCGCGACATGATGTTCGGCACGCATCACGACGCCCCGGTGGCCTTTCCCGATTCGATGCGCGTGCTCTCGGCCACGGTCACCCGCCGGACCCGGTCGGGCGACATCCTTGGCCCGCATCAGCGCGTCGACGTGATGACCGCGCTCAAGGCCATGACGATCTGGCCGGCCTGGCAGCATTTCGAAGAGGACAACAAGGGCAGCATCAGCCCCGGCAAGCTGGCCGATTTCGTCCTCCTGTCTGACGACCCCACCGCGGTGGACCCCGAAACACTGGCCCAGGTCGAGGTGCTTGCCACGATCAAGGAAAACCGCGTCGTCTACGAGGCCGAACCCGGCATTCGCGAGGGGCGGCTTGACCGCTGGCCCTTCCTGTCGGACCCGGTCACGGCGCACCGTTTCCTGCACGCCTTCGCCATGCCGCCCGCCAGCCGGTACTGACGCCCGGCCCCCTCACTCCAGTACGCCGTCCCCATCGATATCGGCGGACTGGAAATCCTCGATCACCTGTGCGCGATACTCGGCCTGCGACAGGGTCCCGTTGCCGTTGGCATCCGCGCCGTCGAACAGCTCGCGCGGCATGAAGGCCTCGACCTCGCCATATTCCAGCCGCCCGTTGCCGTTGCTGTCCATGGGTCCAAAGAACAGGTCCATCTGGCGCACCATCTCGTCCTGCGTGACCAGCACGTCATCATTGGTATCAAGGAATTCGAGCGCGGCGGTCGGCATGCTCTGCGCGGCCACGCCAGAAGCGAGACCAAGGGTCACGCCAAGCGAAATCAGTACCGGTTTCATCATGACGGCCTCACGCAATTCATCGAATTCGCCGCAGTGACCCCACCGACCAACGCGCCCGCGGCTGTCATGATCGACTGCCCCGTGCCGCCGCCGAACCGGTTGCCGATGGCACCGCCGATCGTCGCCCCGGTTAGCGTCCCGCCTACGCAGGCGGCCTCGTGCTGCGCCGCAGGTGAGCAGGCCGACACCGTGATCACCACCGGCAAGACCGCCAGGATTCCGAACCTTCGAAACATTGCCTCTCCTTTCACGACTTCCCTCAAGGCAAAGATAGCCGGTTCCCCTTCGCCGCGCTATGCGCGCGCCACGGAAAACACCGCGCATTTCGCGTCAAACCCGTCAGGACAAATCCCGGCAGTGTCGGCAGGTTTGGTGCGGCTTTGCACCCCTCATCCCGTTAACCCTGCATTAAGTACAAAAAGGGTCAAACCCCTCTCTGGCGGATGTACAAAACGCCCAATTTCGGCGGCACCCACATGCTTGGCCTCCCCCGCGCCGCGCGATACACTCCGGTCGACGGCAGGCAAGAGGCAGCGCAATGGACCTTCTCGACGACCCGACACCGGGGCAGAACATGCCCGAATACACCGTCTCGGAACTGTCCGGAGAGGTGAAGCGCACGCTAGAAGGCAGCTTTGGCCGCATCCGCGTGCGCGGTGAGGTCGGCCGTGTTTTCAAGGCCCGTTCCGGCCATCTCTACTACGACGTAAAGGACGACAGGAACGTCCTTGCCTGCACCACCTGGAAGGGCCAGATCGCCGGTCTGTCGGTCATCCCCGAAGAGGGGCTCGAGGTCGTTGTGACCGGCCGTTTGACCGCCTTCGGCGCGCAGTCCAAGTACAACATGAACGTCGACGAGGTTGCCGTCGCGGGACAGGGCGCGCTCATGGCGCTGCTGGAGAAACGCAAGAAAACCCTTGAATCCGAAGGGCTTTTCGCGCCCGAACGCAAACGCCCCCTGCCCTATCTGCCGCAGATCATCGGGGTGATCACCTCGCCCTCGGGCGCGGTGATCCGGGACATCCTGCACCGCCTGCGCGAACGGTTTCCCCGCAAGGTGCTGATCTGGCCGGTCGCGGTGCAGGGCTCTGCCTGCGCCGGCGAAGTGGCCCATGCCATCGAAGGGTTCAACCGCCTGACCCCGGGCGGAGCGCTACCTCGTCCCGACCTGCTGATCGTTGCCCGCGGGGGCGGTTCGATCGAGGATCTTTGGGGGTTCAACGAAGAAATCGTCGCCCGCGCCGCCGCCGCCAGCGAGATCCCCCTGATCTCGGCCGTCGGGCACGAGACCGACACCACGCTGATCGACTACGTTTCGGACCGCCGCGCCCCCACCCCCACCGCCGCCGCCGAGCTCGCCGTACCGGTCCGCATGGAATTGCTCGCCCGCACCGATCAGCTGGGCGCCCGCCTGACCCGGGCCACCGGCGAGGTGGCCGCCCGTCGCGCTCAACGGCTGCGCGATCTCTCCCGTCTGCTGCCACGACCGGAAACCTTGCTGGAGAACCCCCGCCAACGCCTTGATAATGCTGCATTCCGTTTGCCGGGCGCACTGACGGGCCTGGTCCGCCAACGCCAATATGCGCTGTCGCAAAGCTCTGCCGCGCTGCGCCCATCGCTCCTGCGCAGCAGGCTCGAGGAGCGGCGCCGGACCCTTGCCACGACCGGATCGAGACTTGTCCCGTCCCTCGACCGATCCACGCGCGACAAACGCCGTGCACTGGCCGAAAGCATACGCAGGCTTTCGGCCGAACGGATCGCCCGCGACATTGCCCGCAAACGACAAGAGCTCGACCGCTGCGCCCTGCGCCTTAGGCCGCTCTACACCGCGCATCTCGACCGGCTGTCAAAACAGCTCGAGGCGACCGACCGCCTGCGCGAAACGCTCAGTTACAAGGCGACGCTCGCGCGCGGCTACGCCGTGGTCCGCGCGGGTGAGCAGGTTGTCACCACCCGCGCCGAGGCCGAAAAGCACGCGGCGCTTGAGATCGAGTTTGCCGACGGCAAACTCGCCACCGGCGCGGTCGGCGGCGGGAAGACCCGCAAAGGCAAATCCGACGCGCCCGAACAGGGCTCTCTGTTCTGATTATTGCGGCAGCCGCGCACGCAGCTCGGCCATGAAATCCTCGCCGCGGCGCTCGAAATTGTCATATTGATCGAAACTCGCCGCCGCGGGGGCCAGCAATACGGTCTCGCCCGGTTGTGCCTCGGCCATCGCCCGCTCGACCGCACGTGCCATGGTGGTGCAGACCTCGGCCTCCACGTCGAGCTGCATGGCAAAACCCGCTGCCTCGCGCCCAATGACATAGGCCTTCACGACCGATCCCTTGGCCGCATTCAGCGCGTCGAGCCCGCCTTCCTTTTCAAGCCCGCCGCAGATCCAGCGGACCCGATCGAAGGCCGCAAGCGCCTTGAGCACCGAGTCCACGTTCGTCGCCTTGGAGTCGTTGACATAGGTCACGCCACCCGCCTCCGCGACAAGCTGGCTGCGATGCGGCAGACCGGGATAGGAATGCATGCCCGCCTCGATCGCCTTTGGCGAAAGGCCAAGCGCGCGGGTGGCGGCATAGGCCGCACAGGCATTCTGGTGGTTATGGGCACCGGGCAGCCCCTTGATCGCGCGCAGGTCGATGGAGCCGACCTGCCGCCCCTTGCGGTACTCGCTCAGGAACCCCTTGCGCGCAAAGACATGCCAACCCGGCCCCGACAGCTTGCGGCCCGATGAGATGCGGATCACGCGGTCATCGCCCGGCCCTTCGGCCAACTGCCCGGCAAGAAACAGGCCCTCGGTCTCGTCGACACCGATCACCGCACGTTCCGGCCCCCCTTCCGCGAACAGCCGCCGCTTGGCCGCGAAATAGCCGCCCATGCCGGCATGCCGGTCAAGGTGATCGGGGCTGAGATTGGTGAAGACGCCCACGTCGGGCGTCAGCGCACGCGCCAATTCCGTCTGGTAACTGGAAAGCTCCAGCACGACCACGCCCCCCTCTCCGGGCGGATCCAGATCCAGAACGCCCCGACCGATGTTACCTGCCAGCTGAACAGGACGCCCGGCTTCGCGCAGGATATGGTCGATCAGCGCAGCGGTGGTGGACTTCCCGTTCGACCCGGTCACTGCGATCACCCGCGGGACGGTGTCAAAGGTTGCCCATCCGGGCGTGGCGAGCGACCGGAAAAAGAGCCCGATATCGTTATCGACCGGCACGCCTGCTTCAAGCGCCTTGCGCACCACCGGGTTCGGCACGGGGTAAAGATGGGGAATCCCGGGCGACACGATCAGCGCGGCGACCGCGTCAAAAGCGCCGTCGCGGGAAAGGTCGACGCAGGTAAGGCCCTCGGCCTCGGCGCGCGCGCGGGCCTCCGGGTTGTCATCCCAGCACAGCGGCGTCGCCCCACCGGCGATCAGCGCGCGGGCCGTCGCAAGGCCAGACCGGCCCAGCCCCAGAACCGCCACCTTGTGGCCCGCAAACCCTTTGACCGGGATCATCGCCGCTCTCCCTCAAACCCATCCTCGCGCCACCCTGTACCGAGGCTTGTCCGGATTGCAAGCGGCGCTAACCGGGCTTCTGGGAGCGCAACGACTCCACGTTCTTCCGAACCAATTGCGTATGCGGATGATCCACTGCAAGGGTCTGTTCGCAGATCTCCAGCGCTTGCCGGAGCAACGTCTCGGCCTCGGCGTAGCGGCCCTGTCCCTCCAACGTTAGCGCATGTTCGTTCAGGGCGCGCGACAGTTTTTCCGGCTCGCTCAATGTCCGGGCCAACTCTATCAGTCGGTGGCCGAATAGAAGCGCCGAATCGAACTCTCCGGCGAGCCAAGCGAGTTCTCTTGCCTTGAACAGTGTGTCGAACTCCGGCTCCTCCTGCAGATCGACTGCCCGCGCATAGTGGCGGGACGCATCGGCCCAGCGCACCTCGGCCTCGGCGATCTCGCCGCGCCCGAAGGCCGCGCGGGCGGCTTCCTCCACCTCCAGCCTGCGGCGCTCCTCGATCTCGGCAAACAGGTCGTCGGCAATCGAATAGTCTCCCTGCTCCAGCGCCCTGCGCGCCTCGGCCAGCCGGTCGCCGCCGATCTGGTTGCCGAAGCGTTCCAGCCGTGCCTCCAACTCGGCGATCCGCTTCTGCGCCTCGGCAAAGGCCGCGTCCGGGTTGGCGATCTGCTGTTCCAGTTCCGCGATCCGCGCGCGCAGCTGCTCCTTCTCGGCATCCCCGCCTCGGACAATTCCTAAAGGAGGTCATCCTTCAACTCACCTCTTAACCGGATGAATTCGGGTATCGTCAAAGCAGGTCCGTCCTTGGCCCGAACCGGAGCCAGGGCCGCCCTGGTTTCGTCATCCAGTTTGACGGTCTCAGTTCGAAGAAAAAATTTGGAATGGCGCGAAGACGGCTCCGACGATAGCGACAAGCGCCGCACTGCCGGATAGCACGAAGGCGTTCTCTGCAAACCATGCCGACACGATTGCCCACGTCACCCGATCACCATGCCATCTTATCGGCAGCATACCCGTCACGGGTGAATGTGAAAACGTCAACCTCCACCGGGGGGGCCGGAAAAGGGGTGGTACCCCCTTGTACAAAACGATCAATCGCTCCGTCCGGGGATGTACAAAACGGTCAATTCGCGGCCCGAGAGGGTCTCAGCGCACCTTGAGCGTGGCCAGACCAATCATCGCGAGGATCAGCGAGATGATCCAGAAGCGGATGACGATGGTCGGCTCGGCCCAGCCTTTCTTCTCGTAATGGTGGTGGATCGGCGCCATCAGGAAGACACGCTTGCCAGTGCGCTTGAAGTAGAACACCTGCACGATCACCGACAGCGCCTCGACAACGAACAGCCCGCCAACGACGGCCAGCACCAGCTCGTGTTTCGTTGCCACCGCGATGGCCCCCAGCGCGCCGCCAAGCGCCAGAGAGCCGGTATCGCCCATGAAAACAGCTGCCGGCGGCGCGTTGTACCAAAGGAACCCCAGCCCCGCGCCGAACAACGCCATGGCAAAGACCAGGATTTCGCCGGTGCCGGGCACGTAATGCACGTCGAGATACTCGGTAAAGTCGACACGGCCCACCGCATAGGCGATCACGCCCAGCGTCATGCCCGCGATCATCACCGGCATGATGGCCAACCCGTCCAGGCCATCCGTCAGGTTCACCGCATTGGCCGCACCGACGATCACCACGATAGAGAAAGGAACGTAGAGGATGCCGAGATTGACCAGCACATCCTTGAACACCGGCAGCGCCAACTGGTTTTGCAGTTCGGCCGGATGATTCCACGCGGCCCAGAGCGCGGCGACCGTCGCGATCAGGATGCCCAGCGCCAGGCGCAGCTTGCCCGGCACGCCCTTGGTGTTCTGTTTCGATACCTTGGCGTAATCGTCCCAGAACCCGATCAACGCATAGGCCAGCGTCACGAAAAGCACCAACCAGACGAACGGGTTGTCGAGTCGCGCCCAGAACAGCGTCGCCGTCAGCAGCGCGCCCACGATCAACAGCCCGCCCATGGTCGGGGTGCCGGCCTTGGCGATATGCCCTTCCGGCCCGTCATCGCGGATCGGCTGCCCCTTGCCTTGCGTCTTGCGCAGCACGTCGATGAGGGGTTTGCCGAACAGGAACCCGAAGATGAGCGCGGTCAGGAAAGCCCCGCCGGCGCGGAAGGTGATATAGCGGAAGAGGTTCCAGAAGTCCCCCCCGTCCGACAGGAGGGTGAGCCAATAGAGCATCGCGTTCAGGTCCCCGGTTCGTGTCTCAAGCGTCAGGCTCCGCGCCTTTACCCATTTTCCGCAGCGCGTCAACGACCCGTGCGAGATCCATGCTCAAAGACCCCTTTACCAGCACGATATCGCCGGGTTCGATCAGATCTTCCAGCCGAGCGGCCATTTCGGCGCTCGTTTCGGTCCATTCACCGCGCCTGTCCCTCGCCAGAGCGGCGTGAAGCGCGCGCATCAGGGGACCGATGCAATGTACCCGGTCGATATGCGTCATCTCTTCGTGGTTGGCAAACTCCGCATGCATCGCCTCGGCCGACAGGCCGAGTTCCTTCATGTCCCCCAGGATGGCCACCCGACGTGTCGCCTGCGCCGCTGCAAGCACCGACAGCGACGACTTCAACGATGCGGGGTTCGCGTTGTAACTGTCGTCAATCAGTTCGATGGCACCGCCGGCCAGCGTGATCCGTTCGCGTTGTCCACGTCCACGATAGGGCGTCCAATGCCCAAGTGCTTCGATACTGCGCGCTTCGTCCGCCCCCATCGCGGCGCATACGGCCAACGCCCCAAGGGCGTTCATCGCAAAATGCGCCCCCCCGCTCTGCAGATCGAACGTGACCTGCCGGCCGTTCACCTCGGCCACGGCATGTGTCGTATCGCTCTCGACGTCGACCTTCAGCAGGCGGTATTCCTCAGCGCGGCGCCCGAAGGAGACGATCCGCGCCCCCGCCGCATCGGCGGCCGCGCGCAGGATTTCCGCCTCGTCGATATCGGCGTTCAGGATGGCCGCTCCTCGCGGTTCAAGCCCCTCGGCGATCGATGCTTTCTCGCGCGCGATCCCCGCGATGGAGTCGAACGCCTCCAGATGGGCCGCCGCCACGGTGGTCACCATGATGACATGCGGCCGTGCCTGCCGGGCCAGCGGTGCAATCTCACCCGGATGGTTCATCCCGATCTCGATCACCGCGAACTGGGTGTCGCGCGGCATTCGCGCCAGGGTCAGCGGCACGCCCCAGTGGTTATTGTAGCTTGCGGCGCTGGCATGGGTGCGGCCCTGCGTGCCCAGCATGCTCGCCAACATTTCCTTGGTCGACGTCTTGCCGACACTGCCGGTCACTGCAACGACCCGCGCCTGCGAACGGGCCCGCGATGCACGCCCCAGCGCCTCCAGTGCAGTCTGCACATCGTCGACCAGCAAAAGCGGCGCATCCGGCGCGACGCCTTCGGGGATATGCGAAACCAACGCGGCAGCGGCCCCCTTCTCCAGTGCCTGTGCGACGAAGTCATGCCCATCGCGTGCCGCCTTGAGGGCCACGAAAAGATCACCGGGTGCAATCGTGCGCGTGTCGATCGAAACACCGGTCACGGACCAATCGCCCCGTGCCTCGCCTCCTGTCGCGTCTGCGGCCTCGGATGCCGTCCAAAGCGTCATGCTTCGCGCCCTTCCAACGCGGCGACCGCGATGCTCGCCTGTTCGGCATCGTCGAATGGCAGAACCTGGTCTCCGACGATCTGGCCTGTCTCATGTCCCTTGCCGCAGATCAGCAGCGCGTCGCCGGGTTGCAGCGTGTCGACACCGCGCAGGATCGCTTCGGCCCTGTCGCCGACCTCGGTCGCCTCGGGCGCTCCCTCCATCACGGCGGAACGTATGGCGCCGGGATCCTCGCTGCGCGGATTGTCATCGGTGACGAAAACGATATCGGCATTCCCGGCCGCGGCCCGGCCCATCAGTGGCCGCTTGCCCGGATCCCGGTCCCCGCCTGCGCCGACGATGGCCACGAGGCGGCCCATGACATGCGGACGCAACGCGGCAAGCGCGGTCGCGACGGCGTCAGGTGTATGGGCATAATCGACAAAGACCGCCGCTCCGGTGCTGCGCGTTGCCGCCAGTTCCATCCGGCCACGAACGGTGGAAAGCTCGGGCAAGGCGCGAAAAACCGCCTTGGGCTCTTCGCCGCTGGCAATGGCCAGACCGCAGGCCAGCAATACGTTCTCGGCCTGAAAGCCGCCTATCAGCTCCAAGCGAGCCTGGTGTGGCTCTCCGTGCCACGAAAACCGGATGTCCTGCCCCGTCGCGTCGAACCGCTGGTTGAGCAGACACAGATCGCCGACGCCCCGCCCAACCGAGATCACATCCTGACCGCGTGCTCCCGCGATGGCACGCATCTCTGCGCCCTTGGGATCGTCGAGGTTGATGACCGCGATGCCGTCTTCGGGCAGGACCCGGCGAAACAGGCCGGCTTTGGCAGCGAAATAGGCGTCGAAACTCTCGTGATAGTCGAGGTGGTCCTGCGTGAAGTTCGAAAAGCCCGCCGCGGCCAGCCGCACACCATCCAGCCTGCGCTGCTCGAGGCCGTGGCTCGACGCCTCCATCGCGGCATGGGTCACGCCACCCTCGGCCGCCTGCATCAGCGTACGATGCAGGGTGATCGGCTCGGGCGTTGTATGTGCCAGGGGCGCGGTCCACGTACCTTCGACGCCGGTCGTGCCAAGGTTCACGGCTTTGCGCCCGAGGGCCGCCCAGATCTGCCGGGTGAAGCTGGCCACCGACGTCTTTCCATTGGTCCCGGTTACGGCAACCATCACCTCGGGCTGCGCGCCGAACCACAGCGCTGCGGTCAGGCTCAGGACCTGCCGGGGATCGTCGGCCAGCACCAGGGCGGCGTCGGATGCGGCCAGCTCGTCTGCCGCGATCCGGGCGCCTTCAGCATCGGTCAGGATCGCCGAGGCCCCCATGCGCAATGCGTATTGGATGAACTCTCCGCCATGCACGCGCGTACCGGGAAGCGCGGCAAACAGATAGCCATCCTTGACCTCGCGGCTGTCGACGGCCAACCCCGCGATGACCGGGTCGCGTCCGCCGCGCGCGGTCAGGCCCAACTGGCCGAGATGTCGTGCCGGTGGTGTGCCCATCGCGCCGCCCCGTATTTTGGTGATCAGTTCGAGGTCAGCGTTATACCAGCCACCTGCCCGGGCTCAAGCCGCGGTCGCAGTCCAAGAAGCGGCGCGATGCGTCCGATCAGTTCGGCGGCGACCGGAACGGCCGTCCAGCCGGCGGTCCGCCGCTTTTCGCCATAGGCAACGATCGAAGGCTCGTCGAGCGTGACGATCAGCACATATTTCGGGTCCGAGACCGGGAACATCGTGGCAAAGGTCGCGATCACGCGGTCATCGTAGTAGCCACCGCGCGGCTTGGGCTTGTCGGCCGTACCGGTTTTGCCCGCGACCTCGTAACCCGGAACCTCGGCGAAACTGGCGGTGCCGCTGGTCACAACCTTGCGCAGCATCATCTGCGCCTGCCGTGCCGCGTTTTCCGAAATGACGCGCGGCCCGTATTGCGGTCCTTTCTGTTTCAGCACCGTCGGGCTGACATAGCGACCGCCATTGGCGATGGCCGCGTAACCGGCGGCAAGATGCATTGGCGAGGTCGACAGCCCATGGCCATAGGAAATGGTTACGGTCGACAGCTCACCCCAGTTCTGCGGCTTGAGCGGCTGACCCGTTGCCGCCTCGACAATCTCGAAAGGCGTCGGGTCGAACATGCCAAGCGCGTTCAGGAACTCCTGCTGACGCTCCGCCCCGATCTGCAGGGCGAGCCGCCCGGTCCCCCGGTTGGAGCTGTGTACGATGATGTCGGCCACCGAAAGCTTGCCGTAGTTCTTGTTGCGGAATTCACCGATGGGAAAGCGCCCGATCCGCATCGGCCCGGACGTGTCGATGATCGTTTCCGAGTTCACCAGCCCCAAATCGACGGCCTGCGCAGCGGCAAAGATCTTGTAGACCGATCCCAACTCGTAAACACCCTGCACATATCGGTTGAACAGCGGGCTGTCGGACGGGTCGAACCCGCTGGTGGGAGGGCGCGGGCGGTCGTTCGGGTCGAAATCGGGCAGCGAGGCCGCCGCGATCACCTCGCCCGTATGCGCATCCATCAGTATGGCCGAGGCGCCCTTGGCGTTCATGATCCGCATGCCGCCGAACAGAACACGCTCGACCGCGGACTGAACCGTCAGATCGATAGACAATTGCAGCGGTCTTGTTCCGTTGGCCGGGTCGGTGAGGTATCCATCGAACTGTTTTTCGACACCGGCGACGCCTTTGACCTCGGCGGCGTTCACACCCTGTTTGCCGAACCCTGCACCGCCAAGGATATGGGCAGCGAGCGAACCGTTGGGATACAGCCGCATTTCGCGCGGGCCGAACAGCAGACCGGGATCGCCGATGTCATGAACGGCCTGTTTCTGCTCGGGGCTGATGCGGCGCTTGATCCACAGGAACTTGCGTTTGCCAGTGAAATCCTTGAGCAGCCGCTCGCGATCGAGGTCCGGGAAGATCTGGACCAGCGCATCCGCCGCGCCTTCGGGGTCGATCAGTTGCTGGGGGTGCGCATAAAGGGAATGCGTCTCGAAATTGGTGGCCAGCAGGCGCCCGTTCCGATCGACAATGTCGGCGCGTTGGGTGGCGATGGTGGCGCCGGGCGCGCTTGCCACCGGTTCCTGTGCTTCGGAGGTCGCCAGAAGGCCCATCCGCGCGCCGACTGTCAGAAAGGCACAGAGAAAGAAAGCGCCAAGTACCAGGATCCGCCCCTCGGCCCGGGCGCGGGCGCGGTCCTGCATCTCTTCGTGGCGCTTGCGGATGTTCTCACGCTCGATAGCGTCGGGGTTTTCACCTCTCGCGCGGGCTTCGAGGATGCGCGCCAGCGGGCGCAGGGGCGTGCGCGGCGTCATGGCTGCTGCACCTCCAGGTTGGCGACGTCGACCGGGTTCAGGATCGGCAGGTCCGGTTCGCTCGGATAGGCCACCTGGTCGACCTGCCCGAACTGGTCAGGCCGCAGCGGCAACAGGCCCAGACGGTCGAAATTCAGGTCCGCAAGCTCTCGCAGACGGTCGGGGCGGTTCAGATAGGCCCACTCGGCCCGCAGAACAGACAGGCGGATCTGCGCGGCCCCGATCTCGCGTTGAAGCTGCTGGGTATCGGAGAGAACCTGCTGCGTGCGATAGTTTTCCTGGTAGGCCCAAAGTGCCAACCCGAACACGGCCAGCGCGGTGAGCACATAGATCACACCCTTCATTGCTTGTCCCCCTTGAGTTGCGGCATTCCCATGGCGCGCGGCGCAACCGCGTCCCCGGCCGGCGCATCGGTCCGCACGGCCACGCGCAGCTTGGCCGAGCGCGCGCGCGGGTTATCTGCCAGTTCCTCGGCATCCGGCCCGATTGCCTTGCGCGATTTCAATTCGAATTGCGGCGCGGCCTTCTCGATCTCGGGCGCATAGCGATTTCCCCGGCCCGTCCGGCCCGCGCGCTCCTGCAGGAACCGTTTCACCATGCGGTCCTCGACCGAGTGAAAGGTGACAACGGCAAGCTGTCCGCCCGGCCGCAAGGCGCGCTCTGCCGCCATCAGGCCGCCGTAAAGCTCGCCATATTCGTCGTTCACAGCGATCCGCAGGGCCTGAAAGCTGCGCGTTGCGGGATGCGACTGGCCAGGCTTGGCGCGCGGCAGGCATCCCTCGACGATCTCGGCCAGCCTCAGCGTCGTGGTGATCGGCTCTTCGGCCCGCGCCCGCGCGATCGCCTTTGCGATCCGACGACTGGCGCGTTCCTCACCATAATGGAACAGAATATCGGCCAGATCCTCCTCGGACGCCTCGTTGACAAGGTCCGCGGCACTCGGCCCCTCCTGGCTCATCCGCATGTCCAGCGGGCCGTCCTTCATGAAGGAAAATCCCCGCTCGGCCTGGTCGAGCTGCATGGACGACACCCCAAGGTCCAGAACGACGCCGTCGAGATCCTGCGCATATTCGTCCATCCGGGAGAACACGCCCTGCTGCATCACCAGCCGGTCGCCGAACTCTCCTGCCCATTCGGCCGCCATCTCAAAGGCCAGCGGATCGCGGTCGACCGCGATGACCCGGTCGGCACCCGCGGCAAGCAAACCACGCGTGTAGCCGCCTGCCCCGAACGTTCCGTCGAGCCAGTTGCCCGCCACCGGCGCGACAGCCCTCAGAAGCGGGCGCAGCAGGACGGGAACATGCGGATCGTTGCTTGGGGGGCGGGCCGCAGCAGCCATGCCGTTACGCGCCCCCTGCGCCGTCAAGGAATTGCAACGGATCGAAATCCTCGGGCAGCTCGTCCAACCACTCCTCGGTCGCCGCCAGTTCTTCGGCCTCGTATGTCTCGGGCTTCCAGATCTGGAACGTATCGCCCGAGGCGATAAAAAAGGCCTCGCCATCCAGTTCGATCTTGCTGCGCAGCTTGGCCGGCAGCACCAGGCGGCCGGTCTCGTCGACATTGG
Source organism: Lutimaribacter marinistellae (assembly GCF_042648365.1). Taxonomy (NCBI): domain Bacteria; kingdom Pseudomonadati; phylum Pseudomonadota; class Alphaproteobacteria; order Rhodobacterales; family Roseobacteraceae; genus Lutimaribacter; species Lutimaribacter marinistellae. The sequence continues at coordinate 343,120 of NZ_JBHRXI010000016.1, read as the reverse complement.
TTGGAAAGGACATGCCGTGAAACAGGCGCTGAAGCATCTTGCGCTCCATCGAGCCGCGCGGAAGGGCATCGATTTTGGCGTCGACCTCTTCGATCGCCTCGATCGTATAGCATTCAAGGTATTTGCGGCGATGGTCGCCGTAGACGATCACAAGCTCGGGGTTCTCGCCGGGTTGCCAGTTGGGATCGCTCGACTCAAGAACACGGCGAAACGAGGCCGGTATGGATACCCGCCCCTTGCTGTC